>CAKPYN010000001.1 GCA_934202965.1 uncultured Megasphaera sp.
GGCAATCTTACTTTGACTGCATATAATTCTGAAATGAGTGACAGGCCTTTCTTGGAAAAGATGGATATGCCGGGTGGATTCAAAGAAAGTGCACTTAGGCTTAATAAATATGTGGTTTTGCAAAATAAGTGGAATGAAAAACATATCCAAGAGAGAGCAAACAAATTAGCAAAGAAAGCAGAATCTATTTGGCCATATCCAACTTTAACAGCCGCAGAACTTGCGCCATATCAAGTAGAAGAAAAAGCAGTGCAGAAGTATTCCTTGAAAACGTATGATGTGAATGCTTTTACAAGAATACTGTTCGAGTCTTTAGATAAGCGTATAATAAACTTATCCCCTGCGGTTAAGAAGGAATATAAAAAGTTGTATGTTGCCTATAAACTGGATACTAATTTTGTTGATATTGTTTTTCAAAAACAAAGATTGCGTATTTCGATTAATATGAAGTTTTCAGAAATTAATGATCCTAACGGTATTTGTAAAGATATTACCGGTTTAGGACGTTGGGGAAATGGCGATGTAGAATTATTTATGGAGCATCAGGATGAATTAGATCAAATTATGGAAATTGTGAAACAATCCTTTGATGCACAGGCAGAATAATGATTTTGCAACGTAAAAGGAGGTCTCCTATTTGAAAAAGAAAAAAGACGAAATTACTATCCGTTCCAGCGCTGCAGAATACTTAACCTATGTTGCCTCTGTAGGTGATCAGCAGGGCAGCATAGAGATGCGCTATGAGGATGAGAATATATGGCTGACGCAGAAGATGATGGCCACACTGTACGATGTGGATGTTCGTACAATCAATGAGCATATCAAGAAGATTTATTCCGACTCAGAGCTTGAGGAAGATTCAACTATCCGGAATTTCCGGATAGTTCAAACCGAAGGTTCCCGTCAGGTGACTCGTGATACAAAGCATTATAATCTTCAAATGATTATTGCGGTTGGATTCAAGGTGAATAATGAGCGAGCTGTACAATTTCGCAAGTGGGCCAATGGCATTGTCAAGGACTATACTATCAAAGGCTGGGTCATGGATGATGAGCGCCTGAAAAATGGTGGATCTGTGCTTACAGTAGAATATTTCGACCGTTTGCTTGAGCAGATTCGTGAAATCCGCCTCTCTGAGCGTAGATTTTATCAGAAGATAACCGATATCTATGCTACAGCTCTTGATTATGACCGAACAGCGAAAACAACAAAGCAGTTCTTTGCAAAAGTGCAGAACAAGATGCACTATGCAGTTCACGGACATACAGCAGCGGAGTTGATTTATGAGCGGGCCGATGCTGATAAGCCACATATGGGGCTGACCACGTGGGCAACAGCACCGGAAGGTAAGATAGTAAAAAGTGATGTGAGCGTTGCGAAGAATTATTTGAATGAGCAGGAAATGCGTTCACTGGAGCGTATTGTATCTGCTTATCTGGATTTGGCAGAGGACCGTGCAGAACGTCACATTCCGATGACAATGGAGGATTGGTCAAAGCGACTGGATCTATTCCTGATGGCTGATGACAGAGAGATTCTTCAGGATGCAGGAAAAATTACGGCAGAGATCGCCAAGGCTAAAGCCGAGACTGAATTTGAAAAGTACCGTGTCATTCAGGATAGATTATTTATGTCTGACTTTGATAAGTACATGCTGGAACTGGAAGAGAATGCGAAGAAGTAGTAGCATCGCTATTAAAATTTTCAGCTTGCTAAGGTCGAGTGTATGGGAATTGGGTCATCAGGCGGGACGAAAAATAGCCGTTGATCTGTTCTCTGTACGAAGAACGGGCAAGGTGGAGACGATGGCAGTTCTTCATTAAATTTGACTTTTATGTTGGAATTACTATAATAGTAGAAATGAATAAAAAAGTTGAACTTTTTCCGTGGACGGGCGAGGTTCAGACTGTGATATGGATAGCGAGTTGTATTAATACTTTTTTGCTACAGAATTTGTTGATATGTTTCCGCAAACAAACGGAGATATTTTGCAACACTCTATAGTAGTCTGGATCGGTTCCCGAAAACTGACATCAATCAGGACGTGTCGTGCCACGTGGAAACGGTGGTATTGTTGAAAAGAAAGTAAGTAAGAAACAAAAAAGCGATGAATGGATAATATATGCATTCATCGCTTTTTTTGTTTAGAAATTGTGTCGGTAGAAGAAGATTATTATATAAAAAGTTTATTTACGAATCAGTGTTTGAACAGCATCGCAGATGCGGCTGTAGCCATCGGATTCTGCTTCGAGGAAGTTTAAGTATAAATCCATATTGTGCGCCTACGTAGTTGCGGAATGCGTTGTATTTGGCACCATTTAGGTCAGATTGATTCATGCCGTAGTCTTGAGCGGCTATTTTTTTAGAACGGCAATCGTTTTTACAGCAGCCGGAGCAGTTAAGACAAAATCATGATCGCCGAGATGAACTAAATATCCTTCTTGATGATGAGGTGAAGGTAAGCCGTCACCATCGGAACGTAATAAGCTGTATTGGATGGGATCGACACCGGCAATAATTGCAGCGGCGCGAAGCCAGGCGACAACATCTTCTTCGCCTTTTTTATTACTTGGTGCGCCATGAGAACAGGCTTGAGCAACAACGACATCAGCTGGAATATGACGGTATATCGATTCGGCGAGTGAAATGACATGATGCCCGCCTTGACCGGCGATGGGGTATTCTTTAAGGGACGCCCTGTCTTTTTGCCATTGGAATACGAAGGGCTTTTCAATATCATGCAGTGCCTGTGCGGCAATGGCGACATCTTTATGGACAAAATAGCCAAATATTTCTTCGTATATTTTATTAATCTTATCATCCTATTTTTGACGGCACCAGCAGGGAAATTGTATTTTATGCGGCCGGCCGAAGCTTTTGTTATTTATTTTAAAGTGGCTGTCATGACGGGGGCTATTTTTTTTCGCCCATTTTATTTTATCAGTTCTGGGCGTTTCTAGTGCCTGCATTTACGAGACGGGAAAAAACGGCATTATCTATGTTGGTTCCGGCATCATTAGGATTGTTTATGATAGGCATTGCTTTCTCTTATTTTTTTGTGTTGCCTCAGGGACTCAAATTTTTTATGAGTTTTACCAATGATGTGGTACAATCGATGTGGTCGATGGAAAGTTATTTAGACTTTGTCATTATGCTTGTCGTGCCGTTTGGGTTTATTTTTGATTTTCCCTTGCTCCTGCTCGTTCTTGCTATTGCCGGTATTGTCTCATCGTTACAACTACGTCGGATGCGCAAATGTATTTATTTAGCCTTTGTCGTAGCGGTAATTATTACGCCGACAACGGATATTATTTCCCAAACGTTGTTGGCAGCGCCGATGATTGTATTGTATGAAGTTAGTATTGTCGGCATTCGCATGGTTTTACATAAATAACAATAAGAACAACATATACCATATACAAAAAAGCAGAAACAGTTTGTCATAGTAAGCTATTTCTGCTTTTTTGTACAGAAGGCATTGAATTATCTCATACTGGGTCCTTCTGTTGATTTTTTGTTTTTATACATGGTGCTATCAGCGCGAAGAAAGATGTCTTGATACGACGTGTCGGTTTCTGGTTGATAATCACTCATGCCGGCAGCGCAAGCGATCTGTTCCCACGGTCGTTCTTGTTGATCATTTCGTTTTTTATTACAAGGTTTTGTTTTTTCTAGCAAAGTAAAGCGGTTTGAATAGTCTTCGCCTTGTATCAGTACTAGAAATTCATCGCCGCCTACACGGAAGATAGGACTGTGTGTATAGATGCTTTTGATGAATTGTACGGTCCGATAGAGTAATTCATCGCCCATGGCATGACCGAATTGGTCGTTAATACCTTTTAAATCATCGATGAGTAATTGCAACCGGATGCTAAACCCCATTAACCCGATTAATTTTCCCTGTGAGTAGACGGGTACGATATAAGCAATTTTTCGAATACCATCTATCGGAGAAATGTACAGTTCCCGCCAAAAGGTCTATTGCGTTGTTAATGCTTTATTAAACCCAGCATTCCAGTAATCAGCTCTATAAAAGAAATACTGAATTTCTTTATATTTTGTACGATTATAAAAAAATACGCAACAGATAGCTTCTTTATCTGTTGCGTTAAGAAAACAGTATAAATTTTTGTTATTTTATCAGTAATACATGGAACGGAAAATTATTGCCTGGTATGTGTATCATTATAGATATGTTAATTCTTGCTTTGTAAATATGCCTGTATCCGGATTTATTTTTGCTTCGACAACGTATTTAGCCGTAGTAAAGTGAGCTTCATAGTGGAAGGTATGATCATTGCGGTCCAAATGAATGACAATGTTTTTAGCATCGGGATACGTTGCTAAAATAAGCTGTTGAATATCAGCTTCTGATTTTTGAATGGTCACGCTGTTGGCTTTTGCACGGCTTTTGATTTCTACTTCATGTACTTTTTTGGTATCTGTATAGATGGTTACTTCGTATGTCAACGCTGTTGCTTCATCATAAAATTTGATTTCTGTTTCTCTATCTTTGGTATCTGTTTTGTACTTTGTTAATATAGCTGAGGCAGGAACTTCAGCACGAGCAATAGTCGTTAGTTCATCGTTTTGGGTTGAGCGAGACGTTGCAGCTGTCGTATCGTCGTGATGATGGCGAGCATGGAATGTGTCTGTAGACATAGCCATGACAGCTACAGTTGCTATGGTTAATACTGATGCGATGATGCTGATTTTTTTTAACATTGCAAAAGCCTCCTTTAGGTATACTATCCTTGCGTTCAATGAATCATGTATGCGTATACGATTAGAAGGATGCCCTGAGAAACTCATTCGTATACTATGTACATACCCATAATAAAATTTATGATATAATAATTATATCATATAGCAAAACCTATTGTCTATGAAATAGTATCAAAAATGTCGCATATATGTTATTATATTTCTTCTATAGGGAGTACATGAGCAGAAAAACGCTTTGCATTTTAACGTAAAAGCGGTAGACATATATACATATGTATAGAATTTTTTCAATGGCAATGCCGTCAGGCCGAATTAGCTATGTATTGTTGTTGAAACAGAGAGGAAAGGCGGTTTCATGATAAATAGAGAAAAAGTTATTTCGCAGTTTCGCTGTTATGTAGATCGTTTTGATCAGACAATGAATGGCGTGCAGTTGAAATATGCGCATTCGCTGCGGGTGAGTGCACTTTGTGAGGAGATTGCCGATTCTTTGAGAATGTCTGCAGCCGATCGAGATATAGCCTGGCTGATTGGAGTGCTTCATGATATTGGCCGGTTTGAACAGCTGCGTACGTACCATACGTTTGTAGATTACCGTTCGATAGATCATGCTAAATATGGTGCCAAGTATTTGTTTGATGATGGACATATTACTGATTTTTTAGCGGATAGAAAGAATGATGAGGTTATTTTCCTGGCTATTTCACAGCATAATGCGTATGAACTGCGTAATGATTTAACGCCGCGTCAGCGTCTGTTCTGCCAGATTATACGGGATGCGGATAAGCTGGATATTTTTAGGGTTTATGTGATGTATATGCAGCAGGGAATCCCTATATGGCATACGGGTGAGACTGATTTGAAGACACAGTCTGTTTCGCAGGCTGTTTTGGAACAAGTACGGAAGAGAAAGCTTGTGCGCACGCAAGATAAGAAAAGTGATATCGATTTTTATGTTGGAGCGCTTTGTTTTTACTTTGATTTAAATTATCCGCGGAGCCGGCAACTGGCTTGGGAACAGGGATACTACAGCAAGCTTGTTTCTTTTCATTCAGCTAATGCAGCAAGCGAAAAAGCATTACATGAAATTCGCCAACTTGTTTATTCTGATATATAGTTATTAAAATGGATAAGCTGGGCGGGATACAGCATATCATCAGTTTGTAACGGCATCATTGCAGTGGATGTATTATATGTAACGTTAGATACAAAAAAGTCATCGCGACAAAGAAATTTGGTCGATGACTTTTTTGTTTTGTAAAATTATGAAATATCACTGCTGTTTAAGCGGACGCAGCGATATGGCTAGTCTTTTTGGAGTAATGTTTCTTTTAATTTTAAATACCGTGTTGTGTAATACGGTGTGAGCTGTGATTCTCTGAGGTCATTGCCGAAGGAACGACGGCTTACAGAGAGCAGAGGCGGGCTTTGGATACGTTTGGCAACGGCAAAACCGGCAATGAGACGCCACCATTTTTCCAAATCGGCAATGAAATCGGCTGCTGTGGGGAAAATATCTTTTACGGAAACGGTACAGCCGATTTCTTGTTCCAGCGTGCCGTTCGCATACCACTGCAAAATAGATTCGGGTGTCGCGCGTTGCCAACGTTCAATGAAGGAGGCAAACAGATAGTCATGATAGGGGTATATAATGGGGTCGCCTTGTCCTTTATCAATATCTTGATTTGCTGAGAGTTCGGCACTGGGAACAATGTCAATACTGCCTTGGGGGACAACTTCCCGTTTGAAAACAGACACATTGAGATAGCGTGCCAGGTCATAGACTTGATGTTTCCAAAGATCGGCAGTGGCAGCTAAGAATCCGGCACTATCGCCGTAGAGTGTAGCATAACCGACAGAGGATTCGGCTTTATTTGCATTGCATGTAAACACTCCGCCAAAGGCAGCTGCGGCAGCAGCTAAAATGCGACTGGAACGGTCCCGAGCTTGGATATTTTCTTCAATGAAGCTGGTTAACTGTAAGTGGCCGACGGGAGTATCCTTTTGATACAACATAGCCGTATTGAATTGACTGCGAGTCAGTTCCAAACTATCCTGCACGGGAATTACGGTATACAGGCAGCCGATATGATCTGCTAACTGTTTAGCTAGGTCTTTTGTGGTTTCGGAATTGTAGCAGCTGGGCATATTTACAAGAAGAATATTTTCTGGTGGCAGTACCGTAGCATATAATGCAGCGTTAACGGCAGAATCAATACCGCCGGATACGCCGATGACCACTTTTTTAAGGCCCAGCGATTCCATAAATGATTTTAGGCCGTAATGCAGGCTGTGATATATATCTTCTATGGTTGTACGAGCAGGCGATACATGGCGCGGTGAAATAATGGCATGCGTTGTTTCATCATAGTGGATGACAGCTAATTCTTCCGTGAACGGTGAGCATTCATAATGCAGTGTGCCGTTACTGTCATAGACACCGCTGGAACCATCAAAGGTATAGATGTTTTTGCCGTTATTTTGAATGCCTGTGCAGTTGACATACACGGCTGGACGCTGCATGGCTTCGATAGCCTTTCCAAACAGGCGATGACGTCGCTGCGTTTTACCTTGCGTAAACGGTGAGTTGGAAATATTGACGAACAGATCTATATCATAATGTTGACTCAGATAGGACATAGGCTTAAAGGGATAGTTATCATCCCAACTGTCTTCACAAATGAGTGGACCGATATGTAGCGTACGGTTGTTGGAAAACGTCAGTGTTACCGGTGAAAGAAAATCTTCCGGAAAGGCATGACGTTCTTGGGCGACTTCCATCAGGGACGTAAAATAGCGAATATCGCTGAATTCACGATAGTTGGGCAGCAACGTTTTGATATAAAATGGATACGGTGAGTTCTGTGGGGCAATGAGTTTGCCGTTTTGAGCAATGAACATCGCATTGTATTTACGTAGCCGGCCGTCGGGATTGACGCGATTTTCTTCCTTGGCAACATTGCCGTAAATGATAGTGATACCATCGGATGCGGCTTGAATTTCTTCACCAAAGCGAACACAGTCGTTGATGAAATCGGGCTGATCCCAAACATCGCCAATAAAATATCCCGGAATGGCGAGTTCTGGGAAAATAATTACATCGCAGCTAGCTTGCTTAGCCTGGGCAATCTGTTTTTTCATAGCCGTCGTATTGTAACGCGGGTCGCCGGCATGTATTTCTAATTGGGCAAGAGCGATTGTCAGCATGGGTATATGCCTCCTTTTCATAAATAATATACTACATTATACTAGCACAAACGAAAGAAAGTAGCTAGTCATCCCAGTCCGTCAGAAAATAAGATAGTGCGAAATTGACTTGCCTGTAGTATAATTAGGATATTATTATTTTCGATGAGAAAAAGGACCGAAATTTTTATGAAGACCTTATTAACTATTTTAAATGCTAAATTTATTCATTCTTCGTTAGCACTGCGGTGTTTGCATACGGCTTGCCGACAAAAAAATGTAGACGTCATGACGGCAGAGTATACGATTAACCAAAATATATATGATATTCTGCGCCATATTGCAAAGGCTCAGGCACAAGTTATTGGCTTTTCCTGTTATATATGGAATATTGAAATGACATGCCATCTGATTACGCTGATAAAACAGGTATATCCCAAGGTTATCGTTTTTGTCGGCGGGCCGGAAGTATCTTATACGGCGCGACAGGTATTACAGGATCATCCGGATATTGACTACGTGCTGCAGGGAGAAGGGGAAGAAATGGTTCCCGCTTTTTTGCAAAAATTAGCAGCAGGGCAATCGGGTATAGGGATTCCCGGTGTAATGGGCCGTCGTAATGGTTGTATAGATGGTGATGATACGTTTCAGGAAATTTCAGACCTGGATACGCTGCCATTCCCGTATAAAGGAGAGCCGTTTAGCGAACTGGATCATAAAATTATGTATTATGAAAGCTCGCGGGGCTGTCCCTTTCATTGTCAGTATTGTTTATCCGGTATGAATGATACGGTGCGGTTCCGTTCGGTACCGCTGGTACTTCAAGAGCTGCAGCAGTTTGTCGATGCCGGCGTTCATCAAATAAAATTTGTCGATCGTACATTTAACTGTAATCCCCGCCATCATCGGCCGTTGTTGGAATATATGATACACGTTCAGCAGCCTATTAATTTTCATTTAGAAATTGAACCGGGTGTGATGCGGGATGAAGACTTAACACTGCTGGCGAGAGCGCCTAAAGGGCGCATCCAACTGGAAATGGGAATTCAATCGACCTATGAACCAACGCTGCAGGCGATTCATCGTCATAACGATTGGCCTCGTATTACGTATATTATGAAAAGACTTCTTTCCTATGGAACGATTCATTTACATTTGGATTTGATTGTAGGACTGCCATATGAAGATTATACGCATCTGCGGCAGTCATTTAATGATATATATGCTCTCCATCCGCATAAATTGCAAATTGGCTTTTTGAAACTGCTCAAGGGCTCAGGAATTCGACGTGATTATCCGCAGGATTATCGGTACGATCCCTGCGGACCGTATGAAGTACTGGAGACGACGTGGCTTCCGTATGAAAACGTACGATATATGAAAGTATTCGAAGATGTATTCGAGCGAACCTATAATGCCGGTAAATTTATCTATGTATTGGCTTTTTTGTCGAATATATACCAAAAAGATTATTTTACACTGTACGAACAACTGACAGATGAATGGCTGAAACTGAAAAATGATGAAAAGGCGTTATCTGATGAGCATCTTGGCCAGTTTTTGTGGCACTGTATTCAACAGATACTTCCTTTGTCAGATGAACAGCGGGAAACAGCTCGTGATCTATTAATTTTAGATATGCTGACGTTTTTCTCTTTCCGCTATCGGTTGAATTTTTTGGGATGGGAAGAAGCACCGCGCAGTGAGACCGATGCCATCTTTCGCGATGAAGACTGGCTGCGTCAATACATTCCAACGTATGTATTTACAAGCTGGCGTGATATCAAAATGCGGTATCGGATTTGGCGTGTTTCCGCTGTTGCCATGCAGGAGCTGCAGCGGTATACGGTGTTACCGGAACATCCTGCCTATATACTGGCAGAAAAGAAAGGCCATGATGTAGCATGGCAAATAATTCCAGAAAAAATAGAGGAATAGATATGAATGAACGCTATCAAGTATACTCTGCGTATTTAAAGCAGACATATGGAGAAAAAGTATATAAGCTGCCCATTAGCATTCCTGATACATGTCCCAATCGAGATGGTACATTAGGGACGAGGGGCTGTGCATTTTGCGGCTCTATTGGTGCAGGATATGAAAATCTGCCGGCAAGCGTTACGATTCGCCAGCAGATTGAAGCAAATATAGCTCATATTCAACCTAAATATAAGGCGAATAAATTTATCGCCTATTTTCAGAATTTTACCAATACCTATTTGGAACCTGCGCGGTTTCGACAATATTTAATAGAAGCCTGCCAGCCTAATATTGTTGGCATTGCCGTAGCAACACGGCCGGATTGTATCCATCCAGTGTATTTGGATATTATGAAAGAAATCAAAGACACTTATGGTGTCGATATATTGGTTGAACTCGGTTTGCAGACGGTCAATTATAAAACGTTGGTAAAAATTAACCGTGGACATACGCTAGCCGAATATATTGATGCTATAATGATGCTGCAGGCCTATCCATTTCGAATTTGTACGCACGTAATTTTGGATTTGCCTTGGGATACGATGGAAGATATCGTAGAAACGGCTAAAATTATTTCGGCTTTGCCGACACATGAAATTAAACTGCATGCGCTGTACATTATTAAAAATACAGTCATGGCGGATTGGTATCAAACAGGGCAGATACAACTGGTTTCTGTAGAAGAATATGTTCGTCGCGTCGTGGCATTTTTGGAACATACGCGCAGTGATATTGTGTTTCAACGGCTTATCGGCCGAGCTCCTAAAGAAGCAACGGAATTTGCCAACTGGGGCATGGGCTGGTGGAAGATTCGGGATATGATTGATGCTGAATTAGTACGTTGTGATACATGGCAAGGAAAAAAATGTACGTACTTGCATGGAAAAGCTGTACATAAATTTATAGAATAAAAAGGAGATCACGAGATTGTCTATGGAACAGAGACTTACCTTTTCCGATGTGTCTGAAGCGCAGGCTGTTTTAGGAATGAAAGATGAATTTCTTAAAACGTTGCAAGCAGAATTTCCAGCATGCCGTATTGCTGCCCGCGGCAATGAAATATTGGTACGGGGGGAAGAAGCGGATACATCACATGTATTGGCTGTACTCAACATGCTGCGGTATTTGCAGCGGGAGAATACGTATTTGACGACCCAGCATGTACGGTACTCGGCATCCCTTATTAAAGCCGGCAAGGAAGATCTGCTACGCTCCATTTATGAAGATACGGTCAGTATTTCCGCGCGGGGCCGTTTAATCAAGCCAAAGACAGTCGGTCAAAAGCAATATGTCGATTCAATACGCCATAATTTAGTTACCTTTGGTATTGGTCCGGCCGGTACGGGGAAAACATATTTAGCTGTAGCCTTGGCATCCTATTATCTGAAAAACAGGGAAGTCGAACGTATTATTTTGACACGTCCGGCTGTCGAAGCAGGAGAAAAACTGGGATTTCTTCCGGGAGACCTGCAGGAAAAAATCGATCCGTACTTACGACCATTGTATGATGCGCTGGCAGATATGTTTGGATTAGATCAATTTCAGAAAATGATTGCCCGGAATATTATTGAAGTGGCACCATTAGCATATATGCGCGGCCGAACACTGGAAGAATCCTTCATTATTTTAGATGAAGCCCAAAATACGACGAAAGAACAGATGAAAATGTTTCTAACCCGTATGGGTAATCATTCCCGTATGGTTGTTAATGGCGATATTACGCAGATTGATTTGGGAAATCGTCAGCTGTCCGGATTGACAGAAGCCCAGCAAGTGCTGCAGCATGTGCGCGGCATTGGCATGGTTCATTTTACGGATGAAGACGTCGTCCGTCATGATATGGTTGGCCGAATTATTCGGGCTTACGAATCCTATTATCAAACTGTATAGAAAGGTGGAATTACTATGAATACAAATATTAATTATGAAGATGTAGCGTTTCAAAATGATACCTATGAACAGATTATTGACCGCGTTTGCCAGGAAGCGGCCTTGGTATACGGCTTAGGGCCAAATGCAGAAATTAGTGTATTGCTTTGTCATAATGAATATATTCACAAATTAAATAAGCAGTATCGGCAGATTGATCGTCCGACAGATGTCTTGTCTTTTGCGCTGAATGAAGGCGAAGCAGACGGTTATGATGGCCCAGATACAGCATTATTGGGAGACATTGTGATTTCACTGGAAAAAGTACAAGAACAGGCTGATGAATATGGTCATTCCTTTGAACGAGAACTGGCCTATTTAACAATTCACGGCATGTTGCATATCTTGGGCTATGACCACATGGAACCGGATGATAAGGCTGAGATGCGCAAAGAAGAAGAATTTATCCTGCACCGGCTGGGATATGTCCGTAAAGGAGAAGAACTATGATAGACGATGCTTCGTGCCGCGCTTTGATTGCGGCAGCGCGGCAAATTCAGCAAAACGCATATGCGCCGTATTCGCATTTTACCGTAGGAGCCGCTGTACTGGCAGCCGATGGCACGGTCTATACGGGGTGCAATGTAGAAAACAGCTCATATGGACTGAGCTGCTGTGCCGAACGCAATGCTATATTTCACGGCGCAGCCTGCGGCTGCCGACAATTTCAGGCGATTGCTATTGTCGGCGATGCAGCGGGCTTTACGATGCCCTGCGGTGCCTGTCGGCAGGTGATGGCAGAATTTCAGATTCCCCATGTCATTGTAACCAAGCCGGATGATACATATCATGTCATGACGCTGGAAGAGTTGTTGCCGCATTTATTTTCATTGTAAATTACTAACTAAAAGGAGCATGTATGGAAGAAAAGGTATTTAAATCTGGATTTGTTGCCGTTGTAGGCCGTCCGAATGTGGGGAAATCCACATTGATTAATCATATTATTAAGCAGAAAGTATCGATTGTTTCTGATAAAGCACAGACTACGCGCAACCGCATTCTCTGCATTCATACGGATGATGAATGCCAGATTGTCTTTTTGGATACGCCGGGCATTCACAAACCCAAACACAAGCTGGGACAGTTTATGGACGAAGCAGCGTATCAATCCTTGAAAGATATTGATGCCGTTTTGTTTTTGGTATCCGGCAATGAAAAAAAAGGACCGGGAGATATGTTTGTACTGGATAAGATCAAAGAAGCTCATGTCCCGGTGTTTCTGCTGATTAACAAAATTGATTTGATGACCAAAGAAGACGTATTCCGCAAGATTACCGAATATGCGCAGCTGTATGATTTTGCTCAGATTATCCCAATTTCTGCATTGCAGGGAGATAATGTAGATGCAGTTGTGAATGAATTGAAAAAAATATTACAAGAAGGACCTAAATATTTTCCAGATGACATGATTACAGACCAACCGGAACGATTGCTGGTAGCAGAAATTGTGCGGGAAAAATTATTTCACTGTACACGGGACGAAGTACCCCATGCCATTGCCGCATATGTAGAAGAAATGAAGACACGCGGCAAAAACAAAGTATATATTCGAGTGACCGTGTTTGTCGAACGAGATTCTCAGAAACGAATTGTCATTGGTAAAAACGGCTCAGTTTTAAAAGAAGTCGGCGCGCAGGCTAGACAGGAAATTGAAAATCTGCTCGGCTCTTCCGTGTTTTTGGATATTTGGGTCAAAGTCAAGCCCGATTGGCGCAATAAGAGCGGTGCTCTGAGCGAATTGGGCTACAAGAATGAATAGGAGAGATGACTTATCAATTCGCAAGTACTCATTGAAGATTTTTTTATTTTTTGTATTTGTATTGTCTTTAGTGCCGTATGCGTTATTGGTAAATTTGCATTTGCTCAGCTGCGGCGAGAGTATATAGAAGAATTAGTCAAAGATGGTGATGCGAAAGCAAAACGATTGCTGGCACTGTATGATAATCCGGTTCTTTTTTTGGGAACAGCCCAGCTGGGCATGGCGATTTCCGGTTTGACTGCCGGTGCTGTCGTGCTTTCGGCATTAACAGAAAGTTACGGTATGTTTTGTCAGCAGTTGGGGAAGGAATGGTTGGTTTGGATTCTATATGCCTGCCTGTGTATTATACTGTGTGTATTAATGTGGGTATTTGGTGAACTGATTCCCAAATCGATCGGATTACAGTGTGCAGAAAAAGGACTTCAACGTGTGCGGCCGCTGCTGCAATGTGTCAGTCATCTTCTTTTTCCGTTGATTACAATTGGCAATGGTATAGCTAAAGTTATTTTGAAACAGTATCATATGGATGTTACCAATGAAATAGATATGGCGCATTCAGAAGATGAAATTCGTATGCTGGTTACAGCAAGTCATAAAGAAGGGAAAATCGACCAAGTTGAAAGTGAATTAATCGGCAATGTATTTGATTTTGCCGACCGCTTGGCCAAGGAAATCATGGTGCCGCGACAAGATATTGTGTGTTTATATACAGAAGAAACGATGACGCAGTATCTTAAAACCATTCGTCAATCCCGCCATACACGGTATCCGTTGTGTGAAGAAGATAAAGATCATGTGTTGGGGCTTGTCCATATTAAGGATCTGATGGATATCTATATGCATCGGCAAAGCAATTTGCGCCAAATCAAACGGCCTATTTTGATGATTCCGGAAATCATGCCGGTTTCCAAGCTGTTGCAGCTGATGCGGACGCGCCGGACCTATTTGGCCATGGTAGTCGATGAATACGGCAGTACGGTAGGCTTGATTGGACTGGAAGATATTTTAGAAGAATTAGTTGGTAATATTCAAAATGAACATACGACGGAAAAAGAAGAAATTCAGCCGCTTTCCAATGGCGCTTATGAATTTGCCGGTACTGTACTGCTAGAAGATGTTGAAGAATTGTTGCATCTGCCTATAGAGGAAGATGTGGATACCGATACGATTGGCGGTTATGTTTTCAATTTATTGGGCCATACGCCGTCGCCGCAGGAAGCCGTAACTATTGGCATGTATCGCTTTATTGTTCTGGAAGTCCAGCGTTTTCGTATTGCCCGTTTAAAAGCCGTTCCTATTTCGCCGGAACAACAATCTGCGCAGCCAGCAGATGAGGAAGATGATGGAAAGGCGAATGGGTAACATATATCAGCAGAAACCAACAAGACGCTATGATGGGGTTATTTTACAGGCGCGAAAACGCGGGCAAGAATTGGTCTTATCTGTCTTTACCAGACAGGAAGGATTGGTTCGCGTGTTTGTATCCAAACGATGCCGAGGAAAACAAGGATTTGGTGCATTGCTGGCACTGAGTCATATTACATTTGATGCAGTATCCGTGTCATCAATGCTGATACTGCGTGAATATGAATGTACTAGTAATCCAGGTATGCAGCAGCTGACGTGGGATTGCTATATCTATTCGCAGATTTTTACTGAAATCGTGCAACATATTTTCCCGAATCAAGAAGCCGATGAGCAAGCCTATGAATTGATTGTTATTTATAGTCAGGCGATTTGGCAGAAGAATCCTCGTATAGTTACGATTATTGCCGGCTGGCAGTTACTGGCGCTAGCTGGTTTTTATCCGGATGTTTCGCGCGTGCATGTCTTTGCAGCAGGTATGGATGGGAACCGGCATATTTACTATCTCAGTGATGGTGATGAACCGTTCAAAGAACCATTGCCGGAAATAGCTGTGCCGTCATCGGTGCGTTCATTATGGCAGACTCTCTTTACGTATGCGTGGGGACATGCACAGACGCTGCATTTAAGTGCTAACGGATTGGCTTTTTTGGAAGATGTTTTATATAGTTATACCGTTCAGTGCAGTGATAAAAAAATGAGAACACTTGCATTTTTAGATAAAAATCATTGACAAGAGTAATGTGATGTGGTATATTGATAAGGTCGTAGCATAAGTGGCTAGGATAAGCCGCATGGAGAGGCTCATAAGTTCCTGTATAGGACGCCGTATTCAGCGAGTATATTGATGAGGAGGTGTCACTCATGTACGCTATTATTAAAACTGGTGGAAAACAATATCGTGTTCAAGAAGGCGACAATATTTTTGTTGAAAAATTGGCATCTGATGTTGATTCCGAAGTTGTATTTGACCAGGTGTTGGCAGTTGTAAACGACGGAGACGTTAAAGTTGGTACTCCGGTTGTTGAAGGCGCTAAAGTTACAGCTAAAGTATTGGAACAGGGGAAAGAAAAGAAAATCCGTATTTTCAAATACAAAGCTAAATCCAATTACCGTCGTCGTCAAGGTCATCGTCAGCCTTATACAAAAGTTACAATCGAAAAAATTGAAGGCTAATGATTACCATTCAATTAGAACGAAATAGAGACCGCCAATTCTCCGGCTTTGTTATATCCGGTCATGCCGAATATAGTGAAGCTGGCAGTGATATTGTTTGTGCAGCTGTATCGGCATTGTCACAGACGGCATTGTTGGGGTTGCTTCATTATATTCCTCAAAATGTTACATATCATATGGAAGAAGAAAACGGTTTTTTAACAGTCCGCGTAGAGAAGTGTTGTGAAGTTTCACAAGTTATTTTTCATACGATGGTCTTAGGGTTAGAACAAATAGCACAGCAATATCCTTCATATGTTGTGCTCCATTCATAGACGTCAGGAGGTGGACGGAATGTTTAATTTTAATTTGCAGCTGTTCGCTCATAAAAAAGGGACAGGCTCCACACGTAACGGCCGTGATAGTGAATCCAAACGCCTTGGCGTAAAATGCCATGACGGTGTTACTGTAAAAGCTGGTAACATCATCGTTCGCCAGCGCGGTACACATTTCCATCCGGGCACAAACGTAGGCATCGGTAAAGATGATACGTTATTTGCTACGGCAGCAGGAAAAGTTGCTTTCGAACGCGTTGGTAAATATCAGCGTAAAGTAAGCGTTTATCCGGTTGAAGCAGAAGCATAAAACCAATATAGAAAGTCCTACAGCAGGGTCTGTAGGACTTTTTTTATAATAGTATCTATCATATTCTAAAAGGAGGCTATCCTATGCGCGTATATGTCAATGGAGAAGAACGGCAGCTTCATGTATATGATCGGACATCCGGAATGGATTATGCCAAAAACGTTGTATGTGCTCAAGAACAACTGTGTACGAATGAGTATGGTGCATTTACGCTGACAGAAGAAGAGTATGCCTATTGGCAACATCTTCTTGCACAACAGCAGGTATCGGAAGATATATTGTTTTCTCTTAAAGATACAGTAGATGAAGAAGAACTAAAGAACTATGTGTATGAAGAAACTAAATATGGTACACAAACGAAAGAGATCATTGAAATGGAATATCTCTGTCTAAAGGAATTACAAAAAGCCTTGATAGAAAAGGACTGTCAATGGCTTCAGGAAAACGGATTTATCAAAACACAGGCGCAATAAGCACTCTCATTCTTGCGCCATATACAAAAATATGGTATCCTGTGTAGGAATTGTTGTCTTGGAGTTGGCACAAGTTAGGAGTCTTACAAGGTGAAAAAAATATTTTCTTGGCTCGTGGGAATTATTTTTACCATGGCTGTATTAGTAGTAGGTATCTTTGCCTATTGGTATTTTGGTTCGACGAATTATAGATTAACAGGTGTCCCTGTTTTAAATTATCATCAAGTCAATAATAAATATGATACATGTTTGACGATGAAACCAAAAAATTTCGAAGAACAAATGAAGTATTTGCATGACAATGGATATCATGCAATTACGCAGGCACAGTTTGATGCGTATATGAAAGGTGAAGGAGATCTGCCCGATAGGCCGATTATGATTACGTTTGATGATGGGTATGTAGACAACTATGAAGAAGCGTATCCAATTATGAAAAAGTATGGCATGCGTGGTACGATTTTTTTGATTATGGATTTAATGGGCCAAAAAGGATATCTGACATGGGGGCAGGTACAAGAAATGGCAGCAGATGGCATGGAATTTGGCTCCCATACAGTTAGTCATAAACCTCTGACTAGTTTTGATCGCGCTGGCATTCGTCGGGAATTGACTGAATCTAAACAGCAAATTGAAGAACACCTAGGTAAGCCATGTACATTTGCAGCTTTTCCAGAAGGAAAATTTAATGATACTGTCGTTGAAGAAGCTAAAAATGCCGGCTATGAATATTCATTTTCTGTAGAAACAGGACGAGATTTTCCTTGGGATGATCATCTGAATCTAGATCGTGTACCAATGTTTGAAGGACCGGTTAGCTTTAAGCATTTTCGTTTTCGGCTGACCTTTAGTGCTTTCAGTGCATTATTATGGAAAACCCATAAATATTTTGAACATATTGAATTTACAAAGCCATTGGCACAACATATTCCCCAGCCATAATAAAAAGGTATGATACATAATTTCATGTATCATACCTTTTTATTATGTTTGTGTGATTTGAAGAAAGTGATTTTTAGTATACCATAAAACCCATATTAAAAAGGGCTTGTCAATGTGACCAAGCCCTTTTATTTTGTATATGTAATTTTGTTAGAAAAAACGACCAATAAACGGCATTTTCATGGCATCTTTTTTAGTAACGCCACCGCAAAGGGCCATTAAGCCAATATAAATAACCGAACCGATGATACAGGTTACGAATAAGCTGATAAACAGTCCTGCATGAGCATGTAGAAAGGCGTATAAGAAAAACATGATAACGCCCATGACAGCGGCAGATACGATGTTTTTGACGACTACTTTTAAGTCAATGAGGTAACCCGTATGGCGGTAAATAAAGAAGAGATTTAAAGCCGCAGCTACGCCAATATCCGCAACAGTAGCATAGGCAGCACCGGTAATACCAAATGAAGGAATAGCAACTAAAAACCAGTTGCACAATACTTTTGCCACACAGGCAATGCCCATGTTGATGACAGGAATTTTAGGCCGTTTTAAGCCTTGTAAGATAGCTGTCGTAATTTGATGAAGCCCTAAGAAACAGATAGCGATGGCAACGGCTCGCGTTGCGTCGGTAGCTGCTGGTGCGTTGTAAATAAATGTAACAACTGGCTCAGCCATGACGTAAAGCATCACGCTGAATGGAATCGTAACCAAAAAGGCAATACGCATAGCACCGGCTGTACGGCTGTATATTTCATCCGTTTCCTTTAAGGTAAAACTATGACTGATTGCAGGTACCAAGCTCATTGCCATGGCAGCTGTTAAAATCGTTGCCAGATTGATGAGAGGAACGGACATACCTGTCAAATATCCAAATAGTTCTGTGGCTTGTGCTGTAGAATAGCCAGCAACTTCCAACCGGCGGGGAACGATGAGTAAGTCTAGATTCGAAACGACAGGCAGCATAATGCTGGATAAAGAAATCGGAATAGCCAGGACAACGAGACGCTTTAGAATATGCCGAATACGTTCTTGTGGGAATATAGGACCATTTTTAGGTAAGGAACGCTTCAGTTTGTAATAGAAATAAATTAATACAAGCCAGGCAGCAAGACCACCGGCTCCAGCTCCTAAACTAGCACCGCCGGCTGCATAGTCCAAACCATATGGTAGTAACAAAGCAGCAAAGCCAAGCATAACGACGACACGAACCAGCTGTTCTACAATTTGAGAAATTGCTGTTGGAGTCATCTGCTGCCATCCTTGTAAATATCCGCGGTATCCAGCAATGATGGTCGTAAAGAAAATAGCTGGTGCAAGGGCGATTAATGAATAGTATGCACGGCTTTCGCGAATAATTTGTTCATCAATCAAAAATCTAGCTCCAAAGAAAACGACAACACTTAAAAACAATGCTGTCATACAGAGCATTGTCAAAGATACCCGGAAAATACGCTGCGCACCGGCATAATCTTCTTTGGCAGCCTTTTCAGCTGTAATAATAGAAATTGCAATAGGAAGACCGGCACTGGATACATCTAGAGCTAATAAATAAATCGGAAAGGCCATTTGATAAATGCCAATACCTTCGCCGCCTAGAATACGGGATAAAATAATCCAGTTAATACTGCCGATTGCTTTGACGACAAATCCCGAAAGTGTTAGGATAAGCGTCCCAGAGATAAACTTGTTTGCCATAATAAACCTCTTCACTATATATAAATTTGCTGTTCAAACAACTTATTTTATCATATTTGCGGTATAGTGACTAGGTATAATGCCAGACGATTTGCCAGGATTTTGTAAATTCAAGGCGATGATGCGAATCCCTACTAGCCACTATCTTTGCTTTGTGGTATAGTAACGTAGATACTAATTAGTATATTGAATATAACCGCATAAGCAGTAGAGGTGATAGCATTGCGTATTGTTGTTATTGGTGCAGGAAAACTGGGCTATAGCATTGCAGAATTATTATCAAACGAACAGTTTGATGTCGTTGTCGTAGATCATGATGAAGAACGGCTGGAAGTCGTCAAAAATACACTGGATGTGTTGACGATATTGGCAAATGGAGCCAGTCCGATTACAATGAATGATCCGGACATTCGAGATGCCGATATATTGGTAGCTTCCACGGCAATTGATGAAGTAAATATGGTTGCCTGTATTTTGGCTAAAAAACACGGCATTACGTATACGGCTGCCCGTATTCGAGATATGCAGTTTTTATCAGAAGCCAAGGACTATTTAAAAGAAAATTTTGATATTGATTTAATGCTGAATCCGGAACTCATTACAGCCCGTGAAATCAACCGGATTCTGATGACTCCGGCCGCGTTGAACGTAGAAGATTTTGCGAATGGCAAGGTACGTTTGTTTGAAACGAAAGTAGGGCGACATTCACCGCTTGTTCATATTCCGTTTAAAGACATGGCGATTCCCCCATCTATATTGGCAGGCATGATTTTCAGAGATCATCGCATGATTATTCCTCATGGTGATGATAAGCTGTTGCCTCATGATAATGCCTATTTTATTGGCGATCCCCAAGCGATTGAAAAATTTAGTGCTAATTTTGTACAGCGGGATACATCTAAAGTAGAACGAGTTATTATTATTGGTGCCGGCCGAACCGGTCGATTTTTGGCGCCGATGCTGGATAAACAAGGGGTACGAGTTAAAATTTTTGATAAAAACAGGGAACGCAGTTTGTTGGCAGCTGAAAAACTGGAAAATGGACTGGCTATTTGTGGCGACGGCACGGACTTGGATTTGTTGGAACAAGAAGGAATTGCCGATGCTGATGTCGTGATTTGCCTGACAGATGATGAAAAACTCAATTTGATGCTGGCATTGATTGCAAAACATTTAGGAGCAAAAAAAACAATTGTCCGTGTATCACGCAGGGAATATGTCGATTTAATGGAAAAAGTAGGGGTTGATATTGTTTTATCGACGCGTCTGCTATCTGCCAGTGAAGTACTGGCATTTGCTCGTCAGGGCGGTGTTGTATCCGTTTCTTTGCTGGAAGGAGCCAAAGCAGAAGCTGTTGAAGTCATCGTACAGGATGGGGCGCCTGTTGCCGGCAAACGGTTGATGGATGTCAAGCTTCCAAGAGAATGTCTGGTTTGTGCATATGTTCGTGGTGATGAAGCTTCTATTCCAAACGGCAGTTCTATATTGCTGGCTGGCGATCGGGTTATTTTATTCATTCAGACTTCATTTGCAAAAAAAGTGATGAGTTATTTTAAAGGACGGGATACAGATGCATAAGCGGTTATTTGTATTTCTCTTAGGACGAATTGCTTTGCTGAACGGTATGGTGATGATCCTTCCTTTTTTGTATTCGTTTTTTTGGCAGGAAGAAGGATATATATATTTTGGTCCCTCTATTTTAATTGCCTTAGGCATTGGTGGATTGCTTATTCATGCCGGTCGTATCCACAAACGACAAATGAGCGCCGTAGAAGGGGCTTGGTACATGGTGCTGGTATGGCTTTTGTTGGGCGGCATTGGTATGCTGCCGTATATCTTATCCGGCTGGTTGAGTATTGCCGATGCGTTTTTTGAAAGTATTTCTGCTTTTACGACGACCGGTATCTCTTGTATATCTGACACGCAAGGCATGCTGCCACCGTCACTGCTATTGTGGCATAGCATGATGTCTTGGATGGGCGGATTGAATTTTATTTTACTATTGGTGACAGTTGTACCGTTGGTTAGCGGTTCATTTGGTTTGACATTATCAGCACACCAAAGCATCCGCTTTAGTCCGGTTGTAGGACGCATGCAAAATGCAGCTCGTCAGACGGGAAAAATGTATGCAGCTATTACGGTTATTTCGATTATATTATATTCGATGGCTGGGCTGCCGTTAGTAGATGCTTGCATTAAGGCCTTGATGACTGTTTCCACTAGCGGTGGAGATACGGTGTTCGATTTTGCGCAGCAAAATAGCATTTCTTTGGAAATAGCCGGTATGCTGTCGATGATTTTGGCAAGCGGTAATTTCTTATTATATTGGAAAGGCGTTGAACGAAGAGCGTTTCGCACGATTTTTGCTGATACGGAATTACAGGTATTTTTAGCTATTTTACTTGGTATGGGACTGTTAGTATCTATTCATTTATGGCATATGGGTGTATACAATATCACAATGAGTTTGCGATATGGCTTTTTCCAAGTCGTATCATTTTGCAGTACCAGCGGGTTTATCACAGCGTCTATTACTAACTGGCCGGAATTTGATAAGTTTATTTTATTTGCCTTGGTTTTTATTGGCGGGTGTATTGGTTCAGCTGCTGGCGGTATGCGGGTTATGCGATTTGTAGTGCTGTTTAAAATTGCTAAGCAGGAAATGCGTCGTACGCTGCATCCGCATATGGTTATTAGTTTGAAAATCAATGGGATTCCTGTTGATATGAAAATTATCAGTCGCGTATTAAGTTATTTCTTTTTATTTATGGTTGTCTTTTTTATTTCGACAGTGATTATTTCATTGTCTGGTATAGAGCCCATGCAGGCGATGGGTGTGGCAGTAGGTTGCTTGTCGAGTACTGGCGCTACGGCTAGTTTATTTGGTATTACTGATTTTTCTCTCATGCCGACATGGGTCAAACTATATTGCGCCTTATTGATGATTTTAGGCAGATTGGAAATTTTTTCTTTTTTGATTATATTGCAAACAGGAATGCAGTATATTCATCGTCGGTGGTAGGAGGCGTAACAGCCTAATGAATTATAAAGTAATCGTATATATACTGGGAAAAATTTCCCTAGCTTGCGGAATGAGTAT
The DNA here is from genome assembly GCA_934202965.1 of uncultured Megasphaera sp. Classification (GTDB taxonomy): domain Bacteria; phylum Bacillota; class Negativicutes; order Veillonellales; family Megasphaeraceae; genus Megasphaera. The sequence goes on from CAKPYN010000001.1 coordinate 22,961, forward strand.
GTTGCTGCCTTTAGTGACAGCCATTTGGTATGGCGAGCAGAGTATCGGCGCTTTTTGCATTGCAATCGGTGTTTGTATCATATGGGGACAGGTATTGATATTACAAGGGCAGGCAGTAAAGAATGAACTGACGAACCGAGAAGGCATTGCCATTACTAGTTTAGGATGGATTATGGTGACCTTTTTAGGGATGATTCCCTATACCGCTGGTGGATATATTGGCGTATTGGATGGTATATTTGAATGTATTTCTGGCCTGTCCGGTACAGGTGCGACGGTTATCCCCGATTTGGAAATACTGCCGCAGAGTATATTGTTATGGCGTTCGTTGACCCATTGGATTGGCGGATTGGGAATCATCGTCATTTTTATTGCCTTATTTCCGCAAATTGGTCGAGGTATGGTACACATGTTTAATGCTGAAAGTACAGGACCTACATCGGAACGTACGCTGCCGCGTATTAAGGAAATGGCTAAAGCCTTATTTTGTGTGTATGCATCCTTTACAATAGCTGCAACGATTGCGTGCATGCTTTGCGGCATGAATTTTGTTACTGCCTTGGATCATGCGTTTTCAACGATAGCAACGGGTGGATTTTCTCCTTACAATGATAGTGCAGCCCATTTCCACAGCCCCGTAATAGAAGGCGTATTGGAATTTTTTATGCTTATTTCCAGTGCTAATTTTGGTATGTATGTTGCAGCTTGGCATCGAGGCATTCATGTGATTTGGAAAGATACAGAATTTCGAACGTATTTAGGCATTGTTGCCGGTGCGACAGCGATTATTACATTGAATTTGATACTGCAACAAGGATGGAATGGCAGTGATGCTGTTCGGCAGGCTTTTTTTCAAGTTGTTTCGCTGTCTTCATCAACCGGTTTCGTTTCTAGTGATTTTGATGTATGGCCGTCGTTTTCTAAATTTGTGCTGTTGTTTTTGATGTTTGTCGGTGGTTGTGCCGGTTCAACAGCAGGCGGCTTAAAGGTGACACGCTTACTGCTATTATGTCATGTTATTCGAGTCACGGTGCAAGAAACACTACATCCCCGCATGGTATATCATGTTCATTCTAATGGAGAAGATTTTTCTACAGATATCATTTATGGCGTCGTACGATTTTTCTTTGTGTATATGATGTTGGATATCCTATGGTCCTCATTATTAATCTGGGATGGTATACCTATCTTTGATGCCATTGGTGTTAGCATATCCACCATGGGAAGCTGCGGCCCAGCGTTCGGACTGTTTGGTGCAACCTGTACATATGCCGACATGCCGGCATTTAGCAAGGGGGTTATTTGTCTTTCTATGTTAATGGGACGATTAGAATCGTTTACTGTATTAGCCTTATTAATGCCATCGTTTTGGAAACGGCGGACTTGGTAGTTTCATGATTTAGAATGCCGACATGTAGTTGAGGAGCCTATGGATTATAAAATCATTTGTCACTTTTTGGGAAAAATTTCATTAATACAAGCCTTTGTCGTCATACTCCCGCTAGCGATGGCATATTGGCGGGGCGAAGACAGCTGCATAGCGTTTATACTAACAAGTATGGTGGGGTGCCTAATAGCCGTACTGTGTCTGAGTCAGAGCCATGTACGTACCAAAGCATTGACCATGCGGGAGGGCATTGCTATTACGGGTCTAGGGTGGCTCTTGGCTACGTTTTTAGGCATGCTGCCTTACGTGTTTGGACAATACTTAGGCGCATTGGATGGCTTTTTTGAAAGTATTTCCGGGTTTACTGGTACGGGAGCGACGGTTATTACCGATTTAGAGGTACTGCCGCAAAGTATTTTACTGTGGCGCAGTATGACTCACTGGCTGGGGGGATTGGGAATCGTCGTTATTTTTATTGCAATTTTACCGGAATCCGGACAGGCCACAGTTTCTATGTACAATGCAGAAGCTGCCGGGCCAACGAAAGAACGGGTACTGCCGCGGTTGCATGAGATGACGAGTGTCTTATTTCGCATGTACATGGTATTTACCTTGATTTCCTTAGGTGTCTTTTTGCTTTGCGGCATGGATGGCATTAGTGCGGTCAATCATGCGTTATCTACCATTTCCGCCGGCGGCTTTTCAACATATAATAATAGTGCAGCTCATTTTGACAATCCCTTTGTCGAGGGGTGGATGACCTTTTTTATGATATTAGCCGGCGGTAATTTTGGCTTATATTATCAAGTGTATCAAAAGGGATTTCATGTATTAAAACGAAATACAGAATTTAAAGTCTATTTGTGGATATTATTAGTAGCTACTATTTGCATTGGCTTAAACTTGATAAGTGCTTTTAGTGCTTCTTGGGATCGGGCATTGCGATTCGCGTCCTTTCAGGCCGCATCGATTGCGACGACAGGATTTGTATCCGCTGACTATGATCGATGGCCTACCTTTTCCAAGGGAATTCTTATGCTGCTCATGATTAGCGGCGGCTGTGCCGGTTCTACCGCAGCAGGAATCAAAGTATCACGGCTGGTTATTTTATGTAAAGCTATTTGGGCGACCGTATCTCGCACGATTCATCCCCATATGGTTATTCAATTCAAAATGAATGGCAAAGCTGTTAGTGCTGACACCGTCATACGCACGAGCCAGTTTTTCTTTTTGTATATAGCTTTTATTGTTTTATGGGCATTCTTACTTACGTGGGATAATGTTCCCGTATTTGATGCGATCGGTATCAGCGTTAGTACAATGGGCTGTATCGGACCGGCTTTTGGAATTACCGGTGCGACTTGTACATATGCGGAACTTTCCATTTTTTCAAAAAGCATTCTTTGCTTATCTATGATAATTGGACGTTTGGAAATGTTTACGATTCTTGTCATGTGTCGAAAGAGCTTTTGGAAAACTAGAAGATACTAATTGAGGGTGTGCATAAAACAGCGTGGTTGAGCCATTTTATAAAATGCATATTCGATTAACATGCGATGAAAAAACAGTGATAACAGAAAGAGCCGTCTTAAAGAAAAGACGGCTCTTTCTGTATATTAATGAGTAGCGTATATAAATTCGTGAGTTATACCATTTTTAAAAGTAATCGACTGAATACGCCTGTTTTTTATATTGATTTTTGAAATAATGGCGTGTACAAAGTCGAACGCTATTTTTTCTCCGACGGTTGCCATGAGTGTATCATATGTAATGGGTGCGGAGTCAGTGAGCAACTTTTTTAGATTATCGTTTTGCATTGCTACAGAAATGGACGGAGACGGCACCGTAGGTTTTGCCGGATATTCCAACGCCTGCAGCTGTGCAAGCAGCCGTTTCTTTTCGGTAACGTATTCATCGCGGCTGATGCTTTCATCATCATATAGATACAAGTCTTTTAAACGCCGTAAGGCTCGTTCGATACGGTTGCGTTTGGCGTCGTTGTTGATGCGGAACGGCTGTAAAGGGGTATCTGTCGGTGGTTGATAGTCTACACGGTGTGATTTTTTTATACTGTCGAAGATGATCTGCAGGTTTATAATATGAGAAATAGCAGCAAGCTCATTACCTTGAAGCAGTAGGGGTTCTAACTGTGACGGCGACTGTAGCATATCGATGCAAGATTGAACATATAGCATATTTTGTATATATCGAAAAATAAATGGCGTCAATTTTACGTCGCTAGGCGTATATGACTCTTTACAACCTCGGTTTAAAACATGACTTAAACAAGTGTATAAGCTGGAGTCAATGGGATGACATGCTCTTGGTTTATCTTTGCGGGCAGTAAAACAACTGCCGCAAGGGCAATAAAGAAGCTTGCCGTATAAATGAATACGTTTGGAAAGTTTTGTGGGCTTAGGTCGGGTAGCAATATATTTTTGAATGGCGTCAAATTCAGCAGGAGGGATAATAACCGGGAAGATATTCTCGACAACTATCCATTCAGACGGCGGTAAACGACGCCATTTCCCGCGCGTAGATGTACGATTGTACACTAATGATCCTTTATATACGGGATTTGTTAATATGGCACGAATTTTTTTTACAGACCACACATGACCGGATTTTGTCAAAATGCGCTGGCTATTGCAGGAAAGCATGACCTGATACATGACATGCGTCATTGAAAAGGAGCTAAATATGTAGCGTACTGCTTGTGCTTCCTGATCGTTAATTATAAGCGTCTTGCGTGTCTTGTCCCAATCGTAACCAAGGGGGATGGAACCGCCGACGCGAATTCCTTTTTTTGCTCGTGCCAGCATAACATTTCCTACCCGTTCGCTGGTAACTTCCCGTTCCATCTGTGCAAATGTCAACGAAATAGTGAGCATAGCACGACCCATCGGCGTGGATGTGTCGAACTGGTCATTGAGCGAAATAAATATTACGCCCAATTTTTGCAGCTCATTATACATAAGAGAAAAGTCCAATACGCTGCGGCTGATACGGTCTAGCTTGTATACTAAAATATGCGTAAATTCACCGGCTCGACAACGAGAAATCATATCTTGATATGCCGGCCGTTTTGTGTTTTTGCCGGAAAAGCCGGCATCTTGAAAAATCTCATATGCTGAAATATGCAATACATGCTGCGCATACGAAATAAGAGCCTCCTTTTGCACCGGAAGACTGTATTTATCTACTTGGTGTATCGTAGATACGCGGCAGTAGATGGCCGCTTTTTGTTGTTTTTTCATAGCAATCCTTCCTTTTAGGCGTGCGGTTGCCGATCATAAAGGAATTTGCTATAATGATGTAATCATAGCAATCCTTTCTGTAGGCGTGCGGTCTTTGAAACGGCTTGCTTTGATGCGGCCGTCCGTGTTGGTAGCGCGGGCGGCTTTTTTTATCAAAGTGTGAAGCCAAACGGAGTTTTAGATGTAGTATAATAAACGTGTAGAAGGGTTTTCGCCAAATTACCCCTATACAACACAACTGAATATTGAAGAGAGTTCTTTGCGATAGCGAACTCATGACTGCCCCGGACATGCTGCTATGTTCGGGGTTCTTCCATTTGTGGACGTATATTAGTTGCGCCACGTAGGTAATTCAATTCCTGTTGCATCCATTTAATTTCAGAAGAAGCATATTCAGAAGTCCAAACACCAGATTTTTCAAACTCTCGAATAGATAAAATATAAAGAGCATAAATTTTTTGTCCATCTTCCGTTAATTGTTGGTGGCCTTTCCAATCTAAGGACAGTCCAACATCATACCCAGTCGTAAGTCTGTTAAACGTTATTTCATTTATAAGGCGGAAAACACATAAATAGTAACTAGCGTGTTCTTTTTCGATCATATTCTTTATGCTTTGGTATATGTTTGGAAGATCAAAAATAGAATAAAATAACTTATCAATGAGAGAAAAATCATACGTATTAAATTTTCTTTTAATAAGTTGGTACTCATTAAAGCAGTTTTCTTTATATAACTGATCAGTATCTTTTTTTTCATGGCATGAGATGGCAAATTTTGCTTTTAATGAATCATATATCGAATGAGACGAGTTTTCTGTTTTTAGAAATGGTTCACCATATTTATTATCGCCTTTAGTGCCAGGAATAGCACATAAAATAATTTCAAGGATAATGGCAAGAGCATATATAGGCCCTAATATTACATTGATGATACAAAAATATCCGGATTTATTAAAATCATGATACCGACGAATTACGAATGATAAATTGAAAGGAATAAGAGCACAAGCAATAACCAAGGCAATAAAATCAAAAATCAAAGGACTTTGGTGATGATATAGCCTATTAGCGGCTAATGATTGGAAATGTATGATGAAAGTTATTGGTATGATAGTGAACAAGCGAAAAAGTATATACTGTTTGCGATTGATTCTGCCGTGAAATGAAAGAAATCTTTTCATAAAAGCACCTCCTGCTTAATATCCATACTTTAAGTAATCAATGTCCAATTCGCAGTCATCTATACGTGATCTAAGATAATCGACTTCGGATTCTAAAGAATCTACTTTATAGTAAATATCCAATGATGTTGTAGAAGATTCTATTTCTTGCACTTTTTGTGCTAAATTTTTTATTTGCCATTCTTGATAGCCGATAAAACACAATAAAAGAATAATGACTGCCGGTAAGATGTATTTACGAATATGAATATGTAATGAAAAGTGGACATTCATCCGTATAGATTTAAATATGTCAGAGAATAAAGTAAAAAATGCGTAAGCCAAACCTATAAAAAAGAGGGTGGCTATTATATAAAGAAATATATTCACAATGACCACTCCTTATAAAAGATATAGCCCCGCCCACGATTGGACGGGGCTATTACATTACGTTCGACATATCGTGCGATATGCCGGACTACCTTTCGATAGTCTCCATGTCACGCTGCTTGCATCGTAAGTATGCGATGTAGTGTAGTGGAGTGGGACTATATAATTTTGCATCCTTACGATGCAAAAAGACTCAGCGCCGTCGTTTTAATGACGGCCGGTGCCAGTGATGGGTTCGCTTCCACCGACGCATGGAGACGACACCGCGTTTCTTTCGGCTTGCAGTTCCAGCCGGTACTCTTCAACCTCTGCGTCTATGTCGTCATCAACGGATTTTTGCATAAACTTATTGGCGGCATTAATAACATTAAAAAATGTTTCTGCCAACGCTTCCTGCTTATCGTCATCCATGGATAGAAAAATTTCCATCACACGGCGCCGAGCTGGTGACATGTTGTACCGTTTGCACAGTTCATCGACAATTGATGATTCGGTTTCGCGATACATCGGCCCGCTGCCGGTTCGCAGCCAGGCTTCGGATAGATTGAACGATTCGCAAATAGCTTTTAATGTTCGGTCTGTAATGCTGACCGCACCGGTTTCAATATTCCCAAGATTAGACCGGCTTAAATTAATTTCTTTAGCAAATTCGTCCTGCGTCATGTGTTTTACATTTTTTCTAAAATATTTGACGCGCTCGTTCGTAGTCAAGAGTATTCACCTCCCTTTAAAAATATTCTATCATAGCCGTTAATGCTTGTAAAGGACAAACATAAAATAAATAATGCTTGACAAAAGATAAAATACTTGCTAAAATGCTTGTAAAGGACAATAAAAAACAGAAAGGAGACAAGAAAATGGAAATTATCTATACCATAACAGGGGCAATCATAGCCTATATAAGTGTAGCGTTGGCCTTTTATTTGTTTAAAAAAGATTGATAGGAGACAGGAAGATGGAAATCATGCAAATACAAGCATTAAAAATTTTAGTGGGATGCATGATAGGGTATTGCTTGGCAAAGATAGTGAATTGGCCATGATAGATGAAATGAGTTTTAACTTAGGGTTAAGCATGGGGCTAGGGATAGCCGCAATACTGATCATTAGCTTTATCATAAAAGACTATTTTAGTGATTGAAGAAGAAAATTCCTGATTTTTTGTAAAAAATATTCCCAATGAAAGGGGGTGCAAGAACATGAAAAAAGAAAAGTGGGAAGAAGTGGCACGGCGTATCAGTGAAATGCCGATCGGTGATTTTGAAGCAGGCCTGCTGTATGGCATGTCTATTAGCTATGACAGCTGGAAGGCAGAAGCGGCGAAAGAACAGAAAGAAGGGAAAAGTGCATGAGAAAGAGGAAAAAGAATGGTAAGGGAGAGGTAATTGCCGCAGTGGTTGCGGTGGCGATGGTGTTGGGCATATATGTCGGGCAGGCAGATAAGCAAGAGCCTACTGTCGCGTACTACACCGTAGAGGAAGGCGATACGCTGTGGGCTATTGCCGGGCGGTACACGTCCGATGAAGAAGATATTCGGCAGATAATTGCCAAAATCATAGAAGATAATCAGATTGGGCAAGACAGCATTCAGCCGGGGATGCGGCTAAAAATCAGTAAATAAAAAAAGAGCACAGCTGCAACTGTACTCTTTGGGTTAGAAACGTCGATGGTATTCATTAAAATTTAGACATTTCTATGGTTATTATACCATGGAAATGTCTTAGGAGGGATATGTATGATTAGTGATTTAGAAATTCGCAAGTTTGAAAAAGCATATAAAAAAGAATTTAAAGAATGGGCAGTCATGAAAGAACATGAAATCGGATCCTTGGCGGAATGCATGCAATTTGGAAAACTGGTGGGAATGCGAAAAGCATTTGCAATCATGCTCGCAGCGCGGGGATATGATAAATCATTTTCGTACGGATTGTGTGAAAAGTGGGAATTAGAATGGAGCGTATTCCATGAATAAAACGATAGAAGCGGTAAAAAAAGAAGTCGTTAAGCAAGAACATATACGCAAAAGTTTGTTAAAAAAAGATGAATTTAATGGTCATCAATGTGAAATGCAAGAATCGCTTATGCTTGGCCTAAGAATGGCGGCTCGTATTGTTGTAGAACATGAAATGAATATGAATCAGGTAGATGCCTGGATTGAAGTAAATAGTTGGTTAAAATAAGGCGTGCGGTGCCGGAAGGAATTAGCTATGGATACGATTAATATAGGAATTTTTGTAACAGGAGGGCCAGCAAATGCGGTGCTGGTATTGCAAGAAAAAATTACTTCCCTATGAATGGGTATATGTGATCACCCAGAATGGAGAACGGCGGCCAGTATGTAAAGATGACCGCCGTTGCCGTCCGGGTGGCATACAATGCCATGGCGATAAGCCCAAACGGCAAAGAGCAGGGAAAAATAAGGCATTGAATAAAGCAAGGGAGAAAAAGATATGAAATGCCCTGTATGCGGGCAAGAAAACAACAGTTTTGTATCTTGTGATAAATACGGAAAATTCATTTGCTTTAATCACTGTAAACAATGTCCATATTTTGGCGGGACGATGCTTTGGAACTGCCTTTTTCGTAAAAGACAGCAAAAAGCCGAAAGCTTTGGCGAGAAAGCAGTAGAAACATTTAGAAATAAGCTGACAGCTATAGATAAAAAGATAGCGGCTAAAAAGCGTATATAAATATATACATTATAGGCACAAAAAAATGGGGTGGAATTCCCCATTTCCACTTGATTAAGTCTATTAAATATACAGACAAGGCGGAACATCTATGTATTTGAAACGAACAGTAACGGCAGGAGAAGTCGTTGAGATAACAAAATATCATACGTCAAGATATAAGCCACCCTTTCAAGCAAGACGGGGCAGTCAAAAAAAGACGAATGAACAACAATGGAAAATCAACGAAAAAAATTCCATTGACGGATTACGGCTGCTGATACTGAACAATTTCAAAAAAGAGGACGTACGGCTTGATCTAACCTATGCCGGCGAAGAACCGGACGAAAAAGAAGCAACAAGGAGAATTAATAATTTCTTGACAAAACTACGACGCCACTACAGAAAAGAAGGACAAGAACTAAAGTGGATACTCACGACGGAGCTGGACGGACACCGAATCCACCACCACTTGCTTGTCAACAACATTGGCTGGGGAAGGTCGGAGTATAACAAGTTATGGCCGTGGGCGAATATGACGTACAAATCATTCCGTTACTATGATGGCGGCGCGGAAGATGCGGCACGGGTCGCAAAATATTTTGTCAAAGAAACGCGAAAAACATTTATACAAAAAGACCGCTTGCAAAAGAGCCGGTATAGAGCCAGCCGCAACTTGAAAAAACCAAGTGTAGAAAAAGAGGTTATTCAGTCCAAGACATGGCGAGAACCAAAAGCCCCGAAAGGGTACTATATTGAAAAGCCGATTGTTTACGGCAATACAGCCTTTGGGTATCCGTATATGTTTTACCGACTGATAAAGCTGGGAGGTGTGGGAAATTCGCTATCTCATTCGAAAAAGTCCGGAAGCATATCGACCGATTGCCGCCGGAATCGTAAACACGCTGCTGATACGAAAGAATCGGTGCATGGCAGCGGGCGAAGAAATCAATTTTGTAGAAGTGTACGAAAAGAAGCGGACGGGACAAGAGTGCCTGTGCGTCATCGAAAGAGTATACGAAAAAAAGCTGATCAAGTTTAGGATAAAAAGGAGGGAACGTAATGCTAGAAAAAAGAAACCGAGTACATCTAACAGGGAAAAAAGCCAAAAAACTGCACGATGATTGTTTTGAGCGAGATGGCCATGTATGCGTATGCTGCGGTGCCTGGGTACCGGACGGCCAAAAAGAACATCATGAACCATGCGGCGTATACAAAAGCGATGAAATAGAAAAGGTCGTCACGCTATGCTATAGCTGTCACCAGAAGCGGCACAACGCAGGAAGCGAAAGTGCTACAGTGCGTGACGCCTGCGTATCGTACCTGCGTGGATTATATGGTGCAAAGGGGGCGGCGAGAGAATGAAGAAACAATGCATTTGCTGTGGCGAAGAAATGGAAATCAAACACGGCGGCATGCTGATTTGTGCTGCCTGCTACACAAAATTGCTGCCAAACGTGCTGAAAAAAAGAGAAAACAAAACATGCCCGGTGTGCGGCATGGAAAAGCCGGGCAAAAAAACGTATTGTTGTGATACGTGCAAGCATATCGGGCAAGTTATTTTAAAACGCTGGCGAAACGCAAAGAAAGAAAAGAAGCAGGAAACCAGAGAGATGATAAAAAAAGCACATAAAAAAGCGATGATGAAACACTACACGCATACTGTCCTGCCGCCTACCGGAAACAGAAAAGAAGAACCAGCTATGCGCTATGGCAAGGGACGCACAAAGTTGGATGATGACGCATTGGCAGCCAAAGAAGCAGGCATGACGTATGGCGAATGGATGTATTTTAAAAGGAGGCATAACCTTATATGAGAGCCATGGTATGGCGGGGTATACTGGTATATTGCTTGAGTTTTTGGTGCATGCTGATATATTTTATTTTGCGTGTAATGGGGGCGTAAGTCGTGAGGCGAATAAAAAAAATAAAAGTGAAAGACGGAAAAATCTTTTTAGAATGGCATGTCGATAAGGGCGGCGGTTTTGATAGCTATGATACGTACACCATGGAATGCCGGGAACAAGCCAGGCCGGAACTGTACGAAGCATTGCGCAAACTGGCAGACGAAATGCGGAAAATTTGCGAACTGCCGGATACAGACGAAGAAAGAAAACGGCTGTGTGTCAAAGGTGTGGCGTATGCGTACAATGATAAAGAGGGTATCATGGGTGCAGTGCTGATCGGCAGTCGTGAATTATACGATTGCGTTGCTCCGTTAAATATCAACACGCCGTGCTTATGGGAAGCGGCAAAAGACGAACGGCAGGAGATGACGCAAGATATGTATGACGTATTGTACGAATTGCAGGAAGAATGCCAGAAATATATTAGCGGCGACAGAGCGCAAATGAGTTTATTCAAAAAGGAGGAAGACCATGAGAATAAAACAACAGCTTGAGCAATGCCGACAACAGGCTAAGTTGTTGGATGAATTGAATTACGATAATTATTTGTTGGATAAACTGGGAGATATGAGAAATGCGCCGCGGAAGCGGCTATTGCAGGAGCGAAAAAAATACAGCGATATGCGCGAACGCATACGTCAGGAAATCCGTAAAATTAAATACCCGAGGGAATGTTACTCGGACGTACAATGCGTTTTGCTGTATCGGTATGTAGATAACCTCGGTTGGGGCGATATATGCCGAAAATTAAACCTATCGCAGTCGACGTGTTTTAAATATCAACGGCGTGGGATTGAAGAAATAGAAAAACAACATAAAGTTAGAAGTCAAAAAGAGTTTAAGGTATGATAAACTATACTCATAGCAGCCACTTGTGATACGTGTATGTATTACGGGTGGCTTTGTTGTACCAAGGAGAAAAAACATGAAAACAGAAAAGAAGACAAGAGAACCGCCGATCCAGCGGAGCAAAGTATTTTTAAACAAAACAGATTTTCGCGCAAATAACGCGCGAAAAATAAATACTAAAAGGCGTCGGGCCGTAACGTGGCGTCAATTTCACACGGAACGCAATTTACAGATAGTCAAGTCCTGGGCGCGTAAAGGTTGGACGAACGAAGAAATTGCCGACAAAATCGGTATCGTGATGTCAACATTTTACGAATGGCAGAAAAAACACCCGGAGTTTTCGGAGGCCCTCAGCGAGCCCAGAGAATATTGCGTAGCCGTCGTGGAAAATGCGGTGTATGAGCGAAGTAAAGGCATTCGTACGACGACAAAATCTAGTCGTACGATTACGGTTTTAACGAAAGATGCGGATGGCAATACAGAAGGCGTTAAAAAAACGACGATTGAAGTTGAACATGAAGTATTTGTGCCGCCAAACCCGGCAGCGCAAAAATTTTTCTTGACGAACAGAGCACCGGATGACTGGAGCAACAAGCAGCAAACGGAGCTTGCCGGAAATCTCAATATTGATACAAAAACAGCTGCAGCCGACAAGCTGAAAGAAGCAATACGTAGAAAGGAAGCAAGCCATGACGGAAAAGGAAGCATTTGAAATCATCGAATGCCTGGGCAAATGTACGAATGATCCGGAAACATTCGTGTGGTTTGCGTTTGACTGGGACAATAACCCGGAACTGCAAGGAAAGCAGCCGCAGGAATGGCAGCTAAAACAGTTGCGGAAAATTAGCAACGGCCTAAAAACACCGGACGAAGTTATTCGGCAGGCTGTATCATCAGGGCACGGCATAGGCAAAGCCCATGACATAAATATGGTGCTGGATACGCCATACGGTAAACGGCGATGGGGAGATTTAAAACCGGGCGACAGTGTTTTTACACCAGACGGGACGGCAACAATTTTACATTGCCAGCATTATGACAGCATACCCACGTATCGCGTATCGTTTGATGACGGCTCATGGTGTGATGTATCATCAGGCCATTTGTGGACGGTGAAAGGAAGAAACGAACGTCGCAGGAATAAACCATGGATAACATTATCTACGGCAGACATTCTAAAAAAAGGCGTAAAACGCAGCAATGGTAAAGCCATGGCAAGGCAATGGGAACTTCCTCGCATATCGCCGGTATTCTATCCATGGCAAGGCGTGCCGGTACATCCGTATGTATTGGGCGTTTGGCTTGGGGATGGATTCAAAGGGAAGCCGGCATATAGCAAGCCGTATCCAGAGCTGGCGGAAAAAATACGCTCACTGGGATATGTGGTGCATGTCGGAAAAAAAGGAAAGACCTGGATACGGTATGTTAGCGGCTTGTTTAAAAGCGGTGTATTCCAGTGCCATTCACATCAACGATATATCCCGGATGAATACAAGTACAACTGCATAGCGTATAGAAAACAGCTGCTAATGGGGCTGCTTGATACAGATGGAGAAATAACCACAAGCAATAGCATTGGGTACAGCACTACATCTAAACGATTGGCAGAAGATGTGGTATGGCTGGCGCGGTCGCTTGGCGGCAAAGCAAAAATGCAGCCAACTATAAAGCAGGGATGGTACTACAATGGGCAAAAAAAGAAAGAATGCCGGGCATGCTATCGCATTACCATCAATGTGCCATTTAATCCGTTTACGCTGAAACATCGGCAGGAACGGTACAAAAGCAGGCAAAAAAGATACTTGACCAGATGGATAGACAGTATAGAACCGATTGGGAATAAGAAAGCTATGTGTATCACCGTAGACAGAAAAGACGGCATGTACTTAGCGAATGACTTTATACCCACGCATAACTCGGCACTTGTATCGTGGATTATCCTTTGGGCTATATCTACGTATCCGGATACACGCGGCGTCGTCACGGCAAACACTGAGGCACAGCTGCGGACAAAAACGTGGCCGGAACTGGCTAAGTGGTATCATCGATTTATTGCTAAAGACCTGTTTTGCATGACCGCAACATCTATATTTTCAATAGAACAAGGGCATGAACGAACATGGCGTATCGACGCTATTCCGTGGAGCGACACGAACACAGAAGCATTTGCAGGCCTGCATAACCAGGGCAGCCGAATTCTGCTTGTTTTTGATGAAGCGTCGGCAATTAATGACCGAATATGGGAAGTCGCAGAAGGGGCATTGACCGACCGTGAAACACAAATCATTTGGTGTGCGTACGGTAACCCAACACGGAACACGGGCAGGTTTTATCAGTGCTTCCACAAAGACCGCGCATATTGGAATACAGTAAAAATAGATTCGCGTACAGTGGCTATCACGAACAAAAAACAATTAACACAGTGGGCTAACCAGTACGGCGAAGATTCGGACTTTTTCAAGGTGCGTGTGCGTGGCGAATTTCCGGCAACGTCAGAAACCCAGTTTATATCAACAGCACTCGTGGATGCGGCACAAAAACGCACTATCAGGCCGTCGCAATACACGTTTGCACCGACGATTATCGGCGTAGATATGGCGTGGAGCGGCGGCGATGCGACGGTTATTTACGTGCGGCAGGGCTTGTACAGCAAGAAGCTGGGAAGCTATGAAAAGAATGACAATGACGGCGTGATGGCGGCAAAGCTGGCGGCGTTTGAAGACCAGTATAACGCCGATGCGGTATTTATTGACCAAGGGTACGGCACGGGCGTATTTAGTTTTGGCTTGACAATGGGCCGTAAATGGCGGCTCGTGTCGTTTGCAGCTAAACCAGGCAAAACAGGCTATGCCAATAAGCGTGCTGAAATGTGGGGCGATATGCGCGAGTGGCTCAAAGATGGCGGCGTGCTGGAAGATGGCGAAGTGATACATGACGACCTGGTAGGACCGGAAGCCATGATAAACAACAAAGGTGAAATCTTGCTTGAGAAAAAGGAAGACATGAAACGGCGCGGCCTGCCGTCACCGAATGAAGCGGATGCACTGGCATTGACATTTGCGTATCCGGTCGTACGTAAAAGCAGCATAAAAGACAGGGCGAATACGGCATATAGTTTATTTTGAGGAGTGATAAAAGAATGTGTGGAGCAGTAGGGAAAGTAATCAATAAAGTAACAGGCGGCTTGCTGGGTGGCGGCAGTCAAGATGTATCTGTACCTAAAACGGAACCGGTCACAACACAGCAAGACGTAACCGACAGTGGAAATTTAACAGGCGACGAAGAAGCGACAAAGAAAGCCAAACGCAAACGCGGCTTTAGCTCGACGCAGCTGCGGGACTGGCGGTCAAATATGAATACGGCCCTAGGAAGCGGCAACAGTGACGGCGGCAAAAGTACGCTGGGATAGGAGCAGTCATGAGAAAAGAAGTAAAAACAGCACTGGCAAGAAGCCCGACTAAGACAATTAACACGAGGCAAAACACGTACCAGGGAAAACACGGCTTAGAGATGCGGCTGGATGCGCTGTACCGGGAACGCTTGCGCTGGGAAAACATCTGGAAAGAAATCAGGGACTACGAATTACCCTATGACGGGCAATTCAGCGATGACCAGCCGGGCAAACCGAATCTCCATGATGACAAAGTATACAGCAATATCATAGCGCAGTGCCGGGATATATTCGCGGCCGGCATTATGAGCGGCTTAACGCCGCCATCAAGAAAATGGTTCCGCTACACACTGGCAGACGCAACGCTCAACGACAATATGAACGTAAAACGCGTACTCGATCAACGGTGTGATATTACAGAGTATGTGCTGGGACGCAGTAACTTTTATAATGCTGTACATGTCGTATACCGTGAATTACCATTTGGCCAATCGCCAATGGGAATTTTTGCGCAAGACAACGGGATTACCTTTGTACCGTATCCTATTGGCACATATGCGTTAGGAACTAATCACAAAGGCGAAGTCAATACCTTTGCCCGCAAAATAAAAATGACGGCAGCACAAATCGTATCACAATTCGGTATAGAGAACTGCCCGCAGCATATCAGAGAAAATTATGTGCGTAATGGCGGCTATACAGAATGGTATACTGTGTGTTGGCTAGTAGAGCCGAATAAAGACTGTAACCCGGAAGAGCTAGGAAACCGGAAAATGGCGTATACGTCGGCATACTGGGTGGATGGTAGCAGTCAAGACGAAATGCTAGCAGTATCGGGATTTGAAGAATGGCCCGTGCCGGTAGCACGTTACAATGTCAAAGGGTTGGAATCCTATGCAACAGCACCCGCTTGGGATGCACTGCCGGAAGCCAAGATGCTGCAAAAAATGGAATACGATAGCGCAGTAGCCGTGGAATTGGGAGTAAAACCACCCATGCAAGGGCCATCAAACATTGCACGAAATATCAATCTATTCCCAGGCGGTTATACGCCGAATGACAACCCAAACGAACTAATACAGCCGATTTTTCACGGACAGCTGGATATAGGCTCACTGGATAATAAAATCATGCGTATAGAAGACCGCATAAAGCGTATTTATTCGACGGATTTATTCTTGATGCTGGACCAACTCGACCGCGGGCAAATGACAGCCCAAGAAGTTATTGCACGCAACCAAGAAAAGCTGCAGCAAATTGGGCCGGTTGTCGAACGATTACAGAGTGAATTTCTAAATCACGTCATCGAACGTATTTACAACATCCTAGACAGAAATCATGTATTCCCACCACTGCCGGATGATGTGGCCGAGCTGATGAACGGGCAGGAAATCAAGATAGAGTACTTGTCACCGCTGGCACAGGCACAGAAAATGAGCGGCTTGACGGCCATAGAACAGGGTATAGCGTTTGTTGGCCAAGTGGCACAGCTCGATCCCAATGTGCTGCAGCGTGTCGATTTATCAGATGCCGTAGCGAAATATTTGGACCGTGTAGGTGTACCGGCTACGATGGTACGCAGCGAAGATGAATACAAAGAAATTATGCAACAACAAGCAGAACAACAGCAGGCAGAACAGCAACAGGCAATGGAAGCCCAGCAGATGCAACAAGCAGCACCACTGGCGCAAGCAGCTAAAAATCTGACAGATGCTGCTAATGATGGCAATCCAGCATTACAACAAATAATGGGGATGAGCACATGATGAACTGGTACGAAGAAGAAATGAAACGCCGTGATGATGAATCCTTGCGCTATGTCATGGCAGATAAAAAAGGACGCTGGTTTATGATGCGGCTGCTTGATGCGGCACGTATCAATGAGCCAACGTTTGCTAAATCGGCGTTATTTAGTGCATACAACGAAGGCCGCCGCGCCGTCGGTATCGAGTATGTCAAGAAGCTGACGCAGGATACAGCACATATCGAGCTCAAACAATTGGCCGAAAAAGAATACACAGAAATAAAAGAAAGACTAATCGAAGAAGAAAGGAGCATGCACTATGGAAAACACATTTGATGTAAACCTGCAGTTGTTTGCTGACGGCGGCGACGCAGGAGGAACCCCGCCGGAAGGCGGCACACAGCCGCAGGATACAGGAGGAACCCCGCCGGAAGGCGGCGCGCCCAGTCATCCGGATACAGGCGGCAGCTTACTTGGCGGCGAAGAGAACCAAGGCGGCACCCAACCGAATACAGCCCCGGAATCATACGATTTTAGCGGAGCATTGACAGACGTATTCGGCGAAGGTTCAGAACTGGATGAAACCGTTTCCGGGAAATTCTCGGAACTGCTGCAAGGGGTACATGCGAATCAGGAACAAGCCGCCGCCATGGCAAAATTTGGTTTGGAATTTGGCCGTGATATTGGCCAGTCCGTTGCCAAACAAATCCAAGAAGGATATGTAGAGGAGGTGCGCGGCTGGGGTGAAGCGGCTAAAAAAGAATTGGGCGGCGACTATGAAAGCACATTAGCCAAAGGCATGCAGACCGTCAACTACATTGAAACAAAAGTACCGGGATTTACAAAAATGCTGAATATCACCGGCGCGGGAAATCACGTCGCTATGATTAAAGCATTATCGCTGCTTAACGGCGTGCTGGGAGAAGATACCGGCCATAATGGCAGCAGCGGCACACCGGGCGGCGGCATTTACGATAATACAGATTGGGCAAAATATTAGTCAAATAGTAGGAGGAAACAAACATGGCAACAGTAGGAACAACAGCACTGACATTTACAGATTTGCGAAAACGGATGGCACCGGATAATAAAATTGACTGGATTATGGAAATTATGGCGCAGTCCAACCCGATTATGCAGCACATTCCATGGAAAGAAGGAAACCTGCCAACAGGTAACCAAACAACGCTGCGTACATCATACCCACATCCGCAGCTGAGACGAATTAACCGCGGCGTTAAACCGGGCAAATCGACGACACGGCAGATTGTCGATACATGCTGCATTATGGAAGCCTATTCCATGGTAGACCGCCGTTTGGCACAGTTGGCACCCAGTCCGGAAGCCTTCCGCCGCTCCGAAGACTCGGCATTTGTCGAAGGCTTTACGCAGGACTTGGCCAAGTACATGTTTTACGGCGATACCGATGCTAATCCGGATCAGTTTAACGGCTTTGGCGTGCGGTACGATACATTTACAGGAGAAAAAGGGACATTTGGCTATCAAACCATCAATGCCGGCGGCACGACAGAAAATAAACAGACATCCATCTATATCGTAGACTGGGGCGACAATGCCGTTACGGGCATTTATCCAAAAGGTTCTAAAGCAGGCTTGCAAATGGAAGATAAAGGCGAGCAGATTGTAGACGACGCAGAAGGCGGCAAATATCCGGCCCTCATGACATGGTTTGCCTGGGATGCGGGGCTTGCTGTACAGAATCTACGCAAGGTAGCAGCGCTGCGCAACGTCGAATGGAGCAAAGCTGTTACGGCACAGACAGCAGCAGAACGAAAAGCCATTGTGGATAAATTCATTGTAGCGAAAAACCGTATCACAAATCCCAAACGGCCGATTGCGTATGTTGCGGACGATATTTATACCATGCTCGAATTGCACCTTAATGATAAAAATAATGTCTATGTCACACGGCAGGAACTCATGAACGAAATGCCAAAGATTTACATTTCCGGCATTGAAATTTCCAAGTGTGATGCGCTGAAAACAACAGAAGCAGTAATTTCAGAATAGGAGGAAATACCATGATTTATGATGCAGAGAATACGTTTTTTTGGCATAAAGCATTGAAATCAACTACAACGGCGTCAAGCGATGTCGTGAAAACCGGTGCAGGGGATGCGGTGTGCCCGCTGGATTTATATATCCAAGTTGTCGGTGCCAGCGGCGGCATGACGGTAAAATTAGAAACGTCTAAAACGGAAGGTATGGAAAGCCCGGTTACACTGGGAACGTATACCGTAGCAAAAGACGGAACGGTAAAAGCTAAACTGCCGTATGGAGATTTAGGTTATCTGCGATTAAGCTATACCGGCGATGCGGCCCTAACATCCGGTGAAATCTCGGCAGCTCTTGTGATGGATGTAGATTTACAGTGAAAGCTATCTCGTTTAAGGATGCAGGGCCGAAACGAAGATATGAAGATTTAAGCGCGAATGAATTGCGGATGAAATTAGAACTTGCTGGAATACCATATTGCAACGACGCAAGTAAAATCGAATTAGTGGCACTCGTGCGTAAAAATAAACTGTAGGGGGAGCGAGTGCTCTCCCTATTTTTTTAGGAGGTGAGCGTATGACAGATACGGATGTATGCAACATGGCACTATCCTATATTGGAAAAGGTGTTATTTCTAATGTGGAAGAAGAACAGGAAAATGCCAGGGCGTGTAAGCTGTATTACGAAACAACAAGAAGACAAATTTTACGGGAATGTATTTGGGGCTTTGCCCATCGTATAGAACGATTGGCCAAAATGGATATAGACATACCCGGCTGGGAATACGTGTATGGTTATCCAGCGGAATGTCTGAAAATCAATAAGCTGACCGAAGAGGTGCCGGACTATCAAACACGGCAGTACTGGGATATATATAACGTAGGCAGCAGTACGAAAGTAGTAGCGGCACATTTGGAAAACGCATATATAGATTATACGTGGGACGTAAAAGACCCGAATCTATGGGATGATATTTTTGTACAAGCCTTTGCTCATTTGCTGGCGTCAAGGCTGGCACAGCGGCTTGTAGGGAATCCGCAGTTGGTACAGCAGGAGTATCAATTTTACCAAGCCACTATTATGGCAGCCAAGACACAAGACGCACGGGAAGAAGAACCACGAGTTGAGTTTAGGAGCAGTTACATTGAAGCTAGGAAAGGAGGTTTTATAAATGGCTAATATCTATATGTTGCAGGCAGCGTTCACGACGGGCGAAATATCACCGGCCGTCGGAAACCGCGTTGATTTAGACAAGTACAAGTCGGCACTGCTAAATGCGGAAAACACAGTTATTCGACCGTATGGCGGCTGTTATAGACGGCAAGGGAGCAAGTATATAGGCGCATTGAAATACAGCGATAAAGACGCCGTTTTGGTAAATTTCTACGACACGGAAAATTCAGCGTATCTGCTGGAGGTCGGGGTGCAGTATATCCGGATTTGGAAAGATGGCGTATATACAGGCACCGAACTGGCAACGCCGTACCAGTATCCCAAACAGCTGCAGTTTACCCAATCGGCTGATGTGATGTTTATATGCTCCGGTATTTATCCTGTAAAGCAGTTGCGGCACTTGCAAAACGGGTGGGATATTATTGATTTTTCAATTGACGACCAGTACTATGACTTACTATTGGAAAAAAATTCGTCAGAAAATAAAATCAGAACATCCGGCACCAGTGGGAATATTACTATCACGTCCAATCAAGCTATTTTTCAATCCGGTATGGAAGGCGGCTATTTAAAAATATCGCATGATATGCCGTCACAAACGGAAAGCTGGGAATGCAAAGGCGATACGAACGGCTCAACGACCAGCGCAAGCATTTTTGTTGGTGAAAAGTGGAAATTTGTTACACATGGAACCCATCATTACAAAGTGGTGATACAGAAATCAAAGGATAATGTAACATGGCACGACTCCCGGGCGTATACCTCAAATGATGATACCAACTATACAGAATCAGGAGCAGAAACAGAACCGTGTTATATGCGGTTTGTGGCGCAGGCGTGGAATGATGATGAAGCAAGTAATAGTCACGTAACCGTTGATCTAACACGATTATCTTATGTACATACAGGATGTGTAAAAATAACCGGCATTACATCAGCGACAGTAGCAAGCGGAACCGTGGTAGCAGGGGCGACAATCGGAAAACACGGTATTGGAAGCACAGAAAGTACGGCAGATTATGCATTTTCCAGTTGGTCCAATTATTTTGGATACCCGACACAATCCTGTTTTTTTCAAGACAGATTATGTTTT
Organism: uncultured Megasphaera sp.; assembly: GCA_934202965.1. Taxonomy (GTDB): domain Bacteria; phylum Bacillota; class Negativicutes; order Veillonellales; family Megasphaeraceae; genus Megasphaera. The sequence goes on from CAKPYN010000001.1 coordinate 43,996, forward strand.
GCGGCAACAGCTAGACAGCCGTACTCTATCTGGATGAGCCGTACGGGAGATTACGGTAATTTCAGTGTGGAAAAAGTAGATGGTACATTAACGGATGACAGCGCCGTTAAACTCGATTTAATCGTCCGCAATGCCTATCAGATACGGCATATGATCCCGTCTAATGATTTAATCATACTGACTAGCGGCAATGAATGGGTAATCAGCGGCGATAGTGCCATTACACCAAGTAAAGTTTTCCCGAAAGCACAGACCATGCGCGGCTCGTCAACGTGCCTGCCGCAGCATATCGGCAACCGTATCATTCACGTGCAGCGGTCTGGATCGACGGTGCGTGATTTGGGATACCAGTACGAATCAGACAACTACAACGGCGATGAATTAGACATATTAGCAACACATCTAGTAAAAGATCATCGGCTCATATCATCGGCATATTGCCAAGAACCGGATTCGACGCTATTTTTTGTGCGAGATGACGGCGTGCTGCTGGCATTCACGATTATTCGCGAACAGCAGGTATTCGCTTGGTCCCATTTTATAACCGATGGGAAATATAAGTGGATATGCACGATACCGGCAGATGAAAACGACGAACTGTACGCTATTGTAGAACGTACAATAAACGGTACGCAAAAACGCTACATTGAACGGTTTAAAGCCATGCATGACGATACAGACGAATATGTAGACAGCTACGCAACGGGAAGCGGTAATAGCATTTCGCTGCCGCACCTAGCGGGAAAAACAATAGCAGTTGTTGGCGATGGCATACAGCAGCGTAACGAAATAGTGCCGGGAAACGGCGTTGTACAACTGCAGGAAACATATAAGAAAATTATAGCCGGATTGCCGTATATGACCAAAATAGAACAGCCGGGCGCAGAAATCAGTTTGCAGGAAGGAACGCTGCAGGCGCGAGTAAATAAAATCAATGCCGTAACGTTACGCGTAGAAAATACGTACGGCGGCCGTATTGGGTTGAACTTTAAAAGGATGGATGAATTGAAATATGACGATGAATACAAACTATTTACCGGGGATATTGTGCAAAGTGTGCCGCTGTATGACGTCGGCGCAAATACACGCAATCATTTATGTATTATGAGTGATGAACCATATCCTTTTCGATTAAACGCAATTATCAAGGAGGTATCTGTAGATGGCGGTATGGTCAAGAGCTATACGGGTTAAACAAATCACAAAAAACGAATGGCAGGATGTACGGTGGCTGCTAAATCACCTACGGCAAACGGATAACATGGAGCTGTCACTTACAGAGACTGACGTAGAAAAAGATTTGTTTAACAACGAATTTTGCAATTATATAGCGTATTTAGGTAATAGACCGCTGTTCATTGGCGGCATATCCAGAAAAATATATACAGGCTACGGGCATATGATATGGGCCGTGTGCCGGTACGATACGTATGATAAATATAAGCGGGAGTGGGTGCGCGTCAGTAATGCACTGATGGCAAACTGGAAACATCAGTACGGCCAGCTATGGAACATGATATTAGAACGCAACGATGTGTCCAAACGCTGGTTGAAACGAATGGGTGCGACATTTTCTGATCCATTTATATACAACGGCGCAAACTGGCAGTTATTTAGAATTGGTTAAAATTATTTAAGTCGCACCGTGTGGGTGCGAGGATTGAAATAGAATTGAGGTGAATCATAATGTGCAGTCCGGCATGGATGATAGGATTACAAGCAGTAAAAGGGTTAAACCAATACAATCAAACCAAACAGCAGTATAACGCAAACATTGCCATGGCGAATCAGCAGGCACAAACAGCAGAGCAAAATGCAAAAATACAAGAAAAGAAAGAAGAACAAACGGCGGAACAATACGCCAGTAAACAAGCACAGCTCAATGCGCGCATGAAACTAGCGGCAGGGCAAGCAACGGCCCAGGCAGGAGCCAATGGTGTAATGCTGTCCGGCTCACCGCTAGATTCATTATCATCAAGCTATCAAGCGTGGAATAATGACAGTGCAACGCTACTGCAAAATCAACGGAATGATATATGGAGCCAAGAAATAAACAGGAAAAACTATATCAATCAAGCGAACGCATATAGAGCCAGCGCGGCAAATCTAAGCGCACAAAAACAAGATGCATTGTGGGGTACGCTGCTTACAACAGCGGCCGGCATATACGGTATCAAACGAGCCTATGGCAGTGCGTCTAAAGCAACAGCAGGAGACAATACGATGGAACTGGGGCCGCAAGCTACCAGCACAAGCCCCGCAGCATATCAGGCGTATACATTTGGCAGCAGTCCAAACGGCATCAAAACCACTTTAAACAGTGGGCTGTTTGGTAGTAAAGCAGGGAAAAACTATACTCTTAAATACCCGTGGAGCAGGAAATTCAGGTGGCAGTCTACGGCAATACGGCCGGTTAATTTGGATGCGGCAAGCTTAAAATATGATGGGCCAATTCGCCCGGTTAATTTAGACAAATGGATGTAAGGAGAGAAACCCATGGCGATCACAATAAAAGCATATAACAGAGCCGTAGAGCCGAACACCATACAAGGACAGGTGCAAACATCGAGCAATCCGACAGCATACGGCGAAAACACAAGCGGCAGTCAAGCTATTATAGCAGGACTGGGAGAAGCACAGAAACAGTTGCAGGGCTATATTGATGACCAGATTAATTTGAGTGTTATTGACGCTAAAAACAAATATGAAGCCGGGATGAATGATTTGTTAAATAACCCTAAAACAGGATTGCTAAATCAACAAGATATAAATGCGTTGGATGTCGTACAGAAATATCAAGAGGGAGAGTCAAAACTGCGCAATGAAGTATTGGCAGGACTGCCGAATTATAAAAAAGCGCAGGATACGTTTTTAAACATGGCCAACGAAGTTAACAACCGAAATACGGGTCAGATGATGAAATATCAGTATGCCAAAGACATGGAACACCGGGAATTGACATGGAATACATTTGTAGATAACGAAACAGATAATTTAGTCCAAACAAATAATGCTGAAGGGTTATTTACTGGTTTTAACAGAATAACGGCAACGGCGTATGCGTTGTATGGAAATATTTATGGTAAAGATAAATTAGACGCCATGGTAAAAGAACGTAATACAGAGATGGCAAACAACGTATTGAATAATCTCGTAACCAGCGGCAACGCAAGCGATTATGATAAAGCACTCAATATCTTGGAAAAAATATCACCGTTTATCAATGATGCTAAGTTAACAACGATGCGCGGCATGCTGCAGAAACGAAAACATGATCAACAACTATTGCAAATAGCTAAAACAGCACGGATAAACCATCCGAACGACCCCAAAGCACAGGAAAAAGAAATTAGGGAAAAAAGCACCAAAACGATTATGGTAGGCGGCAGCAATTCCGGAAACAGCACCGTGGATCAGTTTATCGATGCGGCCCATGAGTTTGGCGTGGACCCTCGAAAACTTTTGTCTGTTGGCATGCGGGAAACAGGCGGTGACACCATAGACGGCATGAATATGGCAGCAGGCGGAGGCTTTGGCCAAATTACGGACGAAACCGCCCAAGCGTACGGGTTGGATGAAAAATTCCCGAATTGGCAAACAGACGGCCGGCAAAACATTCGCGCAGCAGCGTTTATTTTAAAGAAAAAAACAGAAGAAAACGGCGGCGATGAATGGGCAGGCGTGCGAGCATATAACGGAGATGGCCCCATGGCAGACGAATATTTATCGCAAGTGAAGACCAATTATGCGGGCTTGGAAAATATGGACTTTTCTGGCGGCAATGGTGCTGCCAGCTTTGAAAACAATCTCATACAAGGATTTCAGAACGCGGCAGATATTCCGCAAAATGGGCCGAATGGCTGTGCAGAAGAGGCCCTATCATCACTTTCTTGGGCAAATCCATGGGCGGCTAATGCGTATCAAAAGGGACTTTTCAATGTAGAAGCGATGGCAAACGACGCGAAAGCAAACGGCATAAAAGAAATAGACTACGACCCCAACCAATTAGCCGTAGGCGACTTAGTCATCTATACCACAGATGAGGGCGAATACGGACATACCGTAGTATATGATGGTCACGGGGGATTCTACGGCAATTCCAGTTCAGCGAATGGCGGCGCAGGCGGCAAAGTACACGGTACAGATATTAACATTCCCGGCATGACGCCAGCCAAAATATTAAAAACAGGCGCAAGTGATACAGGCGGGGTGATGCGGGAAGAAACAATACAACTGTATGATGAATCAGAAATACAAAAAGCCCTGTCATTATCAGCACAATTCGATGCCCAGGAAGCTAGAGCTACTAAAATGGCAAATGATGGGTTAGTACGACAGGGACTGCTGGAAATGCAGCAACTGCACGACAGTGGAAACTTGGACATTACCAGTTATCAGGCCATAGCTGATAAATACGGCGCAAATAATCCGGACGTATACAGCACACTGAAAAGCAGTATTAGTACATACGTATCTGTGAGAGCTTCGGGCGGCATGTACGGCGGTGGGAGCGGCAGAGGCGGCAGAAGTGGTGGCGGCTACGCTGGCGCAGGTAAAGCCGATATGCTGGTACTCAAGTCTTTATTTGGACAAAACGGCATAGAAACGTTATCAGACATACAAAATTATTGTACTAATAACGGCATTATTCTGACACCATCACAGGTAAATGAGTTAGCTAAAGCAGCAAATCAATATCAAACGGGAACCGGTGAATATAAGCCCATGTATGAAGTGACGGCGGAACAAATACAAGATGCAAGCGGCATTGGGAAGTGGGAATTTAAAGGAAATATGCCGGTTATTCAACAGTTGATTAGAGCGGCGGCGGTACAGTATAGAGCGCAGCATGGTGGGGAAGAGCCGTCACTTAATCAGCTAATACAATTTGGTGTAAATGCAGTAACGAAAGATGCGGCAGGGTATTCGCAAGCACAAATGAGAGCAGCCGGTATCTTAAGCGTTACCCCGCTGGATGACGGGTATAATATCGTAAAAGATTGGAACCATAATACGTACTACATTTATACGGACCATTTACAAGATATATTAACCGGCCAGACTACATTGGCTGATGTAGTAGAACAAGCGGAAGAAGCCCAAGCAAATGGCACAGAAAATGATACGGATAAAGATACTGCTAATACATCAGATACAGGAGCGTATCGTGCTGTCTATGATACAAGCTCAGATACAATTAATAATTATCAATCGAGTGAAGAAGAAAATAAAGAAATTGCAGAATCGAATACGATTGGAGAAGTTATTGAAAACAGAATTGAGGATTTAAAAGAGACAATAACATCATGGTGGTAAGGAGATAAAGACATGGCAGAATATGAATTTAAACCCGGTAATATTGAAGATGCTATTACTAAGAATGGAGAGACATTTTCAAATCCTATTAATATATTACCGACAGAAGAAGAAAAAGAGCAAATAGCAGCAGACGTACAACAGGAACAAGAAGAAAACTATGCCAAACTAGATGCTATTATGGCTTCCGGCCAGCCGGTTCGGCGTAAAATGCCAGATTTAGTAACGATACCGAAAATATACGGCAATTCATTAAGTATGCCGGAATCTACGCGTGGATGGGATGATTTAGGCATAGGCGAAAAACTACTCTATGGTACGCAGGAAAAATTATGGGATGTATATAGAAATGTAACAAATGACCAAGCACACATATTGAGCGATGCCAGACGATATGCACCGTCTATTGGCGTAACGCCGCAGTATTTAGTGGATAATCCGGATGAAATGGAACGGGCGCGGCTCGAATATGACAGAAAACAAAAACTAGGATTTATGCCTATAGACGAAAACTACTCGTCTGGCATGCTGGATGCGAATTACCCAGAACTCAAAGATATACGGTTGTCAGATCCTGTAGGAGCCGCACAAGCATTGCAAAACTATCAAGACGTACACGGCATGCGGAATATTTTTGACAGTATTCACGACACTATTTTTGGTGTGAAAGAATTGCTTTTGGATGCCTATAACAGCGGCTCGGATATGGTAAAACTGTACGATGCACAAATGAAAGCCGTCAAAACGGGCGACGTAGAAGCGGCACGCCCGGAAGTAGACGAAATTACACAGCGGCTCAAAGAATATCACGAACAAGATGAGCCGACTACACCGCTGGGAAAAGTAGTGTATGATACGATTCAGCAGCTAACGATTTACGGTACGCAGGGATTGAGAGCCTTACAGTATGTGCCAAAAGGTATGGCTATGGCGATGGCTGCAGCAGCCCCTGCCGCTGCGGCAGCAGGGCCGGAAACCTTGGGAGCAGGGACAGCGGCGATATTGACAGGCGCGGGCATAACCGGCGCGGCTTGGGGATTTCGCACGGGTATGTTTAAAGAGATACAAAACCAATCCATGGCAGATAGATACTGGCAAATGGCAAACGCTAAAGACAAAAACGGCAAACCTATATACAGTCGAAACAACATGCTATTGGATTCGATAGGAACGGGAACCGTTAACGGGGCTATAGAACTGGGTTTACTGGAACTAGGATATAAGCCGATTAAAGCCGCCTGGGGAAAAGATGCAGCCAAAGCGATACTAACAAACGGAGCAGCTCAACGAGACATTGCCGAAGCTGGAAAAGGAGCGATTGCCCGTATTGCCTTGACACAGGGAGCCTTGCAGTATGCCCGCGGTGTAGCGTCTGAGTTGGCCGAAGAAGGCGCACAATCAATGGTAGGCAGTATGGCAGAAAATATTGAATATGGTATCCATGGGCAAGGAAAATGGAACACCGTAGGCGACGTGCTAAACGATGCGATAGATTCTATGGTACAAGCTGTACCGGCGGCTCTTGGCATGGGCGGTATGGGTGCTGCAGCGCATACAGCTGGAAACTATAAAGCTATGAATAACATAGCTAGTATCAAGCTGAATGAATGGAAAGAAGAATATAAACGCAGCGTTGAAAAACAGACTATTGACCAACTGATAGCGCAGAAGAAAGAAAACAGCTTAGCAAAAGAAGCACCGGATGTATATCAAAAAGTCGTAGATGCCCAGGCAAAACAGGTCGACATGGATACAATGTATGTAGACGCCCAGGAGCTGGCACGGACAGAAGCAGGCGTAAACGTGTTAAATGACATGGTCAATAAAGGCATAGTAAGCGGCGAACAAGTAGACAACGCCGTATCAAACGGCACAGACCTAGAAATCAAGACGGGTGTATTTGCACAGCTTGCGGACGAAACGACGGATACCAAAACATTGATGGATGCTACAACCATGAATAAAGGCGGCGTTCACATGGCAGCATTGCGCGAACGGGCAAAACGCATTGAAGCGATGCGGCAGGAATTGTCACAATTGGCTAGTGATAAATCGGATAAGCTGGCAGAAGAAATCGTGCAGGAACATTTCAATGATGCGGACGAACCGACGCAGGCAGCGGCGCGCGATGTTGTGTATAGAAATCCGTATGATATAGAAAAAAGCTATAAAGATGCGGTCAAAGAAGCACGAAATGAATATGAAAACGCTGTAAATTATACATATTACAGTACGTATAAACCGCAGGGCGTATCAGTTATTACAGCGGATGCAAACGGATACAACAACACCCAGACAGGACGCGGCTATCGCATGAGCAATAACGAGCCATGGTACAGCGATATGTATAAAGAATATGGCGGTAAAGCGACGAAAGAGCAACTGCTGGATGTAGCGTATAAAAATGAACGCAAAGAAATTGCCGCGTCATCTCCGGAACTGCTGCAGGAATGGGAAAACAACGTGGCAGAAAAGAAAGCAAGATATGAAGCATTAAAAGGAATGGAAGAAAAATTCACGGCTCTTGCTAAAAGCGACTATGCACTTAGAAATACATTCACCAAGGACGGCGCAAGCGTGTATACGCAGGCACTGCATATACTGTCTAATGCCAGTGAAAAGGCAAGTCAGGCAGCCAAAGAAAGCGCATTTATCTATGCCCGCATGGCCGAACGCTGGGCGAATATAATGCATGAATACGGCGATACAGCGTATACACCGCAAAAATTTATGGAACAACACCCGATTGTGGCAGGCAATAAAAAAACTGGCACCTATGGCCAGCCGATCACAAACATGGATATTCAACTAGATAAGCCTGCACCGGTAATTACCATCCGAGAAAAATATGCAGGGATGGATTGGAAGGATTTGCGAAAGAAACTGCCCGGCACCACAGAAAACGATATTGTTTCCAAGAAAAATGAAAAAGGGGAATATATCCCGTATGTCAATGAAGCGACGGGTAAAAAAATTATTATTACCAATGGTTCAATAAAACATTTTAAATCAGATTATGCACGAGATAAAGAAAGAAGAAAAGAGCGACAAAACCCACTTCATTATGAAATGATAGAAGCAATTCCTGATATTTTAGTGAATGGAATTTGGATTGAAGAACATCAAGATTATCATGGAAAAGCTGAAAAAGCATATCGGATTGTTGGTGCCGTAAAATTAAATAATAATATCTTCGGTGTTCGAGTGATCGTAAAAAGAGAAGCCAATAAATACAAAGTGGAAGGTGGCGAGTATACCCAATTTAGGGCGTATGATGTAACGACAAAAAAAGAACCAGTATCAAGCGGTACATCCGGAAACGACTCCCAAAATGGAGAAGTGAACCGGCCAGCACTTGATACTGATTCTTCTAGAATCAGTATAAGAAATCTTTTGCAATATGTCAATGACAATTTAGAACAGCCATATGTCAATCCAGATGGCACCCCGAATTATGGTATTTACTTTGGTGATAATGAAACAGGCGGAGTAATGTACATCACGCCGAAAGATACAACATACGAGCAGCGTGCATGGCATGGCAGCCCGTATAATTTTGACACATTCGATTTAGGTGCCATGGGAAAAGGTGAAGGAAATCAAGCGCATGGCTGGGGGCTGTATTTTGCCAAAGATCGAAACGTATCAGAAGCCTATAAAGAAGTTTTGGGAGATAAAAACACCTCGGTGGAAGTAAACCATACTATATATCGGTTGAATGAAGAAGAAGATTGGGTAGGAAATGGAAATGTAATTGAATACGGCAGCGCCATGGGGTACGTATTGGATTCGATGTACGAAATGGGAAGCAGAGAAAAAGCGATTGCTGATTTAGAAGACGCATTGAAAAGAAATAGAATTAGAGGAGTTTATGCAGATGAGGCTAGAAAAGCCATTGAAATTTTAAAAGAGGGCCATATAAAACTTACCAAAAATGACCGGCTGTATAAAGTAGAAATTCCTGAAAACGATGTACTGCTTGATGAACAAAAGACAATAGGGGAACAACCACAAAAAGTACAAGATGCAATTATGGATATGTTGTTTGGCAGGAATGTCAACGCAGCATTGCGGGAAGCAGAGAAAAAAGGCGGAGCAGAAGGGAAATTTGCAGTAGAAAAAGCACTGCGCTACATCAGTGAAGACGAAAGCGAATTGGAAGCCCGCGGCATTTCTGCAGAAGAAGTGGGAAATGCGTATAACAAAGCATTGGAATACGTCGATGAAGAGTTGCTCTTGAAAGCACAGGAAGAAAAGTTAAGCTATGAAGACCCCGAAAAGCCCCATCTTACGGGAAATATATACAAAGTAAAAGAATTAACTGGTGAAGAATTTTATAATGATTTAGCTACGTCTACGCCGGGATATGATAAAGCAGCGTCGAAACTATTGAATGAATACGGCATTAAAGGTATAACGTACGAAGGAATAAGAGACGGCCGCTGTTATGTCGTTTTTGATGACAAAGCGATTTCTATTATAGACAAGTACAATCAGCAGCTAAACGGCGTCAAAGCGGCATATGATGCTAATACGGGAGCGATTCATCTATTTGATGCGGCAGATCAATCGTCATTTATCCATGAGGCTGGGCATATGTGGTTGTCTGAAATGAAGAACATGGCCATGCGGGAAGGCGCACCGGAACAATTAATTAAGGACTTGGATGTATTAACAAAATGGGGTGCATACAGTCCGGAAAAAATGAAAGATTATACCGGTACAAATCGCGAAAAAGAATTTACGGAATACGCCAAAGCGATAGAAGAAGCCCGTAAAAGCGGCGATGCCGTTGCCGTCAAAGCAGCAGAAGAACGCTGGATGCAGGAGCGGTTTGCAAGAGCCTTTGAACGCTATATAGCAGACGGCAAAGCACCGGTACGAGAATTGCAAGGGCCGTTCCGGAAATTTAAGAAATGGCTGATTGGTATCTATCAAGACCTTAAAAACTTGGGAAAAGAACCGCCGGAAGATGTAAAACGCGTTATGGACAGAATGCTTGCAACGGATGAAGAAATAGAAACATGGGCAAAGCTGCGGGAAATAAACGCATGGGACAGAAAAGGATTTAGCGGCGATTTATCCGGCAGTGAAGGGAACATGATAAAGAAATGGGCCGAAAAAATCAGAGAAACAGCCAAAGAAAAGCTGATGCAGAAATATATGGAAGACATCAAAAAACAAGATGGAGTGGATCGACAGCGCGGACTGGTAGAAGAAAAAATAGCGTATCAAAAACAGCTGTGCGAAGAAAACGAACTCTATAAATATGAAAACCTGTATAATACCATGCCGGAAGCCAGAGCAGGTATTTTGGCAAAATTGAATATTGCGGATGAAAAAGAATTTAGAAAAGCCCTGCAAGAAGCGGGCGGCACATTGGAAGAACGTACCCATGAATATATGAAAGCCAAACAAGAAGAATATGATGCGCTGATGTATTCGCCGGAACAAATCAGAACGATGGCCGATGAGCAGCTGGCGTCTACCAATGGCCAAATAGCACTCAATGAATTAGAAGCCCATGCGATGCGGCGAAAACTAAACAGCTATATTGCTGAATGCGTAAAAGCTATGCGAGAAGTAGGAAATGTATCCGGCACGGATGCGGAAGTAGCAGCACAACTACGTAACATATTGCATGTAGAAGATATAGCAGATAAAGAAAAAGCCGCCAAAGGGGCTATGAAAGACAGCATACTGGCTAAAAGCAAAGAAATAGCAGACCTCAAAAAACGGCTGGCAGAAACAAAAGAAAAAGGAAAAGAAACAAAAGAACAAAATGAACGAACGATTGCGCAGTTAAAAGCAGGTCTGAACGAAGTCATTAAAGGATTAAATGATGCACGTGACATGGGCAGCAGCAACTATCAATCTGTATTGCGGCTGACACGAGAAGAAATGAACGATATGACAGTCGGCGATGCGACGACGTGGCGGCATTATGAAGTAAAAGCGAAAGCAGCAAGTCGCCGGGCTGACGTGCAGATGTCGGCAGGAAACTTTACAGAAGCTATCATAGAAAAAAATAACGCGCAAAAATTCTACTGCATGTCACGCGTAGCTAAAGAAAATGAAGACTTCTTAAGAAAAGCCCTGGGACATGACTATGAAGACGCTGCTACAGGTGAAGAACGGACAGGGATTGCCGGTATTATCAATCGTATAAAGAGACAAAAGAACCCCGTACGAATGGGGCAGAACGAACGCTATTTCATTGAACACTTGGCGTACATTCTGGGGCTGGATAATCGGGACGGCCGTATACCGCTTGACGACAAAGGCAACCCGATCGGCATAAATTGGGAATACCTGTACCGCGATTTGTCGCCGGATAATGCGACAGAGCAAAAATCAAAATTAAATCCGGATGATTTAATTGCACCTTGGGTACGAGCCATGGTAGAGCGCAAAGACCGTATAGAAGATTATCAGAAAAACATCACTATGGCACAAATGAAAGATATTTACCAAGCTATACAGGCAATTTACCGCGTAGGGAAACGGGACTATGAAGCAACAACACTCATGAATGACGACGGCAAACAAGTAAGTATCATCGATGCCGTCGCCGAAATGCTGGCAGAACGAGATTATTCAGTGGATACGATAGAACAAAAACTGTGGAGCGCGGAACAAGAAGAGAATGACAAAACAGCAAAGGGGCGCTTAAAAGATACATTGAGTGACGCGCTGCTGTCGTTAACTAAGCCGGAAGTCGTATTGAACGACATGGGCAAATCTTTTATCAAATATATCTACAAACCAATTGATACAGCATCACGAAATGAAATGAGTATGCTGCAGCAAGCCTATAAAGAATTTGGTGAAATTTACAATATGTACAGCAAAAAAGAATGGCGGCATATCCGGCAGGATAAGTTGTATAACCTCGGCAGAATCAGCAACTACACCAAAGAACAGGTAATGGCCATTGCACTGAATTGGGGAAATAAAGAAGGACGACAGCGTATTTTAGAAAATCTCAACGAAGGCATACAGCATGAATATGAAAAATACACACAGACAGACGTGGAAAACCTATTTGCCAAAGTACTCACAGACAAGGATTTGGATTTTTTAGAAGCCGTGTGGAAACAGGTAGGACAGTACTGGCCGGAACGAAACAAAGTACAGGAACGGCTGTATGGCGTCGGTCTTGGCAGAGTGCAGGCAACACCGTACACTGTTAACGGTAGAACCGTAAGCGGCGGCTATTATCATATCGTCTACGATCCGAAAATCTCAACGAGAACAACGGATATGGAATTAGAAGATATAGTAAAATCACAATCCTCCGGCAATGCGGCAATGGCAATCGGTATGGGAAGTTCTAAAAAAAGAGTAAAAGTAGTAAAGGATCAGGTAGTAATGAAAAACCTGAATGTATGGCCGCAGACAATCAACGAAACGATACACATTATTTGCATGCGTGAAGCCGTCACAGATGTATACAAGTTGTTGAATAGAAAAGAAATGGAAGCTGTTATAGTACAAGACTACGGCATAGAAACGTATCAAATGCTGAAACAGTGGGCGCGGGACTGCTGGAAAACAGACATAGCCAAAACAGACAAAATATCAAGAATGCTGGAAACGCTCAGAAAAAACACATCCTATAGTGTCATGGCATACCGCGCCAGTACAGCCGTTTTGAACGCACTGAACATCTTTCCGATGATGCGTGAAATTGGATTTGCTAATACATGGCAGGCACTGAAAGATGTATATATTACGGGCAACTATAAAAAGAGCCGGCAATTTGTGATGGAACACTCGCCGTTTATGGCAGAACGAATCAACACATTAGACAAAGATTTTCAGCAGCACATGACCTTTGATGTTGATAAAAACGCAAGTATCTTAAGTGTGAAGTCAAACGGAGTAGGAAACAAGGTACAATATATAGGGGGCCTGAAAGATGGCATAAACCGGTTTGCGTACTTGGCGATTGCAGAAACAGACTTAATGCTGTCTATGCCGCTCTGGAAATGGAAATATCAAGAATCGCTGCAGCGGCAGATTGAAGAAGGAAAAACAGATGAATTGGTGATGCGAGATCAGGCAACCTTTGAAGCAGATAGAGCTGTACGAAATGTACTGGGGTCCGGCATGACAAAAGACCAAGCGCAAGTACAGCGAACCAAAGGTTTAGTATCTCAAATTATTCCATTTTATTCATACTGCAGCACGGTAATGAATGCGCTCATCCAAGAAGGGTACAACATCAGCGCCGGGAAGAGCAAAGTAGGTATGTGGAATGCCATGTTGTACTGGATTGTATTGCCGACGATTTTTGAGCAGCTGTTCCGCTCAGCAGTAGCCGGTGACGACTGGGAAACACTAATGAAAAAAATGGGCGTCAAAATGATTACAAACACAACGCAGGGGCTGCCGGTCGTGCGTGATGCGGTCGAATTTATGGCTAACGCGGCGTTTGATTTGCCGAATTATGATAGCGGCAATGTGTTAGCGATTTCTATATTTGATGAACTGCAAAAAGGCATACAGTCGGCGGGCTCGAAAAATCAAGATGCAACCGACGTGGGCAGACATTTAACCAGAGCATTAAACCGGTATACGGGATTTTCTGACACACTCACAGATGGTTTCTGGGCACTGATGCGGTTTAGCTTAGTCGATACAGATAGAAGCGTTCTTGGCCTAGCCAACAGTGTTATTTTTGACAGACGCTACAAAACAGCAAAAGAAAGAGAAAAAGCTGAAAAACAAAAAGCAAATAAAGAAAAAAGAAAGGAGCAGAATAAATGATACAAACGTTGGAAGTGGCAGTAACATATGATGCGGACGGCGTGCAAAAATCATTTCCATATCCGTACAACTATAGAAATAGCCAGGATATAGTTGGGTATCTTATCGATGAACAAGGATTTGAAACAGAGATAAAAACAAACTATAAATACGATACAGTCAATAACGCATACATATATCCACAGCAAGGAGATCCGATACGGGCACCGGTGAAAATAAAGTTAATGCGTGAAACGCCGCTGCAAAATAACGTCGATTTACCGGATAAATTGCCGTTTTCTATGATTGAAAAAGAAATGGACTGGATTATCATGATGTTGCAAGAAACGGTATATCGAGCAAACTTATCATCGTTTGATGTGCAGATTGCGACACAACAAGCAAATTTAGCGACACAACAAGCAAATAAGGCAAAACAAGAAGCGGATAGAGCGGAAAATGAAAAAGAATTGGCAAAAGCAGAAGTAGAGAAAGCCACAAATCAAGCCAATATCGCAACATCTAGCGCAAATAATGCAATGGAAAAAGCTAATTTAGCAGGGACATATGCTAGTCAAGCATTTGCAGCAACGGCCCCGGCATGGGAAGAGACAAAAGCATACAGCTATCCGGCAGTTGTTGCTTATAAAGATGGCAATTCGTACAGATGCATAGGAGAATCAGTAAAGGGTGAAAATCCATCATCATCTAAGAACTGGGTGAAAATTACGCTGGATGGGGAAAATTTTTTTGAAATTGATGAATCCGGGAATATTATGCCGAAAATAGACCCGGTGTATTCATCGGCATGGGAATTAGATATAAACGGTGATATTATGCCGAAGGAGGCAAGCGCATGAGCACAAGAAATATTGTCCCGCGTAAAAATAACGAGGGCAGCCTTGGCACGAAAAATAAAAGATGGAAAGCAGCGGAGATAGAAACGGTGACTGCAAAAGCAGCGGAGATAGAAACGGTGACTGCAAAACAAATCATATCACGATCATTTGCAGCACTGCCGGTTTGTTATATGCGTGATAAATGCTTTGATGGTGCTAAAACAAAACTAGTAGTACCAAGCAATTTATATGTCAACGTAGGAAATTTAGGGTTTATACAGGAAAACAGCAGCATGATTGATATATCTACTGCTGCGGCATGGGATGACGGTATCTATGCGACGGCAGCCAACAGAAAAGGGAAGGACTTCTATATTTATGCCTGCCAGTCTGATACGTCAGTGCCTAAAATCCTTTTATCGGCAAATTCTACGGTTCCGACAGGGTATACTGCATCGAATTCTCGCAAGATAGGCGGCTTCCACTGCGAATGTGCAGACGTAGGAACCATTTCCGGACACGCTTTATCTGGATACGTCGCCGGGGATATCCTGCCGGCCAGCGTTTGGGATTTGCGACACCGGCCGATTGCATCGCCGGAAGGAATGGTATGGGATGGGCGCGAATGGGTAGATGTCTATTTAGCATCTTGGAATGGCTCAAACCTGGTATCTGCCTACGGCGGCGTCATCTGTGACGGCGAATCGTCAAAAAAATTTCACGGAGAATTGTTCGTCGAAGAATTTGCAAAAATCAACAAACATTTGCCGTCCCGTGATGTCTTCGTAGCATTTGCAAAAGGGTCTAATGAAATGACAAATATTAACGGCAATGCGGACCCAAATACAACAGGCGGGCATACAGACACGGCCGGCCGCAGGATGATATCAAACATCGGTTGCGAAGACTGCTGCGGCGTTTTGTGGCAATGGACATCCGATATAGAAGGACATCCGAATACATATTACTTGGATACGACCAACCAGCATATGCAAGGCTCGCAAGGGAGTAAAGAACAAACGAAAAACTCCGAAGGGGAACATTGGCTATACGGATATAAATGGCAAGATGATGGTCGAAGTACGATAAATATCAATGTTGATGGCGCAATGAATATCTACGGCAAATCATATGGTGTATTAGCCCGTGCGCTGGTTGGCGGTGGTTGGGTCGATGGGTCGTCGTGCGGCTCGCGTTCGGTCAATCTGTCTGACTTGTCGTCTTTCCGTTTTGGCGACGACGCGGGGCGGGGCGCGTCTGAGCCGAGGGCCGCAGAACTCTAACCGTATGGGCCGACGGCTTACAAGTCGCCGGCTGAAAAATAAAAATTATCTATAATACAATAGCAAATCATATAAATGAGCTATGGGAAGCGGTGAGTACCTATGAACAAGTTTAGCGATTTTGCAAAAGAAGAAGCGGGATTGGAGGGCGATAAAGTAACAATTAGCGAGCTTTTTAATCAGAAAATAATTGTCGTAGCGTATCGAAAATTAAAATCACGGGCCGTACAAGGTAAAACTTGCGTTGAAATACAATTTAAATTAAATAATGAATTATGTGTTACATTTACGAATAGTGCTGTTTTAGAACGACAGTTAGACAAGTTTAAAGATATGTTGCCTTTTGAAACAGCTATTAAGAAGATTCACAACTACTATACATTTACATAGGAGGGCATTATGGTTGGATTCCCAACGACGTTAAATACAAAAGCGGATTACGAATACGTCCGGGAAAATTTCCCGGTGGAAAAATGGAAACCGGCTTATCAGGACTTGCTCAATACCATGCATGAATGGTATAACACAGGTGCTATTTTAGAAATCGGAGTTACGGATGATATACATAGAGTCGTAATTGACGAACAAAAAAATACGAAATATCAATATGAAAAAAGAATAAATGAGAATTGTAAATTATTAAGAATTGGCTATACCGAAGAAGAGGTAAAGGCAATTATTGCAAAAGCATGAGCGAACAAGAATACAAAGAAGAAATTGTGCAGCGTCTCGCAGCCATTGAAGCAAGACTGGAATTGATGCAAAAAAACATGGAAGTATTGACGGAAAAACTAGATAAAACAAATCAAACAGCAATTATTGCAAGCCAGTCCAGCAAATCAGCACATCATAGAATATCTACGATGTACTGCATAGCGGGAGCGATTGGTGCAGTTGTATCGTTTGTAGTTGATTTTTTAGGGAGGTAGTAAAAATGCAAGAAAAAGCACGTAAAATTGTAATGGATTATTTTAATAAACATGTTGATGTAACAGATAAGAAGCAGATTACCATGGATGATGTATTTGTTGTATGGTGGTGCAAGACTTTACAAAATTGGAAAGCCTTAGTATCTACTGATGTAGCGGATGGCATGTATTATGAAGTCACTCACAATGGTGATAAAAATGAAACATACGTTGACGTATATAAGAAATGGGAAAATTACACAGTAAAAGATTAGGAGTTGTGATAACTATGGAAAAATTAAAAGTATTTATTAGTCAACCTATGCGTGATAAAACAAACGAACAGATTCTTAATGAACGCAAACGTGCGATTAATATTATTAAAAAGAAATTTGGCAAAGATGTTGAGATTTTGGATAGCTTCTTTAAAGATGCACCACATGATAGCACTCCCGTATGGTATTTGGGGAAATCACTAGAAGTATTATCACAAGCAAACCTTGCATATTTCATAGGTGATTGGAAAAAATATCGAGGTTGTAAAATTGAAAACATTGTTGCACATGAATATGGAATAGATACGATTGAAGAATAAGAAATGGGTAATGATAATATGCAAGAAAAAGCACGTAAAATTGTAATGAATTATTTTAATAAGCACGTTGATGTAACTGAAAAAAAGCAGATTACAATGGATGATGTATTTGTTGTATGGTGGTGCAAGACTTTACAAAATTGGAAAGCCTTAGTATCTACTGATGTAGCGGATGGCATGTATTACGAAGTTACGCACAACGGAGATAAGAACGAAACGTATGTTGACGTGTATAAAAAATGGGAAAATTATACAGTAAAAGACTAGGGGGAAATCATGGAACCAATTATTAGCCCATGGACTATTTATTTAGTCAACACACTAGATAGCATCAACGCAGCAGTGTTTATGTTTTTTATTATTTTTGGGATTTGTTCAATACCACTCTATGATGAAAATGCGGAAAAACGACCAACTTGCTTTAAGGTTATTTTTAGCATATCTATTATTTGTCTACTATTGACAATATTTTTACCAAGTAAACATACAGCTTGGATGATGATAGGTGCATCGTATGCAACGCCAGATAATATTCAAGCGTTTCAGAACAATTTAATTGATTTTGCAAAGCAAGTATCACAAGTAATTAAATAAAGGAGAGAATAATATGGAAAAAGACATAAAAGAAGTTAAAATGCACAAATATATTGGAACAAAAGTAGTAAAAGCCTATCCAGCCCAGCTGGAAAATGCAGGCGGACACAAGGTTGGAGATGAAGGATATAAAGTGATCTATGAAGATGGCTATGTGAGCTGGAGCCCAAAAGACGTATTTGAAAAACATTATAAAAAAAGTGATACGTATATTGACAGAATGAAAATAGAATATGAAGAACTACAAGATAGACGAATGAAGCTAATAGATTTTCTCGAATATCATCGTGATTTGATAAATGACAATGAATACTATCAAATGACAGACCAATTAGCGGTGATGAGTGAGTACGCTAGTGTTTTAAGACAACGAATTGACTATGCAAAGTTGAAGGCGGAAATGATTATGGAAAAGAAAAATGAAGAATAAATTATTGAAATTTGGCCGCTGGGCAGAAAAAAACTGGATACAGATTGTAGTAATCGTAGGGCTATTTCTCATGCTTGAATTGGCATTGGTTTTTTTCTCATGGCTTGCTGGATACTGGTGCAATGCGCTGTTTGGCACGCACTTTGAATTATCGTCGTGCTGGGCTGGAATAGGTGCCATCGGCACGGCACTAGGGGTCGTTGTTGGTTTGGGAAAAGCGGCGTGGACAAAATATAGTACAAATACTGCACATACAGAGAACGGTTTGATTAAAAGCGTAACAGATAAAATAGGAGGGATAGGAAAATGACGCGTGAGCAGCTAGCAAGAGAAATTGCAAAAGGAATTGTAAATACCGGCGTAGAAGGAAGTTTTGACACAATTACATGCAGCACGGCCGGTGATTACCCGTCCATTGGCATTAGCCAATGGGAAGGACCGCGGGCAGATCGACTGCTGGCGATGATTCCGGGAGGGGATCAATTTAGCAGCCGGACATTTAGCGACATCAAAGCAGCCGGAGAATTATATGATTTGCAGAATCTGTTATCAAGTGATGCCGGAGAAACGGCGCAACTTGAGCAATTAACAAATGATTGCTTATCTTATGTGGGTGCACTATGGGAAGTATCAGACTTAGATCAAGCCCGCCCGCTGATTTATTGTGGGATTTGGTGCCCGACGTCAACATATGTCGTACAGCAGTTTTGCATGCGCCGCCAGGAACGCGGATACGATTTAAGAAGTTTAGAATGCGTATATGAAATGTTCCGCGATGAATACGCCAATGCGGCAGGATGCGGCGAATATCAAGAAGGATATGCGAATCGGGCATATGCGACATATGAATATGTTGCGACATTAGATTTAAGCGAATACGGAGAGTAAGGAGGTACCATGATTGCTGAGATTATTGAGAAATATAAAAATAAAATATATTTTGTTGTCTGTATTTTGCTTGTTGTGCTTGTCTTTTCCGCAGGCTGGATGGTGTGCAGACACTACGAACCAGCAAATGATACGCCTATCAACAGAACAGTGGACAACGTACAAGCGGACGCTGACAGAGCTGGATATGAAATTGACACAGTTGGAAAAGAACTCGAAAGCGGACAAAAGCGACTTAGCGATGCTACGACAACAACTGACAGAATCGCAGAACGCAATACAGAAAGCGCAAGCCTCATTGAAGATTGCAGAAAACTCATTGACGAGCTTGCAAAGTAATGTTCAGACATTGAAAACACAAATCAACCAGAAAGAACATGAGAACAAAAGGCTACAGCGGCAGCGAGATACATATGCTGTTATTGCTGCTATATTTGCAATAACCACGATAGTTAAATAATTTTTTAAGCGTCATAAATGCGATAGCGTGTTTATGACGCTTTTTTATAAGGGAGATGTTATATGTAAAATGAAGGACAACAGAAAACGGGCTAAAGCATGGATAGACGGCTTGACGAAAAGCAGATTCAATGCCGCAGTAGATGAACTGAAATTAACGCCGTTTCAGCGCGAAATATTGATAATGCGGCATGTAAACGGCTTTGACAATACACGCATAGCTATTGAAACCATGCGCTGCAAAGAACAAATTAGTGCAGAATTATCAAAAATATATGAAAGAATCGCGACTAATTTTTTACAATAATTTAGCTATTTTCTGATTAATTATTATTTATTTTAGCGAATAAATTTAAACTATAATATAGTCAAAGAGAGGTGCTGAATATGTATTACAACCCAATGATGCAGCAGGTACAAGGATATAGAGTAGGCAGTATGCAAGATGTTGTACAAGCGCAGATACCGTTTGATGGCTCAACAACATACTACCCCTGCCCGAATCAGAATTGCATATATACAAAAGCACTTGATTTGAATACAGGGCGAGCAATAATCCTTGAATATCGTTTGGTACAGCAAGAACAAAGCAAAACAAATGTAAGTGATTTAGAAAAACGAATTGAAAAAATAGAACAATTATTACAAGGAGGAAACGAAAATGCAATTAATGCAAATGTGGCAAATGATGCAAGGTAGTCAAAACCCAATGGGAATGCTAAAAAACATGTGTGGAAATAATCCGGCATTCGCAAATTTACAACAGCTTATAAATGGGAAAGGCCCGCAGCAGCTGGAACAAATTGCAAGAAATATGGCAAAAGAACGAGGCGTTAACATTGATGCTATGATGGCACAAATGGGGCTGAAAAAATAACGGTTATAAACTAATTAGTTTATTTATAAAAAAATAAAAAAGGAGGAAAAAGAAATGATGGAAAACGCAGGTATTCCGGTAACGTATGACTTGAACAATAGAAATACTGATATGTGGAGTTCTAGCGGCAGTTTTATTTGGGTATTTTTAATTTTTGCTATGATGATGTGGGGCGGTAATGGTATGTGGGGAGGAAATCACAGCGGCTTAAACCAGGTCACCAATGATTTCTTATATACTAATCTCAACAGCCGCTTGGGAGATGGAATTACGCAGCTCACACAGCAAAATTTCGAGGCCCAAAAAGACGGCTGGCAGCAGTCGCAGGCAGTGCAGATGGCATTAGCTCAAAACGGATTTATTACGCAAAACAACACGAAAGACTTACAAATGCAGCTGGCGCAGAATGCGTTTCAATCGCAGCAGTGTTGTTGTGAAACGCAAAAGGCTATTGCAGCAGTACAAGCAGAAAACTATAAAAATACGTGCGAAATCACGACAGCAATACATGCGGAAGGCGAAGCAACACGCGCCCTGATCACACAGAATGTAATGCAGGATTTGCGGGATAAATTAGCAGATCGTGACAGAGAGTTGCAAACCGCAAATTTACATTTGTCGCAGCAAGCACAGAACGCAACGCTGATTGGAGCCCTGCGGCCAACACCGATTCCGGCATATGTAACAAACAGCCCGTATCAATCGGTAAGTGCATGCAGTGGATGCAATAATTAATAACAGTGTATGTCTACACAAAAAGGGACGGCATGCACCGTCCCTTTTTTATAGGAGGAGTAAAAAAATGACGTGCTATAAAAAATCATCATGTATGGCAATTAACACAGCATCTCAAGCCGTCGCAGCCAACGGCATGGCTAATTTTGCAACTAGTAATACGACGGGGTGCAGCATAAGCTATATTAACGGGAGCAATACGGTTACGCTAAAGAATAAAGGACTGTACTATGTAAATGTATCAGCCGAATTAATCGGGACCACGGCTGGAACAGGCACGATACAATTATTGAAAAATAATACCGCTGTTCCGGGTGCGCAAGCAGCGGCAACACTTAGCAGTGGTGATACGGCAAACCTAAGCTTTGCCGCAGTTATTGATGTTTTGAAATCATGCGATTGTATCAATAATAAAGCCGCACTGCAAGTGCAGCTATCCGGAGTTGGTGCAACTGTAAATAACATAACCATGACAGTTATAAAAATTGCATAGGAGAGATATACATGGAAATGATATTAGACATATATAAAAAAGTATCGAAAGATGCATCTAAAGAACAAATTATAGATAACATGATTGCGTCACTAGCTCAAAAAGTAAAAAAAGATTGCCCGGACGAATACAAAAAGATTTTTTTAATGATGCACAACGAAATATACGATGGGCATTTTTGCGAATGTTTGGCCAAGAAAGCAGTATCAGAAATGGAAAATGCCGACGGAACACATGGCGGCCATTGGACGAAAGAGCAGACCATGTCTGTCATGAATCAATATAACGTTAAAGCAAATATAAACGACTGGCATTATGTCATGAATATGATGTACAGTGATTACTGTAAAATCATTGGCGAAGACATCGGCATGTATGCTCATTTAGCTGATGCATATATTAATGATATTGATGCACCAAAAGACAAAGCATTTAGAATTTATTTAGCTACGCATGATATAGATTGACCGCAAGAGCTGTTATATTTTTTATGATAAAAATTATGGATACTCACGATACTTTTGTGTCGTGAGTATCCTTTTTTTGTATGTTCATATATACATATTATAAGTAACCTAAAAAGAATATAGAAAAATCAACATTTTATGTTGACATACCACGCAATGCGTGGTATACTTTAATCATCAAGAGGGAATGAAAACAAAAAGCCATCACAAAAAAGGAGCTAACAACATGAAGAAATTTACAGATGAACAAAAACAAGTTTTAGTAAAAGCATATGAAAATTTAGCCGGTCACACTGCTGACTGGGAAGAAGTAAAAGAAGCCGTTGCCGATTATATCGACAAGAACGGCTTGCCGGAAACGGACTCGCATGACATGCTGTCAGGCGATGGGCTTGATGAATATTTAGAAAATAACGGATTAAGTTTTGATGATTATGCAGTAATTGTAGAATTGTAAAGAGGGTATAGATTATGGAATTTGTAACTGACCAAAAGAATGGTCAATACTAAACAATCGTCACTGGGTGGGGCAGTTAACGTCCGCCCCACCAGTTTTATATTTTTGAATGGAGAATAAAAAGTGGAAAACAAAATAAAAGAGGCTCGTTTACGTGCTGGGATGAATCGTTCGCAAATGCATGACGAGCTAGGGATTCCAGTACGCACAATAGAGGATTGGGAAGCCGGTCGCAGAAAGTGCCCGGCTTGGGCAGAAGCTCTAATTATAGAAAAACTTGAAAAGATTGGCAATGTGAAAAATATTCACAATGCTCACTGGCACGGCTGAGATTATTTTAGGTTGTGAGCGTAATCTGCACATAGTATGCGAAATGCATGATAATTGGCATGTACAATATATTTCCAGTTCTCAAAACGATAATTAATCAACTTGATGCATATGAAATAAAATACCTAAATTAGTATCTCTTGGAAAACGAAGGGGCTGTGGTAAAATGATTGTTTGTAGTTTGTAGTTTGTAGTTTGTAGTTTGTAGTTTGTAGTTTGTAGTTTGTAGTTTGTAGTTTGTAGAGTTAATTCGAGTCTTCCGTCGTATCCGGTTCGTCTTTGGTCGTAAAACCGATGATGCGACGTGGTGTTTTCGGGTCGTCGTGCCGGGGAACGGCGACGAGCAGCAAGTTTAGCTGGGAAATATGCTGTACCAGTTCGACAGAAGAACCATCAGATAGTTCTCCATAAAATACAATTAAATTGGGATCCCAATAGCCAATGTCTTGAATGCTGAACGTAATGTCACCGGCAGAAACTAAACGGCCGCCGGCCTGAAGCGTATCCGGCAGCTCAGCTTCAAAGTTATTAATTAAAGCAACAATTCGCTGATACATATCCGATGCCATATACGATGATTCCATCTCTTCCGACGTTTCATCTGTCGGTACAGCTGGCTGAATGACCATCATTTTTTTCATTTCATCTGTAGTTGTATGAGTAGTATGCTTCATCATGTCTTCCTCCTTGTGATCATGTACTTTTATATACTGAATTCATCATGCTGGTGGGTATTTCCTTCTTTTTTATACTATGAATATAAAAATATCTTTTTTGCTGTTTTCAATGTCCGCAACACACCTTGATACCATTCGAATTATGATATAAGTTGCATTATGATATGATATATACTATAATAAACATAAAGAGAATATAAAGCTGGGGGCGCTGTATGGCTGAGATAGTGTTTGGATTGGCACTGGTCCCTTTTTTACCTGATTCGGATAATGCCGACGGAGGGAAGCTGACGTGTAATAGAAGCTTGCCTGCGAAGGTGAGCTTTTTTTATGTTCTTTTTTACGATGAGTTGTTTTTTTGGTTAGGAGGATATTTTCATGAATTACACAACGCAAATGGATGCTGCCCGTAAAGGGATTGTTACGCCACAGATGAAAATTGTAGCAGAAAAAGAAAAAATGCCAATGGAAAAATTGTTGAAATTAGTTGGCGAAGGCAAAATTGCGATTCCGGCAAATAAGCTGCATACCAGCTTGTCTCCGGAAGCTGTCGGTCAAGACTGCCGTACGAAGATTAATGTCAATCTTGGCGTTTCTCCGGAACATAATAATCATGAAGAAGAATTGGAAAAAGTACAGAATGCTATCAACATGAAAGCCGAAGCCATTATGGATTTGAGTAACTTCGGTAAAACACGGGAATTTCGTCGTAAACTCGTAGGTATGTCTACGGCTATGATTGGGACTGTTCCGATGTACGACGCTGTTGGCATGCTTGATAAAGATTTAAAAGATATTACGGCAGATGAATTTTTCTCTGTTGTCGAACAGCACGCAGAAGATGGCGTAGATTTCATGACGATTCATTGCGGTATGAATCGTAAAACGGCAGAACGTATCAAACGCAATCCCCGTTTGACGAATGTCGTATCCCGTGGCGGTTCCTTATTGTTTGCCTGGATGGAAATGAACAATCAAGAAAATCCGTTCTATGAACAGTACGACCGTTTATTAGATATTTGTGAAAAATATGATGTAACATTGAGCCTTGGCGATGCATGCCGTCCTGGCTGTACACATGATTCGACAGACGCTGCACAGATTGAAGAATTGATCACCCTTGGTGAATTGACAAAACGGGCTTGGGAACATAATGTACAGGTTATGATTGAAGGCCCGGGTCATATGGTTCTTACTGAAATCGCTGCTAATATGAAAATTGAAAAACGTCTTTGCCACGGCGCACCGTTCTATGTATTAGGACCATTGGTTACCGATATTGCACCGGGTTATGACCATATTACGAGTGCCATTGGCGGGGCTATTGCTGGTTCTTGCGGTGCTGATTTCCTTTGCTATGTTACACCGGCAGAACATCTTCGCCTTCCCGATGTAAATGATGTAAAAGAAGGTATTATTGCAGCCCGCATTGCGGCTCATGCTGCTGACCTTGCTAAAGGAATTCCGGGAGCCCAGGAATGGGATGACGCTATGAGTAAAGCCCGTGTTGACGTTGATTTTGATAAGATGATTTCTTTATCGATTGATCCGGAAAAAGCACGTCGCTATTATGAATCAAGCAAACCGGAATGTGAAGGAACTTGTACGATGTGCGGCAAAATGTGCCCAGCTCGTACGATGAAAAAAATCTTGGCTGGCGAAGACGTATCGATTCGCTAATATAATACGCTGATTATGAAACTGCCGTATGTCGTTATGCGGCAGTTTTGTTGTATCAAGTTATTACCCGATATTTACGGCAATAAAAAAGATTGTTCTCCTATATAAGGTGGAGAACAATCTTTTTTTATTGCTTAGCCGTTAATCTTCATCTGTATCATCAAGGGCTAATTCATCCGGAGTCGTACAGAAGGTAAAGTCTGGATTTCGTTCGACAATCCAGTTCGTTTGCCATTCATTGGCGATCAAAAGGACAACTCGTTGTTTATGATCTTTGACGATCATAGCGCTGTCGATATTTTTCAATTCTTTATAGTCATGCCCATTGCTTTGAATCCAGCGGGCAACCGTATAGGGCAGATTATTGATTTCCAGATCGACACCGTATTCGTGTTTCAGACGGTATTCCAGTACTTCAAACTGCAGTTGGCCGACGGCGCCAACAATATAACTTTCCATAGAGCCAAGGTTTTCATAAATTTGTACAGCACCTTCTTGGGCAAGCTGTGTCATGCCTTTGAGGAACTGTTTGCGTTTCATGGAGTCTTTGGCACGAATTCTAGCAAATAATTCGGGTGGGAATGTAGGGAAATCCTTGAAAGTTACTTTTTTCTTTCCGGAAAACAGGGTATCGCCAACACCCATCGTACCGTTATCAAATACGCCGATAATATCACCCGGATACGCATCTTCAACAATTGTACGTTCTGTTGCTAAAAATTGCTGCGGCTGCATAAGGCGAAGTGTTTTACCCGATTGCCGATGTGTAACGGTCATTCCTTTTTCAAACTTGCCGGAACAGATACGCATGAATACGACGCGGTCATGGTGCTGCGGATTCATATTGGCCTGAATTTTGAAGACAAACGACGTAAATTGATCGGACGTTGGTTCGATAACACCTTCCAGACTGTGACGTGGCTGTGGTTTAGGTGCCATGCGCAGGAATTCTTCCAAGAACGGTTTTACACCAAAATTAGTCATTGCCGAGCCGAAAAACATAGGTGTTAATTCACCGCGCTTAACTTTTTCCATATCAAATTCGTCGCCAGCCATATCCAATAGTTCAATATCATCAATCAAAGATTGATGAACGTCTTCGTCTAGCAGTTCTTTAAACGCCGGATCATCGGCAGAGCCTTTGGTGGATGCCAGTTTTCGCTGCCCATGAGATGTATCTTTTTCAAATAGCTCAATAGATGCAGCTGTACGGTCATAAATACCTTGATAATTGCCATTTATGCCGATAGGCCAGTTCATAGGGTACGCATGAATGCCCAAGACATGTTCGATTTCATCCATTAAATCAAATGGATTACGGCCAAAATGGTCGATTTTATTAACAAACGTGAAAATAGGAATGCCTCTGTCTTTACAAACTTTAAATAATTTTTTCGTCTGCGCTTCGACACCTTTGGCAACATCAATCAACATAACGGCACTGTCTGCTGCCATCAGCGTGCGGTATGTATCTTCACTGAAGTCCTGATGGCCCGGTGTATCTAAGATATTAATGTGATGGCCCTCGTAATCAAATTGAAGAACGGAGCTTGTTACGGAAATACCACGTTGCTTTTCAATTTCCATCCAGTCTGAAACAGCGTGTTTGGCCGTTTTTCTGGCTTTTACAGAACCAGCCAAATGAATAGCGCCGCCGTATAATAATAGTTTTTCTGTTAATGTCGTTTTACCAGCATCTGGATGGGAAATGATGGCAAAGGTGCGACGATTATTTACTTCATCAACTAAAGACATATTCCACCTCATTTATATTCAAACCTAATACATACAAGTATTAATTATATAAGGTTTTATAGCGTCATGCAAGAGAGTGAACCTAAAATAATGGTACGAAAAAATAATTCAAATGATAGTAAGAATCTTTTGTATAAGCGAATTTTCAGAAAGCTATAAGAAAAATTATGTTTAGATGGATTTATGCATAAAAAATAAGTTGCCAAGATTAAAAATTTAAAAAGGTTTACAATATTTGTAAAAAAACATGGAAAATAACCGAATATTGTGTATAATAGTAAATAGATAATATTACTGCAAAAACATAATATAGAAAGAAGGCGAGAAAACATTTTTGGGTATATTTAACCTTAATGTATTGGAGTTAGGGAGTATAGGGACAATAATTACAGTTAAAGGGGATTTATCGTGATTATTACAAGAGAAACAGACTATGCTATTCGTATTTTGCGTTCATTGTTGAATCTGCGATTAAAAAATATTCGGGAAATCAGTGATGAACAAGTTATTCCGCGCCAATTTGCGTACAAAATATCTAAAAAGTTGGAACGTGCTGGTTACATTGAGATTATTCGTGGCGCACAAGGCGGGTGTCGTCTAGTTAGTGATTTGCATGAAGTAACGTTGATGGATTTGATTCATGTGATGGATAGGGAAAACATGATGAGCAGCTGTTTAGACGAAGAATATGAATGCCCGTATCGGGAAAAGATGACAGATTGCAGCATCCATGTATCTCTGAAACATATACAGGATCATTTAGCTGCTTACTTTTCTACGATTACATTGCATGATTTAATTTTTGGAATGCTTGGAAAAGAAAATTAATGACAATAAGAGGCTCGTAATATAATAGCCTGCTAAAAAAGACTGTAACAAAATGGATTCAATATTTTCATTTTGTTACAGTCTTTTTGTTATACCGTTTTATGTGTATCTCTTGCAGTATGACCGTTCATTTTCTTCAAACTTAAAACAAAAAAATTTAAAGGACTACGATAGTGCATGATAGACAAAAGCATGATGATACATCTTCTTTGGGTAAAATAGAAAATTTTTTTATAAGCTATGGATACTGGATATCAGTTATCTTATCGTAAACTCAATGGGATGACAATGTTTCTGCCAGCAAGGCGATATTTAATATGGCAACCAATATGCCGATACTGATAAGAATACATTTCATGCGTAGTGTATTGGCATATTTTCCCATAACACGAGAAGAAGAAGTTAGGTAAATTAGTAATGCAATGGTAATTGGCAATTGAATGCTTAGTAACATTTGAGAATAGACTAGTCCCATAAAGGGATCGGGAATAAAAAGAATTGCTAATACGGCGATACCATATGCAAGTAATACACCGTGCCAGGAATGATAATCTTGAATGTTGTATGTTTCGCCAAACATGCCGGAAAAAATACTGCCGCTGGCAATCCCACAGGTAGCAGTAGAAGAAATGCCGGATACAAGCAGGGTAGCTGCAAATAATACGGCTGCTGTATCACCTAATAAAGGCCGCAGCATATCCGTTGCCTGTACCAAATCAGTAACGGCTGTTTGATGCGCAAAAAAGACAGCAGAAGCAATCAGTATCATGGCACTGTTGATGGCCCAACCGATACCCATAGAAAAAATGGTGTCAAGAAATTCAAAGTTAAGCTGCTTTTTTATCGTTTTTTCATCGTGTTTCTGCCATTGCCGTGATTGAATGATTTCAGAATGAAGAAATAGATTATGCGGCATGACAACAGCACCCAGAACGCTCATAATGACGATTAGGGAGCCATGGGGAACGGAAGGAAGAATCCATCCAGTCACGGCCTGTTCCCAGTTTATAGGAATCATGCTTAGTTCTACTAAAAAGGATAAGCTAATCATAGATACAAAAGCAATAATAATTTTTTCCGTTTTGTGATAGGAATTAGTACGCAGCAAGACGGCACAAAGTACGGCAGTGAAGGTAGAACCTAAAAATAATGGCATTCCAAAGAGAATTTGCAGCGCAATCGCACCGCCAAGAATTTCGGCTAACGCAGTCGCTGTGGAAGCAGCCATGGCAGAAGCCAAAATAGGACGTGAAAGCCAGTGTGGAAGATACTGCGTCGCTGCTTCAGAAAGGCATAAGCCAGTGACAATCCCCAAATGAGCTGCATTATGCTGCAGAAAAATCAGCATAATCGTAGATAGTGTTACCATCCATAATAATACATTGCCGTATTCGGCACCGGCAGCTAAATTGGATGCCCAGTTTCCGGGATCAATAAAACCAACAGTAATTAAAATTCCCGGCCCGATGTAGCGTAAAATTTCCCGAGCATGTATGCTGGCAGCGTGATTTTTCCCATACGATGATATATGCAATCGGATATCCCCCTCTCCTTGCTTTTTTTTGAAAACGTTTCTCTTTTACATAGTACCATGATGAATCGATAGATACAACCATTTTTTATATGGGATAAAAAATCATATGATACGATACTGTAAAATAAGGAAACTACTCTAGTTATGGAATAGATAAAAACAGAAAGGATACCTTTATCTTGATTTGTATACAAGAAAATTGCATAGAGATATGAAAAAAGCACTGCACAATAAACATGCAATGCTTTTATAAAATTAATCTTTGAAATATGGTTTAAAAACAGAACGATTGGGTTCTTTGCGTACTTTTTTTTCTGTCCGCCGATAGTCCGAATTTTGTCCATTTTCATTTCGATTTCTAGAATTAGGTGCAAAGTGACGACGTTTTCGGCGATTACCATCACGCTGGTCGCTATTGTTTTTATAGTCACGGCGTGGACGATGGTCTCCACGATTACGGTCATTACGGTGACCTTGGGAACGATGGGAATGGCGAACTCGCAACGGTGCTTCTTCGGTAATTTTGACAGGCGTCATATCCGGTTCTTTTGTAAGCAGTTTAATAGCAGCGGAAAGAAGGGCGACGGAATCAAAATGCGTGAGCAGTTCTTCGGCGTTAGCACGGTACGTTACAGCACTTTCATCTTCTGTAGCAGAAACAAGACGGCGGATAGCAGCTTGCTGTGCGCCTTCTAAGGCTTCGGAAAATGTAGGGGCTTTGCGGCGGGCAATACGACGTTTGATAAGTCGTTCGATGGCACGTAAGTGTTCGATTTCACGCGGAATGACAAATGTCGTTGCTTCGCCGCTTTGACCAGCTCGGCCTGTACGACCCACGCGATGGACGTAACTTTCCGGATCTTGCGGCAAATCATAGTTAAAAACATGTGTAACGCCGCTGATATCCAACCCACGAGCAGCCACATCCGTTGCTACGAGAATATCAATCGTCTTTTCGCGGAACTGGCGAATAACAGTATCACGTTTGGCTTGTGTTAAATCGCCGTGAATGCCTTCTGCAGAGTATCCGCGTTTTTTTAATGCTTCTGATACTTCGTCAACACGACGTTTCGTGCGGACGAAAATAATAGCTAAATCCGGTTCCTGCAAATCAAGCAAACGACAGAGAATATCGAACTTTTGACGATCCGGTACTTCAATGTAGGATTGTTCAATCAAATCAATGGTTACTTCTTTTGCTTTCATGCGTACGATTTCAGGGTCATGGAGAAATGTTTCAGCCAGCTGCTGAATCGGCTTAGGCATGGTAGCCGAGAAGAGAAGCGTCTGACGTGTGTCTGGCGTAGCAGACATAATCAAATTAATATCTTCAATGAAGCCCATGTCGAGCATTTCATCTGCTTCATCTAATACAATAGTAGATAAATGACTAAGGCTGATGGTGCCTCGTTTCATATGATCAATCAGACGTCCTGGGGTAGCAACGACAATCTGCGGGCATTTACGCAGGCGGCGAAGCTGGCGTTCCATATCCTGACCGCCATAAATAGGAATCGTCTGAATGGGTGTAAATTGTGCTAAATGATTTAATTCTTCTGCTACCTGCATCGCTAATTCACGAGTTGGTGAGAGGATAACAGCTTGAATATCCTTCGTCGGTTCTGCAGCAAGAATTTTTTCTAATACAGGAATACCATAAGCCGCTGTTTTACCAGTACCGGTCTGTGCTTGGCCAATCATATCTTTACCGGCCATCGCTACAGGGATGGCTCCGGCCTGGATGGGAGTAGGTTCTTCAAATCCCATTTCGTTAAGGGCTTGAATAATCACGTCACTAATATTTAAACTTTGAAATTTTTCTAACATGGAATCCTCCTTTTGTATAACTTTTTTATTATATCATTGCCATAGGCAAAAAGATAGGGCAAACAGTGATTATAGAATACAAGAACCACATATTAGTTGGAGCAGTTCAATGCGTAAAGAGCATATGTTTAAAATAAAGATAGGTAAGGATGTGAAAGAGAACATACGCTTAGATTGTGTAAAAAATGAGATATATACTAAAACTAAAGCAAATAGTTGCAAAACAGGAGGTAATCACGGTATAATGTATAATTGAAAATAAAATGACTAGAATATTGCAATTGGAGGGTTCAATCGGTGTTTAATAAACTATTCCAGAGATTACTCGGCAATAATACCGAACACGAATTGAAGAAAATGCGGCCTATTGTGCAGCAGATTAATGACTTAGAACCGAAAATGACGGTACTTAGCGATGCATCGCTACAGGAAAAGACGTTTGAATTCAAAAAACGGCTGGCTGCAGGAGAAACATTAGATGATTTACTGCCAGAAGCATTTGCAGTTGTCCGTGAAGCATCGCGGCGTGTAACAGGCATGCGTCATTTTGATGTACAGCTGCTTGGCGGTATCGTACTGCATCGCGGCGATATTGCAGAAATGCGTACAGGCGAAGGTAAGACATTGGTTGCTACTTTGCCGGTATATTTAAATGCATTAACTGGTAAAGGCGTTCATGTTGTAACGGTTAATGATTATTTGGCAACACGTGATAGCGAAGAAATGGGGCAGATTTATAAGTTTCTGGGTTTATCCGTTGGCTTAATCGTTCATGATTTGACGTATGAACAACGCCGCCGGGCTTATAATTCTGATATTACGTACGGCACAAACAATGAATTTGGATTTGATTATCTGCGTGATAATATGGTTATCAGCAAAGACCAAATGGTACAGCGTCCGTTAAACTATTGTATTGTCGACGAAGTAGACTCCATCCTTATTGATGAAGCTCGAACACCGCTTATCATTTCCGGACCGGGAGAAAAGTCGACAGACTTGTATTACACATTGGCTAATATCATCAAAACATTTGATAAAGATGACTATACAATGGATGAAAAGCAAAAAACAATTGCGCCTACAGATTCCGGCGTAGCCAAAGTAGAAAAAATGATGGGCATCAAGAATATGTTTGATAATGAACATCTTGATTTAAACCATCTTGTCATTCAGGCACTGCGTGCGCGGTTTATGATGCATCGAGATAAAGATTATGTCGTTAAAAATGGCGAAATAGTCATTGTCGATGAATTTACGGGTCGCTTGATGTTTGGCCGCCGTTACAGCGATGGCCTGCATCAATCGATTGAAGCCAAGGAAAATGTAAAAGTACAGGGTGAAAGCAAAACACTGGCAACGATTACATTCCAGAACTACTTCCGCATGTATAATAAACTGGCTGGTATGACCGGTACGGCTAAAACAGAAGAAGATGAATTTAATAAAATTTATAAATTAGATGTTTACGTCATTCCAACCAACAAGCCAGCAATTCGTAAAGACTTGCCGGATGTAATCTACAAAACGAAGAATGCTAAATATCGTGCTGTTGTGCGCGAAGTAAAAAAACGTCATGCGACGGGGCAGCCAATTTTGGTAGGTACGACATCCATTAGTCAATCGGAAATTATTAGTCAGCTTTTGGATAAGGAAAATATTCCTCATAGCGTGTTAAATGCCAAATATCATGAAAAAGAAGCTGAAATCATCAAAAACGCCGGTCAAGAAGGCATGGTTACGATTGCTACAAATATGGCAGGCCGTGGTACGGATATTAAGCTGGGAAAAGGCGTAGCCGAACTTGGCGGGTTGATGATTATCGGTACGGAACGCCATGAAAGCCGCCGTATCGACAATCAGCTCCGTGGTCGTGCAGGCCGTCAGGGCGATCCGGGAACGACACAGTTCTTCCTTTCATTGGAAGATGATTTGATGCGTATTTTTGGATCTAATAATATTTCCAAATTTATGGATAAATTGGGCATGGAAGAAGATGAACCCATTACCCATTCCATGATTACCAAGTCTATCGAAAAAGCGCAGAAAAAAGTAGAAAGCCATAACTTTGAAATTCGTAAATACGTTTTGGAATATGATGACGTTATGAATCAGCAGCGTGAAGTATTGTATGGACAGCGTCGTCAGGTTTTGGTAGCCGAATCGCTTCGGGATACGATTATGGGTATGGTTGATGACATTATTGTAGATGGTCTGAATAAGTACGCAGATGAAAAACTATATCCGGAAGAATGGAACTTCGCCGGGCTGCTTCAGCAAATGGAACAATATTTTGTACCAAAAGGCGCTACGACAGTCGAAGAATTAGAAAACTTAAGTCGTGTTGAAGTACATGAAAAGCTGAAAAAAATTGCAGAAGATTTGTATGATGCACGTGAAAAAGAAATTGGCGAACAAACAATGCGTGAATTGGAAAAAGCGATTATGCTACGTGTTGTAGACAGCAAATGGATGGATCATTTGGATGCCATGGATGCGTTAAAAGAAGGTATTAATTTGCGTGCGTATGGTCAGAAAAATCCGCTTGTTGAATATAAGTTTGAAGCATATGAAATGTTTGAAGAAATGGTAGAATCTATTAAACGTACGGTTGTTACGTTCCTCTATCATATCCAAGTAACGTACAGCGCTCCTGTTCCACAGGCCGAAGATCATCTCCAAAGCGCAAAAGAAGTGCATGAAGAAAGTAAACCTGTCAGTCGTGAAGATATTGAACGGGATGAACAAAACAAACAATAAGCATATTAGGGGCGTGCTGCGGCGCGCCCTAACATATGTAACTATTAGTAAGAGAATTAATATTAACTATTTATGTGATTACTGAAAGATGGTGAGTCTTGTGTTATTAGAAGAACTGCGTAAGCCCCTCGAAGATTTACAAAAAAGAATACAAGAAATCGGGGATTCACTTTAGCTTACCTAAAAAAGAAGAACGAATTATGGATTTAGATATGCAAATGAGCGATCCGGATTTTTGGAATCATCCGGATAAAGCCAAAGCCATATCGCAAGAAGCAACGAATTTAAAAACAGAAGTAGAAGGTCATAAAGCACTCGTACAGAAAGTCCAAGATACCATTGATTACTTAGATATGGCGATGGAAGACGGAGATACGTCTCTGACAGAGGAAATCGAAAGTCAGTACAATGAACTGGTGAAGGAAGTAGAAAAACGCGAAGTTCGTATGCTCCTTTCCGGCGAATATGATAAGTGCAATGCGATTATTACGTTCCATGCCGGCGCCGGTGGTACAGAAGCGCAGGATTGGGCACAAATGCTGATTCGCATGTATACACGCTGGGCAGAACGCAATGGGTATCAAATTACGGTGATGGATTTACAGCCAGGTGATGAAGCAGGCATTAAAAGTGCTACCTT
The DNA here is from genome assembly GCA_934202965.1 of uncultured Megasphaera sp. Taxonomy (GTDB): domain Bacteria; phylum Bacillota; class Negativicutes; order Veillonellales; family Megasphaeraceae; genus Megasphaera. Next base: position 79,119 of record CAKPYN010000001.1, read on the forward strand.
TGCGATTACTGGTGAATATGCCTATGGCTATTTAAAATCAGAAAAAGGTGTACATCGGCTGGTGCGTATTTCGCCATTTGATGCAGCAGCACGTCGGCATACTTCATTTACGGCAGTAGATGTTATGCCTGAATTGCCGGACGATGTTGATGTAGAAATTAATATGGACGATGTTCGCGTGGACTATTTCCGTGCATCCGGTGCAGGGGGACAGCATGTCAATAAAACCAGTTCAGCTGTCCGTATGACACATATGCCGACGGGCATTGTAGTACAGTGCCAAAATGAACGTTCTCAGCTTCAAAATAAAGAAATGTGTATGAAATATCTTCGCGCTAAATTGTTTGAACTGGAACAGGAAAAACAGGCTAAATTAAAAGCTGAAATAGGCGGCGTCCATCAGGCTATTGAATGGGGCAGCCAAATTCGTTCCTATGTATTCCATCCTTATAACTTAGTAAAAGATCATCGTACGAATGTAGAAACCGGCAATATTCAGGCCGTTATGGACGGTGATTTAGATATTTTTATTGAAGGATATTTGCAGCAGGAAAAGAATAAAAGGGTATCAAAACAAGAATTATAATGAAAAAATTAACTATCTTATTGGTCATAATAGCAATATTCTTTTGGGGTGTGAATCAGTATGCACCGCAATTCGCGGCGGCAGGGCTGTATCATGCATTATCATCCAAAATGGAATTGCAGCCAGATGATGTGACTGTACAAGCTTCTCCCGGACTCAAAGTAGTACTGGGCGAATTGGATTTCATCGAAATACATGGAAAAACGTTTCGTATCGGCGGTTTACAATTTGAACGATTTGACTGCCAGCTAAAAGGCGTTGCATTTAGTCCGCTTGACAGCTTGACGAATCAGACCGTTACCGTGCTTCATGCAAAAAGTGGAGAAATGACGGCATCTATACGTCGGGAAGAATTGCAGCAGTTTCTTCTTGATAAGGTAAAAGGATTATCAGATGCGACGATTGCCTTTGAAAATGACGATGTTGTTGTACGGGGTACAATTAGCGTTGGCGGTGGATTTTTGACAGCCCGGGCAGTGATTCGCGGACAATTTGGCATGAATGGCACAAAATTGATGTTTATACCGTCAGACGTCGCTGTCGAAGGATTAGGTATTACGTATAGCAGTAAGCATATAGGAAATATAGAAGTCTATGATTTCAATGGATTTCCGCTGGGTATAGTGCCGGATAGCGTTATGTTGCGCGACGATAGAATTATGATTCATGGGCGAATTAGTAACTCATAAATAAGGTGAAAAAATAATGACAAAAAGCAATAGATTTAGCAAGGTGCTCTTGATTGGAGCCGTATTAATCGGAGTACTTTGTTCTATATGTTTATGTGTACAACGGTATTATGTAGAAAAGAAAAGCATGACCATTGAACAAGCAATGGATTATGATGCAGTGGTAAATATGGCACGAAATGATGGCTATGATTTGGATACAGCGTTAGAAAAGTGCCGAGAAGCCGGTATTACAAGCTTTACCATTTATGATACGACACTGAACAAATTGACACAGCGCGGCGAAATGTCTTTAATTACGCGCTTGGGATTAAATTTATATTATCCGCAATTCCATATTACGGATTTGACGTTTGACTATTATTTGGTGGGCAAGCCAAAAAATCAAGAAGATTTGTATTTTGATGAAGTAACTGCTGATTTGAAGACCCGATTGGGTGAAAGTAATGTCAGCTTGCTTGCTAACAGCCAATATCGTATTGCCGGGCTGCGCGGTGTTATGCCAGCACTGGGCGATGTTAATTTGGGAATTATGACGGCAGATGCCAAAAAAATTTCTTCCCATGGTTTTCATGTTATTTTGCGTCCCACCAATTACAGCAATCCTACGAAAGAACAAGTAGAAAGCTTTTTTAATCGTGCCGATACGATTGAAAATGCATCCGGCATTATGTTTGTCGGCAAAGAAGTACTGGGATATACGCCTGTGAATGCACAGCGTAAAGATATGTTGACGTTTACTGCTGACCAAATGAAGGAACGGCATTTGCCGTTTTACATGATTGAATCTGTCAATCAGCTGCAGTATACGTCCCAAGACGGCATGTACGATTTAGCCGGTTTATTGGATTATCAAACCGTACGTGTATATGCTATGGCGAAAGAAGAATTGGAAAAGATTACGCCGGAAGAAGCTGCTATGCGCTACTACATTAGTGATTTGGAACGCAATGTCCGCGTTAATTTGTATCCGTTGTATAAAAAGCCGATGCACGGCATGAATCTGACAGAAACGAATTTGGCATATATCTCTATGACCAGCAAAAAATTGCAGGACCGTGGCTATACGTTGGGACGGGCAACTGTCATGGATACGTATTATCCCAATAAAATTTTACTGGCATTGATCGCCGCTGCGGCTGCTTGTGGATTTGTTTTTACACTGAACATATTGTATCCTTTGTCAAATCGCACGAATTATATCTTGATGATTCTTGCCGTCATTGGCGGCGCAGGCGGTGCATTGATAGCAAAAGGCGCGTTATTCTTACAAATGATGGCTATTGGCTGTGCTTCTGCTGCGCCAACGGCAGCTATTCTGTTATTATTGGATTGTTGGAAAAAGAAACAGATTACGCATACCCTCAGTTATGGACGGGTTATTCGCGACGGGGCGATAGGTCTTACATGTGCTATAGTGATTGCTATGATTGGCGGTTTGTTTATTGCAGCTATGTTGGGAAATATTCGCTTCTTTATGGAATTTGATTTTTATCGTGGTGTCAAGTTGACGTTTATATTGCCGATTCTTTTAGTGGCAATTGGCTATTTACGCCGCTTCCCGCTAGGTGGAAAAACAATGACCTCAGGACGGGATTTTGTCGATTTTGCCAAAGAATTTCTCAATATTCCAATTAAAATGGGAACACTCATCGTATTAGCCTTGCTGGGATTTATTGCTTTTGTTTTTGTTGGCCGCAGCGGACATACCGCGGGCGTTCCTGTTCCAGGTATCGAAGTAGCACTGCGTCGTTTTTTGGAAAATGTGATGTACGCTCGTCCACGGGAAAAGGAGTTTTTAATTGGTCATCCCGCCTTTTTCCTCATGGTAGCAGCTATGTATCGTAAATGGCCGCAGATTTTGCATTTCTTCCTTGTTTTAGCAGCGGCTATTGGCGTAGGTTCTATGGTAGAAACGTTTGCACATATTCGTACCCCCTTCCTGATGTCTTTTATTCGAGGCATAGATGGCTGGATTATGGGATTAGTTATAGGGATTCTTGTCATTTGTATCTTGGCCGTGCTGCAGTATATAACAGCCTGGTTAGGAAAGCAGGTGAAATCTCGTGGTTAAGGTTGTCATTTCGGGATATTATGGATTCTCTAATGCTGGTGATGAAGCCATGCTTTCAGCTATTATTGGTTCATTGCGAGATATTATTCCGGATATACATATTACTGTCATTACGGGCAACTGCCGAATGACAAGAGAACATCATAATGTACATACTGTACACCGTATGAATTTTTTATCTATCGCAGCGGCTATTTGCCGCTGTGATATTCTTATTAGTGGTGGAGGAAGTTTACTGCAAAATGTAACAAGCTCCCGCAGTTTGTATTATTATTTATGTATTATGCGTATGGCTTTATTTTTTCATAAGCCCGTTATGCTGTATGCCCAGGGAATTGGTCCGGTACTAGGTACAAAAGAACGGCAGGCTGTACGCGATGTGCTGCAAAAAGTTACCATTATTGGTGTACGCGATACAGATTCTAAAGCAGAACTAGCATCGTTAGGTGTTACAGCACCGCCGATACATGTAACTGCTGATGCTGTATTATCTATGCATCCTGTAGATAAGCAAATTGGTTATTATTTATTGAAAAAAGCGGGGGTAACAGGAATCCAACGTCGCATTGGTATTGCCGTGCGTGATTGGAAAGGATTGGATGGATTTAAAAAAGAGATTGCCAAAGCTGCAGACCAATTGCAGCAGATGTATGATGCTCGGATTATATTGATTCCGATGCAGTATCCTGCCGATGTCAGTGCTGGTGAAGATATAGCCAATGCAATGCAATCTGATGCTGTTGTACTAAAAGAACCTTACAATACGATAGAATTTATGTCCCTTGTTGGCTGCATGGATGCTGTTATTGCCAATCGGCTTCATGCTCTTGTGTTTGCATCTATTATGCAGGTTCCGGTAGCGGCTATTTCTTATGACCCTAAAATTGATAGTTTTATTCATTTATTGGGAGATACGGTATGCGGCACCGTAGAGAACGTTACGGCAGCAAAAATAGTTCGTGATGTATCTAGAAAATTAGAAGCCGGACAGCTTGCTCCAGATATAAAAGCACATATAAATCATTTACGCCGTCAATCGATGCGTAATGCCTATCTAGCAGTACGAACTATTGAAGGAAAAGACGGAATTCGTACTCGGCTGAAGAGTGATGACTAGCATCTGCGTAGCTCACTAGATTGTATATGTTTGAAAAGAGGTTTCCTATGATTGATTTAAAAGATGTATCGAAAGTTTATGATAATGGTTCGATTGCACTGGATCATGTTTCGCTGCATATTGGAAAAGGTGAATTTGTATTCGTTGTCGGGGCTAGTGGTGCCGGAAAATCTACCCTTATCAAGTTGTTATCTCATGAAGAACTGCCAACATCCGGTACAGTTTATGTCGATGGTACAGCCGTAAATCGGCTGCCTAAAAGCCGTGTACCGTACTTGCGCCGTAAAATGGGGATTGTTTTTCAGGATTTTAGACTGCTTCCGAATAAAACAGCAGAAGAAAATGTTGCTTTTGCCATGGAAGTGATTGAATCGCCGCGCCGTGTTATTAAAGAACGTGTTCGCAATGTGTTGGATTTGGTAGGATTGCTTGGTAAGGCTGATGCATTACCACACAATCTTAGCGGTGGTGAACAACAGCGTGTAGCCATTGCCCGAGCCATTGTCAATCGGCCGTTGTTGTTGATTGCTGATGAACCAACGGGAAATTTGGATCCCGAAACATCACGCGATATTATGGATACGTTTAAGAAAATTAATCATATGGGGACGACCGTTCTTATGGTAACGCATGATAAACAGATGGTTGATTTAATGAATAAGCGTGTTATCGAAATCGTCGATGGGCATGTTGTCCGTGATGAACAGAAAGGCGGTTACAACGATGAAGATTAGGACTATGCGCTATTTTATTTCCGAAGCGTTGCAGTCTTTTTGGCGTAACAGCTTTATGACAATAGCTTCGATTGCCACCGTAGCGTTATCTTTTTTTATACTGGGGATATTTATGACGTTAGTGGCAAACTTGGATTATTTTGCTGAAAATTTGGAAAGCCAAGTACAAATTAGTATTTATTTAAAAGATGATTTATCTACAGAACAAGTGATGAGTGTTGGCAAACGGTTGAAACAAATGGAAGACGTGAAAGAAATTACCTTTACCAATAAAGATCAGGCAATGGATAAATTACGAAATCGCATGAAAGATCAGCCGGGCATTCTAAATGCATTGGAAGGAAAAAATCCCTTGCCAAGTTCGTATGAAATTACGTTTACCAATCCGGCAGCAGTTAAGCGGACAGCCCGGATTGTAGCAGATTACCCGGAAGTGGAAAGTACGCATTATGGACAGGAAATTATTGAACAACTATTCCAGATTACCTCGGTTATTCGTTGGGGCGGCATTGCATTAGTCATTTTCTTGACGCTGGCTACCTTGTTTATTATTTCCAATACGATTCGCTTGACTGTATTTGCCAGACGAAAAGAAATTGGTATCATGAAATATGTTGGAGCAACAAACTGGTTTATTCGCTGGCCGTTTTTGTTGGAAGGGTTATTTCTTGGATTTATTGGTGGGCTGATTGCCGATATTGTACTGTTCCAATTTTATGAATTTGTGACAGTAGCCATCCATCGATCGTTGGCATTTTTGCCGCTTGTAAGTATGTATCCATTTATGTACCGAATGGCTGGCGTACTGTTGGTTATCAGTATGATTATTGGGGCCGTAGGCAGTACGATTTCATTGAAACGGTATATGAAGGTGTAAGGTATGATAACGTTTAATTCTCATAAGAAATATATTGCAGCTATCGTAACTGCCGCCTTGTTAAATCCATGTTTTGCTGTGTGGGCAGAAGATGAAGATTTACAAAATCAGCTATCTGATGTACAAGGGCAAATGGCAGAACAAACACAGAAAAAAAATGATGCCGAAGCTGTCATTGGCAATGTTTCCGAAAAACTACGGATTATTCAAGACAATTTGAATGCAGCAACTAACGAATATAAATCCATTTCTTCTCAACTTGCCGATACGGAAAAACAAATTGCAGAAATGCAGGTTAAACTCAAAGAAGAACAAGCAAAACTTGAAAAACGAGAAAAGGTATTTCGCGTCCGCATTCGTGATATTTATATGCACGGGCAATTAAGTTATTTAGATGTTGTATTGGGTGCCAAGGATTTCAATGATTTTGCCAATCGAGTCGATTTACTTCGCCGTGTGATTGCCGCTGATATGGATTTAATTACAGCGATTCGCCAGCAGCGCGATGAAATACAGCAGGTACAGCAAGAATTAGAATCGCAGCGACAAAAGCAAAGTGTCTTGAAAGAAAATGCGGCGCAAAAAAAGGCCGAAATCGAACAACATAAGAAAGAACAGCAGGCCATTTTGTATAAAGCAGAAACGGATAAAGCTACGGCAGAAGAAGCATATCGTGAATTGGAAGCATCTTCGCAGTCTATTGGCGAGATGCTTCGGCAGCGAGCAGCCGCACGTGCAGCGGCCGCCGCAGCTGCTGAAGCAGAAGCAGCTGCACAGCAACAAGCCTCTGCCAGCAGTCAAGCAGATGCTGGTGATGCTGGTACAAGTGATGACAGCGGCAGTACGGAACCTGATTACAGCTATCAGCCGGTTAGCGGCTCAGGTGCCTTTATTTGGCCGGTCAATGGGGTTATTACCTCGCCATATGGGTATCGTACGCATCCGATTTTTGGTACGACCATTTATCACAGCGGTATAGATATTGGTGTTGATTATGGCACGCCCGTACATGCCGCGGATAGCGGCGTCGTTGTAGAAGCCGGCTGGATTAGTGGCTATGGATATGCTGTTGTTATTGACCATGGTAATGGATTATCTACCTTATATGGACACAATGAATCGTTAAATGTATCATCCGGCCAATCTGTATCACAAGGTCAGGTTATTGCATATGCTGGTTCCACTGGCAATTCGACAGGGCCGCATGTTCATTTTGAAGTACGATCTAATGGGGACCCCGTAGATCCCTCAGCATACTTGTAAGGTGGTGATAGGATGGATAAAATACCGAAAAGAAAAGCAATACAATGGGTATATAAAGGAATAGGATGTTTTTTTACAGTGCTGACAGCGGCTTTAGTCATCCTTATATCACTATCGTATTGGCTGATGGGAGACTGGCTGGGATGGATTAAAATATACCGTACGTTCTATATTGTAGAAACGCACTATGCCGATACAATAGATAAAAAAACGCTTCTTGATGGAGCTGTTAAGGGCATTGTTTCTACATTAGGGGACAAACATTCCTTATATATGGCCGGCGATGAATTTAAAGAATTTAAAGATCAAATGTCTAGTTCGTATGCAGGTATTGGCGTATATATCGGCAATACCGACGCGGGTATTATGATTGCTGGAATTATCGATGATAGTCCGGCTAGCGAAGCTGCGTTAAAACGCGGGGATCTCATTATAGCGATTGATGGCACGCCGACAGAAGGAATGAAACTGGAAGATGTTTCTAAAAAGATTCGCGGTCCAGTACAAACCGATGTAACCTTGACCATCCGTGAAGATGGTGTAGATAAAGAAGTTACGCTGACACGGCGGCAGATTCACATGAAAACCGTTATGGGACAGATGGTAGAAGGAACGAATATTGGTTATATTCGTATTGGCGTTTTTGGAGAAGATACGGGAACCGAATTTACGAAAGAATATCAATCCTTGCGCGAACAAGGCATGGAAAAAATGATACTCGATTTGCGAAATAATCCCGGTGGCTTAGTAGATCAAGCCGTAGATGTTGCCGGAAATTTTATGCCCCAGGGCAGTACGGTTGTTTCCTTTACTAGCAGCGACGGCAATACGCAGACCTTTGAGGCTAACGGAACAGGCGATACGATTCCCATGGTCGTATTGATTAATGAAAATTCTGCCAGTGCGTCAGAAATTGTTTCCGGCTCTATTCAGGATTTAGGACTTGGAAAAATCATCGGCGTACGTAGTTATGGCAAAGGCACCGTACAGGGAGTATATGGTGTTAGTCAGGATGATGCGATAAAATTGACAGTAGCAAAATACCATACAGCCAGTGGCAGAGAAATTGATGGAACGGGCATCGAACCGGATATCATCGTGCAGCTGCAGCCCAATGATACCGTTGATTATCAGCTGCAGAAGGCATTAGATGTAGTAAAAGAGGAATAAGATGATCTTTATTCGTATCTTTTTTTCAAAAATGTCTTTACAGATTCGGGATTTTGCTTTAAAATTTTGTCAGTACCGTAATTACATATGCACGTAGGACAGATAGACAGGAGACATGGTATATGTATGCTGTGTCTCTTTCTGTATATATGGCAGTGTAAACGGATATTTCGTATATAACGCGCGACAGCGTATGACATTTCTATGAGGTGAATTATGTTTATAGACAGAGCAAGAATATTTGTACAATCCGGGCGCGGCGGTGACGGCATGAGTAGTTTTCGTCACGAAAAATTCGTCCCCAAAGGAGGTCCCAACGGTGGGGATGGCGGTCAAGGCGGTAATGTTGTTTTGGTAGCAGACCGCAATGTAAACACATTGGTCGATTTTCGATTTCGCCGTTTATTTAAAGCGAAACCAGGCGGCAAGGGAGAAGGAAGCAATAAATATGGACGTAATGCCGAAGATTTATTGATTACCGTGCCGCTTGGAACAGTAGTCCGCGATGAAGAAAGTGATAAAATTATTGCTGATTTAAGCCATGACGGGCAACAGGCTATTGTGGCAAAAGGCGGTCGTGGCGGGCGTGGCAACTGGCATTTTCGCACGAGTGCCAATCGTACCCCTACTTTTGCAGAACGAGGTGAACCCGGTGAAGAACGCTGGCTGAAACTGGAATTGAAAGTATTGGCTGACGTTGGTCTGCTAGGATATCCTAGTGTTGGCAAATCCAGTATTTTGCGGAAAGTATCAGCAGCCCAACCAGAAGTAGCAGCATATCATTTTACGACGCTGAATCCGATTTTAGGGGTTGTAAATTTAAGCGACCACCGCAGTTTTGTCATGGCAGATATTCCGGGATTGATTGACGGAGCTAGTGAAGGTGTTGGGCTAGGACATGATTTCCTTCGCCATATTGAACGAACAAAAATTTTAATTCATGTCTTGGATGTATCCGGTATGGAAGGGCGAGATCCGATTGAAGATTATGAAAAAATTAATGCCGAACTCAAAAAATACAGTGACAAATTATCAAGAAAATTGCAGATTGTAGCAGCCAATAAAGTGGATGTTCTAGAAGAAGGTTCCGATAACTTGGAGCGATTGGAATCTTATCTGACTCAGCGCGGCATAGAAGTATATCCGATTTGCGCGTTGACCGGTGAAGGTATGGATGCCTTACTGGAACGCGTTTGGACATTGCTGGAAAACTATGTAGAAGAACCGGAAGAAACAACCGAAGAAGTCGTATATAAAGCGGAAGAAAAACCTGATTTTGAAGTGAAACGTGACGACGATGGTGCATTTGTTATTACGGGACCGCGTATTGAAAATCTAGTTGCTATGACTAATTTTGATGATGATCAGTCGCTGCGACGTTTTCAACGCATTTGGCGATATATGGAGCTGGATAAATTATTAAAAGAACATGGCATACAAGATGGAAATACAGTCCGTATTTATGCGATGGAATTTGAATATCACGAATAAAAGGAGTATATATGAATAATAAAGATAAAAAGAAATTAAAGGGCATGGCAAGTTTAATGCCGTCTGTTGTACAAATTGGTAAAGAAGGCTTGAGCAATGCCGTTATTGACAGCGCACGGGCTGCGATTACAGCAAGAGAATTAATCAAAGCACACGTGTTAAATAATGCCAATTTAGATACGAAAGAAACCATGAAAGAACTGGCAGATATGCTGGGAGCTGAATTAGTTCAAGTGATTGGTCACTACGGCGTTTTGTTTAAGAAAAAAGATAAGAAATCCCATTTTGATTTTATTACGATGTAAGGTTGTGATAGTATGACCGTCATGCGGCCGGAATTGACAAAAAAGAAGCGTATTGTCGTTAAAGTAGGGTCTAGTACGCTAACGCATGAATCAGGAAAATTAAATTACCATCGCATTGAGCGCCTGGTAATGGAAATCGCTGATTTAGCAAACCAGGGAAAGCAGATGGTACTCGTATCATCTGGTGCAGTGAGTGCCGGACTTGGACCGCTGGGGTTAGCGAAGCGCCCGCAAACGATTCGGGAAAAACAAGCTGTTGCTGCAGTAGGCCAAGGTGTTTTACTGCATACATATGAAAAAATGTTTCGTGAATATGGGCAGAATGTAGGGCAAGTTTTATTAACCCGTATGGATGCGCAAAACCGAAAAAACTTCATGAATTCTCGCAATGCGCTGCTGACCATGCTGGATATGGGGATTATTCCTATTATTAATGAAAATGACGTTGTAGCTATTGATGAGTTTAAAATTGGTGATAATGATACGTTGTCTGCTATGGTTAGCAGTATTATTGATGCCGATTTATTGGTATTGCTGTCAGATATTGATGGGTTGTATACTGCTAATCCGCAAACGCATCCCGAAGCCGTTTTGATTCCTAACGTAAAAGAAATTGACAAACATTTTTATGAAATTGCGGAAGGTGCCGGAACTTCCATCGGTACGGGCGGCATGTATACAAAAATTCAGGCAGCCTCTCTAGCTACATCGGCTGGGGTCGATATGATCATTGCCTCTGGCAGTGAAGATGGCATTTTACGCCGTATATGCCAAGGAGAAGAAATCGGAACGTGGTTTACGGCTAAAGATTCCAATCTTCATTCGAAAAAACGATGGCTTTTATCAGGCAGCAAATCGGAAGGCACTATTGTCGTGGATGAAGGATGCCGTAATGCGCTCATTGGACATGGATCCAGCTTACTCCCCGTAGGTGTCGTTCGTGTAGAAGGCAGATTTCATGAAGGTGATATTGTACGCGTTATTTGTGATGGTGTTACGATTGCAAAAGGAATCGTCAATTATAATAGTGAGCAGATTGCAGCGATTAAAAAACATCAAACCGATGAAATTGCAACGATTTTAGGCCATGAAGGCGTATATGAAGAAGTCATTCATCGGGACAATTTAGTAGCGATGCAATAAGATACGGAGGGATATAGATGGAATCAGAAGTGCGTAGTAAGGCAAAATCGGCTCATGAAGCATCCATGCATCTGGCAAATGCAGCAACGGCTGTCAAGAATGCCGCGTTGTCATATATTGCTGACGAATTAGAATCACAGCGCCAGACTATTATAGCTGCGAACCAAACGGATCTTGCCAATGCCAAAGCAAAAGGCATGAGTGAAGCGATGCTGGATAGATTAGCCTTGACTGAATCGCGTATTGCAGATATTGCCAAGGGTGTGCGGCAAGTGATTGAACTTCCCGATCCCGTTGGCGTAGAGTTAGATGCATGGACACGACCGAATGGACTTCGCATTCAAAAAGTTACGGTACCTTTAGGCGTTATTGCGATGATATATGAATCGCGACCCAATGTAACCGTAGATGCCGCCGCTTTATGTATTAAGTCAGGCAATGCGTGTGTGCTGCGGGGCGGCAGTGAATCCATTCGTTCTAATATGGCATTGGCCGTTGTTATTAAAGCGGGATTGCAAAAAGCGGGATTATCTCCTGATTTGGTGCAATTATTAGAAAACACAGATAGAACATTAGTCAAAGAATTACTGACGTTGCGCCAGTATATTGATTTGGCAATTCCCCGTGGCGGTGCCGGCTTGATTCAAATGGTTGTCCAGACCGCAACCGTGCCTTGTATTGAGACGGGCAGTGGTATATGTCATATTTATGTTGATAAAGATGCTGATTTGGATATGGCTGTACGTATTATTGAAAATGCCAAAGTATCCCGCCCTTCTACCTGTAATGCAATGGAAACCTTGTTGGTACATCAGGATATTCGTCAGGTACTGTTGGAAAAACTGGTACCGGTCATGCAGCGTGATGCTGTTGAACTGCGTGGAGATACAAAGGCACGCATACTGCATGAAAATATAATACAAGAAGCAACGGCAGCTGATTGGGAAACGGAATATAATGCGTTGATTATGTCTATTCGCACCGTGTCATCTGTAGAGGAAGCGATTGCCCATATTCGTCGCTATAGTACGCATCATTCTGAAGCCATTGTAACAGAAAATGCAAAAACAGCAGAAAAATTTTTACAAGAAGTAGATTCTGCAGCCGTATATGTGAATGCATCGACACGGTTTACAGATGGATTTGAATTTGGGTTTGGTGCAGAAATTGGCATTAGTACGCAAAAACTGCATGTTCGCGGTCCAATGGGATTGTCAGCATTAGTTTCTTATAAATATATTATTCATGGTCAGGGACAGATTCGCTAATGAAACGAATCGTCTTGGGATATATACAGACTCTTCGAAACTATGCAGCAGCTCCTAAAACACAGTATGAGTATAAACATTATGCCAAATTTTTGGTATTGTATCTGCTTGCTGTAGGTATCGTATGGGGAGGAATCTATATTTACTATGGAAATTACTAGATTGGGGATTATGGGAGGAACGTTTAATCCTATTCATTTGGGACATTTGATGATCGCTGAAGAAGCAAGACAAACCTTTCATTTGGACAAGGTCTTGTTTATCCCTTCGTATATAACCCCAAATAAACATGTAGCAGGTGCGACAGCAGAACAACGGTTAGCAATGGTACGATTGGCTATTGCTGACAATCCTCATTTTGCAGTCAGTGATATGGAAATACGTAGAAAAGGTCGCTCGTATACTGTAGATACTCTGCATTTCTTAAAAAAATTGTATGGTCCTACGTATATTTTGTATTTTATTTCCGGAACAGATACGATTCAGGATTTACCGAATTGGCATCAGCCGGAAGAAATTCTATCGTTATGTCAGTTTGTAGGAGCTACCAGACCAGACGGAAGTCAATCCATTGGTAGCGTGATCGAACATTTTGGGCCGTTGGGAAAACATATCTTAAAATTAGCGGTACCTACCATGGAAATTTCTTCTACAGAGCTGCGGCATCGCATTGCGAATGGACAGTCTGTACGCTATATGATTCCGCCGGTAGTCGTAGAATATATCCGGAAAAATGGAGTATATCAATGTACAACGAAGCATTAAAAGAAAAAATTAAAAAAGATTTACAACAAAGTTTATCTAAACATCGGTATACCCATGTTTTAGGTGTAGCAGCCAAAGCACGGGAATTAGCCGATAAATATGGCGGAGATTTAGATCAGGCAGAAGTGGCAGGCTTACTGCATGATGCTGCTAAGCAAAAAACGCTGGCAGAAATGCAAACATTAGCTAGACGGTCTTTTGGCAATACCCTTCCAGATACCATTATGTCTATTGGAAGTCTTTTGCATGGCTATGCCGCTGTAACGATTGCCAGAGAAACATATGGCATACAGGATGAGGATCTACTGGCAGCGTTGGCACATCATACGACAGGTACAGAACAAATGAGTACGCTAGAAAAAATTATTTTTATTGCTGACTATATTGAAGTAAATCGCGATTTTGATGGCGTGGAACGACTACGCAGCATAGCGGCAAAAGATTTGGATAAAGCTGTACTAGCCGGTTATGATTCAACGATTTCCCATTTATTGGAACAAGAAAAAACGATTTATACAGGGACCATCATCAATCGAAATGCACTCATTTTAGCCATGCAGGCAGATAGGAAGATAAAATGATGGAGCAGGACAACTTAACAAAGAAACGGCCGCAGCGGCGACTGAAAAAAAAGCGGACACAACGACAGAAATTTCGACGCCTATTATTGATTTTGGCTGGATTTATTTTTATTTGCTTGCTAGCTGCATTAGGATGGAAATATTATCAAGATGCTAGACAGTCCCAGTTTCAAGGACAAATTGATGCCGTGCAAAATGGTTCGTCTGAATCATTTGTTCAGAATAGTCCCGATACGCCATTATATGTTTTACTTGTAGGCGTAGATAATGATATGCCGCAGCATGCTAACTTTATTGGTATTGCCGCTATCAATCGAGTAAAAAAACAAGTCGACTTTATTATGCTGCCCGATAATACAAGAATTATGGGGCGTAAAGAAAAGGGAATTCAAGAGTTGCAGAATGTATACAGCGAAGGAGGCCTTCCGCTATTGCGGGCTGTTGTCGAAGATATTTTTCACATTCCTATCCCATTTTATGCAGAATTTACGGAAAATGCCTTTGAAAAAATGATTGATATGGGTGGCGGAATGCCCATGTATGTCGAAAAAAATATGTATCATGCTGATGCAACTGGTGAAACAGATATTAACTTATTTCAAGGGTATCAAACGCTTGACGGGCAGGAAGCTGCTGGATATATGCGGTATATTGACAGTGATGGATACTTGTCAAGAACGCAGCGGCAGGAACGATTTGTCAGAGAATTTTATGAAGAACGTGAACATCATTTTGGAATTGCTAATGCGTTATTTATGTATCGTTTTTGGAATCAAGTTCAGTCCAATATTTCTGCTAAAGATATGGCGTTATTAGCATTTGATTTTAAGAATGTGCCAGTTAGTGCTATTCATTTTTATATCTTGCCGGGAGAAATGGTACAAGATAAAGAAACATCGTATCAGAAGTTATGGACTTATGACCCGGTTGAAGCGCAAAAAATTATAGGGACAATGAATAATGCAATTGCTGCTGCGCCAACAGTAGATACGCAGCAAACAAACATTAAAGAGTAAAGGAGATATCGTATTATATGCCAATCGTAATGAAAGAAACAAAAAAAGAAGAAACACCATTAAAAAGTTATGAAATTGCTGCTAAAGCAGCAGATGATAAAAAAAGCTGGGACATTGTTATTTTAAATATGGAAACATCTTCTATGATGGCGGATTATTTTGTCATTTGCAGTGCCCGTAATAACCGGCAAGCCCAAAGTATTGCCGATAACATTGAAGAACAAATGGAAAAACATGGATATGATGTTCGCCATGTAGAAGGATATCGGGAAGGTAAATGGATTTTGATTGATGCTGGCGAAGTTGTTGCCCATGTTTTTGTTGAACAAGACCGCCAGTATTATGATTTAGAAAATTTATGGTGTGATGCTGAACGGATTCCGTTTGCAGGTGAGTAACATGAATTCATTACTACAAGAAAACAGTATTGTAACCTTGGAAGTTCTTCGTACGAGTGAAATGGGGGCCTTCCTCAATGGCGGTACAGGCAATACCAATGATGATATTTTACTACATAAAAATCAGCAAACGGCTCCCGTTCAAGTTGGTGATACGGTAACGGTCTTTTTATATCATGATCCATTAGGGCGATTGACGGCTAGTATGCGTCTTCCCAAAATTAAAGTGGGGCAAATTGGGTATGCACCGGTTATTAATACGACTCGTTTTGGCGCATTCGTAGATGTAGGAACGGAACGCGGTATTTTTATGCCTTTTGCCGAAATGAAAGGGCGACCCAAAGAAGGCGAATATGTATGGGTTAAATTATATGAAGATAAGTCGCACCGCCTAGCCGTATCCATGGAAGTAGAAGATGAAATGCGTCGTGCCTCTAAAGCGGCTACGGAGGCTAAAATTGGTGACTGGGTAGAAGGTGCTATCTATAATATGACTGATCAAGGTGCCTATTTAATGACGAGAGAACGCTGGATTGCCTTTCTTCATCGCAGTGAATTTAATGGACCGATTCTCATTGGACAACTGATTAAGGGGCGTATTACCTATATTCGAGAAGATGGGCGCATTAATATTTCACTTCGTCAGACCAAGGAAAATTCACTTACACCGGATGGAGAAAAAATCATAGCATTCTTGAAACAACGAAAGGGTAAAATGCCTTATGGTGATAAGACAGCTCCGGCAGTTATTAAAGCGAAGTTTAGTTTGAGTAAAGCTGCATTTAAACGAGCCTTAGGTCACTTGATGAAAGAAAATCAAATTTATCAGCAAGACGGTTGGACGTATTTAAAAGAAAATACAACGGAAAAACAATAAAAAAATCAGCGAGTCCATGGTATTGGCTCGCTGATTTTTTTATTGTTTTATACGAATAATGGTATTGTTGTTAATAGCTGATTATTCTATCGCGTTTACGAGAGCGGCAAATTCATTTTGATGTTCTGGATACCATGTAGTAAAAGGCTGCCCAGCTTTTTGCAACGTATCTGCTAGTTTGGTTAAGAACGCAGGAATGTTATCTTCCGTAATAACGCCGATTTGGGTTCCCAGTTTTTCTTTGGTAGCCACATAAGAACCGCCGGCTAGGATGGCAAAGGCAGGCTGCATCGCATCGCCAATTTTTTTGGCAGCACCGCGCAATCCAATAGCACCGATTTGTGGTGTGCCGCAGGAAGCCGGGCAGCCGGAAATGTGCAGTTGCGGCAAGAGAGACGTATTTACCTGATTTTCGTGCAAGACGGTGATAGTGTGGAGCAACATGGCATGTGAATTACGCAGCCCCTGCTGACAGATGGCTGCACCAATGCAGCATACAGATGATTCAAAGGTGTTTTTGGCTGTATCTGTTTCGGTAATGGCAGCAGCTTTGGTAGCTTCTTCGGCTGTCAAGTTGATAGCATAGAGTGTTTCATCAGAATTCATGCGGATTTCTGCGCCATCGATGGTTGCTAAATATTGCAGCAAACGAAGGAAAACATCGCAATCCGGTGTACCGGCAATGGGATGATACGAAACATAATACAAGTTTTCCTGTTTTTGGGGATGAATCCGCGGGTTTGTCGGAGTGGCAGCAGCCGGTGCGGTTTTGGTAATCGGCGTGGCAACAGGCGTAATGTCCAAATCTTTTTCTTCGGCTTGGGTTAAATATGTCTGGAAAATGCGTCGGAATTCGTCGTCCCCTAAATTGGTTGGCATGAATCGAGAACGGGCTTTGGCACGATTGGTATAGTCGCCATATTTCATGAAGATTTGGGCGAAGGCATCAATGTAGTAGAGAATCTTTGTCGGGTATACGTTTTCCGCAACTTTGATGCCTAGACGGGGATTGGAAGCCCCTAAGCCGCCGGCAGCATAGACATCGAAGGTGCCGTTTTTCTTAGCCAAGAAGCCTAAATCCTTAAATGTAGCATGGCCTTCATTATCTGTCCCGTTGGAAAAACCAATTTTATATTTCCGAGGTAAATGAAGCTGTGGAATCAGCGTAATGGCATAGCTGGCAGCTGCATCTACATAAGGAGAAATGTCGAAATATTCTTTCGGATCGACACCGCGCAAGGGACTAGCCGTAACGTTGCGGGGATTGTCGCCACCGCCGCCGGCACAGTAAATATCTTGGTCAAAACATTCTTGATATAAAGAAAGAATATCATTACCGTTGAGTTTATGGTACTGAATGGCTTGGCCTGTCGTAAAATGTACGAGTGATACATGGTATTTTTCCAAGGCTTCAGCAAGAAATTGGATTTGCTTTTTGGTAATCAAGCCGCCGGAAAAGCGCATGCGAACCATACCTGTTTTACCGCCGCGTTCGGCATAGCTGCCGAATTTACCGGAAATGCCTTTATATTTGCTGGCAGGCAGTTCCTGATGGAAGAAGGCATGACAAGCAGCTTCAAATTCCGGATAGGCGTTTTTCAGTGTTTTTTTTGTGTCTTCTGAGATAGAAATCATTCTAAAACCCCTCTTTCATGATATATAATCATACTAAATGTATTGTACCAAATCTTACGTTATTTTTTAAGTCTTGTAAAAAAATAACTGTCCCGCATTGGAACAGTTATTTTTTTCGCTTTAAAATGCCGGAATCAAGGCGCCTTTAAAGTGTTCTTCGATGTACTTCTTGATGGTGTCGCTTTGGTAAATAGCGAGGATTTTTTGCAGTGTCGGATTTTGAACATCATCTTGATGAACGGCCAAAATGTTGGCATACGGAGAATCTTTGTCTTCCCGTAAGATAGCGTCATGAACAGGGTCTAATCCGGCATCCATGGCAAAATTGGTGTTGATAGCCGCAAAGGTGACGTCATCCAAAGAACGAGGAATCTGAGCTGCTTCCAATTCTTTGATCTGCAAGTGTTTTGGATTTTCGGCAACGTCTGTTGCTGTTGGATATTTAACGCCATCTTTAACTTTAATCAAACCGGCCTGCTGGAGAAGTAAAATACCGCGGGCACCGTTGGTCGGATCGTTTGGCACGGCAACGGTGTCGCCGTCTTTGATTTCATCAAGACTTTTGATTTTGTGAGAATATAAGCCGATAGGAGCAATGATCGTATTACCGATAGATGCAATTTTCAAGCCTTTGTCTTTAACCAAATTATCCATAAACGGTTTATGTTGATACGAGTTGATGTCAATTTCTTTATTGGACAAAGCGACATCGGGTGTGACATAATCAGAAAATTCCATAATACGAATGGTAATGCCTTGTTTAGCAGCTTCTTTTTTTACTTCTTCTGCAATTTCGGCTTGAGGTCCCGGCGTAACGCCCAGGGTAACTTCTTTCTTTTCTTGCTGGGCTTTGGTGTTGTTACTGTTGTCTGTACTGCCGCATCCGGCAGCAAACAGGCAAAGAGCGGCAACAGCGGTGAAAGCACAGGCTTTTTTCCAAATGGATTTCATGTTGCATAACTCCTTTTAATATAGAACGCGATAGAACTAAAATGACGCTGTATTAGCGTTTATTTTTCTTGCGGGATGCAAAATCACCGCAAGCCTGAATGAGATTGACGACAACAATCAAGATGATGATGGTTGCCAGCATGACATCGGCACGGAACCGCTGGTAGCCGTAGCGGATGGCAATATCCCCAAGACCGCCGCCGCCGATGGCACCTGCCATAGCCGATGCACCAATTAAGTTGACGATGAGGACAGTAATATTATTGATAATTGTTGGCAAAGCTTCCGGAATCAATACTTTGCGAATAATTTGAAACGGTGTAGCACCCATCGATTCAGCTGCTTCGACGAGTCCAAAATCGACTTCGCGGATAGACGTTTCTACGAGACGGCTGAGAAAAGGAATAGCAACAATCGTCAGCGGTACACAGGCAGCTGTTGTACCGATGGATGTGCCGGCAATGATACGTGTCAATGGAATGATAGCAACCATCAAAATGATGAACGGGATGGAACGGATAATATTGACGATCGTGCCGAGGACACTGTTGATAACGCGATTTTCCAAAATATGGCCTTTACTGGTCGTTACTAAGGTAATACCGAGAGGAATACCGATAATGGCGGCAATCACAGTGGAAACCGATACCATAAATACCGTTTCTTGAATGCCTTGAAACATTAATTTAATGATTTCTTGGGACATAACCTAAAACCTCACTTCCAACAGGTAATTCTTTAATATATGCGAACGCTTTGGCTTGTGCTTCCATATCGCCCATGACGACGACAATCAAATACCCGAACGGTTCGTCCTGGATATAGTCGATATTGCCGTATAATACGCTAACATACGTATGGAATTTTTCGACGATAGAAGCGACAATCGGATCGTTCGTTTCTTTGCCTTTAAAGCGAAGACGAACCAGCATATCGTATCCCGGTGCAGGCTGGTCGGTAATGCCCATTTTTTTGATGCCTGCCGGCAGTTCCATATTAATAATGGATTTAACGAAATCCTTCATCGTCTGCGACTGGGGATTGGTAAATACATCAACGACGCGGCCTTGTTCTTTAATGACGCCGCCTTCGATAACAGCTACGCGGTCGCAGATTTCTTTAATAACGGCCATTTCGTGCGTAATGATGACAATCGTAATGCCGAGACGTTTGTTGATATCTTGAAGCAGTTCCAAAATTGCTTTGGTCGTCTGCGGGTCCAGGGCAGATGTTGCTTCGTCACACAGCAAAATCTTCGGATCACTGGCCAAGGCTCTGGCAATGCCGACACGTTGTTTTTGACCACCTGAAAGCTGGGATGGATAGTTGTACTGCCGTTCCGTCAGGCCGACGAGTTCCAACAAATCAGCTACTTTTTTATGGATAGCTTCTTTCGATGCGCCGATTAGTTCGAGCGGGAAAGCAATGTTGTCAAAGACTGTACGGGATGAAAGCAAATTGAAATGCTGAAAGATCATGCCAATATTTTTGCGTTCTGCCCGCAATTCCGAGTCAGACATGTTTGTCATGTTTTTGTCATCAATGATGACATTACCGCTCGTCGGATGTTCCAGCATGTTAATGCAGCGGACGAGGGTCGATTTACCGGCACCGCTTTTGCCGATAATACCAAAAATTTCACCGTCGCCAATGGTCAGGTTGACACCTTTTAAGGCATGCACTTGAGCTTTGCCATCATAGGTTTTGGTAATATTTTCCAATTTAATCACAATATCAACTCCTTGGTATAGTTACAACAAAAAAGGCCGTCAACAGATGACAGCCTCATATTTTATGTATGTTCGCTTCATCTGCCGGAACAATCCGTTGGAATTGGCACCTTCCCAGCTAACGGGGGTTGCCGCAGCGTCATAGGGCCAGTCCCTCAGCTGCTCTGGATGAACTCAATATCTTGTTGTTGTCCTATATCTTAGCACTACTAAGAGAGATTGTCAAATAGGAAGAGAAAAATTATTTGCAGTAAGTTTTTGTTTTGTTTAGTAAATCGTTAGAATTAGGGAGTAGTATAAATAAAGCAACAGAAAGTTAGTGTATTTAGTGTATTTATAGTATAATAAAAAAATATGCATGCTGGCGTGCACAGGGAAAATCAGGTGATACCATGAAGCATAGCAATGTATGGATTGTAAGACGAATGTGTTTTGGTGCGATGATTGTATCGGTTTGGATACTAGCGTGTGTCATGGCAACCGGTATCGGTATAGCGCGCATTGTATTGCCGGGCCAGTCTTGGCAGGCAGATATGATGAGCTTCATAGCAACAGAAAGCAGTCCGCAAGGCGCGATTCAATTTGAACTGGGCAGACTGCGTATGTATGCTGATACGTATAAGCAAGGACAGAATGAGGATATACAGGATTGTTCTCAGATTTTAGAAGCCCAAGGCATTACAGTAGCCGTATCTCAAGACGGCCGGCTAGTGTATGCTACATCCGGCAGCGACCCATCGCAGACCGTCGCAGGGGTAGAAAAAAGCTTGTCTTGGCAGCCAAGAGGAAGCGATACGGCAAAACCGGATATGGATACGGCGGCCATGTTGTGGAAAGACAATACCTTAGCCTATCAATATATATCACGTAAAACAGGTGTACAGGTAGCCGTCCTAAGTCATGCGGCAATACCGATGTTTCGTGAATATAAAGGCTTGTATCCATTGCGCATGCAAAAAACATGGGTCTGTTTGTTTGTTGCTTGGCTCGGTTTAAGCGGCGTACTCGTATGGATTGTCTTGTCCAAACGGTTTATGCGGCATATGCTGCCATATGTACAACTGTATTGCAATGCACAGACGAATAGTACATCATGCGGCAGTCCTCATGTTCTCGGCAATGACCAGCATACGTCCCGGCATACCTGATGGTAAACCACGGCATACTGTAAGAGAAAGGAAGAACGTATTGTGAAATTTATATGGAAACGCTCTTATTATATATGGATAGTAGGCATACTCGCCACAGTGATCTGCTTTTTTGGAAATTCCCAGGTTATGGTGACAGATCCTGTAGAGTCCAATTATGTATTGACGGCGAAAGAGATGATGACAGCCGGCGATTATATGTCACCGCGGATTTTTGGCCATTATTGGTATGATAAGCCGATTTTCTTTTACTGGGAGTTGCTGGCGGCGTTTTCGCTGTTTGGCGTGAATGATTTTGCAGCCCGATTTTTTTCGGCTCTGTTTGGTGTATTGGGTATTTTGCTTACGTATGTCTTTGCGGCTCGCATATATGATAAAAAGACGGGATGTACGGCAGCGCTGGTTCTTTTGACATCACTGGAATATTTCTATATATCCAAAGCGATTATTACGGATATGACACTGTTTGTCTTGTTTGCAGCTACGTTAATTTGCTTTTATATTGCCTATAGTGAGGAAAAAACAAAATGGTACTATTGGGCATATATCTGCTCCGCGTTGGCTGTCCTGACGAAAGGGCCAGTCGGGTTGGTGCAGCCGGGACTTATTATTATTTTATTCTTGGCATGGCGGCATGATTTACCGGCATTATGGACCAAGATTAAATTGGGTTCGGGTCTTTTGTTGTTTGTGCTGATTGCCGGTGTATGGTATGGCCCGATGTATATGATGCATGGCGGTGATTTTGTCCTCAATTTTTTAGGGGTTCATAATGTGCTGCGGGCTACGGAATCGGAACATCCTCAATTTAATGTATGGTATTACTATACATGTATTTTTCTTATCGGATTTTTTCCTTGGGTACTGACGCTACCGTTGGCATGGAAACGCTATCATGCCTGGCAGTGGTTCAAACAGGTGACAGCGCAAATCCGTGCGACTCACCGGCTGCCGCAGTGGGATATGCGTCAGCAGTTTTTAATCACTTGGGCTGTGGTGGTTTTCGTTTTTTACCAATGCGTCGCGACGAAATATCCGACGTATACATTCCCATACATGATACCCATTGCCATTGGATTTGCGGCGTATTTGAAACATCATGATATGGTCGTACGCTATATTAGCGCCATTAGTATGGCAACGTATTTAATTTTGACCGCTTGGATTGCCGTACCGGTATGCCGGGAGATGTCGGCGTATGATGCCGGCCAGGCTGTACAGCATTTGGGCGGTGATGAAGCCTATGTCATTACTTGCGGCAAACGCTATCCTGTATCCTTGACGTACTATTCTGGGTATATGGCGAAACGGCTCATCAAACCGGGTGCATTAGATAAGTATCAGCCTAGCGGTCTTAATTGGAATGCCAAGAATATGATGCCTTTTATCGAAAGCGACAAGCTGCCAAACGATAAAACTATTATTGCCGTCGTTCATGAAGATGATACCAACGAATTTAAAGAAACCACGTCCGGTCAGTGGAATTTGTATCGCCGTGCCGGCAAATGGTTAATTTATACGAAATATTCTTCCTATAATTAGGTGCCATAAAAAATTGTATTACTCTTGAAAAAGTGCTGTTACAGAATTGTAACAAAAACAGGATATACTTAAAGCATCAAATGACGAGGAGTGATACATATGATGAAACGTATACAGAAAATGACTAAAATGACATTAGTATTGACTATGATGATGACGATGCTCAGTGGTGCTACTGTTGCCGTACAGGCAGCAGATCATCGGCCGCCTCGTCCGCCGCAGTGGGAAGATCGTTGGGATAACCATCGCGGTGATCGTCCGGATTATCACCGTAATGATCGTAAGAGCAAAGCACAAAAAGATGCTGATGAAGCAAATAAAAAAGCCAATTGGGCGTTAGGTATTTCAGCGGTTGCAGCGATCATAGCCCTTAGTAAATAATGAGTCTTCCCCAAGGGAAGAAGAAAAACTCCCTTTTAAATCTCATACAGCAAAACACCCGTATGCAGTAATGTACTGTCATACGGGTGTTTTGTATTTTAGAATAATTGTGATGCCTGCGCTTCAGCTATGTGCACTCGATATTAGCGAATAAAATTGGTAAAGATTTTATCTTCTGTTTTCGGGGCTTCAATACCAGCTTTTTTACCGGCTTCGATACATTTGAGGACCCAAGCCATGTTACGGCCTAATATGCGCATAATCTGCAGGCCTTCTTTATCCTGCTGTACTTCTGCCGGCGTGTTGCCGTGTACCATGGGCCAGTAGTTTCCGGCAACGGATACCATTTGATGATAGGACAAGTATTTATTTAATACGTCCAGTGTAGCTGTCGTACCGCCGCGGCGGGCTGAAGCGACCGTTGCACCGACTTTATGTACTAATTCAGCACCAGCTGTACCTGCTAATTTATCCATAAAGGAAATGATTTCACCCGATGGGGAAGCCCAGTATACGGGTGAACCGATAACCAAACCGTCGGCTGTTTTCATCTTTTCAGCAACGGATGCGACAACATCATCTGTTGGTACGGCATGAACGATTTCTGTATCAATGTCGTTTTCCTGTAAGGCGTTAGCTACTTCTGATAAGGCTGTATATGTGCAGCCGGCTTCACGGCGACTGCCGTTTAATAAAATTACTTTCATAAAAAAGACCCTCCTTCAAGATGATAATTATAAATCTATTGGTAGTATACCATAGAACAAGACAAACGTCTAAATTGTGTTTTGTTTATAGATATTTTATATTTTATGATATAAAAATGTCACAAAATATAAAATAATATGAAATAAACATTGCATTTACAGTGATGAATTGCGTATAATACAAGTAGCAAACGATACTATCAAAATGTATTGTATATAGAGAGAAAGGATGAACAAAATGGATGCAACCATGACTATGGATTCAGCAAATCAGGAGGTATGGATTGGCGTAGACGTAGGGACGACAGGCGTACGGGCGATTGCTTATACGGAAGACGGCACCAATGTGTGTTCGTCAGAAGCTTTTTATCCACTGCTCACACCCCATCCGGATTGGGCAGAAGAAAGTCCGCTGCAAATTTATGAAGCCATTGAAGATGTCGTACGTCGGACATCGGCACAGCTTCGCTATAAAAACAAAGAACTGGCAGGCATTGCCTTGAGTACGGTAATGCATAGTTTTGCTGGACTCGATGCACAGCGAGAACCGTTAATGGATATGCAGACGTGGGCAGACAGCCGCAGTGCTGGCATTGTACGGGAAATTAAAAAAGATCCGGCACTGTGCCGTTCTTTTTATGAACGGACAGGTTGTCCGATTCATGCATGCTATCCGTTGGCTAAAATTATTTGGCTGCGGCAAAATCAGCCCGAACTCTTCAAACAAATGCAGTATGTCGGCTCATTGAAAGATTATATTTTTTATCATATGACCGGCGAATGGGTCATTGATAAATCGGCTGCTAGTACGAGCGGTATGTATAATGAACATACGCTGGACTGGGATGAAGAAATTCTGGCATATGCCGGTATTACCAAAGCCTATATGCCACCCGTTGTGTCTACGACATACAGTCATCATTTAACACGCGAGGCAGCTCAATCCATGAACCTGCCCGAAGGGTTGCCTGTCGTAATTGGTGCTACGGACGGTGTATTGGTTAATGTTGGTATCGGTGCCGTACAGCCAGGCCAACTTAGCGGTACGATTGGTACAAGTGGGGCTTTGCGCATGTTGACTAAACAGCCAAAAACAGATCCAAAGATGAGAACATGGTGCTACAATCTGACCGATGATATGTGGGTAGCTGGCGGCGCCATCAACAACGGTGGGATGATTTTGCGCTGGGTCCGCGATAAGATTTGTCATTACGGCGGAAATACGCTGGAAAGTTTGGATATTGATCCCTATGATTTGATGACCATGAAAGCAGAACACGTAGATGCTGGAGCCGATGGCTTGATCTGCTTGCCTTGCTTTACAGGCGAACGGTCTCCGTATTGGAATTCTGAATTGCGGGGTATGTTTTTTGGCTTTTCTCTAAATCACAGCCGCTCCCATATGATTCGTGCTGTTATGGAAGGAATTTGCTACAGTCTTAACAGTGTCATGCTGGCCCTCAAAGAGTTTGGCAACATCAAAGATATTCGCGTCAGCGGCAGCTTTACGAAATCCAAGCTATGGCTGCAGATTTTGTCGGATGTTCTCAATGCGCCGATTACGTTGCCCGATAATAGTGAAGGCGCGGCATTTGGCGCAGCGGTACTGGGCTTTATCTCTAGTGGAAAAATTAAAAGCATTGCCGATACGGCCCATTTGGTTCATCCTAAACGAGTCTATTCTCCCATACCGGAAAATGTAGCCGTGTATACGCAGCTGTATGATATTTTTGAACGGCTCTATCACAACTTGCAGCAGGAATTTGTAGATATTACGGCATATCAAAAGAAAATATAATGATATATAGAAGGGAAGCAAACTTATGAAATTACACGATATCGGCGTTGTCGGCATGGCTGTCATGGGCAGCAATTTGGCATTGAACATGGCAGATCATGGATTTTCCGTATCTGTATACAACTATACACCGGATTTGACGGAACAATTTATACACGACCAGCCGCATGACGGCATTACGGGATATTATGAATTAACCGAATTTGTACAGTCGCTGCAGCGGCCACGAAAAATTATGCTGATGATTATGGCCGGCGCCCCGGTAGACAGCATGATAGACCAATTACTGCCTCTTTTAGAGCATGGCGATATTATTATTGACGGCGGCAACTCTTATTTTGGCGATACGCGTCGTCGGTATACGCACTGCAAGGAACAAGGCATTCATTTTTACGGTATGGGCATATCCGGCGGCGAAACCGGTGCCCGCCGCGGCCCGTCGATTATGCCTGGTGGCAACAAAGATACGTATCCGGAAATTCAGCCGGTTTATGAAGCCATTGCTGCCAAAACGGCAGATGGCAAGCCGTGTTGTACGTATATCGGTGAAGACGGTGCCGGTCATTATGTCAAAATGGTACATAACGGCATTGAATATGCCGATATGCAGCTCATTGCCGAAGCGTATTTGTTATTGAAATATGTAGGCGGCTATACGAATGGACAGATTTCTGAAATTTTCCATCAGTGGAATCAAGGAGAACTCAAAAGTTTCCTTATCGGTATTGCTGCCGATATTTTTGCTGAAAAAGATCCGGCCGGCGGCGAAGTTGTTGATTATATTATGGATGCAGCCGGACAAAAAGGAACGGGCCGTTGGACGAGTATCGAATCCATGAAGCAAGGCGTCGATATTTCCATGATTACGTCAGCCTGCAATGCCCGCGTTATGTCCAATCTGCCGGGACGGCGCAAAGCGCAGGAAGTCATTCAAAAACCGGCATTGACCAAACAAGAAGGCAAGGCCTTTGTGGAAGCCGTACGGCAAAGCTTATATACTGCCAAAATCGTAGCGTATGCCCAAGGATTTTCATTATACCGCAGTGCATCTGAAACGTATCAGTGGCATCTTGACTATGGTCGTATTGCCTCCATCTTCCAGGCAGGCTGTATTATTCAAGCCGAATTTTTAACAAAAATTACGGAAGCGTATGCCAAAAATCCAGCATTAGAAAACCTCATTTTTGATGAATTTTTCTTAGATAAAATCAATGCGAATCAAAAAAGCCTGCGGCAAATCGTGGCCTTGGCAGTACAAGTCGGCATTCCCGTACCGGCTTATGCCAATGCCCTAGAATATCTTGATACCTACAGCAGTCCGCGCGTAGGAGCCAATTTGATTCAGGCGCTGCGGGATTACTTCGGCGCCCATACATTTAAACGGATCGATGCAGAAGGAACGTTCCATCATCAGTGGCAGGAACATTATACAAAATAAAAGGAGGAATTCATATGCCCCTGGTCATTTTAGCGATAGGGATTCTTATCTTATTTTTCTTAATTGTTAAAGTAAAACTGAATAGCTTTTTGGCCCTGCTGCTGGTAGCCGGGCTAGTAGGATTGGCAGAAGGCATGCCGGTAGATAAATTAATTCCAACGATTGAAAAGGGATTAGGCGGTACCTTGGGCGGTTTAGCCGTTGTCGTATCCTTTGGGGCCATGCTGGGAAAGCTGATGGCCGAAAGCGGCGGCGCTCAGCGTATTGCGACGACGCTCATTAATGTATTTGGACGTGAAAAAGTAAAATGGGCCGTTTGCTTGACTGGATTTATTGTAGGGATTGCCTTATTCTATGAAATTGGCTTTGTCCTGTTAATTCCGTTGGTATTTACGATTGCTGCAGAAGCGAAAATTCCCTTACTGGAAGTAGGCATTCCGATGGCGGCAGCTCTTTCGGTTACACATGGATTTTTACCGCCTCATCCAGGGCCGACAGCTATTTCGATTATTTATAATGCCGATATTGGCACAACCTTGGTGTACGGTGCCATTATTGCGATTCCGACAGCAATTGTTGCCGGCCCGCTGTACTGCAATTTGACGAAAGACATCAATCCGGAAATTCCCAAGGGATTATACAACCCTAAAATTTTCAAAGACGATGAAATGCCTGGCTTTGGTATTTCCGTATTTACGGCGTTGGTACCGGTTGTACTCATGGCAGCTTCGGCGATTGCCAAACTGACGATGTCCGATGCGTCTCCGATTCGTCATATCTTGACCTTTTTGGGCCAGCCCGATATGGCGTTGACCATATCCGTAGCGATTGCACTGTATACGTTTGGCATCGGACGTGGTAAAAAAATAGACGAAGTCATGAAAATCGTGCAAGATGCCGTACTCGCTATTGCTATGATTTTATTGATTGTCGGCGGCGGCGGCGCGCTCAAACAAGTATTGATTGACAGCGGCGTCGGAACGTACATTGGCAGTTTGGTTGCTGATTCTGCGTTATCACCGCTTTTCTTAGCCTGGCTTGTAGCGGCAGTCATTCGGACGGCCTGCGGTTCTGCTACCGTTGCAGCGCTAACAGCCGGTGGGATTGCTGCCCCGATTTGTGTGGCAACAGGAGCTAACCCAGAACTGATGGTCTTGGCAACCGGCGCTGGTTCGCTCATTTTCAGCCCGCCTAATGATCCGGGATTCTGGCTGTTCAAAGAATTTTTTGGACTGACTGTCAAAGAAACGGTACGTACTTGGTGCGCGTTGGAAACGATTATTGCTGTTATGGGACTGATTGGTGTACTGGTATTGAACCTGTTTGTTGGCTAAGGTATACTATATAGAGAGAATAAAACGGAATGGAGAATCATATATGCATGAAGAAAGAATTCAAAAGTTCCCCGTTCTGCGCAGTGCATACGGCGGCCTGACAAAATCAGAGCGCCGTATTGCTGATTATATTACAGCCGTACCGGAATGCGTGTTGGCACAAACGATTTCCGATATTGCCGCTGCGACAGAAAGCTCGGAAATTACAGTATCCCGGTTTTGTAAAAAATTGGGATTTAACGGTTTGCAGGAATTTAAAATGAATTTAACAGCTGAATTATCAACAGCTGAAAATAAGACCTATCATGATATTCAGGGCAGCGATGATTGTCATGCTGTCTCTGTTAAAGTATTTCAAAATATCAGCGATGGTTTACAGGATACGTTATCGTTATTGGATGATAATGCCGTTGATAAAGCAGCACAAATATTGCAGCATGCTAGACGAATCGCTGTCTATGGATTTGGCAATTCCGCGACAGTCTGCCGGGATATTGCGACGCGCTATTTGCGGCTGGGTTTTGCCATTCACGACTATGCTGATTCGCATATGCAGGTTACATCGGCAGCCTTGCTTACGTCACAGGATGCCGTTCTTGCCGTATCGCACAGCGGTGCATCCTGTGAATTGATTCAGTCTGTTACGACAGCGAAACAAAACGGTGCGGCTATTATTGTCATTACGAGCCATGGGCAGTCACCGCTGGCTAAATTGGCTGATATCTGTTTATGTGGCATGGGCCGAGAAGTGAATTATTCTTCTGAAGCTGGGGCTTCGCGAATGATTCATATGGCAATCGGTGATGTATTGTATACGAGAATCGCCATGGCGAATAATAGAGAATATCAAAAAAATATGAAGAAAATGAGGCAGGAGATTGTCAAAAAACGTGCAAAATGATAAAAAATGCTGATTTTTTCGTTACGTATGATGTGATGTTACAGCTTGATTACAATACGACAAATAACATCAGAAACATGTCATAGGCAAAGAGAGCCCATTCTAAAGAGATTAAAAAATTTCGTTTAGGACGGCTCTTTTTTTATAAGTAAAAAAGTAAAATCATGCAACAAGAAATTAAAAAAGTAATCTTGATATGTAATTTATAAAAACAGCAAAAATATCCTTGACAAAATCATGTGTAAAGTGTGCACTTTTCGTAACGTTTCGAGAAAACACAATTAACGAGTAGTGTGAGGGTTTTATTATGAGGTACTAAAAAAAATTGAACATCATGTGTTGTACAATATAATATATTGTATTGTACACAAAATATAATTAAGACAATACAATAAAGAGACTTCCAAATTCATCAAGAGCAGTAGAGGGACTGGCCCAATGACACTGCGGCAACCTACAATCATGTAAGGTGCCAATTCCAGCAGGAATCTACCTGACAGATGAGTCGCGGCAGAGTGCATAAAAACGTCATCTGTATCTAACAGATGACGTTTTGTTTTGTATAAATACACTAAAGGAGTGATGTATATGACGCATATTGCAGCCCATATTACCGAACTGATTGGCAATACGCCGTTATTGGAACTGAGCCATTTTGAAGAGAAATACGCCTTGCAGGCCCATATCATTGGTAAATTGGAATATATGAATCCCTTAGGAAGTGTCAAAGATCGCGTAGCCTTAGCTATGATTGATGAAGGCATTCGGCAGGGGCTCATTAATGCGGATACGGTTTTGATTGAACCGACAAGCGGTAATACTGGTATTGGCCTTGCTATGGCAGCGGCTGTCAAGAAATTGCATTTGATTTTGACTATGCCCGATACGATGAGCGTAGAACGGCGTAAAATCGTCTCAGCTCTCGGTGCTGAAATCGTGTTGACGCCCGGTGCTGAAGGCATGCAGGGAAGCATCTATAAAGCTGAAGAACTCAAACGTCAGTATGGCAATGCCTTTATTCCGCAGCAATTTGAAAACCCGGCGAATTCAGCCATCCATCGCAAAACGACAGCTGAAGAAATCTGGCGTGATACAGATGGCAAGGTAGATATCTGCATCGCTTCTGTCGGCACAGGCGGTACGATTACGGGTACAGCTGAAGGATTAAAAGCCCATAACCCGGACGTGCAAATTGTAGCTGTCGAACCGAAGGACTCTGCTGTACTTCATGGCAAGCCGGCAACATGCTGGGAGCGAGCTCGCTTACGATTTTTCGGCGGATTATTTTGCCGGAACTGCGTCCGGCCATTTTGACAGGATTTGGATTAGCTTTTGCTAGAGGATTGGGTGAATACGGCAGTGTTATTTATATTGCCGGTAACAGTGCCAAAAATCAGACACAGGTTGTATCGTACGTCATTATGCAGAAACTGAATTATGTAGACTATGCCAGCGCGACGGCGATTGCTTTAGCAATGCTGATCATTGCGTTTGCGGTATTATTTGCCATTAATGTCGTGCAAATACGGCAGGCTACGCAGACCGTATAAAAGGAAGGAGTTAACATGAAACGAAGTAAAACAGAACTGCTATTGATTGCTGTCAGTGTATTATTTATCATCGTCATGTTGATTATTCCACTGGTTTCTGTCATTTTCAATTCCCTGCAGCAGGGCATCGCATTTTATGTTGAATCTTTGACGGCAGAGTATGTGCTTTCCGCATTGGAAGTTACCTTGTTGGCAACCGTTATTGCCGTCGTAGTCAATACGTTTTTTGGCATTACCGCTGCTTGGGCGATTACGAAATTCGATTTTCCGGGTAAACATATTATGACAACCCTTGTAGATATACCCTTTTCAATTTCGCCGGTTATTGCTGGTTTGGCCTTTATTATGACTTTTGGCCGTATGGGCTGGGCGATGCCCTATATAGAAGTCTTGGGTGATTGGTTGGACATGGATATTCAAATCGTTTTTGCCCTTCCCGGTGTTGTTCTGGCAACTATTTTTGTAACGTTTCCCTTCGTATTCCGTGAAATTATGCCGGTTCTCAGTGCAGACGGACGGGCTGAAGAAGAAGCTGCAGCTTTGATGGGAGCCAGCGGCTGGACGATTTTGATTGAAGGTTTGCAGTTTGTTTTAGCTATTGCCTTAATGGTCTTGGCCATTTCCATTGCATACCACTGCGGTAGAGAATTGAAAAAAGCAGGCAGCACAGAAAAAACGGTACAACCAACAGCAAATCACTAATAAAAACATGTAAACTAAAAAGGTCTTGTAAATCAACATATCCACAAGACACCAATGGTTGGTGTAGAGATTTTTTGTCGTAAATGCATTGCATTACTTCCAAACAAGAAGTAACGTTGCACCATATTCTTTTTTAAATTGTTTTGTTAATTGTTTCATTTCATAATCTGCAGCATTATACGTTGCACCGGGGGCAGTCGTAATTACCATGACAACAACATTTTCAGCAATCGTAATTTGAATATCTTTTACGATTTGTTCATATGTCAAATCAGATGCTTCTGCTAACGCGAGAAGTGTCGATAATTTGCGAATCATAATCCAATCGTCGGAAGAAATCATATCGGCATATCGGTAGGCCCGCAGCGTTTTGCGGCTGACACCATGATGAAATCCGGCAATAAAAGAAGAAATCAGTTGTTCGCGATGGGTAAGCCCGTATAAAGGCGCATGATTGATCATGAATGCAGAGTGGCGGGCGTGATTATAAAAATTAATTACTTTACCGACATCATGCAGCTGTGCGGCTGTCATGAGCAATACTTTTTGTCGTGGCCCATATCCGTGTAAATCTTTTAATTGGTCAAATAGCTGTCCCGTAATTTTCATGACTTGATGAATATGCGTTTTATTGATGACAGGCCCTAAGGTGCCCATGAAATTATGTATGCTGAAAGCTAATATATCATCAAAGCGTGGTTTATCTAAATGGTAGAAATTAGCATAGTACTCAAAAAATAACCCTTCACGGAGTCCGCAGCCGCTGACAACCATTTCTGAGCTGCCAACCGTATCAAAAATAGTTTTGATTACGACAGCACCGGCAACAATGAGATCGGCCCGTTCGCTGGAAAGTCCCGGAATTTTTTTGCGGTTGGCACTGGTACGAGTTGTAATTTCCGTATATAAGGCGGAGAAATTTTCTGCATGCAAAATGTAATTATGAATTTTAGACATTTCGTAGTTGGAAGCTCGTTGATCCATTTTGGCAAAATTTCGAGCCGTTCCGCCAATGCCGACAATCGGCAGCGAAATATCTTTAATCCACGAAATATCGGCAATTTTTTTGCGTACGTATTTTGTGCAATCTTGTAAGGATTCGTCGGTTATATTGTTTTGTAAATTAAATTTTTCCGTCAGCGTGACAGCTCCGATAGGAATAGATATAGAATGAACAGGTTCCCCATCATGAACAAGCGTCATTTCTACACTGGCACCACCTAAATCAAAAATAAGGAAATCTTTTATTGCAATGGTATTGATAACACCTAAATATCCCAAATATGCTTCTCGTTCGCCTGTAATGACATTCATGGTGATACCTGTTTCAGCATTGATTTTTTCTAGAAATGTATCTCCGTTGTTGGCATTGCGAACGGCGGCCGTAGCAACGGCCATACAGTTTGTAATATCCATGACTTCCATAATATGCTTATATACGTGCAAACACGTCATGGCTCGAGCCATTCCTTCGTCACTGAGCTGGCCGGTTTGATTAAGACCTTGACCAAGACGGATAGATTCTTTTTCTTGATATAAGAGAGAATAGGCCTTGTTGTCAGCAATTTGTAAAACGACAAATCGTATTGAGTTGGACCCCATGTCGATAATGGCTAATTTTTCCATCGTATACCTCATTTCTTTCTATAAATGTCCTATTATATAGTATTATACTACATAAATAGAAGGGATTCTTGTTTTTTTGTATAAGATGCGCAAAATATATATGCCTATACCCTTATTTTCAAAACCACGAAATAATTACAAACATTTTACATAGTTCATATATTCCTTATATACATCGTGAATACACTAATAAATGCGAATGTATCAAACGTGTTCGGCTGCAGGACATGACAACAAAATGTGGTAATAACCATGTAAAAAATATAGTTATCATGTATAATATAAAAAGATATGCAAGATAGTAGTATATATACTGCAGGAGAAGATGGGGGAACCAAAATGGAGAATCAGTCTAAGCGATTATTTGGCATTATTCATATCGGTACAGTGAATATGACCTTAAAAATCATTTCGTATTCTTCGCTGGATACGATGGAAATTATTGAAAATGTATCGAAAGAAGTAAGGTATGGCGGCGAAGTATTTACGCGTCATCATGTCAGCTTTCAATCGTTAAATGAAATTTGCACTATATTAGGAAAGTTTAAACAATTAATGAAAGATTATGACGTAAGTGATGTCCAGGTTTTATCTACAACAGCAATTCGCGAAGCTGATAATCTGCTGAACGTATTAGATCAAATCTATATTCGTACGGGATTTCATGTTCGTGTGGTACGAATGACGAAAGAAATATATTATAAATTTTTTGGCTTATATTATCATATATTAAAAGGACGATTTAATTTTTCAGATAAAGCCGTATTGCTGCTGGATATTACGTCTGGCGGCGTTGGACTTACATGCTGGAAGTCAGATACGTTGCTGTTTCAACAGAATGTACATATCGGCTCGCTGCGTATTTTGGAAAATTTCACCGAAAAACAGCGGCTGGAACTGACGTTTCCGACGGCAGTTCGGGAATATATTTATGGAACCTTGTCGCCGCTATGGGCTAGCGTCCGCCAGCATAATATCAAATATATTGTCTTATCAGGACGGGCAGCAAACTTGATTGGACGATTAATGCATATCCATCAAGAAGAAGGAATCAGCCTTATTACTCCTCAAGAATTTAGAAAATTTATTTATTCATTTCATGGCATTACGCCGTATAAGCTAATCCAACAATTTCACTTATCCGAAAATTTGGCCAATGTCATTATGCCTACGTTGCTGTTATACTATGAATTACTGCGCAGCCTGGATGTAGACATGATTGTCATGATGAGCACCACCTTTACCGAAGGATACTCCATGCATTACGTAGCAGAGCAAACCCATAATGCGTACGTTAGTCACCAACGAACGCTGCTGTTGGATTTGACAAGAAAAATGGCAGAAAAATATTTATATGATCCGACGCATTCGGCAGCCGTAGAAGAATTTAACAGTATTTTATTCCAAGCTGTATACAAAGAAATAGGATTAGATTTTTCGTATGGATATTTACTGCAAATGGCATCTATTTTGCATGAAATTGGCAAATTTATCAACATACGTAAACATAACATTTGTACATATAATTTGATTATGGAAACAGATTTATTTGGCATTACAGATGAAGAAAAGGAAATATTGGCAAATATTTGTTATTACTCGTATGGCGGCATTTTGCATGAATCACCGGTAATGTATAATCGACTCTCAGATGAACAGAAAGTAATTACTGCAAAATTGGTAGCAATCTTTCGATTAGCCGATTCGTTAGATAAGAGCCATTTGGGAAAGATAAGCCGTATTTGGACCGACCTTTCTATGGGACAGCTCAAGGTACATTATCACGCAGAATCTGATATTGCCCTGGAACGATGGACATTTATGAAGACAGCGGTCAATTTTGCGGAAGTATTTGGTATTTCGCCGATATTGGTAAAGGCCTAGAGAAGGGAACGGTGAATGTTGTGAAGCTTACAAATCATGAATATTTTTTAAATCGCGAATGTACGTGGATAAAATTTAATGAACGAGTTTTGCGGGAAGCCATGGTTCCTTCGAATCCATTATTGGAACAGCTTAACTTTATTGCTATTGCGGCTTCTAATTTAGATGAATTTTTTATGATACGAGTCGCCGGTGTCAAACATTTGATTGAAAGTGGTGTCAAGCATATCGATATTGCCGGGATGAAGCCGCGGGAACAGTTCGAAGCGATTCAATGTATGGTTCATACGCAAGTGACAGAACAATACAAGTATTATCAGATTATTAAAGATAAACTACAGCAGGAAGGACTGCAATTTATCCATGTAGATGAACTGGATGAAGAACAGCGGCTATGGCTGGACAGTTATTTTGAACGAGAAATTTATCCAGTTGTTACGCCGATGGCTGTAGACTCCAGTCATCCGTTCCCGTTCTTGACAAGTCTGCATTTACATCTTGCCGTGCTGCTTCGTAAGAAGCATGGCGATTCGTCCGTTAAGACAGCCATCCTGCCAGTACCAGCAACGGTTATTCCTCGTATTATCAAAGTTCCTAATACAGGTTCAGTCAAAAAATTCTTATTCTTAGAAGATGTATTGGGGGCTTTTGCAGAACGTCTTTTTTTAGGCTGCGATATTTTGGAAACAGTACCGTTTCGCGTGACGCGTGATGCTGACTTAGCAATTGACGATGATGCTGAGGATTTGGTTGTCGAAGTAGAAAAATCTTTGAAGAAACGACGCAAAGGTGCGGCAGTACGACTGGAATTAGCCCAGTCATCCAGCCGTATGATTAAAGAATTTCTACGCAGCGAACTGCAGCTAGAAGAAAAAGACATCTACATGATTCCGGGACCCTTGGACTGTAAAATATTTTTCTCTTTTGTCGGAATGGATGGCTATGATTATTTGCGGTATCCGCCGGCAGTACCGCAGCCATCGTATGAATTAGCCGCTATTGACGCTCCTGATTTTTGGTCAGCTATTGCAAAACGAGATGTCATGGTACATCATCCGTATGAAACATTTGCTACAGTAGAACAGTTTGTAAAATTAGCCGCAACGGATCCCAACGTATTGGCCATCAAACAAACCTTATACCGCGTAAGCAGTCATTCTCCGATTATTGCTGCTTTGGCAGAAGCTGCTGAAAACGGCAAGCAGGTTACAGTATTGATGGAAGTCAAGGCAAGATTTGATGAAGAAAATAATATTTATATGGCACGTAAATTGGAACGGGCTGGCTGCCATGTTATTTATGGTATTATGGGGTTAAAAACACACTCTAAAATTACGTTGGTTGTCCGTCGCGAAGAAGACGGGATTCGTCGCTATGTCCATTTGGCAACGGGTAACTATAACGGAAAAACAGCCCGTATTTATACAGATGTAGGCATCTTTACGGCAAATACGTTAATTGGCATCGATGCTTCGGCATTCTTTAACTTGCTGTCAGGCTATTCCGATCCACCGCAGTGGAATAAACTAGGCGTTGCGCCAATCAACCTGCGTCAGCGAATTTATGAAGAAATTGAACAAGAAACGGCACATGCCAGAGCCGGCAGAAAGGCCTGCATTGTCGCTAAAATGAATTCGCTCTTGGATAAAGAGGTAATTGCTAAATTATATGAAGCATCTGCTGCCGGCGTTACGATTCATTTAATTATTCGCGGGATTTGCGTTCTGCGTCCGGGTTTACCAAAAATCAGTGAAAACATAGAAGTTCATAGCGTTGTGGGTCGTTTCTTGGAACACAGCCGTTTGCTGTACTTCTATAATGATGGCAAAGAAGATGTATTTATTTCTTCGGCTGACTGGATGCCGCGCAACCTAAATGAACGCGTTGAATTGCTGGTACCGGTTGAATATGGGCCGCACAAAGAACGAATCAAGCATATTTTAAACTGGTATTTCGGTGATAATGTCAAAGCCTATGCAATGAATGCGGACGGAACGTATCGGTATTTAGCGGATGAACGGAAAGATAAGCCGATTCACGCACAGGAACTGCTGCAGCATGAAGCTGAAGAAAAAAATGCAGAACGAAAGAAAAAAAGAAAATAATCGGCATCTATACGAAGAGAAAAAACATGTCCTCCCTACATAAACGAGGGCATGTTTTTTTCTTATGG
This sequence comes from uncultured Megasphaera sp., assembly GCA_934202965.1. Lineage (GTDB taxonomy): Bacteria > Bacillota > Negativicutes > Veillonellales > Megasphaeraceae > Megasphaera. Next base: position 116,973 of record CAKPYN010000001.1, read on the forward strand.
AAAATTATTTTTAATGAATTTTATTTTATTAAGAGAAATTATCTCAAAAACACGAGCGTGTGGCATTAATATCAGCCAATTTTAGGACGATAAAGTGTTAACAATATGCGAAAAAATGGCATATTATATAGTAATATCAGTCATTTGTCAACCACGAAAAATTGACATAGTATAAATTCCTTTGATAGAATACATCCTATTAGGAGGGATTCGATGAACAAACGATATCAAGGACCGATTACGCGTATGTACGCTACCTTAATCGCTTTATTAATCATAGTTTCCTTGGCAGGATTTATTGATAAAGGAAAATCTGTGACAATCCAGTCCGATGGAAATACACAGACTGTATACACGCATGCAGTAAATGAAGAAGCGTTAATGCGTGAAAATAATATTGCCCTGGGTCCATGTGACGAACTTGAAATATCTACATCTAAATTGACTGAAGGCAGTGTAGTAACGCTGCACCGGGCAGTACCTGTCGTATTAGAACATAAAGGAAATAAACAAGAAGTGCGTACAGCAAAGCAAACTGTACAAGCCGTAGCAGAACAATATGGGTATAATGCGAAAGATTTTCGCCCTTATGGGGATACAGAAGCACCGGTGACAGAAAACATGACGATTCGCATTGGCAATATTTCACGCAAAGCAATTGTAGAAGATGAAGTCGTTCCCTATGCGATTGAAAGTATTCCGGATGAAACATTAGGACAAGGCGAAGAACAGGTCATTCAAGAAGGAAAAAATGGTCGTAAGACTGTTAAGATGAATATTGTGAGCTTGGATGGACAAGTCATCGGCAAAGAACATGTAGAAACTACGCTGGTAACAGAAATGCAGCCGTTGGTTCGCCATGTAGGAACGAAAGAAACGGTTGAAATTAATACAGGAACTATTTCTAAATTTAAAGAAGTATTTACGATGGTAGCGACTGCCTATCTGCCGACTGATGGCAATGGCGAAGGCATTACCAAAATGGGAACACTGGCGCGATATGGCGTAGTGGCTGTAGATCCAAATGTTATTCCGCTGGGAACCCGCGTATATATTCCGGGATATGGTGTAGCCGTTGCTGAAGATACAGGCGGTGATATTTTAGGAAATCGAATCGATTTGTGTATGGAAAATTATGATGCTTGTATGATTTTTGGCAGACGGACGGTTCCTGTCTATATTTTGGAATAGATAAAACAAAAAATATATATGATGACAAATAGAATGGCAGCGTGTTGAGTGCCTCCTACTGGCCCCGGTTGATCGTACATCGGGGTTTTGTCATATCGTATACATAGCTTCTATAATAAAAAATTCCAAGAGAATAGTCGCAAATACATTGATTTAGCAGCGTTTTTACAAAAAATAATAGAAAATGGTAGAAATAATCTTGTGAATATGTAATGAATATGCTATAATGGCTAAGGTTTGAATACTATAACCAAATACACACGCTTGGTGAGCCTGCAGCTGTGCCGTTTCGATGGTGAAGACAGGCAATGACCGGGCGGAGGCAAAAACAGGAGGATTTACAATTATGGCAGTAGTATCTATGAAACAATTGTTGGAAGCAGGCGTTCATTTCGGTCATCAGACACGCCGTTGGAACCCTAAAATGGCTCGTTTTATCTTCACAGAACGCAATGGTATTTATATCATTGACCTTCAGAAGACTGTAAAAAAAGTAGACGAAGCATACAATTTTGTACGTGACCTCGCTGCTGAAGGCGGTAAAGTTCTTTTCGTCGGCACGAAAAAACAGGCTCAGGAATCCATTAAAAATGAAGCTGAACGCTGCAATCAGTATTTTGTTAACGAACGTTGGCTCGGCGGTATGCTGACTAACTTCCAGACAATTGAAAAACGTGTAAAACGTTTGAAAGCATTGGAAAAACAAGCTGAAGATGGTACATTCGAAGTATTGCCGAAAAAAGAAGTTACTCTTCTTAAACATGAAATGGAAAAATTGCAGAAGTACCTCGGCGGCATTAAAGATATGAAAAAATTACCGGATGCATTGTTCATCATTGATCCGAAAAAAGAAGAAATCGCTGTTTCCGAAGCACGCAAACTTCACATCCCTATCATTGCAACAGTTGATACCAACTGCGATCCGGATGTTATCGACTATCCGATTCCGGCTAACGACGATGCAATTCGTGCCGTTAAATTGTTAACAGGTAAAATTGCAGATGCTGTTCTTGAAGGCAATCAGGGCGAACAGACTGAAGAAGGCGCTGCACAAGAAGCTGAAGCAGCAACAGAAGAAAACTAATCATAGTTTTGCTCTTTGAGAATTAAATGGCTTTTATATAAAGGTAAGGAGTTCATATTCCTTACCTTTATTCAAACTGTATATTATGTTTAGGAGGAATATCTAAAATGGCTATTACAGCAAGCATGGTTAAAGATTTAAGAACAAAAACAGGCGCTGGCATGATGGATTGCAAAAAAGCGCTTTCTGCTACAAATGGTGATATGGAAAAAGCAGTTGACTTCCTTCGTGAAAAAGGATTGGCTGCTGCTGCAAAAAAAGCAGATCGTATCGCTGCTGAAGGTCTTGTTTATTCCTACATTCACGGCAATGGCCGTATCGGTGTTTTAGTAGAAGTTAACTGCGAAACAGACTTTGTTGCTCAGACAGATAACTTTAAAAATCTTTGCAAAGATATTGCTATGCAAATCGCTGCTGCAAAACCGACTTACTTGAAACGTGAAGAAGTACCTGAAGAAGTATTGGAACATGAAAAAGAAGTTCTTCGTCAGCAGGCTTTGAACGAAGGCAAACCGGAAAAAATCGTTGAAAAAATGATCGTTGGCCGTTTGGAAAAATTCTATAAAGAAAATTGCTTGCTCGACCAGGAATTTATTAAAGATTCTGATAAAACAATTCAGCAGGTTATTACAGAAAACATTGCTAAAATTGGTGAAAAAATCGATATCCGCCGTTATACCCGTTATGAATTAGGCGAAGGCTTGGAAAAACGTAATGATGACTTTGTTTCTGAAGTAATGGCACAAGCTAAATAAGATGACATAAGAGAACACCCAATCCGTGTTCTCTTATTTTCTAATGTAATTGGAAATGGAAAGCAGGAGGCCTTCAAATGGAAACAAATAAATTCAAACGCATTGTATTGAAATTAAGTGGCGAAGCATTAGCCGGTGAACAAGGATACGGTATTGATCCGCAAACGGTAGAAAAAATAGCAAAACAGGTTGTTGAAGTCAGCAAACTGGGTATTCAAGTAGCTATCGTTGTCGGCGGTGGCAATATTTGGCGTGGTCTTTCGGGTAGTGCCAAAGGGATGGACCGTGTTTCAGCTGATTACATGGGAATGCTTGCTACGGTTATGAATGCACTGGCATTACAGGATGCGATGGAAAATCATGGCGTGGCAACGCGCGTGCAAACGGCTATTAATATGCAGCAAGTAGCTGAACCGTACATTCGTCGACGTGCTATTCGTCATATGGAAAAAGGCCGTGTTGTTATTTTTGGTGCTGGCACAGGGAACCCTTATTTCTCTACGGATACAACAGCAGCACTTCGGGCAGCTGAAATTGAAGCAGATGCTATTTTGATGGCTAAAAACGGCGTAGATGGCGTATATGACAGCGATCCGAAAGTAAATCCGGATGCTAAAATGTTCAAGAAGCTTTCTTACTTAGATGTCATCAATAAAGACCTGAAAGTAATGGATGCGACAGCAACAACATTGTGTCGCAATAATAATATTCCTATTCTCGTATTTAATATTGATGTAGAAGGAAACATTGTGGCTGCTGCTAGCGGAAAAGATTTGGGAACATTAGTCGACAAAGAAGGCTAAAAGCGGTATGATAATAGATATAAAATAAATAAGATAAGGAAGTGAATACACATGGATGTAAAAACATTGTTGAGTCAAAATGAAGAAAAAATGGATAAAACGATTGAAGTATTGAAACGAGATTTATCTTCGATTCGTACAGGTCGTGCCAGCACGACATTATTGGATCGCGTTATGGTAGAGTACTATGGTGCGCCAACGCCGATTAAACAGGTAGCGAATGTATCTGTCCCGGAACCACGCTTAATTACCATTGTTCCTTGGGAACGTAAAATACTGGGAGATATTGAACGAGCTATTTTAAAATCCGATTTGGGTTTAAACCCGAATAATGATGGTACGATGATTCGTTTGGAAATTCCGCAGTTGACGGAAGAACGTCGCAAAGATTTAAGCAAAAAAGTCAGCAAAGTAGCTGAAGATGCAAAAGTCGTCATCCGTAATATTCGTCGTGATGCCAATGAAGTGATTAAAAAAATGGAAAAGAAAAAAGAAATTACGGAAGACGAAAGCAAAGAAGGACAGACGAATATCCAGAAACTGACAGATAAGAAAATTAAAAGTATTGACGATATTAAAGTCAAAAAAGAAAAAGAAGTTATGGAAGTATAATGGATATACGAAACTTAATTGGCATGCCGTTACGGTATGCCATATCTGCATTACGGGAAAAAAATATGGCATATACCATAGAACGTACTGTCTCACGCAGTCATTTCTTTCCGTGTGAAGAAGGAAATTCCTATGTGATTCGTGTCAAACAGATAGATGCTGCGACGGTTTGTCTATTAGTAAATGACACGATGAAACATAGTGATTCTGTCAGTCGTGTGTTGCAAGGTGGAGAAACACAAGTATGATTCATTTTTTACACAAAAAGCGAAACGCATCTGCTGCAATCTCTGCAGACATATTGGATCCTAACAATATACCACATCATGTTGCTATTATTATGGATGGCAACGGACGCTGGGCAAAACGGCGCGGTATGCCGCGTAGTTATGGACACCGGGCGGGTGCAGATACATTGAAGCGTATTGTTGTTGCAGCCAGTGATTTAGGTATCAAAGTATTAACTGTATATGCGTTTTCTACAGAAAACTGGAAACGACCGGATACGGAAGTTTCCTATATTATGAAGTTGATGAATGACTATCTTCGCAAAAATTTGCTGGAATTGCATGAACATAACGTTAAGCTGCATTTTATTGGTGATATGAGCCGGTTGAACCCTGCCTTACAGGAAGCATTTCAACAGGCAGAAGCTGATATGCAGCATAATACGGGTTTGGTACTCAACGTAGCTGTCAATTATGGCGGTCGCTTGGAATTGACACAAGCGATGCAGCAAATTGTGAAAGATGTGCAAAATGGACAACTGCAGCCGGCAGATATAACTGAACAGACCATAAGCAAGTATTTATATACGGCACCGGAAAACGATATTGATTTGATGATTCGTCCTGGTGCAGATAAACGCGTAAGCAATTTCTTGCTTTGGCAAATGGCGTATGCAGAATTTTGGTATACAGAATTATGCTGGCCGGATTTTACAAAAGAAACATTAATAGAAGCGATTCTTGCGTTTCAAGGCCGAGAACGTCGCTTCGGTGGTTTAAAATAAGGTGGGTAAATACAGAATATGTTGGCAAAACGAATTCTCACCGGCATTATTGGCGGTGCCCTTACAATCTTCATTATTTATGAAGGAAATTGGCTATTTTTTATTATGATGACGCTATTAGCGTTGGTAGGCTGGTATGAATATGGAAATTTGGTTCATAAGTTAAATGCTAATATATCCGACCGCGCAGGTGCAGTTGGGATTGTTTGTTTCTTATCTGCCTACTGGTTTGGCAGCATGAAGTTAATGATGCTTTTTGCAGTGGGTATGATGTTGTGGCTCTTGCTGCAAACAGTGCTTTGGCATACCAAGGTAAAACCTGCTGATAGTGCCTATACGGTATATGGTTTATTGTACATTACAGGTGGTTTTTGGGCTATGCTTGCCCTGCGCAGCGGTCTCATTGCCTCTTCGATGACAGATAGTTTTACGAATGTCATGTTAGAACCAGCTCGCTTTCTTTTATTTTTACTTATATTTTCTACGTGGGCAAGCGATACGTTTGCATTTGCTGTAGGAAAATTCATGGGAAAAACAAAGTTATGCCCTGCCATTAGCCCAGGAAAGACAACGGAAGGGGCCATTGGCGGCTTTGTGGGTACGATTGTCACAGCCTTGATTTTTTCACTTATTTTCCAATTTTCTTTGCTGCATGCGCTGGCGATTGGCATAATCGTTGCGATAGCAGCTCCATTGGGCGATTTGGTGGAATCTATATTGAAACGTACATGTGATGTAAAAGATTCAGGGACATTAATTCCCGGTCATGGCGGCGTACTGGATCGATTTGACAGCTTGCTCTTTGCTGCACCGGCTGTTTATGTGTACCTAGCCCTTATTTCCTAAAAAGCAGGAGAAAACGATATGAAAAAAATCATTTTACTAGGCAGTACGGGCTCTATTGGAACACAGGCTGTAGATGTTGTGCAAGCCCATCCAACGATGTTTTCTATTGCTGCTGTTGCTGCGCATACGAGTTGGCAGCAAGTAGCACAGCAAGTTGAAGCATTTCATATACCGTTGGCTTGCATGACAGATAAGCAAGCAGCTAAAAAACTACAGGAACAAGTTGGCAGTAAATGCCGGGTATTCAGTGGAAACGAAGGCTTGCTCCGTTTGATTGATGAAGCTGATGCAGACATGATTTTAACGTCCCTCGTAGGCGCTGCCGGCATTGAACCTACGTTACATGCGATTGCCCGTGGGTTGGATATCGCCCTGGCCAATAAAGAAACACTGGTAGCTGCAGGAGAGCTTGTTATGAAAGAAGCTGCTCGTCATCATGTGCAAATTTTACCGGTTGATAGTGAACACGGTGCTATTTTTCAATGTTTGGCCGGACGTAAAAAAGAAGAAGTCGACAAACTGCTGATTACTGCTTCCGGCGGACCGCATTTTAAACGGTCTCTAAGCGAATTTCCCCATATTACAGTAGAACAATGTCTCAAGCATCCTACGTGGAATATGGGTGGAAAAATTACGATTGATTCGGCGACGATGTTTAACAAGGGATTGGAAGTAATAGAAGCGCATTGGCTTTTTGATATGCCTTTTGACCGAATTGATGTCGTGATTCAGCCGCAAAGCATTATTCATTCGATGGTGCAGTTTATCGATGGTTCTGTACTGGCTCAACTGGGAATGCCGGATATGCGTCTGCCTATTCAATATGCGTTTACGTACCCGAATAGACAATCTGTGCGCGGTGCTAAGCCTATTGATTGGAAGATGCTGCAGCATATTGATTTTTATGAACCGGATAATACCAAATTTCCGTCCCTGCCATTGTCGTATGAAGCAGGAAAAATCGGCGGTACCATGCCTTGCGTGCTGAACGGTGCTAATGAAGTTGCCGTATATGCATTTTTACGAAAAGAAATATCGTTTACGCGTATTTTTGATATTGTACGTACAGTTATGGAAAAACATACTGTATGCCATGAAGTGACGTTAGAAGCCATTCGCTGTGCTGATGCCTGGTCACGGCAGTGCGCTGCGTCTTTACTATAGAAAGGTTGTCATACAGTGGGAATTACAATTGCAGCAACTGTTTTTGTATTTAGTTTAATTGTTTTTGTGCATGAATTTGGCCATTTTATGACTGCCAAATTAACAGGCATGCAAGTAGATGAATTTGCTATTGGATTTGGCCCTAAAATTTACAGCCATCAATACGGGTCAACGCTATATTCACTGCGAGCAGTACCTCTAGGTGGGTTTAATCGGATTGCCGGCATGACGGAAGAGGAAGAATTAAACGAAAAATCCTTTATCAACAAGCCGGTTCCTTCTCGATTACTAGTTATTGCAGCCGGAGCTATTATGAATTTTATTTTAGCACTGGTATTAATATGGGGAATTACCTTTGCTGTTGGTACAATGGACGTATCACAGGAACCTGTAGTTGGTTCTGTTATTGCTGGTTCTGCAGCTGAAAAAGCCTCGATGCAGCAGGGCGATCGCATTGTTTCTATCGGCGGCACTGCTATTGATACATGGAGCGACATTTCTAAAGTAGTTGCCAAACACAGTAAGGAAGTCGTACCGGTTGTTATCAAGCGGGATAGTGAAACGATAACATTGGACATGATTCCCAAAACAGATGCCCAGTCTAATCGAGCTGTGTTGGGTGTTATGCCAGTCATTACCGAACAATCCCATGGATTTTTTGAATCTGCAAGCATGGCGGTTTCACGAACCGGAACCATTTGTAAGATGATGCTTGTCGGGTTATATGAAATGGTGACAGGCGCACAAAAAGCGGAAGTCGCCGGGCCGCTTGGCGTTGCACAACTGGCAGGGCAGGTTGCATCTGTTGGCTTTGTCAATTTGCTGATGTTTACGGCTTTTTTAAGTTTAAATTTGGGAATTTTAAATTTACTTCCCATTCCTATGTTGGATGGAGGTTATATTATTTTATTGTTGTTAGAAGGTATTACCGGTCGTCGTATGCCTAAACAAGCATTACGCGTGATCCAAACAGTGGGAATGGTCATTCTTGGAGCATTGTTTATATTTGCGATGTTTCAGGATATTAGTCGTTTTTAGAAGGGAAAACCATGAAACGCAGAATATCATTGCCGGTGCAAGTAGGAAATGTAACGATAGGCGGAACGGCACCTATATCGGTACAGACGATGTCTACCATAAATCCGGCTTATGAAGAAACGGCGATTGCTGATGCCAAGCGACTCGCGTCTTATGGCGCAGAATTAATTCGCTTTGCTGTACCGGATATGGTTGCCGCAAAAGGATTGAAAGCGGTGGTAGCAGCTTCACCGGTACCGATTGTGGCGGATATACATTTTGATTATCGATTAGCTTTAGAAGCTGTAGATAGCGGCGTACAGGCTTTGCGCATTAATCCGGGAAATATTGGTACAGAGGAAAAGGTTATTAAAGTAGTCGAAAAAGTACGACCGAAGCAGATACCCATTCGCATCGGTATTAATACGGGCTCATTGCCAGAAGATATTTTAAAGATATATGGTGGTCATCCGACGGCAGCCGGTATGGTAGAAGGGGCGTTACGCCATATTCGGATTTTAGAACGCATGGAATATCGCAACATGGTGATTTCACTGAAAGCGTCCAATGTACCGCTTATGATAGAGGCATACAGTGAATTAGCTGAAAAAGTACCATATGCCTTGCATTTAGGCGTAACGGAAGCTGGCCTTGTTCGTGAAGGCAGCATAAAATCTGCTATCGGTATTGGGACGTTGTTATATCAAGGCATTGGTGACACAATTCGCGTATCTTTAACAGGTGATCCGGCAGAAGAAATTAAAGCAGGACAGACTATTTTATCTTCTTTGGGACTGCGCTCATTTGGGCCAACCCTTGTTTCGTGTCCTACTTGCGGGCGAACGCAGGTAAATCTGATTTCCCTTGCCAACCAAGTAGAAGAAGCAATTTCTCATCTGACTATACCTATCAAAGTTGCCGTTATGGGCTGCGTAGTCAACGGTCCGGGTGAAGCTAGGGAAGCTGATTTTGGCATTGCCGGCGGATGTGGCAGCGGTATCGTATTTTCCCATGGGAAGGTTCTTCGAACCGTTCCGGAAGATCAATTAGTATCCAGTTTACTGGAAGAAATACATAAATCAATTGCAAAGGGGTCTTAATTACATGTTAGCATCAAAGTTATATAGTCCAACATTGCGTGAAATTCCGGCAGAAGCTGAAATTGCTAGTCATCAATACATGCTGAAAGCAGGTTTGATTCGTAAAAACGGCGGTGGTCTTTATACGTTTTTGCCATTAGGACGCAAGGTTGTGTTAAAAGTAGAAAACATTGTTCGCGAAGAAATGAATGCGACAGGCGCACAGGAAATCATGATGCCTATTATGCAGCCTTCAGAAATTTGGCATGAATCGAGCCGTTGGAATGCGTATGGCCCGGAAATGTTCAAATTGGAAGACCGTCATGGCAATCAGTATTGCTTAGGACCTACACATGAAGAATTGATTACGACTCTTGTACGCAACGAACTTCGTTCGTATAAACAACTTCCCGTTACGCTTTGGCAAATGCAAAATAAATACCGTGATGAAATTCGTCCGCGGTTTGGTTTGATGCGCAGCCGTGAATTTGTTATGAAGGATGCCTATTCCTTTGATATGGATGAAGAAGGATTGCATCAAAATTACCAAACCATGTATGATGCGTATGACCGCATCTTTACGCGGTGTGGTTTGACATTTAAGCCTGTTGAAGCTGACAGCGGTCAAATTGGCGGCAATCATACTCATGAATTCATGGCCTTGGCAGCAGCTGGTGAAGCTGAAATTGTTTCCTGTTCCCAGTGTGAATATGCTGCAGATATTGAAAAAGCAGTTCCGGGTACCTTAGACATGCCGCAGGAAGAAGCTAAAGACGTAGAGCTCATTGAAACACCGAATTGTGCAACTATCGAAGATTTAGCAAAATTCCTCGACATTCCTGTAGAAAAAACGATCAAAGCTGTTGCTTTCACGATTGATAATGAAAAAGTAGTATTATGCATGGTTCGCGGCGATCACGAAGTGAATGATGTTGCTGTACAAAACTTGATTGGTGGTAATGTTATTGAACCGGCTACAGAAGATCAGCTCAAAGCCCATGGTTTACAGCCCGGTTATATGAGCCCCATGAATGCGGATAAACCGGATAATGAAACGTTCTTTGTTGTCGTAGATCCGACAGCGATGAATGTATGCAATGGCGTAACCGGTGCGAATAAGCATGGCTATCATTATAAAAATGTCAATCCGAAATGTGATTTTGCAGATGTTACAGTTGCCACGATTCGGTTGATGACAGATACAGATGTTTGCCCCCATTGCGGCGCACCTGTTGAGCTTGTTCGCGGCATTGAAGTTGGCCAAGTATTTGAATTGGGAACTAAATATTCAGAAGCATTGCATGCTACATTCCTCGACAAAAACGGCAAAGCTAAACCGTTCGTCATGGGATGTTATGGTATCGGCGTAACCCGTACTGTAGCAGCAGCAATTGAACAATACCATGATGATAAAGGCATTATGTGGCCTGTTGCGATTGCTCCATTTGAAGTAGATGTTGTACCTGTAAGCTCTAAAGATGAAGCGCAAGTACAAATTGCCAATACGTTATATCATCAATTACAACAAGCTCATGTTGATGTTCTCTTAGATGACAGAAATGAACGGGCTGGTGTTAAATTTAATGATGCTGATTTAATCGGCTATCCCGTTCGCATTACGGTTGGTAAAAAGAGTGCTACTGAACAGACTGTTGAAATCAAAATTCGCCGTACCGGTGAAGAAGAGGTTGTAGCGATTGAACAAGCTGCTGAACGAGTTCAAGCTATCTTAGCAGATTTGCGTGCAAAAAACATGTAATATTTAAAAATGAAAGCGACTATTCCTATTGTTAGGATAGTCGCTCTTTTTGTATAAATTTTAATCAAATTCTAATCGAATTCTAATCTTCCTTTAATCTTCCTATGCTATAGTAGACATATAGAAAAATTTTTTCGAATAAAAGGAGGCAGGTTCTATGAATACATGGGAAGAATGGGAAGCTGCAGCACAGCATCTTTTAGCAACAAAACAATGGGAAGCGTGTATAGACCATGCTGACAGCGTAAAAGAAGCAGAGAAAAGAGATAAGAAATATATACGTTCTATAGAACGTATATATACAACGTTAATCAGCCAGCCTGGTTATCAAAAAGACGTGCGGGTTATACGTAAGCTGGCACATATGTATTATCGAGAATGTATAACGAGCAAACATAATTTGACGTTAAAATACGATAAACAGTATTGTGAACAACAAGCCGTACACTATTTTTCTGCATTGCTGCAGCAAGAACGGCAACCGCATGATATATATGCGTACGCACAATTACTATATCGTAATGCGAATAATTTTTTACGTACCGATTCGATAGCTGTCAAAAAACGTAAAAAAGAAACAGCCTACGCATTATACGAAGAAGTGATACAAAAAATAGAGGCAGAACCTGTAGATACATATGTTGCATTATATAGTCAAGCTTGTTATGCGTTGGGACGATGTGGTTTAGAACTAGTATCATTATATTCCGTATTGTTGTATGAAATGATGTTAGTAACAGATATGCCGCTTACACTTGTTGGAAATAAAGAAAAACATGTAACTAGATTACAACGTATACATTCTTGCTTAGATACAGTTCGAAAACTAAGCCATATGCCAAGACAGCTGCAACGGTTGACAGATATTCCTACTCATACAATAGCGCATATAAAACCGGAATATGTGTATTATTTGCTAGGAAAGGCGTTTGATAATGCTTGGCAGTTTGGATTATGTAAAAATAAATACGCAGCGCGGCAATGGGCTGAACGATATTATACATATGCTTGTGAAATTCATTATGGCAGGATAACCAGAAAAGAAAGTAAAAAATTTGCTTCATGCCTATATATAGCATTAATTAATTTATATATTCGGCAGAAAGATAAAGAAAAATGTATTTATATATGGAAAAAATACCATTTAAGTCAATATATTCCAGTAGGATATCAACGACTTACCGCAATTCGCTGGGCTATTATTGACAAACAATATGAAAAAGCACAAGCTATGATAACAGCATATCAGAAAGAAAAAAACTGGCAAGAAGGTTTTTCTGCACAACGTGCTGCAGCATGCTGCTGTATACTGGAGGCGCTGCAAGGAAATAGTGACAGCGTATATGCAAAACAGTATTCAGCTAAGCAAGTAAAACTAGTAAAAAAGTTAGCTGAACAATCTCGTTCAATATAAACACAACCCCCTTAGAGTATCATACTAAGGGGGTTGTGTTTATCATAATTAATATTTACGCCATAAACCAATTACTTTACCAAGAATCTGACAATTTTTCGTGTAAATCGGATTGTATTCTTCATTTTCCGGTTGTAGGCGAATTGCGTTTTCTTCGTGGTAATATCGTTTTACAGTCGCTTCGTCATCTAACAAAGCAACGACAATTTCACCATTTTCAGCAGTTTCCTGTTGTCGCACGATGATAATGTCTCCTTCTAAGATACCGGCATTTTTCATGCTGTCACCTTTTACGGTTAGCATAAAACAATCATCATTGCCAACAAAATCCGCCGCAAAAGGATAGACATCTTCAATGCATTCTTCTGCTAAAATGGGAGCTCCTGCACGAACTTGCCCAACAAGTGGCAAAGGAACAATTTTTTTAGAGCGCCAAGATCCTTCATCCAACAATTCAATCGTGCGGTTTTTCGTAGGATCCCGGCGAATATATCCTAAACTTTCCAAACGATTTAGGTATCCATGTACAGTTGATGTAGAACTTAATCCTACTTCTTTACAAATTTCCCGCACCGATGGGGGATAGCCAAATTTATGAACACATTCACGTATATATTCTAATATTTGCCGTTGACGCGTAGTCAAGGTTTTGTCCGTATTTATCATAATAAGTCACCACTCCATATCATTATAACTGTATTATACCGTATCTATGTATAAATTTCAAACGTTTGTTCAAAACGTAAAATAAAGAAAATATGTTCGACAATTTATTGACAAGAACGTCTGTTCGGCGGTATAATATAAGCGTCAACAAACGAATGTTCTAAAAACATACGTTTATGTTTTGCTGGAGGATGATGTATATGAAAAAAGAACGAAAAAGAAAATATATTGCTGGAAAATATATATTTGCATGCTTGATATTTGCATTGGCTAGTACGCAACTTGGCTGGATATATCATGAAGAACCAGAATATGTTACAATACGCGTTCAGACGGGAGATACATTGTGGCAATTAGCCGCAGCAACGGCCGATACAGATACGGATATACGATATACGATTCATACGATTATCAACGATAATCATTTGGCAAACAATGAAGATATTTATCCTGGGCAAGTACTACAAATACCGGTTAAAAAGAATTATAAAGAGCAAGCCAAATTAAATTTACAAGAACGTATATATGAATAAAAAAGGGGCTGCGACAAAATGAAAAACGTTTCATTAATTTTGTTGCAGCCTTGTTGTCATACTATGTTATCATATCATGTTATATGTATATTTTATAATATTATCATTCATTTTCTTCAAACTTCAAATAAAAAGAAAGAAATTTTAAAGAAATAATAGAGTGCATGATAGATGAAAGAAGTATGTGATATCTCCTATATGTATGATTATTTGTTTTCAGTTATCTTAAAAATGGGATTATCAATCAGCCGGTCTGCTTCATCAATATACCGCCGAACTACAGCTTGTGATTTATGACGCGTTTGCCGCATAATGTCTCGTTCTTCCACATGATGCTGTGCAGCTGTTGTAGCAAATCCGTGACGCAAACTATGGGCACCATACTCCTTAGGATCCATGCCTACCAAGGCGGCATAATGCTTAACAATTAAAGCAATTGTTTTATCTGAAATTTTTGTTTTTCTAATAGTATGATTTCGTGTAAATCCGCGGAATACAGGACCCGATGTAATACCACTGAGATGCAGCCATTCTTTTAGGGCATGAACAGCACATATATTTTTTTCCTGAACAATAGGGATGGCAATTAACTGCCCTTGATCGAATTGGTCGGTTTTGGATTTACGAAGGGTGAGAAGCATTCCTAAACGGGTAAATTGTATGTCGTTCACTTCCAAATTGGCAATTTCAGACCGACGCATGGCACCATAAAACCCTACCAATAAAATAGCTTTGTCGCGGGCTTGCTGCAAGGTATTTCCTTCTAAGTAGGTCATCATTTCTTTTATATCATCAAATAAAATAGGTAACTTTCCGTGCTGCATGACACCTTTCATGCGTTTAATACCTCGCAGCGCATTTTTTACAATCGGAAACCGGCAGGGATTATCCTGCACACCGGCAGCATCAAAATTTTCTGTCAAGGCACTAATCCGACGTGCTACGGTATTTGCTTTCGCATTATCTGCCAAATCATTAATATAGTTTATAATTGTTTCTGGAATAGCCGGATAGGCAGATACATGATGATATTCACACCATTCGCAAAAATCATTCCAGTCGGATTCATAGGCTCGAATCGTATTATCGGCACGGGCGATATAAATACTTTGCCGTGCTTTATCACTTAGTTTTTCATTATTGGCAATAGCTTCTGAACGGCCGATAAAGAAATTATCACGATGTGTTTCCATTGCTGATACTCCTTTGTGTATAAAACATTTGTACTATACACTCTAACATGAGTGCCATATTTCGTCAAATATAATGATATCGAAATACTGTTTTAAACATAGTCATCGATACTAATTAGACTTCCGATAATCTAATGTTAAGGGAATATATAATAATTATATAGCATATTAAGCTATTTATCCGATATTTTTCCGAATCGTGTTATAAAAAGGTCTCCATTACATTGACGGCATCTTTTTCACGTTTATCGGTTATCGTATCGTAAATATTAGCAGTCGTATAGATAGACGAATGACCCAGGCGTTTTGATACATAATCTAATGGCAAACCATGCGCTAAAAGCATAGAAGCATGGGTATGTCGAAAGGAATGAAAACTTCCGTATCCTAATTTTTTGTGGCACCATGCGCCAAAATAACGCATCGTATTACTTGTTATCATTCTTCCTTTTTCAGTAGTACATACAAAATCATTTTTCTTATACAGAGGTCCGTATTTTAAACTATTTTTAAATTGCCATAGTTTTTGTTTTTTTAATTCATTATATAACTTGGAGCCAAATAAAATGGTTCGCTCTGATGAAACTGTCTTTGTTGAGGTAATTGTTGGCAAACTATTTTTATCATACATAGTTCCCACCACTTGTATTGTCCTGTCATTCAAATTGATATGATTCCACGTTAAGGCGAGACATTCACCGAGACGCATACCGGTATAATACGATAACGCACATACAATGTGTATTTTGTTGCCATATGAAAATTTTTCAAATATTTTGTGTATATCATTCGATGTAAATAATTTCGGCTTGGCCGCCGCAGTATGACATGGCGGCAATGTTACATTATCCATCGGATTCATTACCAAATACCGTCGATTTGCCACAGCCCAACGTAATGCAGAACGCAAACAGCTCATAATTGTTTTAACAGTCGAACGAGAATATTGATCTAATAGTTCAATAAGCCAGTCCTGCAATTCAGCGGTTGTGATATCCATTAATTTATACAATCCAAATTGAACGATAATGTGATTTTGAATTACTGATTCATATAAATCGACAGTATTCGGTTTTAAGTATACCGATGCGTATTTTTTGATCCATTCGTGTAAATAGTCTTTAAACAGCATAGCAGAAGGTTCGAAATATTTCCCAGTTCTATCCGTTTCTGCCATACATTGACGAAACCGTTTTTCAGCTTCGCTTTTTGACGAACCACCGGCATATTCATGTTTTATTGTCTTACCGTTTTCTCGAACCCATATCGTGAAATAATATTTATTTCCACGTTTCCGTATGTAAGCCATAAGTATATATCGTCTTCCTTTTTATTATTTTTAACTCATATGTATTATATCATAAAACGTAATGTAATAAATATAGTAAAAGATAAAAAATAGACTGTGACTCAACAGTTAAATATCAAAAGTAATAGGGAATTCACAATGAACAAATAGTTAATGAAAATATCACTTACTAACTAGGGTGAGAAAGTTGATAGAAAAAGAAGCTCAACAAAACTTACTATATAAATAGGATGTGCCCAAACAATCAATCATGATATATGGTAATGTACAAGCAAACAAAAGTACAAATAACCAAAATTGAAATTTTTGCTGAATGACGGCAACGTCTAGGAAAAAGCAATATATCTATACAAAACAAATGATTGCCAAAGAACAAAACAAATGATTGCCAAAGATATTTTTCTGTTAACATTTCCGAGATTCTTCCGAATAGTTCATAAAAACATGGAAGGAGTACGTATATAACGAATATTTTTATAAATAATTATATGTTAATAAAAGCGAGGTGAATGTGTAAATAAAGCGGTGTAAAGTTGACAGTAATACACCTCGTAAAATCGCAAAAATATTACTTCCGATAAATTAAGGTTATCGGAAGTAAATAAGTATCAGAATACTCCTCCTCAAATATTTTTTACATAATGCTGTAAAAAATGCAATTATTAAAAATATAAAAATTTATATGACTCTATTATAAAATACAATTTATGTATATGGATTGTTACATTCGTAATTTGAACTATCTATATATCTTACAGCTATGGTAAGTCTGATCGATATTATGATATGGTATTGTTTTAAGTACTATATCATAATATCTCTAAATATCTCCGAGAATTTGATATGTATTTGTATGTTTCTAACATTCATATATTTTATGATTGATTGCAAAACTTTGCTTTTTCTATGGAATTTATTTTGTCTGTCTGTATGTTTGGCTTTTATATGGCGTTACATGTGATGTTTATCATATCTTAGAATTCGTTTGTATATTGTATATAGATTATTTTTAATAATATATATGTTCTTAATATTTTTACTTATATTCTCAAATAAACAGGGGATAGGGGAATATATACGACAGATATATCCCCTTCCCCTATTTATCTCACACTTCCCTACGAACTTATAAAAAAATCGATATATAGAACATATATTTGCCAAAGGTTATTTTTTGCTCAACGAACATTTGTTTTGCTTTTACTATAAAAAAAGAAGATCTACGCAACACAGACGTATATCTTCTTTTTTAGCATTATAATGCTGAGAATAGTTTGTTTTTAGTCCGTTCAGCTTCTGCTTTGATTTTTTCAATATCTAAGGTCGTAAACTCTTTATTGCGCAGCAATACCTTTCCATCTACTAAAACGGTATCTACATCAAAGCTGTTTGCCGAATAAGCTAATAAGGACATCGTATCATTTTTCGGATACCAGTGCAGCCCTTCTCTATCTACCAATGTAATATCTGCTTTATAGCCGGCTTTTAATTTACCGATATGGTGATAGTTTAAGCATTTTGCGCCGCCTTCGGTTAACATGTTTACGGCTGTTTCCGCAGGAATAACAATGGGATCTAAGGTATTGGCTTTATGAATCAATGCGGTTAAATGCATTTCTTCCATGATATCTAGATTGTTATTACTAGAAGCACCATCGGTTCCTAAGCCAACGACAATACCTTTTTTCAACATTTTGGGGACTGGTGCAATACCGCTGGCTAGTTTCAAATTACTGCCAGCGTTATGAGCGACACGGACATGCTTTTTGGCCATAATATCCAAATCGGCATCATCTACCCAGACGCAGTGTGCAGCTAAGCAGCCGCAATCTAAGACCCCTAATTCATCCATTAAAGCAATTGGCGATTTGCCATACTGCTTTTTAATGTTTTCTACTTCACCTTTCGTTTCACTTAGATGGATATGAATTTCAGCACCTAATTCATGCGCAAGGTCTACAACCTGCCGTAAATAATTTGGCGGGCATGTGTACGGGGCATGCGGTCCTAACATAACAGTAATACGGCCGTCTGCTTGATTGTGCCAAGTTTGATAAAATTCTTTGCTTTCCTGCAGTGCCTGTTGGGCATTCGGCGTAATCCCAGTCATGCCACGGCATAAGCAAGCACGAATACCGGATTCTTGTACTGCTTTGGCAACGTCGTTCATGAAGAAATACATATCGGCAAAGCTGGTCGTGCCGCAGCGAATCATTTCGGCTATACCCAGCATCGTTTGCGCATAGACGACATCACTGTCTAGTTTATCTTCGGCCGGCCAAATTTTCTTTTCTAGCCAATCCATGAGTTGCATATCGTCGGCGTAGCTGCGAAATACGGTCATGGCAATATGATTATGGGTATTTACAAAACCTGGCAGTGCCAGCATATTTTTGCCATCTAATACTTCATCATAATCGGCCTTAACAGGAGCGACGGGAAATCCCGTAATTTTATCGCCATCGATAGCAATATTTTGATTTTCTTTGATGGTATGATCCTGATACAAGGCAACGTGTTGAATGAGTTTTTTCATTACGCTGTACTCCTTATTAGTCCAAGTTCAAATATTTGCGTTGTTCTTCCGAAAGGGAATCAATGGAATATCCCATAGATGCTAATTTGATTTTGGCGATTTCATTATCGATATCATGAGGCAATACATAGACGTGATTGTCGAGTTCGGCATGATGATCCAGAATATATTTTGCAGCTAAGGCTTGTACGGCAAAGGAAAGGTCCATGATTTCTGCTGGATGTCCATCACCTGCGGCTAAGTTGACAAGACGCCCTTCAGCCAAAAGATTAATGATATGTCCATTAGGGAGTTCATAGCCTTCAATGTTGTGACGAGCTTCAAAATGACGAACAGCTAAGGCTTCCAATTCTTTTTTATTAATTTCTACATCAAAATGGCCGGCATTTGCCATGACAGCGCCATCTTTCATATTTTTCATGTGTTCGCCGCGAATGACATCTTTATCGCCTGTTAATGTAACGAAAATGTCGCCGATTTTGGCGGCTTCTTCCATCGGCATGACTTCAAACCCATCAAATACAGCTTCAATGGCTTTAATCGGGTCGACTTCTGTAACAATAACATGAGCACCTAAGCCTTTAGCACGCATTGCGCAGCCTTTACCGCACCAGCCATAGCCAGCAACGACGACTTTTTTACCAACAACCGTAAGGTTTGTCGTACGCATGATGCCATCCCATGTAGACTGGCCTGTGCCATAGCGGTTATCAAACAGATATTTGCAGTATGAATCATTCGCAGCAATCATCGGGAATTTTAAGGTACCGGCTTTATCTAAGCCATGTAAACGGTTGACGCCTGTCGTTGTTTCTTCTGTACCGCCTAAGAGATTTTCCATTGCATCTTGGCGGGTTGTATGTAACAGATGAACTTGGTCACCACCGTCATCAATGATGATATCCGGTTTATGATCCAATGATTTGTTGAGAAAATTAAAATATTCTTCATCCGTTGCGCCATACCAAGCATAAACAGTTAAGCCATCTTCTACTAATGCAGCGGCAACGTCATCCTGCGTAGACAGCGGGTTACTGCCTGTCACAATGACATTGGCGCCGGCGCGATGAATGACTTCCGCCAAATACGCCGTTTTGGCTTCCAAATGAACGCTGACGCATACGGTTTTTCCTTTAAACGTTTGTGCTTCTTTTAATTTATCACCAATAGCATTTAAGGTCGGCATATAATGATCGACCCAGCTAATTTTTTCATGACCACTTTTAGCTAATTTAATGTCGCGAATAATTGATTCCATATAATGATAGCCTCTTTCCTATAATTTTTTATCATTTTGAAAAAAATATTTGAACCTTTTCATCATTAGGATGAAGGATAGTTCCCTTTTCAGTAAAGATACCCTCAATATTTTCATGAGGAGTTACATCAAACGCCGGATTGAATACCGGCGTATCCGGTAATGCCGTGGCTGTGCCATAAAATTGACGAACTTCATCATGATTTCGTTCTTCAATTGGAATTTCCGCACCGGAAGCCAATGAAATATCAAAAGTTGAGATAGGCGCTGCAACATAAAACGGAATATGGTGTTCTTTCGCTAAAATGGATACGCCATATGTTCCTATTTTGTTGGCTGTATCACCATTATGGGCAATACGATCGGCCCCGACAATCACGGCATCAACGCCTTTCGTTTTCATAACCCAAGCTGCCATATTATCGGTAATTAATGTAACAGGAATATGGTCCGCTATCAATTCAAAAGCCGTCAAACGGGCTCCCTGTAATAATGGGCGGGTTTCATCGGCATATACCATTTTAATGAGTCCCCGTTTATGCAGCATACGAATAACACCTAATGCAGTACCTACACCGGCCGTTGCCAACGCGCCGGCATTGCAGTGCGTCAGAATCGTTAATGGACGCCCGATTTTTGCCAGTTCATCGGCGCCATACGAAGCCATTGCTGTATTAATGGCAATATCTTCTTGATGAAGCTGAATGGCTAATGTTTCTAAGGCTGTCAGGATATTCGATACAGATTGCTGTGCCAATTCGTTTGCCCTAGACTGCATCTTTTCTAATGCCCAATGCAGATTTACTGCTGTAGGCCGAGAGGCATCCAGTTTTTTGCAACAATCATGTAATTGTTGCAAAAAAGCCGTTGTTGATAGCGTTGGATTGGCTTTAGCAATCGTATTTCCTGCTAAAACAACGCCATATGCGGCAGCAATGCCAATGGCAGGAGCTCCGCGAACGGCTAAAATAGAAATAGCATCATATACATCCTGCCATGTTGTACACGTAATATAGGTTTCTTCCAATGGAAGTTTTGTTTGATCCAAAAGGATTAGCTGGCCATTTTTCCAGCACAGAGTTTTCATCATATTACACCATAAATCCGCCGTATTCTGCCAAGGCATGACGGCAATCACAATCCATATCTGAATATAATTCAATACATTTCATAATTAAATCGCGAAGACGTTGAGAATTTTCTGCCATACATTCCAATACTTCTGAAGGAGTCAGAGGGGCATGGGAAATGCCGGCAGCAAAATTAGTAACCATCGAAATCGTTGCATAGCAAATTTCAGCTTCCCGAGCCAAGCATACTTCGGGTACATTGGTCATTCCTACTACGTCGCCGCCTAACATTTCATACATTTTTATTTCTGCCGGTGTTTCGAAACGCGGGCCTTCGGTGCAAACGTATGTCCCTCCCTGATGCAGCGTATAGGAACCTAATTCTTTTCCGGCTTGTACTACAAGTTGACAAAGGTGCGGACAATAGGGTTCTGTCATATCGACATGAACCACGCCATTTTCGCCGCCATCAAAGAAGGATGTATGACGCATTTTGGTAAAATCAATGAATTGATCCGGCAACACGTAATCACCGGGTTTTAAGTTGGCATTCAACGAACCGACAGCCGTTGTGGATAAAATCGCCGTCACACCGAGGCGTTTTAATCCTAATATATTGGCACGATAATTGATTAAATGCGGCGGAATGGAATGCGTCCGGCCATGGCGCGGTAAAAATACAATATCTTTTCCTTTGTACGTACCGCGGGTATAGTGAATGGTACCATAAAATGTATCCATATGGCTTTCGTGTCGGTTTTCCAGTAAATCCGGATTGCAGACACCGGTGCCCCCAATGATAGCAAGTAATCCCATGGTATTACTCCTTCCCTGTTTTGGTATGTGCTGCATATAACGCAGCCAATTCATCATGAGAAATTACGTATTTTGCACCACAATAATGGCATGTCATTTCTACTTGCGGGTCTTTCAACAATTCTTCTTTATCTTTGTCACGCAGCGTCAAAAGGACATTTTCGATGCGCTGCCGCGAACATGTACATTGCCAATAGGCATTTTGGCGGAATAATTCTTTATAGTGCATACCACTCAAAATAATAGATACTAACTCTTCCCCATCGGGATGATGCTGCAGATAGGAAGTAATAGGCCCAATTTGTGTAATATTGGCTTCTACCCTTGCTAAATCTTCTTCTTTGGCTCCCGGCAATGCTTGTACCAAAAATCCGCCGGAAGCAGCAATCGTGTAGTCTTGATTTACCAAAACGCCTAAGCTGATGGTCGAAGGAATTTGTTCTGACGTAAAAAGATAATACGCAATATCTTCCGCAATTTCGCCGGAGACGAGTTCGGATTGGCTCGTATAGGTTGTTTTTTCCGGCGTAAATCGTGTGACCGTCAGTTGTCCATGCTGGCCAACCGCCGCTCCGACGTCTAATTTTCCGTTTGCTTTGAGTGGTAAATCCACCATCGGATTATCCACATAACCGCGTACTTTATTGGTATCAAAGGCATCGGCATGAACGGCTCCCAATGGACCGTCACCAGCAAATTTCAACGATACGCCTTCATGGTTTTTATAATCACCGGCCAATAGTAACGCGCCCGTCATAGTTCTGCCTAAGGCCGCACAGGCAACGGGTGACAAATGATGTTGCTTGCGGGCTGTTTCTGTCATATTACGAGTTACAGCAACAGAAACCCGAATTAATTCGTCTGATGTATAATGAATAATTTTATCTTCTATAGCCATATAGTAGAGTATCCTTTCTAACATAAATCTGTTTCTTATTATACTACAGGATACTAATTTATGCACTACCTATGCAGGGCTATCTTTACATAAAAATCACCCTATATCCGGAGACTAATAAACGGAATATAGGGTGACGTTTATTTTTTAATCGATGAAATTGGATTAGCCGGCACCTAAAATACTTCCGACAATAATTCCTAAATACGTGCCGATAACATAGCCAAATGTACCGACCAGCATGCAAGGGCCAATCAGCCGAATCCATCCTTGTGAAATAGCCATGCCGGCAGCCGTTGTAGGCCCGCCAATATTGGCATTTGACGCCAATACGATTTCTTCTAAACTGAAATGAAACAGCTTGCCGCCGACAAAACAAAACAGCATATTGACTACGACAATAATTAGACAGAATACAAATAGAAATGGTGCATTAAAGATAATTTCCATCACCGATGCCGGAACGCCAATGGCAAAAAAGAACAAATAAATAAAGAATGTACCGATTTCCTGCGCTCCATTCATATAGGCAATTTGTTTTTCACAACATGTCGCAAAGATCATAGAAATAATCGTAATCCAAACATATTGACTGCCAAAAAAAGTATTGCACATATGCAGTATACCCGAATCGGTGGGAATCGCACTGCCTAAAAACGTGCCCACTGCTTTGGAAAGTGTGACGACGAGTACAGCATACGTAATATTAAAGGCAATATCTTTTAAGGAAATATCACGGCGGCTCCAATAAGCAGCGGCTTGTGTAATGCCTTCTTTAGAGATACCTTTTTGCTGTACTTCTTGAATATGAGGATGTAAATAATGACGGCGGAAAAATGCGTTTCCTACAATTGCCAATAAAATCAAAAAGTAGATCGCCATATTCAGGTTATCGGCGACAATCGTAGAAGAGATGATCGTGCTGTGCGGTTTGAAAACGTCTGCTAAGGCCACAAAGTTTACGCCGCCGCCAATGTACGAACCCGTCATCATAGCTGCAACTTTGGGTAAGTCTTCAATAGAAGATTGCAGTAATATCGTCGCTAAAACAGCACCGACAACCGTTCCTACGGTACCAATCAGAAAGATGAAAAAGAGCCGTCCCGTTTCTCGCCAAATTTTGCTTAAGTTCGCTTGCAGTAACAGCAGCGGAATCGCAATGGGAACGGCATATCCCCAAACGACGTCATCAAAAATAGGAGCATGTGTAGGAATAATACGGCAATTTACCAAGACAACAGCTAAAATAATGGCAATAACAGCACCGGATATTTTAGAAGCCCACATATAGGTATGTTCTAAATAAATAGATACAGATACAGCAAGCAGCATAATGGAGGCTAACAGCCAAGTGTTGTCAGGACTAATAAATGCATTCATAAAAAATCTTCCTTTACGTATAGAGTGTATAAAATAATTAACAACTTATATAGTATAGGCAATTTTACCTATCTTGACAAGATGCGTTGTGCCTTGCATCTGCATATAAAAATACCGAAACATACTATGCTTCGGTATTTTTATCGGATAACAAGTTATCTTAATGTAAGGAAGCAATTGCTTCTTTTCTGTCAGCTGCACCAAAAACAGCACTGCCGGCAACCAAGAACGTAGCCCCAGCATTTTTGACAGCTTGTACCGTTTTGGTATTTACGCCGCCATCGACTTCGATAACGGCATCGGTATTGCCTGATGCCGCTAACAATTCATTGGCTTGTCTAATTTTAGTCAGGGCATAAGGAATAAATTTTTGTCCGCCAAATCCTGGATTTACGCTCATAATCAGAATCATATCGACCTGTGAGGCTACGCATTCCAATGTACTAACCGGTGTCGCCGGATTTAAGGCAACGCCGCATTTCATACCGGCTTCACGAATTTGCTGTAATACACGATCTAAGTGAACGCAGGCTTCTTGATGAACGGTGACATACTGCACGCCGGCTTTCGCCAGCCCATCAATATAAGTTTCCGGATGTTCTACCATTAAATGCGCATCAAACGGAAGGTTCGTACAAGAACGTAGTGCTGCGACAACAGGCACACCAAAGGTAAGATTGGGCACAAAATGACCATCCATCAAATCGAGATGAATGCAATCGGCCCCTTTAGCTGCTACGTCTTGAATTTCTTCTGCTAAATGCGCAAAATCAGCGGATAAAATAGAGGGACAAACCATAATAGACATAACTATCGTTTCCTTTCTGCAATGGATGCTAAAATTTTACAATACGTTTCATATCGTTCTTTTTGAATGGCTCCGTTTTCTACGGCTTCCTTGACGGGACAATCTGGTTCCGAAAGGTGCAGACAAGAAGAAAAGCGGCAATGCCCGCCGTAAGGCACCATATCTGGAAACAGGGAAAAGATTTCTTTGGCATCCAAATGTTCGAAATCAAGAGAACTAAATCCCGGTGTATCGACGACATACGTATCTTCGTCAATCTTCATGATTTCAGAATGACGCGTCGTATGTCGTCCGCGTTTAATTTTTTCGCTGACTGCACCAATAGATAAATCATCTCTGTTTAAAATCTTGGATAACAAGCTGGACTTTCCGACACCGGAAGGACCGGCAAATGCGGTCATCTTGTGAGGCAGCAGTGATTTAATCGGTTCCAGCCCTTTTTCTTCTTTGGCTGAAAGAAGGTATACGTCATACCCGCATTTGGTATATAAGTCGCGATACTGCTGTGCGACGGCTGTATCCAAATCACACTTATTAAAACAAAGTTTGGGATGAATACCGCCATATTCGCAGGTCATCAAGATTTTATCAATCAAAAATTGATTGGGATCCGGAGATTGGGCAGCCATAATGATAAACATCTGATCAATATTGGCAATTGCTGGCCTGCGAAGATACGTATGGCGCGGTAATATGTTTTCTATGACCCCTTTGGCTCCGCCTAACTCTGTAATCTCGAGTTCATCGCCGACGAGGATTTTTGTTTTTATTTTTCCCCGCCGCCGACATTCGATTAAATCCCCTGTTCCTGTATCTACATAATAATATCCATTGTAATTTTTTATAACTCGACCGATTGTCATATGTCTCCTATCGTGTTAAATGTATTGATCTTGAACTAAGGAATTATTGATATATACTTTAACTCGTGTTTTGCCAGTACCGCTGACGTTTTTCGTAATACTAGCACCGCCGGACTGATTTCGGTCATACACAACACGGGAACCATTTTCATCATGCACTACGATTTGTACATGCTGACTGGATGCCCCGCTAGGAACACTAATATTTACCGTCCCATAATGCGGCGTGCCGGCAGGTTCCTGATTATTGGCATTGCTGTCGGTTGTACCGGTGCCTGATGAATCCGTTGTTTCGGCAGCCGGATATTCGACAGTTAAATCGACGGTTTTATCATCACGAACACTTTGTCCGGTGACCTTGGCTTGTCCATTATCTTTCGAAGAATCCAAGTTAGCTACATTGCCTACTGCATAGCCTGCATTTTCCAAAGCCTGCACAGCAGCGTCCAGTGACATGCCGCTGGTATTGGGGACATTGGCGTCCGGTTTAGCAGTGTCTTTCGGCTTATTGCTGCTGTCCTTGCGGCAAATGACGATATCTACAGCCGTTCCTTTGGCTACTTTTTGCGGCGATGATGGATTTTGGCTGATAATTTTTCCGTCTGCATAAGTATCGCTTTCTTTATAATGAACAGACCCGATTTTTAAGCCAATTTCTTTTAATTTCTTTTTGGCTTCATCCAATGTCAAATCCCGCAAGTCCGGAATCAGCACTTCAGCCCCTTTATTGCCTTTGCTGACCGTCAAATAAATCGTTCGATTTTCCTTGACGACAGCACCGCCAGAGGGTGTTTGGGAAATAACCTCACCGACAGGGACTTCCGAACTTTCTACTTCTTTCACAGAAACATCCAAGTGTTTTTTCGAGAGAATTTCTTTCGCAATTTCGACTTGTTTGCCTGTTACATCGGGAACCGTAATGTTTTCGGTACTCCAGAAATTGCCAAAAGAGAAAAAGGCCCACATAAATGCAAAAAGAAAAATTCCCATCATGCCAACGATAATAGTCTTTTGCGAATGGCTGCTTGTCCAATCCATAACTCGCGAAAAAATATTTTTTTTCTTTTTTTCTTCGTCTTCCATCTTTAAAGGGGATAATTTTTGTGTCGAAAAATTATTCTTTATAATCGGCATAGCCCCTTTGTTGGTATTGACGAAACCTTGAGAAAGACGTAATTCAGACATCATTTCACCAATGGATTGGAACCGATCGTCCGGATTTTTGGCCATGGCCTTGAGAATGCATTGTTCAACAAGCCGTGGAATACGGCGGTTGTATTTGGTTGGAAGCGGAATATCGTCTTGCACATGCTGCAGGGCAACACTAATAGCCGTATCGCCCTCAAACGGAACGACGCCTGTCATCATCTCATACATGACAACGCCCAGCGAATAAATATCCGTCCGTTCGTCAACCGGCCCGCCGCTGGCTTGTTCCGGCGAAAAATAATGAACGGACCCCAATACGGCATGATCGTCTTTATTGTTTACACTGGAATTAATCGCGCGGGCAATGCCAAAATCAGCTACTTTAATACGGCCTGTTTCTGTTACCAAAATATTGTGCGGTTTAATGTCGCAGTGCACGATGCCGTTTTTATGGGCATTTTCCAAGGCTTCCCCAATATCAAAGGTGATTTGAATGGACGTATTAATCGGCAGATGTCCATGCTTTTCTATATATTCTTTTAACGTTTCGCTGCGCACGTATTCCATAACGATATAGTGCACATTTTCGTCGTAGCCGACGTCATATATATTCACGATATTAGGATGCGATAATTTGGCGGCTGCTTGTGCTTCTTGCCGGAAACGAGTAATAAAATCGTGGTCATTTCCGTATTTGGAACGCAGCACTTTGACAGCTACAATACGGTCCAGCAAAATATCTTGTGCTTTATACACAATTGCCATACCGCCAACGCCGACTTTTTCTAATATCTTATATCTATTATCTAAGATATGACCAATCATTTTTAGATTTTCCACCACTTTCATAGTCGTAATCTTGATTATATGGTTGTTAAAATGGCAGTAATATTATCTTTCGCTCCGTTTTCATATACGGTCTCAAATAATCCGTTGATAATATCACGTTCCGTACGGCCGTAATCGCCGATAGCGGCTGCTAATACGTCCGTATCAATAAATGACGTCAAGCCATCAGAACAAATCAAAATTCTATCTTGGGGCAACACTGGAAATGCCCCGCTGTCCACCAGTAAATTTTCATCTACGCCGACGGCCCGTGTCAGCACATGACGCTGCGGATGATTTTTCACTTCATCTGCTGTGATTTTTCCCTTATCCAGGAGTACTTGCACGATCGTGTGGTCTGTAGATATTTGCTTAAATTCACCATCGCGATATAAATAAATACGACTATCTCCTACGTGCCCCCAGAATGCGTAATGACGAGCTAAGGTGACAATAGATATTGTCGTTCCCATTCCCTGCAGTGACGGGTCAATTGTCGTTTTGCTGAGAATACAGGAATTGGCGTATTGAATCGCTTTTTCTAATTGTACTGGCGCTGCATAGGTGAAATTTTTAAAATAGTATGCAATGGCTTCTACCGCCGTTCGGCTGGCTATTTCACCGCCTACATATCCTCCCATGCCGTCTGCTACAGCTAAGACATTTTGTCCCTGGCTGATATAGAAAGAATCTTCGTTTACTTTGCGCACCAAACCAATTTTTGATTCACCGTATGTGCCCAAATTCTCACGTCCTCTCACGGTGTTTTATTATCTGGTATACATAATTCATATCATATTCCCTAGCACATGTCAAATATTTTCACGTTTAATGCGAAGTTGACCGCAAGCAGCCTGAATCTTGCTGCCCATTTCACGTCGGAGCGTGACACGAATACCATTCTTTTGCAAATACGTGACAAAGGTTTCCATATCAGACATTGGTGGTCTATATAGGCCGACATCATAATTGTCATTGATTGGAATCGCGTTAATTAAAATATTTTTATGTCCCAGTAACTGCACTAATTGACGGGCGCAGGAAATATTGCAATTTACGTTCTTTATCAGAATATATTCGAACGTAACTTGGCGACCGGTTTTTTCAAAATAATGATCCGCCGCTTTGAGCACTTCCGCAATGGGGTACGTATTAGTAATCGGCATAATGCGACGCCGCATGCCGTCTGTCGGTGCATGCAGTGAAACAGCCAGCGTAATCGGTATGCCTTCTTCGGCTAACTCGTACATTTTAGGAACAATTCCGGATGTGGATAACGTGATATTACGGTACCCTAAATAAAGCGTATCTTTTTCATGCACCATGTGTAAAAAACGCATGACATTGGTATAATTGAGTAACGGTTCGCCTGTTCCCATGAGAACAATAGAATGCAGCTCCGGCGTGACATATTTTTTAAAAGCCAATAACTGCGCCATCATTTCGCCGGCGGACAGATTGCGAACAAAACCATTTTTAGCAGACGCGCAGAAGGCACAATTTACAGCACAGCCAACTTGGGAAGACAAACAAATCGAATTACCGTAATCATGTTTCATCAATACCGTTTCCACGGTCTGTCCATCATGAAGCTGCAATAATAATTTAACCGTCTGACCATCCGGTGCTTCTAGTTTCGATACGATGACAGGGAAAAAGATGGGAAGAAGTGTTTCTAATGAGGCCCGGTCTGCTTTGGGAAGCAATACCATATCGTTCCATGAAAAAATATTTTCTTTGTAAATATAGTGAAAAATTTGATCTGCGCGAAATTTTTTCATCCCATGTTGGACTAAAAATGTTTGCAGCTCTTTTTTAGTCATATTAAAAATATCATTCATGTTACTCTCCTCTTCTCATGCGGGCAATGAAAAATCCATCCAACTTGTCATGCTGCGGCAATAATTGCACGCATGGCCCTTCATGCTGGATATGACAAAAGGGAACTGCATTTTCCAAAGTGAATTCCGGATGATTTTTTAAAAATCCGTTGACAATCTGTATATTTTCTTCATCCTGTATGGTACATGTACTGTAAACGAGGATGCCGCCTGGTTTGACGCATTGGGACGCGCTTTCCAAAATACGGCGCTGCAGCGGCGGTAATACTTTTAAGTCACTCGGCTTTTTACGCCAGCGTAAATCAATTTTATGACGAAGAATACCGAGACCCGAACAAGGCGCATCGACGAGTACTTTATCGGCTTTTTCTGCATACGACTTACCAATAGTGCAGGCATTTTGGAGAATTGTACGAACATTTGACAGTCCCAATCGGCTAGCATTGGTTTCAATCAGTTTGAGCTTATGTTCATAAATATCGCCGCCGTATACCGTACACGTAGGACCGCCCAAAGCTGCTAAATGCGTAGTCTTACCGCCCGGCGCCGCGCAGACATCCAATATAACTTCGTGCGGCTGCGGATCTACAACATGGGCAACCAGTTGAGATGGTTCGTCTTGAATAATCGCTAATCCTTCTTTTAATACCGTAAGTCCGTTGATATTGGGAATGTCTGATAAATAAATCCCTTCCGGTGAATACTTGGATTTGCTAGCCTGTATGCCTTGGTCTGCCAGTTTTTGCAATAATTCCTCCCGGCTGATGCGGCTCGTGTTGGTGCGCAGACATAAGTCAGGAATACGGTCAAAATATTGGCAAAGGGCAATCGTATCTTGGAGCCCATAGGATTTAATCCACATCGCAATCAGCCATTCTTGTTGATGATAGGTTAATGTAAGATGGAGGCGTGCATTTTCTTCTAACGTAGGAATGACAAATTCTTGACGACGGCGAATGCTGTTTCGCAGCATCGCATTGACGAATTTAGCCATGCCTTTATTGCCAAACCGTGTCGCTAATTTGACAGCTTCATTACAAGCGGCTGATTCCGGGATTTTCGTCATGCCAAAGATTTGATATAGTCCAAGACGGATAATTGCCAGGCAAACCGGATCTAATTTCGCTAGCTTCCGGCTGCTGATTTGAGAAATAATCCAGTCTAAATAATTGAGATGGCGCAATGTTCCATAGACAAGTTCCGTGTAAAAACGGCGATCTCTATCGACGAGACCTTTTTTTTGAATGGTTTGTGATACGACAATATTGCTGTATCCTTCGTCTTTGCATATAGTCACCAGACTATGAAAGGCGATTTCGCGTACGTTCATGATGTTTCTCCTATCATTGTATCTAAAAGGCTGTGTAATGCAGATATATTCACATTCGTATTAAAACAAGGCCCATTGGGACGTTCATTGAGAAGGCCAATTACAGGCAACGGGGCGATATCGTTCATGCCGCTGATTAAATCACGTTCGCAGGCAATGGCAATTACGAGTTTCGGTGCGCACTGCTGCACGAGCTGCCGAGCTAATGTACCGCCTGTGGCAACCACAAAATGCACCCGATATGATTGGGTTAATGCCAATATCGTACCGACGGGGCAACGACCGCATTGCCGGCAGTTAGATACGTTGCGGGTAATTTTATGCGGGCATTTATCCCACTGCAGGCAATGGGGTGCCAATACTAAGATGTCTTGCGGGTAAAACTGTCGGTTTCGTTTCAGCATCATATAATTACGTGTCGCAATATAGCTGTGCGTCATGCATGATGCCTGCCCCACTATAGATCCTAAGCATTTGGTAACTGGATATAGATGAGAAAGATACTGTACATATATACTGTATCCGCTGTGTGGTATTATGCCGGGGACATATAGATATATCACCGCACCTAGATATAAAATACTATGTCCGGCAATACCGATATATACGACAGTCTGTAACAAAATCGTACTATACACAGACCCATAGATAAGCACTCCCGGTTTTACCAATAGATAGCATAAAAACAGGACAGCTGCAATGAGTACTGCAGCTATCCCACTCATGCTCATAAAAAGAATGGTTTGCCGGACATCTAACTTCACGGCATCATCACCCCTTACAGCACATCTCCTACCGTTAGAGCTGCGCCCTGTAAAAATTGAGCAACTGCCATGCGTTTACGGCTTTCAGGCTGTACTTCACGGATGCACAGTGCCCCATTGCCGGTTTGCACGGTAAATTGTTTTTTAGAAACGCTGATAATCGTACCGGACGGTTCTTCGGTGCCTTGTACTAAATCTGCTGACCAAATTTTAAGCCGTTTGCCATCCAGCATCGTGTAAGCTCCCGGATGGGGATCCAAAGTGCGAATCAAGCGTTCAATCACAGCTGCATCTTGAGACCAATCAATATGTGCCATATCCTTTTCTATCTTAGCAGTGTACGTAGCTTGCTGTTCGTCTTGCGGCTGTGCTTGTTTTTCATAGTCTTCAATATGAGCTAAGACATCGCATAATGTATCGGCACCTAAGATAGATAATTTATTAAATAACGTACCTGTTGTTTCTTTGGCATCCAAGGAAATTTCTGCTTTTTTTAAAACAGCGCCTGTATCCATGCCTTCATCCAACAGCATAATCGTAACGCCGCTTGTTTTTTCGCCATTTTTGATGGCATATTGAATGGGCGCTGCGCCGCGGTATTTAGGAAGCAGCGAACCGTGTACGTTTAAACAACCATATTGCGGAATATCCAGGATTGCTTTAGGTAAAATCTTGCCGTATGCAATGACGATAATCACATCCGGATGATACGAGGCCAATTCGGCAATCACTGATTCATCCCGCATGCTGTCCGGTTGTTGAACGGGCAAATTCAAAGTCAGGGCTCGTTCTTTTACGGCAGAATACGTTACTTTCTTGCCCCGTCCTCGTTGTTTATCAGGCTGTGTGTATACAGCCGCTATATCATATCCGACATCATATAACCGCTGCAGCGAAGGAACTGAAAAATCAGGTGTGCCCATAAAGACTATTCGTAATGGTTTCATTCGTTTACTCTCCGTAAATTTTCCGCTTTTTCAATAAATAATTTTCCATATAAATGGTCAATTTCATGCTGAAAAATACGTGCCAAAAAATCTTCCGGTTCATAGATTACCGTTTTACCATGGCGATTTAAGGCGCGTACTTTTATTTTTTTATACCGGCTGACACTTCCATAATAGCCGGGAACGCTGAGGCAGCCTTCTACGCCCATTTCCGTTTCTTCTGAATGTTCCAATATTTCTGGATTGATTAATTCTATCAAGCCATTGCCATCATCCAATACGACAAGCTGTAAAGACTGATTGATCTGCGGAGCTGCCAATCCGACTCCTTCGGCTTTATACATCGTTTCTGCCATATCATCCAACAATTTTTTCGTATGCTTCGTAATATGACCAACTGGTTTAGCCGTTTCCTTTAAAATCGGTGCGCCAGCTTCTATAATTTTTAAAATAGACATGCTTTCACCTCATAGATTCTAGTATGTAATTCAATTCATCATTTTATTATATACCATATTCGATATTTACACCACTGTAAAGGCATAGAAAGATAGCTAAAATGCTGGATCCACGTCAATAATTACGCCTGTTTGCCAACATAACGGTTCTTGACGAATATACTGTTTCACTGCCGTCACATCAGATCCTTTAATCAAAATAATAATACGGTATTTATTTCGTATTTTTTTTATCATATCCACGTAAGGCCCTGTGATTTCTACTGTCGATGCCTGTTCGTTGTTCCAGCATTGTAAGGCCTGGGCAATGTCATTGCCTTTTTGCCAAAGCAATGTTTCATTTTCATCGGTAATCATGAGTTTAATCATCTGATGAATCGGCGGATATAAAAAGGCCTCACGAAATTCAATTTCCTGCTGATAAAAGGATACATAATCTTGTTTTGCCGCATATTGAATGACATAATGTTCTGGGGCATAAGTCTGCATGATGACTTCGCCGGGAATGTCTCCGCGCCCTGCCCGGCCGGCAGCCTGTGTCAATAATTGAAAGGTTCGTTCGCCGGCCCAGTATGTCGGCAGATTCAACAAACTATCGGCTGATAAAATGCCTACAGCTCGAACATTAGCAAAATCATGCCCTTTGGCAACCATTTGTGTACCGAGTAAAATGTCATATTCATGACGGCGGAAACTTTCTATGATACGATCGCCGCTGTTTTTTCGGCTTGTCGTATCTTGATCCAGCCGTACAATGCGAGCCGTTGGCAATAGTTCATGGAGTTGTTCTTCTACTTTTTCCGTACCGGTTCCAAAAAATTTAATATATTTACTGCCGCAAGAGGGACAAACCTTCGGAATCGGTGCTTCAGCATCACAATAGTGACATTTTAAGTGGGACAACTGTTTATGATACACCATAGGTACGTCACAGGTACGGCATTTGACAACATACCCGCACTTACGGCACATGACAAACGTAGAAAAACCGCGGCGGTTTAATAAAATGATAGCCTGCTGCTTCGCTGCCAGTGTGTTTTCTAGTAAAGCCAGCATGGCGTCTGAAAGGACGCGATAATTACCACGAGCGAGTTCATCCCGCATGTCTACGACAGTTACCTGCGGAAGCGGCCGATTATGGACTCGTTTTTTTAATTCCAACAGATGGTATGTCCCTTGTTTGGCATGATAATAATCAGCAATAGACGGCGTAGCACTGCCTAAAATAACAGGACAATGATAGTAAGCAGCTCGTTTGCGAGCTACTTCCACGGCATGATACCGTGGGGATTCATCTTGTTTATATGACATGTCGTGAGATTCATCGACAATCATAAGCCCGATGGATGAAGCCGCCGTAAATACAGCCGAACGCGCGCCAATACAAATATGACTTTCGCCGCGAAGCATGCGAAGCCAATTATTTTGCCGTTCCCCCTTGGAAAGCTGACTGTGCATGACGACAACGTCTGCACCAAAACGACGAATAAAACGCCGAACAATCTGACCGGTCAACGCAATTTCCGGAACGAGCACAAAGACTTGTTTTCCTTGTTTCAATACATCCGCTGCCAGCTGCATATATACTTCGGTTTTACCACTGCCCGTAACACCGTGCAGCACATACGTATCGCCTTTTGTATCTTGACGAACTGCTGCAATGGCAGCTTGTTGTTCTGCTGTCAGTGCGACATGCGTATCTTCGGGTAGTGTCTGCAGCAAATTCGAGGTTCGGCGTGTTTTTTCTATGATTCGCACAAATCCGGCAGCGCTTAAATTGCGGATCACAGCGGGACTATAGCCTTTTTGAATCAATTCCTGATACGCAATCTCTCCTGCTTTTTTAATATCCTGCAAGAGTTGTTTTTGCCGGCGTCGATGGGCCAGTATATTCGCTGTATCATCTGCCTGAAATTGCAGCCACTTTTCTGTTTTATCGGCCACTTTATTTTTCCATGTTCGTTCGATGCGAATACAGCCACGGGCAAGCAGCTGTTCCGTACATGATGAAGAAAACGTCCGCTGCAATGTACGCTTCAAAATGCGGTCATGATCTCGGATGTATGATACTACTTCCTGTTCTTCCGGTGTTACCGGACTGGTTTGACCGAGGACATAATATTCTTCAGCAGTAATGCCTTTTTTTTCTATCATAAACAAGCGTAATGCCTCAGCAAGATTGCAAAGATAATACGAAGAAATCCAAAGGGCTGTTTGAATCATTTCTTCCTGAAACCCATTTTGCGCAGATAAAACGGCAGCAATCGGTTTTATCGTAAACAAAAGATGTTCACCCATCCCTTCTTGAACGGCAATCACAATGCCTTCTTCTTGTCGTCTTCCAAACGGGACCAATACCCGACTGCCAACGTGTACGTTCATAGCCTGTGGAATGGCATAGGTAAACGTCTGTTGGAGTCGTTTGGCTGTGGTATTAATGATAATTTCTGCAATCATGCTAAACTCCTATAGTACGGACATAAATATAGGGACTTGACAAGCAAGCCCCTATACATTGTATCATATTCAATTACTAGATGCCAAATTACGATTATAAGCCGGCTTCTTTGCGAAGAACATCGGCTTTATTCGTTTGTTCCCAAGGAAGATTGAGATCGTTGCGGCCGAAATGACCATATGCAGCTGTCTGTTTATAAATTGGGCGCTGTAAATCGAGCATTTCGATAATACCTGCCGGACGAAGGTCGAAATGTTTGCGGATTAAATCGACAATTGTTTCGTTAGCCACTTTGCCTGTACCAAATGTTTCTACATGAATGGAAACAGGATGTGCTACGCCGATGGCATAAGCCAACTGGATTTCGCATTTGTCAGCCAAGCCGGCAGCAACGATGTTTTTAGCGACATAACGAGCTGCATAAGCTGCCGAACGGTCTACTTTTGTAGGATCTTTACCGGAGAATGCGCCGCCGCCATGACGAGCCATGCCGCCATAGGTATCAACGATAATTTTACGGCCTGTCAAGCCAGAGTCCCCTTGCGGACCGCCAATAACGAATCGGCCAGTCGGATTGATAAATAATTTTGTTTTATCATCGAACAAGCCTTCCGGAAGTTCCGGTTTAATGACATATTCGAGCAAATCTTTTTCGATTTGTTCACGTGTTACTTCTGGGCTATGCTGTGCAGAAATGAC
The DNA here is from genome assembly GCA_934202965.1 of uncultured Megasphaera sp. Classification (GTDB taxonomy): domain Bacteria; phylum Bacillota; class Negativicutes; order Veillonellales; family Megasphaeraceae; genus Megasphaera. The sequence goes on from CAKPYN010000001.1 coordinate 153,513, forward strand.
AATGGTATCAATACGAACCGGTTTACCGTCTTCATATTCAACCGTAACCTGTGTTTTACCATCCGGACGGAGATAAGACAGTGTACCGTCTTTACGAACTTTCGCCAAACGACGAGCTAAGCGATGGGCTAACGAAATCGGAAGCGGCATATAGTCATCCGTTTCATTTGTAGCATAGCCGAACATCATACCCTGGTCACCAGCACCAATGGTATCAAATTTGTCTTCGTTGCCTTCTTTCTTTTCCAAGGCATCGTCAACGCCCATAGCAATATCCGGAGACTGTTCGTCCAAAGATACGAGCACGCCGCATGTATCGCAGTCAAATCCATATTTTGCACGTGTATAGCCAATGCCGCGGATTGTTTCACGAACAATGTGCGGAATATCAACATAACAATTTGTGGATATTTCACCAACAACGTGAACCATACCAGTTGTTACTAATGTTTCGCAAGCAACACGGGCATTTTTATCTTTCGCTAAAATTGCATCTAAAATGCTATCTGAAATCTGATCCGCCATTTTATCGGGATGGCCTTCAGTTACAGATTCTGACGTAAAAAATTCGTGATTTTTAGCCATGAATATCCTCCTCAAAAAAAAATCCCTCTTGCAAAGAGGGGTCCATGTTTACCCATCTTCCAGTACATACTGTTGGATTTAGCACCTTTCATTTGCTGAAGGTTGCTGCTGTCTCATCGGGCCAATCCCTCCACAGCTCTTGATGGAATATATTTAATTTATTTCACTGCCATATTATATAGCAAGTTATCGGATATTGCAAGCCCTTTTCACTAAAAGATATTGCAATATATGAAAAAGAAACTCACGTAACAGTTGCAAATCATGGTATAATACAAAAGCAAGGACAGAAAGGATGATTACGTATGAATACATTGAGGCCGAAGGATATTTTCTTTACCGACCCCTATTTTGAACAAGCTAGGTACTGCGGGCCAGCCGAACTCCGTAAGACAAAACGGGTTGAAATATTAGGAAAATGGCACAGAGTGCCTGTCTTAGCTTCTAAGCTGCTGGCAGACGGTGCGTTGACATTTTCGCATACCACAGGCAGTCAAGATACGCAACGTCGTTTGACATTTCGCATGTATGAACAGACAACAACGCGACTGTTTATCAATACCTATCTTTGGACTTCACAGCTGCAAAAGGAAGTCTACATGGGAACGATTCACATCGAAAGATATGCCACCATGCAGAAACTTCATGAGTTTCAATATAAAGGAATTATTGAGTTAGTGAGTATCGAACAAGATGATGATATTGTAGATGTAGCTCCGGAATATAAGCTGATACAAGAAGTAAAACATGCGTTTGCACTGGCACTCGGTATGTATCTGCTGGCTGTATCGGATACTAATTGGGTACAAGATACGGCAACGGACACACCTGCCGTATCAGCTGCAACAGGCCGTTTAACCGAAAAAGAACGAGACGAATTACAGCAACTACGCAAAGAAAAAGAAGAGATAGCCTCCTGGAAAGAAGAACTGCTGCGCCTTCGTATTGAAGCCAATAATCGAAAAGCCGTACAAGCTGAATTACAGCGGCTGCGGCAGGAATTAACGACAGAACGTTCCGAACGAGCTAAAGAGAAAGACATCTATGAGGCCCAGCTTCGTAAAAAAGATGCGGATATAGAAAACATCAAAGAAAAGGCCGCACAGCAGTTAAATGACATGCTTGCCATGCGAGATGAATTGAATGCGTTAAAGGCAGCAACTGTCTCTGCAGAAAAAGCAGAAAAACAGCTTCATACTACAACAGAAACGAAACCATCTGCCAACCAGGAAGAAGACCTTTCTATCCCATCGTTTATGTCACAGCATGATTATACCCGGGATTTGGATAATGTACTAAATTGTCGGCGCGTCAGCTATATTGGCGGCAGTATCGAATGGCAGCAATATGTATCCGCCCGATTTCCACAGCTTATCATGCTATGGCGACAACGCGATCTGGCATTGGCAATTGCCGAATCAGACATGTTGATTGTCCATGTAAATGAAGGTAAAACAGAAGAAATTAAACGTGCCATTTCCCTGGCAAACGAAGCCGATTGCCCTGTTATTACGACATCTGCGTATAATTTAAACAATATGGCAAAAGATATATTAAAGGCTGTACAGAACGTATGATAGGCATCGTTTGATGCGAAACAAAAAACAGGCATGCAGTAATGAGATAATTGCTGCATGCTTGTTTTTTACTTAAATTTAAACAGAAACTAAAAAAATCGTTATCACAAATTCTAAACCATATATTGGCTTCATACAGAAAGGTCTTAGAGATACTGCTGTGTTTGTTTCATAGCTTTTTATCATATCATCTGTAACCTATTTCTGTATAACTACTGATTTTTCTCCATATATTCTGCCCGAATATCAGATAAGGATTTTCCTGATGTTTTATCAATCGCAAAAGTATATGTTTCTACAGAAGACCAACCATAAACTGACTTTAACCATTGCTGCATAGACTGAATGGCTCCTGTCGTCATAACTTTGACTTGTCCATTTTCCTGAAGAATAGCTTCATCTGTTTTTCCTTTAGCAACGAGATGGGTTCCTGGTTTTACTACGCCCCACGACATCATCGCATCGATCTTTGGAAGAGAACGGCGGGTGATGTCTTTCTTTTTATTTCGATTCAGGGGCTTTTGTTTTGCAATACTCACATAAAAATCATCAAATTCCGGAACCGGCAAAATCTTTTTCATATCAAGAAGAATTTGCATACCGAGCTTATAGGGCGTTACCTGATAACAGGAAATATCAACCTGATTACTATTAAGCCATGCTACTGCGGAGAGTGTTTGCTCATCAAACTCAGCAGCAACTAGAATTATCTTTTGGTGTTCATTAAACGTCTTTATGTTATTTTCCTTAACGAAATCCGAAAGAACCCGCTGTGCGATTTCAGTTGATGTCAGTGTTTCGTTTCCTTGGAATTCTACCTTATGTTTTTCCACATATGGTGTAAAAACATTTTGAATAAGTTCATCTGTCGATTTAATTGTTGCACAACTTGCCGCATACCGAATGGCTTGAAACTCAAACGCTTCCTTCCGTTGTTCGATATCCTTCTTATCCCGTTTGATTTCAATGAGAACAATGTTGCCCTCGTCGTCAATTGCAGTCAGATCACTCCGTCCGTTTTTTTCATTTTTAACCTGTTGTCCTACAATGAGCATGGATTCATCATCATCACAGACCATATTTACATTCTTACGGAGAATTTCTTCGATGTAGTTTTCTTTCTTTCCAAGTTCGGCAAACGTAGTTTCTTCGATTTGATCGGGATTGTCGTGATTTAACAGATACAAAGTCTCATTCTCCTATTCATTGAATACGTTATGTATAAATTTTTCCATGAGAGAATCAAATACTTCTCCATAAACATCTCCATTTAATACGTTCCTTCGTTTATCTGCATAGGTAATCTGAAGGTTATAACTACAGCCATCGCATACTGCGATACACATCTCTGGTGACGGAATACCAAGAATTTTCTGTATTTCACTAGCTAGCTGATACACCTTTTTAGGACTTACTGCTTTTTCTTCTCGAAATTTGTAATGATTGTCCTGCCCTTGGTAAAGATAATAGACACACCGCCCATTTGGGAATATCTCGTATATCCATGTTTGACGCATATCAACCGTACACGGACCATTCTCTGTCACTTTATATCGGATTTTCATAATTTTTGTAGCTGGGAGTAGTTCTTTCGCCCATCGATAACCACAATCCAAGCACCCATAATCTGGCTGAATCGTATTATCAATCGGTATACATCCACCAAGAATATATTTTCTCCGCTCCGATAGTTTTAAAGTTTCATATGTCGAGCATCTATATAAGATTTGCGCGACCTTCTGTGATCCACATTTAGGACACACAACCATATGCTCACTTCCTTTGTTCATCTAATATGTTTATTTTTATTATATCACTATAATACTAAGATAAGTCAAACTGGATTATCTCACTCAGTAAGGAGTATACGTATAGTAAAATGTAATGAAAAGTTTAAAATTAATACTATCCGGTAATATCATTCCTATCTATCGTCATAGAAATATATTCTCAATAGTATATATTTTTTATTCTTTTTTTCTCTTCTTTTCTATTCTATAAAAGGTAACGCGTTACACGACACAGCATGTTTTGCGAAGAATGGCTGTTTTCCTAGGTTTTCATACGTAGACAAGGGATACAATCATAAAGAAAGTTTAATAATATGTTGGCATTTCTTCGTAAAACGCAAAAAAAACAACTGCGTAGGAGGATATTCCTGCGCAGTTGTTTTTTATCAATCGTCGTAAGATGACGCAGCTATTTCATTTTTTAATTGTATTTTTTATGCCAACGTAGCTGCTTCTTTTAGCGTTATGATTTCTTAGCTAAAATGGCAGCCGCCCGTTGTACAATGAGTGTTGCCAATTCATCTTTACCCATTTTTTCTAATTTTTCAACAGAACCATCCGGGAAAAGGAAAGTCGCAATATTAGTTGTGCCTTTAAAGCCGGCTCCTTCGGCGCTGACATCATTGGCGACGAGCATATCTAAGTTTTTCTTTTTTAGTTTGGCCGCGCCATATTCGAGAACATGCGTTGTTTCAGCCGCAAATCCGACTAATACTTGATGTTTTTTTCGCTGTCCTAAGCCGAATAAAATATCCGGATTTTTTGTCATCGGCAGCGTCAATGTTTCATCGGATTTTTTTATTTTATTTTCTGCTGGATGAGCCGAACGGTAATCGGCAACAGCTGCGGCTTTAATCACCAAATCGCACGTATCGTAGTAGGAATCAACGACTTCTTTCATATCTCGCGTACTGCCGACATCAATGCGGCGTGCCAGTCCCACCGGCGTCTTAAGATGATCCGTTGTCCCGGCAACTAAGGTAACTTCCGCACCGGCAAAGGCAGCAGCTTTAGCAATAGCAAAGCCCATTCGGCCGCTGGAATGATTGCCGATAAACCGAACCGGGTCGATTGGTTCGCGTGTACCGCCGGCAGTAACGATTACTTTTTTGCCTTTGAGTACATCTGTCCGGCACGCAATCCATTCGATATGATCAATAATATCAGCTGGTTCCGGGAGCCGTCCGATACCGGTCGTACCACAAGCTAGATGACCGCTTGCGGGCGTAATAAATTCATATCCATACTGTTCCAATTTATGAATGTTGTCCTGTACAATCGGATTGAGATACATATTGGTATTCATAGCCGGCGCAATCAACACGGGGGCTTTCGTCGCCATGACGGTCGTAGAAAGCATATCGTCCGCAATGCCGCCGGCAATTTTACCGATGATATTGGCCGTAGCCGGTGCGATGACAAAGATATCTGCCCATTGTGCCAAGGCAATATGTTCTACATTGAATTCGGGAATATCGCCAAACATCGAAACGGCAACGGGATTTCCGGAAATTTCCCGCATAGTCAAGGGAGTAATAAACTCTGTTGCATGCTGTGTCATAATGCATTTGACATTTGCACCGCGTTTACGAAGCTGGCTGGCAATTTCAGCCGCCTTAAACGCAGCAATGCCACCGGTTATTCCCAGCACAACATTCTTATTTTCTAGTAACATGCCAAGCCTCCGTCGCTTATTTGATACCAGCCTGCGGGGCTTCATACGTGATTTTACCCTGGTCAATTTCTTCCATGGCAATGGATACGACTTTCGTTGTATCCACATCTACCAACGGTTCATCGCCATCGGTTAATTCACGTGCCCGTTTAGCGGCTAACGTTACTAACGTATATTTGCTGTCTACTTTTTTCATTAAAGATTCTAAGGTCGGTTTAATTAACATAACATATCTCTCCTTTTACAAACTGTTATTTATAATTTTCTTTCAATACGGCAATACGATGCGTAAGGCGGGCGGCTTTTTCTTCTTCTGCCTGTAATACAGCAGCAGCATCTTCAATGGCCGTATCCAAGTCGTCATTAATAATCAAATAATCATACTTGGGTATCCATTCTAATTCGGCACTCGCTTTTGCCAGACGGCCGGCAATGACTTCATCACTGTCCGTATGTCGTCCGCGGAGTCTCGCTTCCAACACGCCTTTGCTGGGAGGTACGATATAGATAAGGATACACTGCGGATATTTTTCTTTTACCTGCATGGCTCCTTGAATATCAATTTCCAGCATAATGTGCTTGCCTTCCTGCAGCATCTGATATACATACTTTTTAGGCGTGCCGTAGTAGTGATCGTATACTTTTGCATGTTCCAAAAACGCATCTTGTGTTAATAATTCTTCAAAATGTTCATTCGTCGTAAAATAGTAATTCGTACCATCGACTTCACCGGGACGGGGATTCCTCGTCGTCATAGAAATGGAATAGTGAATTTTGGGAAACCGTTGGCGAAGGGCATCACATATCGTTCCCTTTCCAGCTCCGGACGGCCCGGATACGACAATTAATAAACCGGAATCGTTCATATAAAAACATCCTCTCTTCTACGTTTCTTCTTCTGTATGTTCTATCGGTTCATCTACTGGCACAATACGATGAGAAATCGTTTCTGCCTGCAGGGCAGACAATACAATTTGTCCGTTGTCCATGATGAGTACAGACCTGGTTTTACGGCCAAACGTAGCATCAATGAGCATATTGCGTTCTCGGGCATCCTGAATCATTCGTTTGATAGGTGCTGATTCCGGGCTAATGATAGCCACTACTTTACTGCCCATTACCATATTGCCAAAACCAATGTTTAGTAAATTAAAATCCATAGCTTCACCATTATTCAATATTTTGAATTTGTTCGCGAATTTTTTCTATTTCATTTTTCAGCTGCAGTACATAGGCAGTGACGTCTGTATCGTCAGCTTTAGAGCCAATCGTATTTACTTCCCGATTCATTTCTTGAATCAGAAAATCAAGCTTGCGTCCTATATCACCTTCTTGTTGCAAAAACCCTTTTAATTGTACCACATGGCTGCGAAAACGTACAACTTCCTCTGTAAAATCTACTTTGTCTGCATAGACAGCCACTTCCTGCAGCAATCGGTCTTCATCGGGAACTTTTTCGGCTTTTTCCAACAAAGACAGAATTCTCTTTTCTAAGCGTTCCTGATAGCGAGACAGAATCTCTTCTTTGCGAGACGCAATGGTATCAATCATCGTCGTCATCGTATCAGCCCGCTGCAGTAAATCGCGGCTAATATTCTCACCTTCCCGTTGACGCATAGCCGTCATTTCCTGAAGCGACAGGGAAAGGGCCTGTTCAAAGGCAGGCCAGACAGCGTCGGTATCAATCTGTGGCGGTTCTTGAGAAAACCAATCCTTCGTCAATCCCATAATGAGCGGCAGCGTCGTTTTTTCTCCATTAAACAACTTAGCTTGTACGGCATCCAAGGCATCTTTACAAGCCGTCAATGCTGCATAATTTACAGAAACAACAGGCGCTTGTGGCGCAATTTCACGAACCGTCACAAATACATCTACTTTGCCGCGATGCAATACCTTTTTTATCTGCTGGCGCAAACTGTCTTCCAACGCTAAATAGGCATGAGGCATGCGTATATTTAATTCCAAAAAACGCTGATTGACGGCACGCATCTCAATCGTAACGCTGAGGGATTCATTGCTGTACGTTCCCGCTCCAAATCCAGTCATACTTCGCAATAGTAGGACCTCCTTTATGGTATCATTCTAAAACATTAGTATAACGTAATTTTTGGGTTTGGTCTATGTCCTTCCGTTAAAAAATCTATATTTAAAAGAAGAAAATACTTCCTTCTCTACTCAGACGGCGTTATTCATGGTATGATAGAGGTAATTTTTCAAAGATAGAAGAGGAGATATGCTACATGAATCTCGATGGCATCACATTACATTGTATTACCAATGAATTAAAAGAGATATTAAAGGGCGGACAAATATCTAAAATTTATCAATTAGATGGCCGTTCTTTGTATTTTCGCATATTTAATGACACTGGTATTCATCATCTGATTATCACGCTGGATGATTCACCTCGTCTGTATATTGCAAAAAAAATGCCCCCGACACCGGATATTCCTACGGGGCTGTGCATGTTTTTACGAAAATATTATGAAAATGGCCGTATTGCGTCGATTCAGCAGCTGCATTTAGATCGGCTGATTGAAATTGCCGTCGATGTGCTGGATATTTCAGGGCGATTGGCGACTCGTAAAATCCATGTGGAATTAATGGGAAAATACAGCAATGTTATTTTTACAGAAAACGGCACGATTATCGAAGCACTGATTAAAACGCGAAAAGATAAACAAGCATTGCGAACGATTGCCCCCAAGGAACCCTATGATTTTCCGCCTAACTTTATGCGAATGGATCCCTTTGCCTTTTCTGCCGAAGAACTGGCGGCGATGATGCAAACCGGTACAGATGAACCCCTGGGAAAATGGATGCTCAAACGATTCAACGGCATGAGTACGATTGTCCTGAACGAATTGGCTTTTCGCACGAATTTACAGAAAGATCAGCTAGTAAGTACCTTATCGCCAGCAGATATTTTTACATGGTGCCGGGCTATTGAAACCTTCGGCAACGAAGTACAATCTGTTTCCGGTGCGTATGTCTATACGGTGCAAAATAAAGAGGTCATTTTCCCGCTGGAATTAGAAAGTCTTCGTCCATATCCACGACGCCATTTTACCTTAATTGAAGAATATTTGGATGAATATCAGGCAACACACCGCACCCTAAACGGTGAACAAGAAATTATGCAAAAGCGAGTTGCCAAATTAATTGAAAAGCAAAAACGCAAAATTAAACGCATTGCCATCGAATTAAAAGAAACGGCGAAAATGGATACGTATAAATTATGCGGTGATTTATTGATGATTTATGCTTATGAAAAACATGATCATGAAAAAAGCATTACCGTAAAAAATTTATTATCTGAACAGCAAGAAAATATTGTCATCCCTTTAGAACCGGCTTATTCGATGACCGACAATGCCAATCGGTATTATAAAAAATATACCAAAATGCGAAATCGAAAACAAAAATCGGCGGAACTGCATGAAGAAAATCAACGCCATTTAGAGTACCTATATTCGTTAGAATATGCCTTAGAAAATATCGGCAGTAAAGGCGAAGTAGCTGACATCAAAGCGGAAATGAAGCAAATGGGATTGATTGCTTCTTCGTCTAAAGACAAAATGAAACGTGAATTTTCTCAGCATATTCTAACGGTTGATGCCGATGGTATTGCTATCTGGGTGGGACGAAACAACCGGCAAAATGACTTCTTGACAACAAAAAAAGCCCATCCCTATGATTTATGGTTTCACGTAAAGAATCAAACCGGTTCGCATGTTATCTTGGCCTGTCATCGCGTAGAGCCGACAGATACGCAAATCCTAATGGCGGCACAACTCGCTGCCTATTACAGCAAAAGCCGTAATAGCTCTAAAGTCGAAGTAGACTGCACGCTCGTACGCAATGTCAAAAAACCAGCTCACGCCGCGCCTGGCTTTGTTATCTTTGACAACCAAACAACGTATATCGTAGAACCTAAAAATTGGAGTGCCCATACGGAGAAATAACCGTCATTAGCGCACGAAATAGGAAAAGGGGTTGTAACAAAATGAGAACGTTAAATCCATTTTGTTACAACCCCTTTTTGTCACACCCTCTTACGTATATCCGTTGCAGCATGACCATTCATTTTCTTCAAACTTCAAACTAAAAACGTTTAACGAAATACTATAAGCGCTGTATGTTACCATCTTCTTTTGCATGAAGACATAACGTATTACCTATTACCGGCTTACTAAGGAAGCAAAATCCTGCGTCCGTTGTATTTCTTCCAATGCGTGCGTATTCACGGCAAATGCCAACGATGCACGATAAACTTTGGCTACGGCTTCCAAGGTTTCCATACGGTTTAAGGCTTCTTGTAAATCTTTCCCCAGTGCCGATGCGCCATGGCGTTCCATCAGGAAAACATTTACTTTTTTCGCATATTCAGCACAGGCAATGGCCAACTCCTTACTTCCCGGAGCGGCATACGGAACCGTTGGTACCACCGGGCCCAAAACAAGACTGCCTTCGGTAACAAGCGTACTGGGAAATGGTAGTCCCGCAACAGTCACTGCCGTTGCTACAATCGGGTGGGCATGAATAATCGCCTGCACATCTGCTCTGGCTTTATAAACTTCTACATGCAGCGCCGTTTCGGAAGAAGGTTTGCCCTTCCCCTTTAGCAACTTGCCGTTGGCATCCAGTATCAGTAAATCAGACGGTTTCACCTCTCCTTTAGGTACGCCTGACGGCGTAATAACAATCGTCCCATCTGCACGGCGAAAGCTGATATTGCCGTCACAAGCTGCCACCAAACCAGCTTCTTTCATTTTACGGCCGATTTTGCACAATGTTTTTTTTGTATCCATATCTATAAGCTCCTTTATCTTCGACGCATTTATTTATTAATCTCTGTCTACATTATATCATAAAAAAAGAGAATTGCTTAGGCAATTCTCTTTTCATTTTATCGCATTGTTGGCATATTTCGTCCGTGAAATATTTCCTGCATTTCTTGACGCAGGAGTCGGCGAATTTGTATTTGTTGTCGTTCTGTCAATTGATCTTTGGTTATATTGAACAGATAATTATTGAGATCAAATTCTTTCAACATCATTTTGGTATGGAAAATATTTTCTTGATATACATTGACATCAATCATATCGTATCGATTTCGCGTCGCTTGAGCAATATAATTCTGAATCGAATTGATACGATGATCAATAAACAGTTTTTTACCATTTACATCCCGCGTAAACCCACGTACACGATAGTCTAGCGTAACAATATCCGAATCAAAGCTGTCTAGCAGATAATTTAACGCGTTTAACGGAGAAATACGGCCGCACGTAGACACATCGATATCGGCACGAAAGGTCATAATCCCCTTTTGCGGATGGCTTTCCGGATAGGTATGTACCGTCAAATGGCTTTTATCCAAATGACATACTACATCGGCATCTTTCGCTTGTTCAATTTCTTCCTCAGAAATCAGAATCGTAACACTTGCGCCTTGCGGGTCATAATCCTGACTGGCAACATTCAAAATATGTGCGCCAATAATGGAAGAAACATTTTTTAATATTTTGGTCAAGCGTTCCGCATTATACTGTTCATCAATATATTCGATATACTGCTGTCTTGCTTCATCACTGACAGCATAACAAATATCATACATATTGAAGCTCAGCGTTTTTGTCAGATTATTGAAACCATACAGTTTAAGTTTATTTGCTTTACTTTTCATCTTATCCATACCTTTACGTTAGAGTTACCGTAATCCACTTGCGTCTTACTCAGTCAATGTATACATGCGTACATCGGTCAGTACGCCATTTTCAATACAGCATACGGCATATGTGCCGTGACGGCCATCACGAGGCAAGGCAATGCTTCCGGGATTCAATATGGGCATGCCGTGTATGGTTTCATAAAACCGACAATGGGTATGGCCGAATACAACGAGTGACGCGCCATATTGTTTTCCAAACTCAGCTAGCCGTTCCAAACGCTGTCTGCCATGCCATTGATGCCCATGAATCGCCCAAATATGCATGCCGCCAATCACGACATCGCGATATTCCGGGGTATTTGTCTTTGTCATGAAATCATTATTGCCCAGCACCGTGTATACTGGCACGTCAGCATAGATTGCTAAATCATCACCGTCTTCACAATAATCACCGCAATGAATCCAAGCCGTTACCGGCGGTGCCTGTTCTATCATCTTTTCTAGTGCTGCAAAGCGTCCGTGGCTGTCACTGACAATTCCCACATATTCTTTACTCATGATAATGCCTCTGCTAATTTTCGCAATGCCTTTCCCCGATGGCTGATGGCATTTTTTTCTTCCATAGACATTTCAGCCATCGTCTTTCCTTTGTCCGGAATATAAAACAGCGGGTCATAGCCAAATCCATTCGCACCCGCGTAAAAGTCACGAATGACCCCTTCGCAGCGCCCTTCAGCTTCAATTTCACGTCCATCCGGAAACAGAAGGACTAACACACAGGCATAATGGGCAGTTCGTTTTTCCGGCGGAAATAGGGCTAACTCTTGAATCAGTTTTTGATTGTTTTTTTCGTCATCACATTCCGGACCGGCAAACCGTGCCGAATAGACGCCAGGACGGCCTTGCAGTGCATCGGCAATAATGCCGGAATCATCTGCAAGGCAAGGAAGCCCTGTCGCCTGCAAATAATACGCCGCTTTTAAGCGGGCATTTTCCGCAAAGGTCGTACCTGTTTCCTCCGGTTCTTCTATATGAGGGCAAATTTCATGCACTGCTTTCACATCATATCCCAATGGTTGCAAGATAGTTTTCAATTCCCGAATTTTCCCTGCATTATGTGTCGCTAATACAATAGTCTGCTTCATATATCCTATCCTTCCCAGTGTCTTATTTACCTTGTTTTACAAATTTAGCATAATTTTTAATAATAACAATAGGTGTTTTTTGCGATGCATTGCCAAAGGGATTGTCAATCAAAATTTTAGCAATTTCTTTCGGATCTAAACCGCGGGAATGGCCCAATACAGCAGAGCGCTTCAAGTCGTTGACATCGGCAACGCAGGCTCCGTAGCAGCCCAAACGCTGTTTGATTTTTTCGGCTACTTTATCCGGTTCTTCCGGGCCGTATACGATGCATTTATCAAAAGGCGGCATGGTCCCTGTTACGTCATCAGTCAAGGATGCCTGACGGCATAAGTGATACCAAACACCAGTTTTGCCGATTAATTTTGCCAAGAAACCGATAATAAAGCAAAACAGCATTTTCCATTCCCCTTCTAAGTTCATCGCAGCCTGCATGCCGTATAAACTAGCCATACTGCCTTCACCGGGAACAAAACGACGCATGAGGCGAGCCTGCCAAGACGGTGTCAGTTCTTCCGGACGCGTATAGCGACGCTGTGTAATTGCAACGACGCTTTCTGCCGAGCAAACAATATCATCAGGGCCGACATCTTTTTTTGCATATTCTTCAATTACATCTACAATATCATCTTTATCTGTAAGAATTCTTGTTTTTACAGGAATTAATTCTAATTCTGCCATTGCCATATACCTCCTAATGCAGTTCCAGTTCGTGTTGGACTTCCGTAGCCTTTAAGGTAATACGGGCTTTATGAATATACCATTCACTGCGGGAAACGACTTGATATACCAAATCAATCGGCATATCCGGGAATGTCTTCAAATCTTCGCGAATAGAATGGTTTTTGCTGACCAATGCAATGGTCACACGGATTTTGCCATGATCGCCGGGATTATAGATAACAGATTCCCAATAATTATCATCGCGTTCAGCGTCTTTATTGGCAAGTTGAGAGTGAACAATGCATTTATCATATTGTTCACGCGGCAACAACGTACGGGGATAAAAATCCATAATCGTACCTAATTGGCGACCGCCGTTATAAAACGGAACTTCGGTTTCAAATACAGCCGTATCTGTTGTCAGTTCTTTTAATGCAAAGGGTTTGCGACGGCGCGCTTCAATGATAAAGCGGGCATCCCCCTGCCGCCAGGCAAACAGGCGGAACAACAGGTACAACACGGCGACAATGCCGATAACAGCGATTACAACATTGATTAAAACATACAGTAACACGGCTCAAGACTCCTTTTACTAAAAATATAATGTATACGATATAGTTGCCCTTAGGCAAAAGAAATTTTCTCGACACTAAATTCGTTTGACGGAATTAAATGTTCTGCCAAGCGGCCTCCCCGTTCCGGTTCTGCTGTAAAGCAAAGCTTTAAATATCCGTTTTCTGTATCATCATTCAGTAAATTGTCTTTTTTCAATACATCCAACGTTTGCAGTGCCATCTCATGCGCTGGGTCCACAAAGGCAATCGAATCACCGCACAGTTCTTCGAATAACGGTTGGATAAACGGGAAATGAGTACAGCCAAAAATAGCCGTATCCGCACCAGATGCAATAACCGGCGCTGTATAGGCCTTCAAGGGTTCCAAAATTTCGTTGCCACTCAAAACGCCCCGTTCGATTAGGTTTGCTAATGCCGGGCAGGCCTGTTCAACGATTTCGATTTCCGGATCGATGGCAGCGGCAATCTTTTTGTGACTATGATTGGCAATCGTTAACTCCGTTGCAAAGACGGCAATTTTTTTAGTCGTTGTAATTTCTCTGGCTGTTGCGATACCGCGGCTCATGCCAATCAGCGGATACGTTACTTCTGAACGCACCATGTCATAGGCAACTGCCGTAACGGTATTGCAGCCGATAGCGACTAACTTTACGCCTTGGGCAGTCATATAGTGCAGTATATCGCGTGTATATGATATGATTTCTGACGGCGTGCGTGAACCATAGGGATTTCGTTTCGTATCACCTACATAAATAATGTTTTCATGAGGCAGCAGCATACGCAGCTTATTCACGACGGTCAATCCACCGACGCCGGAATCAAATACGCCGATAGGTTGTTTGTTCCTATCCACTAGACATTCCTCCATTATTGCACAGCTTTTTTTTCTTGTTCATACCATGCTTTCAGCTTTTTATAATGTGCATCATCCAAGCGGGCTACAGCCCCCGTATCTTTATGGGTAAAGACATTTTGAGAGGTTCCCGTTGCCAACAAGGTATCATCTTCATGGCGTACAATGCGATACGAATATACCATTTGAGCTCGTGTCAATTTAGACAGACTCGTTTCAATGCGAATCGTGTCTGCATAATTGATCGGTGAAATATATTCGCACGAAACCTGTTTAATCGGAAATAAGATGCCCTCATCCATCAATTCAAATAAGTCTATGCCTGCTTGACGCAGATATTCACAGCGCCCGCATTCAAACCAGCGAATGTGATTTGAATGATGAGCAATTCCCATCATATCGGTTTCATAAAAACGCACTTTTTCAATAACTGTAACCATCTTTTTACCTACTCTCATTATAAAAACGCACTTATATCATTTTACGATGATGCGATATGTTTGTCAAAGGATTTGTCTCTGAATTTAAGAAAAAATAACCAATTTCGAGGAGTTTTCCTTCTCGAAATTGGTTATGCCCTATAATTTTACAAACGGAAACATGTGGCGCACTTTTTCTTTGTGTTCCGGCTTTAAATAGGTGCCTGCAAAATGAAGCGCTGCAGCAACGACTGCGGCATCATCCAGCCAACCTATACCAGCAAAGCCATCTGGAATGAAGTCAAAGGGCAGTATGACATAGCCCAATGCCCCCATCAATGCCAATTTTACTACTTTGGGTGTATCTTCATCCTGCATGCAGTAAAAAATAGCCAGCAGTTTAGGCATAAAACGAATGCGGCGGCCTGTTCCCTGAATAAATCGAATAAATTTTCCCGGCGTATAAAAACGGGCGAAGAAGTGCAATACGTTCCACATAGGCTGACTCCTATTCGTGTTCCAATGACTTTTTAGCGTCTTCTACCGCTGCTTTTACTTGTTCGTCGAGTGTCGAAGAAACAGTATCGGCAGCAGGTTCTGCTGCGACTGTATCTGTCTTCGGTTCTTCTTTTGGTTCTTCTGTATTTTTTTCTGGTTCCGATGCGTCAGCAGCTTGGGCAGCATCTTTTTCGTCTATCATTTCATCGACGAGATCATTCGGATGACGTACTGTGTGATATAATTCCTGTCCTTTTTCTTTGACATCCTGCAGTTTGTCTTTGGCAGCACCGCTCCACTTTTTCATGAAATCAATCGTTTCATCGCCAAGGGGAATGTTTTTCAGCGGACTTTCACGGAGACGGTCTACTTGTTCCCGTGCTTTATCTTTCCATTCTGCCATCATATCAATGTACGGGCCCATATCCGTAGGCATACCGTCTTTCATCCAGCGTTGGGTAACACGTCCCAAGCTATAGGTAATACCGACAGCGACAGGTACTTGAATGGCGCTGAACGGAATCAGGGTCGTCAAAAGGTTTCCTGCCATACGACTTCCTACAGCTCCCAAGAATGCAATAAGTGCACGTTCCGTCAGTTTTACATTATACACGCGCGCAATACGGCTTACCAAATATACTTCATTGGCCATCAGTGCTACAGTTCCCAACACCGGTGCCACTACAATGGCGCCGGCCCGGGCTGCGGCCCAGCGGCATAACGTTTCTACCTTTACATCGGCATCTTCTGTGGATTGATCTAACGAATTCATCACAGTCGACGCATCATCATTCACTGCCGGTGCTTTTGCCTTCAAATCAGCTAATTCTTGCTTTAACGCGGCAATTTCTTTCATCAATTCTTCTACGGTTTTCATTTCTTCTGCCATGTATATCACCCCATCGCCTAAAAAAATCATTAGATTTATTTAATTTTCTCATTTTTTTACCAGCTTGTCAAACCACCGTCTACAGATAAGGCCGCAGCCGTAATAAAGGACGCATCTTCGCTTAATAAAAAAGCAATACTCCGCCCTATTTCTTCCGGTTTTGCCAATCGATATAACGGGTACTGTTCCTGCAGCGACTTTCTGGTAAGAGACGGATCGCACTGCAGCTGTTTTTCTAATAGCGGCGTATCGACGTCACCGGGGCATACGCAGTTGACGCGGACTTGATGCGGCGCTGCTTCTAATGCCAAGGACTTCGTAAAGGCAACGACAGCCCCTTTCGTGGCACCATAAATAGAACAAGCC
Organism: uncultured Megasphaera sp.; assembly: GCA_934202965.1. GTDB lineage: Bacteria > Bacillota > Negativicutes > Veillonellales > Megasphaeraceae > Megasphaera. The sequence goes on from CAKPYN010000001.1 coordinate 170,220, forward strand.
ACGTTTCCCTGCAAGCCGGCATCGCTGCTAACCGTTACGATGCTGCCGCAGGTCTTTTTTAAGTACGGCAAGGCATATCGGCATAATGAAATTGTTCCATAGACATTGACTGCAAACAACTGCTGTACCTGCTGGGGTGTCGTATTTTCCAACAATTCCTCTTCATAATATCCGGCAGATGTTACGAGTCCGTCTAACCGGCCAAACTGCTGTATTGTTTGGGCAATGATTTGCCGGCAGTCCTCATCACGGCTGACGTCCCCAGGAATATAGAACGCCGTATACCCTTTTTGTGCTAAATACTGCAGTGCTTCCGCGCCTCGCTTAGGATTACGGCCGCAAATAGCCGTCTGCCAGCCTTTTTCTAGTAAAATTTCAGCCGTTGCCAAACCGATACCGGATGTGCCGCCGCTGATACATACGATTTTAGATTCCATGGATATGATACTCCTTTTTTATAGTATACCCGCATAGGTTAAGGCCAGTTTTCCAATTAAAACGATGGTGACAACCAACATAATACGACGGATAAAACCCGTGCCGCGATGAATCGCCATTCGAGAACCGAAATAGGCGCCTAAAAAAATACAGACAGCCATGGCAATCCCATAGGCATATAGAATTTTTTCACTATATACTAACAAAATAAAGGCCGTCACATTACTGACTAAATTCAAAATTTTCGCATTGCCGGCAGCTATAATAAAATCAAAACCGATCATAGCAAAGGCGATAATTAAAAAGGTACCCGTTCCCGGTCCAATAAATCCATCATATATACCAATGCAAAAAGCTACGGCAATCGACTGCCATAGTGTTTTCTTGGTTTCTCCCGGGTATGTAGTCGTACTGCCAAGCCGACGCTGTGTAAAGACAACGACAGCCGCAATGATCAAAGCTAGAATAATAATCGGCTGCAGCCAGTCTGCAGAGAGATGGAGCATGAAAATACAGCCAATGACAGCCCCTATAAACGTAAAGGGTATGAGATGCTTGATCAAATGGCGATCTACTTTACCGGCCCGCAAAAACTGCCAAGCACTCATGACAGCACCAAAGGTGGCTGCAAATTTATTGGTGCCTACGGCTAAATGGGGCGGCATCCCCGTTGCGAGTAATACAGGCAGCGATATTAGTCCGCCGCCGCCGGCAATCGAATCGACGAAGCCGGCGAAAAAGCCGCCGGCCATGATACATACCAATATATAAATTGAAATATCCTGTAACGCTTCCATGTACTCTTCCTTACTGCATTAATTCCGTGACAAATACGATATCAATGCCTTCTTGTACTAATTCATCAATCATTTCGCTAAGAGCCTGTGCAGTTTTAGGCCGGCAATGACCAATAATAATAGCACTGCCATTGTTTTTCGCGATGTCACCGCCTTGACGGATACGTTTTTTAATCGCTGCTACATCAGCATCATTGTCAATAAACAAGTTATTCCGGCTCGTCGCAACGCCCATGGCCGCAGCTGTCTGTTCCCCTACGGATGTACTGTTCGTTCGGCTGTCCAAATATACCATCTTGCGTTTTTTCATCACAGCCATGACCTCTTTCATAATACGGGAATCTGCCGTTGCCATGGAACCTTGATGATTATTCATGCCAATGGCATGCGGTACTTGATCCAACAGCTCGTTGGCTGTCGATTTTACCTTGCTGTCGCTCATGTCACTGCTAATATAGACAGATTCCGAAGAAGCTACATGTAACGGCTGCATAGGCAGATGAACAAAGATTTTACGTCCTGCCTGATAGCCGCTTTGGGCCGATTCGGTCGTATGCGGTTTGTTTGGCATTACTGCATAGGTCAGCGGAATGGGCAGATTATTTAACTTGTTTAGTGTAGTCATATCACTGCCGCAGTCATCAATGACAATAGCCAAGCGGCCTTTTACCTGAGCTGGATGCTTTTGATTCGTCAGTGGCTGGCTGCTTGCCGATTTGGTTTCTTTCACTGCCATGTTATTAGCTGCACTGTCTCGCAGCGAACCGCTGGATGAGCCTAAAATAAAGTTTTTTACATCTTCCAACAAACTGGACGATGCTTTCGGCGCAGCGACATACAATTTATCCATGACTAGATAAAGCTGTTCTGTGTCCAGCATTTCAAAATACGCAATATCATATTCGGTAACCGCTTTTCCGTCTAACGTCGTTTCTTCGGTTCGATATAATACGATGTTGCCGTTACTGGTACGAAGCTGTTTTTCTAACTCCTGTTTAGAAAATGCTTTCTTGGGAACAACTAATAGACTTTTCGTTGTCCAACGAATCGAGCCTCCTGTGGCGCGACGATATTCCTGCCGTTCTTCCGTTTTGATCGTAGATACCTCAGCATGCTGGGTTTGCAGCCACGCTTCGACCGCCCATTGGACATCGGCTGAAACTTGGGTATATACGGCATCTTTTCCAGTTGTATCTGCCGTTGCCAAATGTTCCATAGCTGCCGTAGACGATGAAGCTGTCGGGGTGTCCGTATTGGCATTCCAATAGGCACCAGCACAAATGGCCAGCATCACAAATAAGACACTAAGCGGTGTAATCAAGGGATGCGAGCGTCGGCGTGATGCACGACGGCGTTTTTTTTGTTGTCTCATATAAGCTCCTTTCTGTAAAAAAGGCCGGATGCAGTCACAACAGCTATGCTGCGTGATGCCCCGGCATTATTATATCGTTTCATGTGAGCATGGACTTCCTGTGGGATTCAGCTGATACCCTGGTTTTGGCAGCAGCATACGGCAGATTTGCCCACCGATAATACTTGCCCCGTTGCGATGGCACGCCAGACTGGCATCAGCCATCTTCTGCAGCATATCGGGATGCGTAAGAAGTTCGGATACGACGTTTACTAAATCTTCCTGTCGTTTGACCCAGCGGGCACAGCATTTTTCCTGCATATACGTTGCATTAGCCTCTTCTTGCCCCGGAATAGGACTATATAATACCATCGGTACCTGCACCGTTGCAGCTTCTGTACACGTAAGAGCTCCTGGTTTGGTAACCAGCAGTGCCGCTTGCTGCATCAGTTCGGGAATATGATTGGTATATCCCAACACTTGTACAGGATGACGCAGTTCATGACGCAGCTGATAAATTTCATCATACAAATCCGCATTATATCCCGTGACGACCGTAAAGTTATCGACAGCGTCCAATTTGTCCAACAAAACGAGGGATTGGCGAATCGATCCCATTCCCAGTCCGCCGCCCATAATCAATACATTTTTGTTTTTTGCGTGGGTTTCATCCCACTGCCAATGGCTGTGATGAAAGGCACTGCGTACAGGAATGCCGGAAACAATAATTTTATCACTATCAATTCCCTGCTGCAGTAATAACTCTTTGAGCTGTGACGCCGCAACACAATACAAATCCATTTGCGGATATACCCAAAGCTGATGAATCGCAAAGTCTGTAATGACGCCGACAATCGGAATTTGTAAGCGATGCTGCCGTTTTAACAACGCCGCTGCGCCGGCAGGAAAAGGATGTGTAAATACTAATATGTCCGGTTTTTTATCAGCCAGCACACGCAGCATACGGCGTTTGAGTCCCCAGGCAATCAAGGTTTTTACCGCCATGCCTTTTTTATAACCTTGGGAAGAGTAATACATCAAATCATACAGCATAGGAAATAAATCCAAAATTTTGATATATGTTTCCTTTACAATATTGTCAATGGAAAGGACTTCATTCGATAAAAAATCCAGCTGCTCTACGTCCCACTCTTCGGGCAGTGTTTTAATATATTCTTCTATGGCTCGTGCTGCCTGTGTATGTCCGGTTCCAATAGAAGCCGACATAATGAGGACTTTTTTCTTCGTCATGGAAATTCCTTCTTTTACGTAGAAGATTTTAGATACTTCATTATATACTATGTTACGACAAATTGTAAGAAAAGAAAAGGACCGTTTTTTATGCGGCCCTTCCCTTGATTGGTTACTTATTTATTGTTGACCAAGTCTTTTAACTGTTTGCCAGCTTTAAATGCCGGTGTTTTGGATGCTTCAATTTGAATCGGTTCGTTATTGCGAGGATTGCGGCCTTCGCGTGCTTTACGCTGACGAACTTCAAATGTACCAAAACCAATAATTTGTACTTTATCACCATCAGCTAAGGCTTGGCTAATTTCTTCAAATACAGCTTTTATTGCTTTTTCTGCATCTTTTTTTGTTAATTCAGCATTTTCGGCTACGTTTTTGATTAAATCGGTTTTATTCATTGATAAGTCCTCCTTTAAATGGTTACATCTAGTAGTGTTAAACTAATCGCTTCCTTTCGATTTTCGTTCTATCATTTTAGCTTCATTCCAAAATGAATCCAGCTCATCAAGCGAAAAGTCACTCCACGAACGAGAAGAAGATTGAACTCGTTCTTCTACATAGGAAAAACGACGGCGAAATTTAGTATTAGCTCGATGTAACGCGCATTCCGGCTCTATCTTGAGACGCCGGCATATATTGGCAAAGACAAACAGCACATCTCCTGCTTCTTCTTCTATATGATCAAGCTCTTGTTCTTTGATAGCACTGCGAAGTTCTTGCCATTCTTCTTGGAACTTATCAAAGACTTCGTCTATCTCGTTCCATTCAAATCCAACTTTCGCTGCTTTTTCCTGAAGTTTATAGGCTTGTAAGAGGGACGGCAGTCCTTTTACCACGCCGTCCAGCAGATGTGTATGATGCTGTCGCTGTTCTCCCTGCTTTAATCTATCCCAGTTTAACATACTCGCACCTATGTTTTCAAGGCTTTTTTCGCCAAAAACGTAGGGATGACGCCGAATCATCTTCTCTGCAATGTCTTTTACAACATCCTGCGCTGAAAAAAGGCCCTGTTCTTCAGCAATGCGAGCGTGAATTACCACTTGATATAGCACATCGCCTAATTCTTCCCGAATACCTTGCACATCCTGCTGATCAATGGCATCGAGCATTTCATACACTTCTTCGAGTAAAAACCGGCGCAGCGTTTGATGGGTTTGCGCTTTATCCCAAGGGCAGCCGTGTTCGCCGCGCAGCTTCGCCATGACATCGATAATCGGCGTCATATCAAAAGGCATGACAGCCGGCTGCTGTGCATCGATGGCCTTTTGAATCATCTTCTTGACAGCTGCTGCCATTTTTGGCCCACCCGGTACGGTATGCACAATATCACGAGATGCCGCAAGTTCCAATAGATGCGTGACGACAGGCTGATACCATTCTTCAAATGACTGCGTTCCTCCTGCCGGATGCTGCCAGCCAGGCTGGTCTGTTCCCATATATAGTATTTCAATCGTCCCCATAGGTATGTCTCCTTTACGATTCTAATCGCTTGACCACGGATGCCAGTGTATGGCCTATGCCAGGGATGCGGGCTACGTCACTGGCTTGTACGGCCCGCAACACAATGAGCCCAATCACATAGACACATACGGCAATTCCCATCGCAGCGATCGTAGCCAGCGTATTTCCCAAAAACAGCACCAGTCCTTGATAGATAAACCAAGCCGTTCCTGCCATCGCTGCGGCAGCTAAAAATAATCGGCATACGTACATCCATTGTACGTGGTATTGAATCAACCGATGAGAAATATATAAATTGAGTGCTGTTGCAACGGCCAAATCGACATTCGTAGCCCACGCGGCACCGACTTCTCCCAACCAAGGAATGGCGGTCAGTTGCCAGCTTAAGACAATTTTAAACACCGCAGCGATAACCATATTGCATAAGGGAATAGCGGTGTGTCCCATCCCTTGCAATAAACCGCTAGTAATTTGCTGCAGCCCGACGAGAAATACAGATATGGACAATACGCAGATTGCCGGCCCTGCTGCGGGTGTGGCGTACAACATCTGCGAAATGGGTACGGCTAATACGGCTAAACCGCAGCATGCCGGTACGGTAATAGCATTGGCAATGCGCATGGCTGTATGAACGCGTTGTAATACGCCATCCATATCGTGATTCGAATAGGCTGCTGATACAGCCGGCACCAAGCTGGTCGCCAAGGCAATGGTCAAAATAGTAGGCAGCTGCACCAATCCATTAGCCATGCCTGTCAAATAGCCATATAACGCTGTCGCTTCATGAACGGTATAGCCAGCCGTTTCCAATCGCGCCGGTACAATAAATAAATCAATACTAGCTACAGCCGGCAGCAGCATATTGGCAGCAGCTACGGGGATTGCCAGCACGGCCAGACGACGAAGAATCTGCATCGCTTTGCACGGCGCAAACACACGTGTATCAACAGGTAACGGCGTCCGTGTGTGCCGATAATATAACACGGCAATCACAGCAAGCCCGACAGCTGCTCCCGGAACAGCCCCAAACGTCGCGCCGGCGGCTGCTTTTTCTAATCCATAGGGCAAAAAGAACCAAGCAAGGATAAGCATCGTGCATACACGGACAAACTGATCTGTCATTTGAGAGACAGCCGTCGGCGTCATGAGCTGCAGCCCTTGAAAATAGCCACGAAAACAACACGTAATCATGGAAATCGTCAAAGCCGGCGCCAATACCACTAATGGCAGCAAGGCTCGTTCATCTCGTACCATGCCATATTGAATCAACAGTTTTGACCCAAACAACATGGCAGCGCCGCACAAACATGCCGTAATCCCTACAGCGATCAACGTAATATGGAAAATCCGCTTGGCACCGCTATAATTTCCCTTCGCTGTTTGTTCTGCAATCATGATGGATACCGCGATGGGAATGCCTGCGCCGGCAATGCTGAGCAGCAAGATATAGACTGGATATGCCATTTGATACAGACCAATGCCTTCTCCTCCCAATAAGCGGGATAAGAGAATGCGATTCATGCCGCCGAGAATTTTTACGACGATACCGGCAATCGTCAAAATCATCGCACCTCGCAAAAAAGATGTTTTAGTCAAGCGAATTCCCCTTTCGTAAGGATGCAAAGGTTTTCAATATCGAATCCAAAAACGCTAATATATCGGATACACCCTGTAGGGATATGCGAAGCATCAATGGATTACCGGGAACAGGCCGTATGATGCGCTGCTGTTTCTTATCCAGTTTTGTAAGCATGGGCATTTGCGCTGTATGCTGCCATTTGAGTTCCAATACATCGCGTTTTTGAGAAATCATCAAGATATGCTGGGCTTGTGCTCGTAAACGAATATGCGTCGCTGTCAATAAGGTTTGAACCGGCTGGGTCGGCTTGCCATAGCGATCGCATAATTCGTTTTCCAATTCTGTTAATTCTTTTTCTGTTTTCAGCATAGCCATGCGTTGATACATTTCAATTTTTTGCCCGCCATTACTAATATACGGGTCATCAATAAATGCATCGACGTGTACTTCCATCACCGTTTCCGGTACCGGTTTCTCCTTGGTTTTCCCAGATTGGACATTGGCAATGGCTTCTTCCAGCATATGACAATACATGGCAAAACCGACACTGGCAATGTTACCGTGTTGTTCTCGGCCTAATAAATTGCCGGCGCCGCGAATTTCCAAATCTCGCATGGCAATTTTAAATCCCGAACCTAATTCCGTAAATTCTTTAATTGCCTGCAGTCTCTTTTCAGCGACTTCCGACAATACTTTATCACGGCGATACAGGAAATATGCGTAGGCCATCCGATGACTGCGGCCGACACGGCCCCGCATTTGATAGAGCTGGGATAAACCAAAATGATCGGCATCATAAATAATAATCGTATTGGCGTTAGCTACATCCAGCCCATTTTCGACCAAACTCGAACATAAGAGTACATCATATTTTCCTTCATAAAAATCAAACATCAACTGTTCCAGTTGACCGCCGGCCATTTGCCCATGGGCAATGCCAATGGTAATATCCGGCAGTATGGCCTGTAATTCATCTTTCATGCGTTCAATCGTTTCGACGCGATTATAGACAAAGAAAACTTGGCCGCCCCGGCGCTTTTCACGCATGACGGCATCACGGACAATGCGTTCGTCATATTCTGTTACATACGTTTGGACAGGGAAACGATCCGTCGGCGGCGTTTCGATGACGCACATTTCCCGTAAATTGACGAGAGACATGTGGAGAGTACGCGGAATCGGCGTAGCACTTAGGGTTAATACATCTATATGTGCCGCCCAAGCCTTCCATTTTTCTTTTTGCGCGACCCCAAATCGTTGTTCTTCATCGACTACCAGCAAGCCTAAATCCTGAAACTTGACTTTTTTATTCAACAGGCTATGAGTCCCAATTAATACATCAATATCGCCGTTTAAGGTACGGGCTAAGATTTCTTTTTTTTCTTTATACGAACGGAAGCGATTTAATACCTCACACGACACGCCAAAGGGGGCCAGCCGTTCTGTAAAGGTTTGAAAATGTTGCTGTGCCAATACGGTAGTCGGTACCAAAACAGCGACTTGCTTGCCGCCCATGACCGTTTTAAAAATAGCGCGCATCGCAACTTCCGTCTTACCAAATCCTACATCACCACAGACCAAGCAATCCATGGGGAATGGTTTTTCCATGCTCTTTTTAATTGCTGCGACCGCTTTTAACTGATCTTCCGTTTCTTCATACGGAAAGGCATCTTCAAATTCTTGCTGCTGCGGTGAATCCGGCGGAAAGGCATAGCCCGTTACAATTTCTCGTTTTGCGTAAATAGATACCAATTTTTCTGCCAAATCGGTAATCGACTTCTGTGCTTTTTTACGAGCTTTCTGCCAGTCATTGCCACCCATTTTATGCAGTTTCGGCGTATTTCCTTCATTGCCGATATATCGTTGCAATAAATTCAGCTGGTCTGTTGGTACATATAAAATATCCTTATCGGCATAATGAATTTCCAAATAATCTTTATGTACGCCGTCTATCTCTATCGTTTTAATGCCATCATAGCGACCAATACCATGGGATTCATGAACGACATAATCGCCAGGCTTTAAGTCCGTAAATACATTAATTTCCTGTCCCTTGGCTGCATGATGACGCAAACGATGTTTTTGCATGCCATAAATATCTCGTTCGGAAATGATGACAACTTTAGCATAGGGCAACTCAAAACCATTGCGGATTTCTCCATCTGCAATATATACACCGTTGGTTTGCAGCGGTATGCTGTCATCATATATTGCAACATCTTGTCCCTGTTGTTTCAGCCAGGATGTCAACGTCGCGGTCCGTTCTTTGCTGCCTAAGACAAATAAAATGGCATTATCATTTTGCTGCCAATGCGTTAATTCATCAGCCAGCAAATTAAATTGCTTTTGAAAACTGGCCATCATTTTTGCAGCAAAGCTGACGGATGAATCGAGCATCATGTCCGGTACGGACTGTGCCAGTAAGGACAACACAATTTGTGTATTACCCCGCTGTTGGCTGACAGCTTTTTTCCAAGGACATACAAGGCCTTTATACTCATCGGACTCTTTCAATAATTTTTTTAAATTTTCACGCACGCGATTCGGTTCATCCCAAATAATCACGCCGTCGCCAACATAATCTAAGAGCGTACAAGACGCTTCTTCAGGCTGACATTCCAGCGAAATCGGCAAGATACGGACATCTTGCGTCGTATCCTTTGATTTTTGATTGGTGACATCAAAAAAGCGGATGCTTTCTATTTCATCGCCAAAAAATTCCAGCCGCAGCGGATCGGGATAATTGACGGCATATAGGTCAATAATATCGCCGCGTACCGAAAAATGACCCCGTCGTTCGACTAAATCAACACGTTCATAGCCGCTATCCACAATATGCTGCAACAATTGCTCACGGTCATATTCAGTCGCAACGGCAATATCAATGACAGCATCATCAATACGTTGCGGTGCCAAGATATACTGCAGTGCTTCTTCCGGCGTGGCTAAGACAATACCGGCTTGTCCGGACCGAAGATAGCCGAGTACTTCCATTTGCCGTGCCGACCGGTCCATACTTTTCGCCGTCGTCGTAAATACGGCTTTGTCCACAAAGGGAAAATCCAATACCCTTGCATGAGGGACCATAAACTGTAAGTCGGACATCCAATCGGCTACATTTTCCTTAGACGGAACAATAACAATCGCTTGTTTTTGGGTTTCACACCATGCTTTTCCCACCAAGAGACTCTTTACAGAGCCGCCTAAGCCATAAATACTATGGCATCCGGGCTGCTTAAATTGCTGTACTGCATTCTTGATGTTTTCATCGTGATTGACCCATTGAAATAATTGATTCATGTGACTCTAAACCTCATAGAAAATGGGGCTTTAGTTTCCTAAAGCCCTATCGTTATTTATTTTCATCCATATACCGTATTATATCATATTTTGGCTAAAAAGCACAGAAAGACAGGGTATCCTTTTAGGAACGCGGATACGTCAGATGTAGCAACCGAACATGCTTCAACTTTTCTTTGGCTAATGCTAGTGATACGTCATCGCGGATTTCCGCCAGCAGCCGGTACAAGTTTCTGCCCGGACAATCGGTGCTGTTTACATCCCGATGGCCGACAATCGTCATTCGATCCGGCTGAATATGATAGGTTTGGCACAAGAATATCAATAGCGTTTCTAAGGAGTCTATCTGTTGTTTCGTTGGAATTTCTTTTTCAAAATTACCGGTGACATTGATGCCGACAGTGTGATAATTTTGCCCTTCGGCATGGGCACCGACCGTTGCCAGCGGTCTCCCTCGTTCAATCGTGCCATCTTTGCGAATGACATAATGATAACCGATACCGGCCCAGCCATTGGCCAAATGCGCCTTATGAATGGCTGCTGCCGACGTATCCCCATCGGGAATCCCGACATGATGAATGACGATCATATCCGTTTTCGGTCGTACTAATAACGGTTCATGAAATGTAAAGTTCGTTTCGACAACAGGAAACGGTTCTTTGGGTGCAACATCTTTCGCAGAATCATATTCACGCAGTACCGTATCACTCGAAGATGCGGCATGAGCCGACTGCTTGGGAGTCGTTACCGTCGTTTCCTGTTTTACTTGCACCGGCTTTATCGGTGTTGTCGGCAAGGTTTTAGGATGATCTGCCAAGACAGGCATCGCCATGCAAGCACACACACAAGATACCAGACATATCGTACGAACAAACAAATTCATTGTTAATACACTTCCCCATTGCGTTTTTTAATGATTTCACATAGCCCTTCATAAACAGGCTGCGGTTGTGGATGACCATAGGTTCCCAGTGAAATATGCGGCTTAGCCCGACCGTGATAATCACTGCCAATCGTATCCAGTAACTGATGCTCTTGCACGATATGCCGATAAAATGCCGCTGTTTCTTTATCGTGATAACTGCAGAATACTTCGATGCCATCAATGCCGCATTGGATCAATTCTTCCGTCAGCTCCCGATTCTGCTTCATATTGGCTCCGGGATGCGCTAACACAGCGGCGCCGCCATGCTGTTGAATTACTTGCACAGACGCAGCAAAGTCAGGTAATTCCATCGGAATGAATGCTGGACCGCCTTGACCGCAAAAATCCCAGCCAAAATTCACATACGGCGCATTGCCGCGCGTTCCCCCAGGTCGGTAGGGTGCTAACACGATGTTGTTTTCATTGCGCGGATCAGCCAACGCTGCGCGAGCAATCGTGACCGATGCAACAACGCCATCTAAAGACATATTCCGAATTTGGGGACGGTCGAGGTAAATTCCCAATGCTTCGACGGCATCCATCATTTTTTCAGAATTTGCCAAGCGTTGCTCGTGTATATCTTTTTCTATCTGTTGAAATACGGCACAATCGGTATGGATGCCATAGCCAAGTAAATGAAAATTTTTGCCGTTATGCTGACAACTGACTTCGATGCCCGGAAAAAAATAAAGCCCCAAACGCTGTGCCATCTCTTTGGCTTCGGGAATGGCACGCACCGAATCATGATCCGTAACAGCGACAGCTCGCAGACCGGCATCCGCGCATTGCTGCATCAAATCTGCCGGCTCAAACTGTCCATCCATGCTATACCGCGTATGCATATGTAAATCAAGCCATGTTTCCATGAATCTATCGTCCTTTCTGTATCGCCTTCGCACGAAGACTTGATATCCCTGTCAATTGACATAATAAAATGACACCCTTCATTAGGTGTCATTTTATTATGCCTGTATATATTATATCATAAAAATACCTTGCTTAGCAGAGAAAATACATTCATTTTACCAAGCTTATACACTGTCTCTTTTAAGAAATTTCAACAACGCCTGACATCCTGTCCATACATCTTCGTATGTTTGGTCAAAATTTCCGGTGTACCATGGATCGGCTACATCTCGATGCATACCGGCAAATGACAATAAGGAATGTACTTTATGAGCCCTATCGTCACCGCAGATGCGACGAATTTCGTATTTGTTTTCACTGTCAAAGTAGATAATGTAATCATACGCAGCATAATCTTCGTTGCGAATTTGTACAGCTTGCCGCTTTGAAAAGGGAATCCCCTTTTCCCGTAATTTCTCTTTCGTTCCCCAATGCGTATCATTGCCAATTTCTTCCCGGCTCGTCGCCGCAGACGCAATATAAAATTGTTCTGCTAATCCCGCCCGACGAACCAATTCTTTCATCACAAACTCCGCCATCGTAGAACGACAAATATTGCCGTGGCAAACGAATAATATTTTTATCACTATATTCCGCTCCTTTTTATGTCTGGTTATGCCGCTAACTGCCATTATACAGCGTTTTCCCTGCTTCAGGGACTTTACCTAATAGAGTAGTCTGCATAACGCAACCGTCATTTGCAGTAAACCCAATAGTAAACGGAGACGACCGTACTACTGTAATGTTCTGCGAAAAATGCATATATCCCATTGTAGCAGAAAATGCACTGGCTTTCAGCAAAAAATATCTAAAAAAAGACCTACAACCATTTAAAAATTCCAAATGTTTGGCCAATTCTTTTGTATCTTCTGACAATGCTGTTTTGTCCAATTGGGCCATTTCTGTATGAAACAGCAATTCTTTGATGTATGTTACATAGACCTGCACATCATTCTGGTTCATCTGTCACCCATCCTTTAAACCGGCACACCCTGTTGCCGTTAGCCCAGCAATCCACTTCCCGTACGGTATAGTTCTGTTTGGTGTACGAATGGAGAATTCCTGCTAAAAAACCTTCATCATATTTACATACCAATTCATTAGAAACAGGAAGACCGCTGCAATCTAAATCTTCATGTACCGTAATGACGACTTCGCCTTTTTTGAAATCGGTTTTTTCCATGCGGAGAATGCCGATTTTTAACTGCTCCATGGTTTGTATCAATATACTGATAAACGTACTTTCATCAGCATCCAGAGGGAGTACATGAACGGCAAATTCGCTGCCTGCTTTAAAACCGGCCTGCCGAAATAATTCGTCCGCCTGTTCCTTGCCAAAGTTTTTGCAGAGAACGTCGTTCATACTATATGCCAGCATGCGATATACCAAAACCGGCATATCTTCACCCAATTGTTTGCGGCCTTCTTTAATATTTCCCAGGGTATCCCAAGAAAACATATCATGACTTTGCGGATTTATCTTTTTTACCGGCATCATGTATGTCCTCTCCTTTTGTCTATGTATAAACATATATTTTCATTGTATTTCTTTTTATTATACGGATTTTAGGCCCAAAATTCAATCTATACAAAAAAATTACTCCGTTTATAGCAAAAAGCGAATTATCGTCAGTATGACAATAATTCGCTTTTCGCTTTTAGTTATATATACTGTTATTTGGCAGAAGCCACTTCTTTTTTTATGTCTGCCGCTACATCAGCGACTGTAATCCGACGCAACTGCGTTTCCATCGCATCCTGCACTTGCCGAAGCCTGCCATCCATCGCGTAATGGATGTTTCTGCCTACAGGACACTGCATATTCGGTTTCTCGTGAAAGTGAAACAGCCCTTTATCATCAATGCATTCTACAGCTTTATACACATCATAGAATGTAATGTTGTCCAGTTTTTTAGCTAAACAAATACCGCTTTTCCCCTGGCTGCTTTCGATAATACCGACTGCCTTCAAATTTCCCATCACCTGTCTTACAATAACGGGATTTGCCCCGACACTTCCTGCAAGAAAACTACTGGTCACTTTCATGCTGTCCTTAAAATAGTCAATTGCCGTAATAATGTGCACTGCGATGGTAAATTTACTCGTAATCTGCATAGCATCCTCCTCTTGCTTATACCATACAGACTTAAGAGAAAGATGTCAATACAAAAATCACAAGTGCCCTATCTTCTTCTAAGATATACTGCCGAACAGACTACCATCATTGATTGCCGTGTATTCTTGGAACAACTCAGAAGCCCTGTTTTTCTCCCGCAACTGGCATCGGAGAATAATGAACATGAACGATTTTCCAACCCGTATTGGTACGGTTGTAAACCTGTGTTTCACGGCCATGAGTCGTTATTTCTGTCCCATCGGAACGGTACACTGCAGGAAAATCCCAATAGAATACAGCAACCGCCATATCGCCATACACTTGTACGTTGATATTTTTGACATAGAGATGCCGTTTGCTGAAATGGTCATGCATCGTCTTACCATAGAAATGATCGCGAATCGCTTTCCAGCCATATTCATTGCCCCGCGGATGAACAAAGGTCGTACGATCATCGGTTTGCCAAATTTCAGCTGCTTCTTTGAGATCATAGTTCGTAATAGAATCAGCGTATTTATGAATAACATCCTTAATTGCGGCTATGTCTTGCGCAGAACCCGTATTCGGCACGCTGGGCATTGCCTTTTCTGCGAACAGTGCATCCGCACTCATGGTAAGATAATTTTCGCCTTCATAATTAGGAAACGCTGCTTTGACCTTCTTGATGAAGTCCTCTTTATCGGAACTGCTAAATACAAGATCCTTAATGCTGCGTAAATAGGCAAGTTTTGCTGCAACAGCATCCTGCCCTTCCGGTTCATGATGTCCCGTCAAAATTAGGTTATATCCCTGCTTCTGATAGGTTTTCATATCTGCAATTTCATGGTCTATATATTCAACCGTTGGCAGGATATTATGCACGTTGCTGCCAAGCATATGACGATATACGACATGAATAGCCGGAATTTCAACACTGTAATCAGCATCTGCTGTGTTGAGAATTTTGAAATCGATACCGGCAAGATGCAGCGTCTCTCCCTCTTTCACAAGCGTAACTTGTTCCGGCAGATTTGTATCCACTGTATCGCCAAATGTTTTGACAAATTGATTGGTTAAAGCTGTCACGCCACCGTCTTTTCCCCAGCTTTTAAGGGCAGATGCTGTAGCATAAATAGGCGCATCTGCATATGTATTCCAACCATTGGGATGATAAGAAAGCAGTTTTCCGGCAACTGGCTTATTTAACGAATGAATATACTCATTCCATTCGTTGATATTATTTTTAAATGCTGTAGATTCAAGAATGACGACACCGTCGCGTCCTTCTACAAGATAACATTCATCCTGTAAGACATCATTCGTACGATACGCGTGCAACTTGATGGTACCGTAATCATACGTCGTAACCGTTCCAAATTGCAGATTTTTTGTAGAATGTGTCGGTTGCTGTACCGTGGCAGACGGTATCGAAAGTGCTGCATACGCAGGGGCGGCATACAGTGACGATGCTCCCGTAAGAAGAGTGACCGCTAACAATGCAGCGAGGATGGATTTGGATTGTTTCATGATAAAGTCTCCTTGTAAAATATACTGCTACTTGTAAACTAAATTATTACAAGTAGCAGTATATCAAGGGTTCTTGAACTTGTCAATATTTTATTTACAAGTTTTCCTATTTTCCACGCCATCCGATATAGCCATCCCTATGTATACGCAACGTGTATTGCCCTGTGCGTTGATGATCGTGTATATCCTTCTTATATAAAAATTTCTGATATAGCATATAATACAGCCTTGCCTCGCAATATGGTACGTGCGTCGGCATAGGTGCAATACAGTACGCCGCCGCGTTTAGATGCTTGGTATGCTGTAAATTCTGTTTTGCCGGTCTGGTTTGCCCAATAGGGAATGACGTGACAATGGCCGCGCCCGCAAACAGGATCTTCGGCTACGTTGCATTTCGGTGCAAAACTGCGAGTCACGCAATCATATGTGCTGCCCGGTGCCGTAATGTGGAAACATGCGCCATCCATCTGCCGGATAATTTCTTGGTTGGGATGTACGTGCCGTACTTGTTCTTCATTTTCCAATACGCATACCATATCTGCGCCATAGTATGCGGCAATCGGTCGGATTCCCAAGGCGGCTGTCATTTGTTCTGTAACCGGAATTTGTTTGAGTTGAAACGACGGAAAATCCATCGTAAGCAATTCACCCTGCTTTTCTACCGTCAGTCGGCCGCTGAGCGTATCAAACGCTACCTTATGCTGGTCCGGTTCATAAAAACGCATAATGACATAGGCTGTAGCCAGCGTAGCATGACCACAAAGCTCTACTTCACCGCCAGGCGTAAACCAGCGCAAATGATAGGCTTCTCCTTCCTTGACGGCAAAAGCTGTTTCAGACAGATTATTTTCAATCGCGATAGACTGCATCGTACCGTCATCGAGCCAGCGTTCCATCACACAAACAGCAGCAGGATTTCCACGAAATACCTTGTCCGTAAATGCATCTACAGTGTATTGTTTCATACGTAACACAACCTTTCTAATACATAATATATAGTACACAATGAACAGCAATTGCTGTGAGTACACAAATAATAAATGAGCATTGTTTAAACGCGAGTACAGCTGCAATGACCGCACTGACAATGCCAAACCAGGGATTCGCTTCATCTACAGAAAAAACACCAGGAACAATGAGTACAGCCATAGCTGTATACGGCAGGAGCGTAAGAAATTTTTGCAAACGCTTTCCTAAATGTATGGCATGGATGAATCCTGCCGGCAGAGCACGGGGAATGTATGTTACCAAAGCCATACCAATAATGAGTGTATATACATCAGTTTCAGTCATTTTTGTGCTCCTCCATGAATAAGGTGCCAACGAATGCACTGGCAACCATAGAAATGATAAGAGACCAACTAGGCGAAATAAAAAACTGTAATCCCGTATTCATTCCAGCTGCCAACATAATCAAATAAAAAATACTGCGAGATTTGGTTGCGTGAGGTGTTAACAACGCAATAAAAGAAGCATAAAAAGCAATACTAAATCCTTTGCTGATACTCTCCGGCAAAAGCTGCCCGGCTATGCATCCCACAAGTGAGCTTAGTACCCATGTCATATAGAGCGCTGTATTTGTACCTAATAACTGCATGGCATTAGACGTTCCGGAAAAAGAAAACAAGGCAAACGATTCGTCGCACAATGCAAAAGCGCACAGAAGCTTTTTATACATCGGAACATGTTTTAGTTTGCTCATGACAGAACTGCTCATCACTATATGGCGCAGGTTAATGCAGAAAACGGCTATAATAATGGAAGGAATCGTAGCAGATGACAACATTCCAACAGCCATTAATTGTGATGACCCCGCCATGACTAACACAGACATCAACACGGTTTGAAAACTACTGAGTCCGGATTGAATGGCTAATAATCCATATGAAATACCAACGGGAATAAGTCCTAAACAGATAGGCAACGCACATTTTGCTCCATAAAAAAAGCGGTTATCCTTCATAGCTGAGTACCTCTTGTGTATTTTTTTCTTTTAGTATACACTACGTATTAGTATAAGAAAAATTAATATTATTTATCTTAACATGCAGAAAGGTTATTTAAATCATGCAGCGATATATTGCACTTTTAAAAATACTGGAAGTTGGCAGTTTTACAAAAGCTGCTGAACTTCTTGATTATACCCAGCCGGCTCTCAGTCAAATGATTGCCTCACTGGAAAAAGAACTGTCTATCAAGTTATTGTATCGATCTCGCTATGGAATCCAATTGACTCCCGAAGGAAAACGCTTATATTCTTTTATGCAAGATGCTGTACAACACTATGAAGCCATGCGTCGCAAAGCAGATGAAATTCGGGGACTAGATTCTGGTATAGTGCGTATTGGTACGGTTTCCAGCGTGTCTTGTCATTGGCTGCCGAGTGTTATTCATGCATTTTGGCAAAAATATCCCAATATCCAGATTGTACTGCATCAGGGAGATTACACCAGTATTTCCGAATGGGTACGCACAGGAGCCGTAGATTTTGGCTTCATCAATCCGCAAGCCGTAAAAGGAATGGAAACGATATTTATCAAATCAGGAGAATTTCGTGCCGTCGTACCTATCTCACATCCATTAGCTGCCAAAAAGTATTTGACATTAGACAATTTGGCTCCAGAACCGTTTCTGCTTTTAGAAGAAGGTACATATAGTGAACCCTTAGAAGCGTTTCGCACTGCCGGTATTACACCGAATATCAAACTGCGTGTTCACGATGACTACTCTATTTTATCCATGGTCGAACAAGGATTAGGCGTTTCTATTCTGACCGATTTAGTGCTGCATAAGACTAGTTATCATGTTGTCGCCCTGCCTATCCAGCCCGCTATCATTCGCACGCTGAGTTTGGTTATTAAAGAATACCGTACCCTGCCGCTGGCAAGTCAAACATTTATTCAATACCTGATAGCAGCAAAAGGGCAACTCCTATAATGAACCGTACTAAAACAAACAGCTCCCAGTACCGGTGAAAGCCGGCCGCAGGAGCTGTTACTGTATAGGTTACCATATTTTCATGTATGTACGATGATCGCAATGTAACCACCTTTATGTGTCATTCAGTCTGTTATGTTGAGCTGCTACTTGATGTTTTTTTCATGGCCATTTTATTTTGATACATATTATGATCGGCTTTTTCAAACAATACCTTCATCGTCACTTTTTCTGCATACCATGAGGTATGTGCTTTGCCAACGGCATAACTTATTTTCGTATCACTGCTTTTTTGATTAAATTGATTTACTTTTTCATGTAATGACGAAATAATCGTATCCAGCAAAGAGGCATCGGCGTGATTTAAAATAACAAGAAACTCATCGCCGCCAAATCGTCCTACAAAATGATATTCTGGAACCGACAGTCGCAGCATACGGGCAAAATTTTGAATCGCGCTGTCACCGGCAGCATGGCCCAAAGAATCATTAATTTGCTTTAAATTATTCATATCAAACATCAGAATGCCTACCTGTTTATCCAGAAATTGGGCATTTCGCAGCTTCTTTTCACAACTGCTTTTATTATCCAGTCCAGTCTGTACATCTACATAGGCCGTTGTTGACAAGGTATTATACTTTTTGCGTAGTCTAACAGACTGAAAATGATACAACAACAGTACAATAAGCAATGCAGAAATATTGACTACCATACAGATTTCCAACAATTCTAACCGATTGGCTAATTGCTGACTATATATTTCAGCGTCACTAACGACTCGATCGGCTAAATGAAAATATGTTTCACTCATATCCAGCAAGTTGGTATTCCGGTATCCTGTTTGGCGGCTTATCTGTATTTCCTTTTTCAGCGTTATCCAATAAGTCGAAAGGTTTTGCAAATCTTCTTGATATGCCCTATCCTCCAGTTTAATCAGATGGTATTGACTGCCGCCATGCTGCAGTTCATCAATAATGCCATCCAATTCTTTGATAAGTTTATCATTAGGCATTGCTGCAATTTCCAGTTTAACTTCCCGCTGCGTTGCACCTCGTACAATACCGGCATAATTGACGACCCTGGCAGTTCCCTGCAGCAACGAAAGCGTATAGATCGTAAAAAAATACCAACATCACCAGCACCGGCTCCAGGTATTTTTTTAGCTTTTCCACACGAGCATCTCCCTTATTTGATACAGATGGATATGCTGTATTGTACCACAGGATATTCGTGTTTCCAAAATAAAAAATAATTTATAGCCATACATTTGGCACATAGATTGTTTTTAATTTTACTTTACGCATTGTCGATTGCAATTTTGTCATTTTATGTATTTATTCTTTGTATTTATAATAATTTAAGATTTTATTTACTTTTTATAAAATTTGTAATAAAATGTAGTCATTGACTGATAGTTATTTCTTTGCCTACAGCTATCATCACACAATAAAACACATTCAAAGGAGAATGAAGCTATGTCAGAAATGCAACAATACGTCGATGACGTTATGAAAATCATTAAACATCGTGATCCAGAACAGTCTGAATTTCAGCATGCCGTATATGAAGTACTGAATTCGATCGTTCCTATGTTGGAAAAGGAACCTAAATATAAAGAACATCACATTTTGGAACGCATCGTCGAACCAGAACGTGTTATCATGTTCCGCGTACCTTGGGAAGATGATAACGGCGTTATTCATGTTAACCGCGGCTATCGTGTACAGGCCAACAGCTCCATTGGGCCGTACAAAGGCGGCTTGCGTTTTCATCCAAGCGTTAATTTGAGCATCCTCAAATTCCTCGCTTTCGAACAGATTTTCAAAAATGCCTTGACAGGTCTTCCTATCGGCGGCGGCAAAGGCGGTTCCGATTTTGATCCGAAAGGTAAATCCGATCGCGAAGTCATGCGTTTCTGCCAGAGCTTCATGAATGAATTATATCGTCATATTGGTCCAAACATCGACGTACCGGCTGGCGATATCGGCGTAGGCGCTCGGGAAATCGGTTTCTTGTATGGCCAGTACAAACGCATTCGCGATGCTTTCGATGCCGGCGTTCTCACAGGTAAAGGCATTGCCTATGGCGGCAGTTTTGCTCGTACAGAAGCTACTGGCTATGGTCTTCTTTACTTCGTGCAAGATATGTTGGAAAACAAAGGCATTTCTTTGAAAGATAAAACCGTTGTTGTTTCCGGTGCCGGCAATGTTGCTATTTATGCTATAAAAAAAGCCCAGGCATTGGGTGCCAAAGTTGTAACATGCTCCGATTCCAACGGCTATGTATACGATCCGAACGGCATTGACGTTGCTGCTGTACAGACGATTAAAGAAGTACACCGCGGTCGTATTAAAGAATATATCAAAATGCATCCGGAAGCAGAATATCATGAAAACAGCCGTGATGTATGGACTGTACCGGCTTTCGTAGCTCTTCCCTGCGCAACACAGAGCGAAATCGATTTGGAATCTGCTAAAATCCTCGTTAAAAACGGCGTCAAAGCAATTGGCGAAGGTGCCAACATGCCATCCACATTAGAAGCAATGACATATTTCCAAGAACACGGCGTTCTCTTTGCTCCGGCAAAAGCAGCCAATGCCGGCGGTGTCGCTGTATCGGCTTTGGAAATGGCACAAAACTCCGAACGCATGGCTTGGACATTCGAAGAAGTTGACGGTAAACTCCGCGATATTATGAAAAATATCTTCGTACAGTCTAAAGAAAATGCTGAAAAATACGGCGTTCCTGATAACTATGTTGCTGGTGCTAATATTACAGCCTTCAAAAAAGTAGCTGATGTTATGATCGATCTCGGTTTAGTATAAGCCGTATATCATTCACTGTTTAAATATCAAAAACCCATTTGATTTCTTTTAAAGAAGTTAAATGGGTTTTTGTCTATATAATACTATATGGATGTAATGCACATCTTTTGCTGTAATGGTTATTCGTTATTCTAGTTGGGCAAGAGTCATGATTTTTTTCAGTTGTTCTAGTAACTGGGCACGAACACCAAAGATACGAATGGCATAATCGCCGTCAGACAGTACGGTAATGCCGCCTTCTACCAAAGGTGCTTTTCCTTATCTTCCTTGTTCTTCTGCATCCTGCAGTATCTCGTAGAACTATGACAGTCTGTTTTTTTATGCCGTAAAAACAGCACATACGGTTTTCTGCCAAATAGTTGTCTTATTGCCAGTCTTTCCATATTTCCGGATGGTAGCCGATGACTGCCTTTTTGCCGCTGCGCACAATAGGCGTGCGCAGTACTTGTTGGTTTTCCAGCAGCTTGGCATCTTTTTCTTCCGCTGCCAGATATTGAATCAAAGCGAATGTATCTTTGTCCTTGCAGTTAGGATTGAGCATATTGTCTATGCCGCCGACGGCTTGCTTTATGCTGGTATATTCTCCTTTGCTCAATCCTTTTTCTTTTAAGTTAACAAATTGAACGGAAATGCCGCGTTCTTTAAAATAACGAATGGCTTTCTTAGTATCAAAACATTTATTGGTGCCAAAAATTTGTATGCTCATACAATCTTCCTTTCTGCATTTTCAATATATTGTATAATAAAAAAGCACTGCACGGCTATGCTCGCCCATGCGGGAATTTCCCCAGGGTATACCAAGCATAGCACACAGTGCTTTTTTCTATCTGCGAATCATATCTTTTAAGGTAACGTTTGGATGATGATACTGGTCTTCTAGAAGAATATGTCGATTGCGAATCGTTATGGCTTGCTGCGGACACCAATGAGCACATGCCAGGCAGTAGGAACACTGTTTTCCTATGGTCAGACCGCTTTCATCAATATGAATATTGTGACTCGGACAGACATTTTCACAAATACCGCAGTGTATGCAAAGTGTAGTATCGCAGCGAACAGTAAACCATTTTTCTCCCAAGCGCTGCATCGGTCCCCATCCAAATAGTTTAGCATACCAATGGTTTTTCACTTGTGACGTATCTCGTTGACGTACGCGAATATCATTTCCTATTTGTTTAACCGTTTCAGCCGCTGTAATTAACTTTTCCATCGGATAGCGGATATGCCGACGCGTTGCCGGCGTGCTGTTGGCTACCATAGCAATGCTGCGGCCATATGCCAAGGTGCAGTCTTTGTGGTATAAAATCCGCTGCAGCGAATACAGCGCCCTGCCTGCAGAACTTCCACAGGTAGCAATGCCATAAAAATACGCGGACGGATTAAATTGCACATACTCGGTAAACACGCGCACAGGTTTCGGCAAGTCACCAAAATACACAGGAAATACGAACCCAATCACTTTATCCTGAATACGCAGGCATTGTTCGGTAATATCCGCAATATGGACGGCTGTATCTCCCGTTTCTTCCGCTAATTGTTTGGCGACGGCTAATGAATTTCCCGTTCCGGAAAAGTAAAGAATCATCACGCTTCCCCCATTCTAGTTACATATATACGTTCTATACTGCTTATATATATGTATTATATCATGGAGTTATATGTTTGTGAACGTACCCCCGCCTACAGAGGCGGTAGCTTCCTGCTTCAATGAGAACAGCACTACAGCTCCGAGGAACTGCTGCGGCTTATACTCTCTCCACAGGCGTAGATTCCCGTGCGACCCACGGTACTTTATGCGTTATGTCAGGCAGATATTCGCCTAGCTTCTTCTCGTATATTTATCGCAGCGTTCTTATCTCGGTTATGTTAAAACAACTATCTATAATATCGTTTTGTTATGAAAAAGCGTCTATTTATATATATCCGCGCTCACATAGACTAACAAAATGCCCATCTCCAATAATAATATGATCTAATACCGGAATTTCCATAATTTCTCCTGCCTTGGCAATGTGGTGTGTTACAGCAATATCCTCTGGTGACGGTTCCGGATCGCCGCTGGGATGGTTATGCAGTAATACAACTGCTGCGGCATTATATTGAATGGCCAGACGAAATACTTCTCTGGCTTTAGCCAGACTGGCGTTAAGGGTGCCAATTGTCAGCGTTCTAACTGCAATTAACTGATTTTTAGTCGATAAATACACAGCAGCAAATTGTTCCTGCGGTAAAAAACGCATGTCTTCCATGACATATTCAGCAATCGTCTGGGGCGTACTGAAATCAGGCGCGTTTTGTTTAACGCGCTGTTTGGCAATACGACGCCCCAACTCTACAGCCGCACAAATCGTAACGGCCTTATCCGTTCCAATGCCATGAACCGAACACAAATCAGATATGCTCGCTTCACTGAGATAATACACGTTTTCTCCCGGCATGGCCCGCAGCAGTTCTCTCGATATGTCTAATACAGAATGCCCTTTAGTTCCTGTACGCAATAAAATAGCCAGTAAATCTTGATCGGTCAATGCCTGGGCACCTTGGGCCATAAATTTTTCTCGTGGTTTTTCATTTTCTGCTAAGGCATAGAGTCGTGGGCTCATACATCTACCTTTGCCTTTCGAAGCATTTTGCAAACTTGGGATAACGGCAATCCCACAACGTTGGTATAGGAACCATTGATTTTATCTACAAAGGCAGCTGCCTTGCCTTGAATGCCATAGGCTCCGGCTTTATCCATGGGTTCGCCGCTTGCTACATAGGCATCAATTTCTTCATCTGTCAGGCGTCGAAACCATACTTTGGTTTCGACTACTTTGGTGATGATTTTGTCATCTTTTACCAATGCCACGCCGGTATATACGGTGTGTTTCGTATTAGACAGTTCATGAAGCATAGAGACAGCTTCCTTTTCATTTCGCGGCTTACCAAGTATTTTCCCATCAATCGCAACAATCGTATCGGCTCCTAATACCCATTGCCCCGGATATTTAGCGGCCACATCGCAAGCCTTTCCAGTGGCCAATGTCTGTACTTGCTTTTCCGGTTCTTTCTTCTTCGGTGCATGGTCTTCATAGGAACTCGGATTTACCATATACGTAATACCAATTTGTGCCAATAATTCGCGACGTCGTGGTGAACCAGAAGCTAAAATTAACATGAATTGTCTCTCCTATCTAATGCGGCGAAATACAATAAAAGCCACTATAATCCCTAAAATACTCAATACATTGGGTGCAAAACGAATGCCGAATCGTATCTGCATAATATATAAATTTAAGTCCACATTCTGAATATTGAAAATCTCGTAATGCTGAGATAATATAGGCATCAGATTACCAGGATGCATACTGGAAGCAACATCGCCCAAAATACCACCCAGTATACCGCCTGCCACTAAAAACAAAATAAACAGCAAAAAGCTGTGCGAGCCAACGGTTTTCATAACGTTTTAGCCCCCTCCGTCCGTCTTCATTATTACGAATTTCATTATACCTGTTTCCCTACCCCGTCGCAATAGAAAAGCCAACTTTCTCATCATATTCTAATACTCGCGAGAAACGTTGGCTTTTTTTTAATCTATTTTTAATCGAATTCTAATCTGATTTTAATTTTTCTTTTGTTTTTGCATTTTAGCCCATGTATCCCGAAGGCCTACAATTCGATTGACTACGATATGATCTGCTGTCGTATCCGGGTCAATAACGAAATAGCCTTGGCGCAGGAACTGGAATTTATCCCCTGCATGATACGATGCCAATGCGGCTTCACCTTTACTGTGGAAAATATGCAGGCTGTCCGGATTGATTTGCGATAAGAAATCTTTGCTGTCTCCTTCTTCATCATTCTGATCATTGAAGAGGTAATCATATATGCGGGTTTCTACATCGACGGCATCGGCTGCATTGACCCAATGGAGCGTACCTTTGACTTTGCGGTTAGCATTAGCGCCGCTGCCGCTCTTGCTTTCCGGATCATACGTGCAATGCAGTTCAACAATATTGCCATCAGCATCCTTAATAACGTCTTCACATTTGATAATGTAGGCGTATTTAAGACGAACTTCTTTACCCGGAGCCAACCGGAAGAATTTCTTGACAGGCACTTCCATGAAATCACTGCGTTCGATATAAATGGTTTTACTGAACGTTATATCACGTGTTCCCATGGCTTCATTTTCCTGATTATTATCCGCTATCATCGTTTCCGTCTGTCCATCCGGATAGTTTGTAATCACTACTTTAAGCGGATCGATAACGGTCATCAGACGCGGTGCTTTCATTTTTAAATCTTCACGAATGCAATATTCCAACAGCGAAATATCTACCATGCTGTCTGCTTTGGCAACGCCAATGCGTTCACAAAAATCACGAATCGATTCTGGCGTATAGCCGCGGCGGCGTATCCCGGAAATGGTCGGCATACGAGGATCGTCCCAGCCGCTGACAATTCCTTTTTCTACTAATGTACGCAGTTTGCGCTTACTCGTAATCATATGGGTAACATTTAAGCGGGCAAATTCAATCTGACGTGGTTTCTGACCTTCCGGATCATCCCATTCTTCTAATACCCAATTATAGAGCGGACGATGAGCTTCAAATTCCAGCGTGCAAATAGAGTGGGTAATGCGTTCAATCGCATCCGATACAGGATGGGCAAAATCGTACATCGGATAAATGCACCATTTGTTGCCTGTACGATGATGCGGGGCATGAACAATACGATATAATACAGGGTCACGCATATTTAAGTTCGGGCTGGCCATGTCAATCTTGGCACGTAATACTTTTTCTCCGTCACCGTATTTGCCGTCTTTCATTTCCGTAAAGAGCTGCAGATTTTCTTCGACGCTGCGGTTACGATACGGGCTTTCTTTCCCCGGCGTATTAAAAGTACCGCGGTATTCACGGATTTCATCGCCTGATAAATCATCGACATAGGCTTTGCCTAGTTTAATCAGTTTAACAGCATATTCGTATAATTTGTCGAAATAGTTAGACGCATAAAACATGCGGTCATCCCATGTAAAGCCCAGCCATTTGACATCTTCTTTTATGGAATTGACGTATTCGACATTTTCCTTCGATGGGTTCGTATCGTCAAAACGAAGATTGGTCAAGCCGCCGTACTTTTTGGCAATGCCAAAGTTAAGGCAAATGGATTTAGCATGGCCAATATGAAGATAACCATTCGGTTCTGGCGGAAAACGCGTATGAACTCTTTTTCCGTATGTATTTGCTTCGTTATCTTCATCGATCAGATTTTCAATAAAATTTTTTGTAATTTCGTTATCCATCAACGATTCTCCCCTTTGTATATGATATTTCATTTTATCACAAAAACAGCGGTTACACTAGCGATTACCTATATTTTTTCCTTTTTCTCCAAGATAGCCTTTTTTTACGTATAAATATGGTATAATACTTATACATTTTAACCACAAAGGAGACGATAGACTTGATAAAAAAGTTATTGACATTTGAAGATATGGGACTCGTCCAATGGGGCGTTCTCAATGAAGAAGAAACAGGCGTGTACAGTGCCATTGCCTTAGAAGAAGCGTTTTTTACGCCCTTGCCGGAAACACTGCTGGAATTTATTCGCCAGGGAAATGACGGCCTGTTGGCATTAGCCGATGCGCTGGAACAAAATGAAAAGACCCAAGCCGTCAAAGCAAAACCCTTGGGAACGGTTCGCGTCATGGCTCCGATTCCCCATATGGAACGCAACGTATTCTGCATTGGCAAAAATTACGCCGAACATATTGCTGAATTTGACAAAACAGCCATGCCGGATGTTCCCAAGTACCCTTTAATTTTCACTAAAGCAACAACATCTGTTATCGGGCCGGATGACTTGATCGATCCCCATAAAAACGTTACCAATGCTGTTGATTATGAAGGCGAATTGGCCGTTATCATCGGCAAGGAAGGCTCGGATATTCCGGTCAGCGAAGCGATGGATCATGTATATGGCTTTACCATCCTCAACGACGTTACCGCCCGCGACCTACAAGCCAACCACGTGCAGTGGTTCCACGGCAAAAGCCTGGATACGTTCTGCCCCATGGGGCCATATGTCCTATTGCGCGATGCCGCTCCCGATACGTTTGATGTCGTAACTAAAGTAAACGGCGAAGTGCGGCAGGATGCTTCAACAGGCGAATTTATTTTTACCATTCCCCAGTTGATTCAAACGATCTCCCAAGGTACGACGCTCCTTCCCGGTGATGTTATTGCGACGGGTACTCCGTCCGGCGTCGGCGTCGGCTTTAATCCGCCTAAATATATTCACAGCGGCGATGTTGTAGAAATTTCAATTTCCGGCATTGGCACATTAAAAAATACGGTAAAAAAATAAACACTAAAAAAACGAACCGTCTCTTCTTAAAAGAAGCGGTTCGTTTTTTTTTAGATTTTATCACACCGTTTTACATGTATCGCTTTCAACATGACAATTTACTCTGTTTATTTTAATTTATTTAATACGCTGTGCTTGCGTCCATAGGCAAGATAAATAATCAGGCCCAACACAGACCATGCGCTGAATAAGATAAGCGTATGCGCTGACAGCTGGATAAAGACAAAGGCACAAAAGATAAATCCCAACGGCGCAATGACATGAACGGCTGGACACCGAAAGCCGCGTGGCTTATCCGGATATACCCTGCGCAAAATCAAAATGCCCACGCAAGAGCAAAGAAAAGCAAATATCGTACCGGCACTGCATGTTTCTGCCACAATATGAATTGGCGTAAATCCCGTAATGACTGCAACAATACAGCCGATGACGATTTGAATCACATACGGCGTGTGGTACGTACGATGTACTTTATACAATGACATCGGCATTAAGCCATCACGACTCATGGCGTATAAGGCACGACTCTGGGCAAACAACATGCCCAATACGACCGTGGACAGGCCGCAAAGCGCACCGGTACCTACGATAGCCGACCCAAGATGCATACCAATATATTCCAGTACAAAAGAGGCCGGAGCCGCTGTGTCCAACATGGTATATGGTACTACACCGGTCATTGCTGCACAAACAGCGATGTATAAAATCGTACAAATCGTTAAGGCCGCAATAATACCAATCGGCATATCCCGATTCGGATTTTTTGTTTCTTCCGCTGCTGTAGACAGTGCGTCAAATCCCAAATACGCAAAGAATAAGACAGCCGTACCTGCAGCGACACCAGAAAATCCATAGGGCAAGAAAGGCTGCCAATTCATGGGTTCAACGTGGGGTGCTGCCAAAAATAAGAACACAAATATTGTGCCGATTTTAACATAGACTAAAATACGGTTTACATGGGCGCTTTCTTTAACACCGATTACGAGTAATGCCGTCGTCAATAAGACAATCACTACGGCAGGCAGGTTAATCAGCCCGCCATCAGCAGGAACGGCCGTCAATGCTTTCGGTAAATCAATCCCACAGGAATGCAGAATGCCCACAAAATACGCCGACCAGCCGCCGGCAACGGCACTGGCACCTACGGAATATTCCAAAATCAGGCTCCAGCCAACCCACCAGCCAAATATTTCCCCTAGCGATGCATACGCATACGTATAGGAGCTGCCGGAAACAGGAAGAAAAGAAGCTAATTCGGAATAGGCTAAACATACAAAGGCGCACGTAACAGCCGCCAGCACAAAGGATAACATCAATCCCGGCCCGGCATATTTGGCTGCACCAATACCGGTCAACACAAATATGCCCGTGCCAATAATAATTCCCAAGCCCATTAATGTGATGTCAAAAGCACCCAAGACTTTCGTCAGTTTCTTTTCCTGCGTATGGGCCATGAGTTCATCAAATGACTTTCTTCTAAAAATATCCAACATAAAAAACCTTTCTCTGTTCGTTTATTTTTCATTCGAAGGTTTAACGACAGCCTTCCAAATCAATCCAATAATAAATCCTGCCACAGCAAAGGAAATCCAGCCCATCCCAATCAAATGGAACGGCACCATCGTATTGAAAAAGGTATCGACAGAACCTAAGGAAATCTTAGCTGTCTGTGTACCGTTGATTAAGGCTGTAATAAAAGTCAAACCAATGGTCCATGCATAGACACACTGTCTGCCGCCAAACAATTTATCCAAAAACGTCAAAATAACCAATACGACAACTAAGGGATAAATAAACATTAATACCGGAATGGCTGCAACAATAATCGTTTTTAAACCAAACATAGCTACGCCAAAGGAAAATACAGAGAAAATAGCAACCCAAGCTTTATACCCTACGCCGCCAACCAAGGCATGGAAATACGTAGCGCAGGATGTAATCAGGCCAATACTGGTCGAAAGACAAGCCAGCAATACGATAATGGCCAAAATAACAGCACCTACATTGCCGAACAGAATCATAGCGCTCTTGGACAATACGGGAGCCCCTGTTTCCTGAATGCCAAATGCCATTACGCTGTCTGCCCCGATTTTGGCAATAAAGATGTAAACAAATGCCAAACACCCAACGGCAATCAAACCAGCTCTAAACACTTCTTTGGTAATTGCTTCCGGTGTCGTTGCACCATCTTCTATAACAAATTCGATAACTAAGATAGCAAATACAAGCGACGCAATCGCATCCATCGTGTTATAGCCATCCAAGAACCCCTGGACAACAGCCATCGAAGACGTTGCATATGCTGCCGTAGCAGCTTCCGGTGTTCCCAATGGTGTAATGAAGGATTTGGCGATTAATAATAAAATAACAATCAATAATGCCGGTGTCAGAATCTTGCCAATACGGTCAACCAGCTTTTGCGGGCTGGCAGACAGCCAGTAGGATACGACAAAAAAGATTACCAAAAATACGGTCATAATCGTATCCGAATGGACATCTCCCAAGAACGGGCGAACGGCAATTTCATACGATACACTGCCCGTTCTCGGTGTAGCAAAACATGGGCCAATCGTTAAGTACGAAACAACCGTAAAGAACAGGCCAAATGCGGGATGTACTCGACTGGCTAATTCCTGCAGGTTTTTACAGCCCGAATATCCCATAGCCAATACGCCGGCCAAGGGAAGACCTACACCGGTAACAATAAAGCCTAAAACAGCCCACCATACATTTTCACCGGCATTTTGTCCCATTGAAGCCGGGAATATCAAGTTGCCTGCGCCAAAGAATAATGCAAACAGCATTAAACCGATCGCAATCGTTCGATTTCCTCTTTTTTCATCCATAATAATACCTCCTATCCCATATGGCATAAAGAAAATCATAAAGCATAAAAACATACTAAACAAAAATATTAAACTATATGTTTATTTTATCATATAATTGATAAAAAGTCATTCTATATTTTGTTTTTTCTTAATTTTTAATAAATGTGTGAACTCATTCACAATAAATATAAAATAAAAAAACTTACCGTAATATATTCGCATTACGGTAAGGCATACCATCATCAATACATTATTTTTTTTAACGTATTATATAAAAATTCATTATCAGCCGTTGTTTTAACGGCAAGTCGCAAGAAAGAATCCGTTAATCCGGGATAGTTCCCACATTCTCGTACTAATATATTATATTGTCGTAATGTGAAAATGAGTTCCCGCATAGTGATATGTTGTAAATTTATTTTAACAAAAATAAAATTCACGGACGGTAAAAACACACGGCAGGCTGGTAATGTTTGTAAATTTTTATACAATATTTGTTTCGCTTTTTGCACATACGTACGCGTTTTCTGCTGATATGCATGGTCTTGTAAGGCAGCAATACCCGCCCATTGGGCCAAGCTATTCGTATTCCAAACATCTTTCTGCCCTTCCATCGTCGTTAGTTTATGAGGCGATACAACGGCAAATCCCAACCGCAGTCCGGGGATAGCGTAAAATTTGGTTAACGAACGAATCACAATGACGTTATCATACTGCAGAGGCAGCAAACGAATGGTATACCGTTCTTCATCGGCACGAAAATCCAAAAAGGATTCATCGACAATAATATCCGTATGCGTTTGCTTTGCCCTTTGTACTAGCCCTATCAGGTCGCTGGCAAGAAGTAAATTACCTGTAGGATTATTGGGATTGCCCAATATGATACAATCGGCAGTTTCACATGCTGTATACAGCGCAGGCCAATCCATTGCAAAGTTCTGTTCTTCTCGAAGCCATACGTAAGAGACATCCGCTCGGCATGACAACGCGGCTTTTTCATATTCACTAAAAGACGGTACCGGCAAGACAACTCGTCTTGGCCGAAAGGCGTGCATATACACATAAAACAACTCGGCTGCCCCATTTCCCAATAGGATAGATGACACTGGAATTTGGTATTGTACCTGCAGGGCCTCTTTTAATCGGCGTCCCTGCGGATCGGGATAATGTATAATATCATCCACATGAAGTTGAATCATTTGTTTTACTTTAGGTGAAAGCCCCAAAGGATTTATATTGGCGCTGAAATCCAGCCAGTGTGTCTGAGATGGGTTGGATTGGTAAATATTTCCGCCATGTTCAAATCGTTGTTGCATAGGTATCCTCTATTTCTAACTGCCAGCCGCCGCTAATGATGGCTGCTGTGCCTATTACTTGCAAATGGGTATGCTGTTGTACGCAAGCCGTTAACGCAGAGATGTTAACGGAATGAATCGTGTGTTTGGGAAACAACAGCCCCATGACGGTACCGCTGTGTCCAATCACAATGCCGCAGCTGCCGTATTGCCGTCCTATATGCAGCAATATCGGTACATCAGCGCGATACTGTACCTGTTGATGCAGCATAGCACTGTACGTCGCTGCCTTGCCAATATCCGCAGCTGTATAGTTTTTCTTTAAATGGGCACACCCATGCCAAGCGTATGCTCCATACCGTCGTTCCTTGTCATCAAACTGCCTATGATATGCTGCTGTATTCAGGGTATCGCCTGTATCAAAAATCACGACCTCCATAGGCGGGACCGTTGGGTACGTATGCAGGCATTGTCCCGTTCGGTAATTCATCATAACGAGACCAGGACAAAACACGCCATCTGTCGGTTCGATAGAGGCCGCAATATAAGCAATTTCTTGTGGCGTAAGCGTTGTTTGAAAGGCCGCCGCCACGGCAATAACGACAGCTCCTATATCAGCACTGCTCGATGCCATCCCTTTTTCCCTAGGAATTTGAGAAGACAGGGTTAGCGTAAAGGGAAAGGAAGATTTACCTAAATACGCGAGCGTTTTTTCCAGGGCTTGTTTTGCTTTTTCTCCACACACAATCCGTTGCGGCATCGTATCTTCGATACAAACAGTCGTATACCAATCAATGGGACAAGTAATTAAAAATGGCTGCCCCTGCCAATAGCCCTGCACGAATTCACCACACGAACCGGGAACGCGAACCATAATTTTCATCGTCTTGTTACCACTGACACCAAGAGACCAGCAACACTGCCATGATCGTGACGGCATACATCAAATGTACAGTCTGGCGAATATGATGCGGTGCTAAGGGCTGATTCGCATCACCCATATACGCGCGAAAGGTCGTTTCGCCAAAATACGAATTATACCCGCCCAGTCGTATATCTAACGCTCCGGCTACGGTCGCTTCGGCATAGCCTCCATTGGGGCTGGGATGTTTGGCTGCATCACGGCGCATCATATGCCACGCATTGCGCCAATGATGACGCAGCAGCATGGACGCTAGGATGAAGAACAATGCACTCATCCGGGCTGGAATATAATTCAAAACATCATCGACATGGGCCGCAAATCGTCCAAAATACAGATACCGTTCGTTCTTATAAGCAATCATCGAATCCAGTGTATTCGCTGCTCGATAGACGACGGCTAACGGAAGACCACCAATGGCAAAGAAAAATAACGGGGAAACAATGCCGTCAATGGTATTTTCTGCCACTGTTTCGACGGTTGCTCGAACGATTTCACCTTCATCCAATCGATCTGTATCCCTGCCAACAATCCATCCTACTTTCGTGCGGGCCAACTGAATATGATGATGCAGCAAGTAATGATAAATTTCCATTCCAGCCTGCGCTAAGCTGCGCGGACAAATCATAAAAGATAATAGCAATCCCTGCACAGCATACTGTATATATACAGTATCTATATATAAGATCAGTGCCAACAACAGCTCTGTAATATCATAGACCAGAAACAGGGTCAGTAACGATACAACCATACCGGCGATATACTGCATGCGCACACTGACATCGGCATCATATAAATGCCGTTCCAGCCAAGCAATCCACGTACCGATAAGAGCAACGGGATGCCATTTTCCATGGGGGTCGCCAAGCAAACTGTCAAAAAGAAATGCAAATAGACATATCATGGTTTCGTTCTCTCTTTCATGATCGTTCGCAGTACATCCATATGCATATGCTGCCGAACAATATGGGCTAATCTGTCGTAATTTTTTTGCTTTTCTGCGCGGTAATTGCGGGATACCGGCAAAGGCTGTAATCTTTTATTTATGCGCAAGGCATTGATGATAGCCCGTCTAAAGGCATCATTGTCAAAGATGCCATGCATATACGTTCCCCAAACCAGCCCATCGGCACGCGCGCTGCCGTGAATAGTCTGACAAGGTTTGCCTGCCCGCGCTGTCAATTGAATCGGATGGCTTATGGTCGCTTCCATATCCATTGTTCGTCCCATATGAATTTCATAGCCCTCCAATGTTGAGCAAGAAATTTGTTGATTCATAAACCATAAGTCATGACACCTGCCTTCGACTTGGGAGGTCATCTTTTGGCTGGAAAATACCGTTTCTATCGGAAGCAATCCTAATCCTTGTATATCGGCCTGGGCCGATTCGGTATGAGACGGATCGTGAATCCACTGCCCCAGCATTTGATAGCCACCACAAATACCGATAACCGGAATTTCCTGTCGGAGAGCCTGTTGTATTTTTTGTGCCATCCCACAGTGATGCAGCCAATGCATATCGTCAATCGTATTTTTACTTCCCGGAAGGATGAGCAAATCATAGGCTGTCATATCATCCTGTTCTTGTACATAGGTGACGCTTACATCATCTTCAGCGGCAAGACTGTCAAAATCCGTAAAATTTGAAATCTTAGGCAGCTGAATAACGCCAATCCGAATGGCCGCCTCGTTAGAAGATGTTTTCCTTTTATCGTCTAAGGAGACAGAATCTTCATCATCAATGCCTAATTGCTCTATGTACGGAATAATCCCCAACACAGGTTTTCCGGTTTTTTCTTCCAAAAATTTCACAGCCGGTGTAAATAACGAAACGTCGCCGCGAAATTTATTGATAATCAAGCCTTTTACCAAATCTCGTTCTTCGTCATCCAATAATTCCAGCGTGCCGACCAGCGCTGCCAATGAACCGCCACGGTCAATATCGGCCACCAGCAAGACCGGCGCCTGCGCATATTTGGCAACGCGCATATTTACAATGTCATGGGCTTTCAGATTAATTTCTGCCGGACTGCCCGCGCCTTCGATAACAATCGTATCATAGTTGCCTTCTAAGCGGTGCAATGCTTCTTTGACTGCTGAAAACGCTTTGAGCGAGTATCCCGTATGATAGGCTTTAGCAGACATATTGCCAACGGCATAGCCGTTAATAATGACTTGCGAACAACAATTTCCCGTAGGCTTGAGCAGTACCGGATTCATATCGACCTGCGGTGCCAATCCGGCTGCTTCTGCCTGCGCCACCTGAGCCCGTCCCATTTCGCGGCCATCTTGGGTGACATACGAATTCAGCGCCATATTCTGCGCTTTAAACGGAACAACACGTCTTCCCTCTTGTAAAAAAATGCGGCATAACGCTGTCGCTAAAATACTTTTGCCGACATGGGAACTCGTTCCCTGCAGCATGATATATTCTGCCATGCCAGAACTCCTTTATTTCTCAGTTTTCATGGTATTCATTATAGTATACATTTTTGCGATTGGGAAGATATAAAACGCTGGCTATACAAACCGGCCGTATATTGGGTGAACGTACCCCCGCCTACAGAGGCGAGAGCTTCCTGCTTCAACGAGAACAGCACTACAGCTCCGAGGAACTGCTG
>CAKPYN010000002.1 GCA_934202965.1 uncultured Megasphaera sp.
GTTCCGTTGTTGGATAGAGCCTGTATCGGTATGCCTTATTCACTATAATCTCACCTGCCTTGATTTTCTATGTATTTACGAATTGTCTCAATAGGAGCACCGCCTGTCGTCAGCAAGCAATAGCTTCTTGACCAAAACATTTCCTTCCACAATTTACGCCTAACTTCCGGAAAATCTTTTTTGATTAGCCTAGAACTGGCACTTTTGTAAGCGTTGATGAATTTCGACATCTCTGTATTAGGATGGGCACGAAACATGATATGTACATGGTCTTGCTCATGGTTCCATTCTTCCAATGTGATGTTATATGAAGAGCCTATGCGAACAAATATGTCTTTTGCATATTGGCTCATCTGGTCGGAAAACACCTTACGACGGTACTTTACTACCAGAATAAGATGGTAATACAGCAAGAACACTGAATCGTTATTATTGTCTAATTTCACAGTATAATCAGCCCTTTCACTTCTATGACTGATTAAATACATTGGCACTAGATAATAGCAATATCTTTCCACAGTTATGAGATGCTGCAAATTGCAACATTTGCTCCAAAGATAACATAGACTGGATTTCCAAGTTTCCCCGCAAGTCGTACACAATGAGATCAAAATGATGTACTGAAAAAACTTGTCCTATCTTTTCCGCATCCGATTTGCAACTATATGATGTCACATGAGGAATATTCTTTTTTTCTTGGCCAAAACGAAAAATTTCCCAATCTTCTTTCTGAAATATAGGAAGTAATACCCGTTCCATGTACGCTGCACATTGTAATAATACCGATTTCCGTATAGCATTGGTAATACGATATGTTTCCATCTATTTTGATCCCATCCCCCCTAACCGGCTATCATTCATATTATCACATTGCAATTCATTATATAGCACTTTTCCTATCTAGTAAACAAAGGCCTTTATCTGTTTACGCCGTTTTATTGTTCTACCGTAAACTAAAAACAAATAACCGATGATATAAAAAAAGAGGAAGGCAATCCATTGTGCCTTCCTCTTACTACTACTTTATTCTACTGTTACGCTTTTTGCAAGATTTCTTGGTTTATCGACATCATTACCCCGGCTGACGGCAATATAATATGCCAACAGCTGCAGCGGAATGATTGCCATAATCGGCACAACAAAATTGTCTGACTGCGGTACATGAATCAAGGAATCCACCGTCTTGCCTACTTCCGTATCGCCTTCTTGGACAACACCAATGACATAGGCATCACGAGCTTTTACTTCCTTAATGTTGCTAATCATTTTTTCTTCTACGTCTTTTTGCGTTGCCAAGGCAATCACAGGAATACCTTTTTCAATCAACGACAAGGTACCGTGTTTTAATTCGCCGCCGGCATAGGATTCAGCATGAATATAGGAAATTTCTTTTAATTTCAAAGAACCTTCCATTGCCAGACCATAGTCCATGGAACGGCCAATAAAGAAGACATCTTCTGCGGTTTTAAATGCATCGCACAAGTTTTTGATGTCGTCAACATGATCAAAGATTTTCTGACATAAATCCGGTACGGCAACTAAATCTTTTAAGATTTGTTCTTCTTTTTCTGCAGCCAGTTTGCCATTCAAGCGGCCCATGTACAGTGCCAATAACAACAACGTAACAAGCTGTGTTGTATATGCTTTCGTAGAAGCTACGGCAATTTCCGGACCAGCCCATGTATAAGCAACCTGATCGGCTTCACGAGAAATGGAAGACCCTACGACATTGGTAATAGCTAACGACCGGGCTCCCAATCGTTTGGCTTCTTTAAGCGCTGCCAAGGTATCAATCGTTTCACCGGACTGGCTAATAATAATGCATAAGGTCTTGCTGTCTGTCAGCGGATCGCGATAGCGGTATTCAGACGCAATATCTACTTCTACAGGAATACGTGCCAATTTTTCAATAAAATATTTAGCCAATAATCCGGCATGATATGCCGTACCGCATGCGGTAATCATGATTTTACCAATCGAGTTTACATCTTCCGGCGTCCAATTTAATTCGTCAAAATGAACGTGTTTGCCATCTTCTGTAATGCGGCAGCTCATGGTATCTCGAATAGCTTTAGGCTGTTCATAAATTTCTTTGAGCATAAAATGTTCAAAGCCGCCTTTTTCTGCTGCCTCTGCATCCCAGTTTACTTCAAAGACTTTTTTAGAAATTGGTTTGCCTGCTAAGTCCGTTACCCATACTTTATCTTTCTGTACGATAGCAATTTCGCCATCATTCATAATATACGTTTTGCGCGTATAGTTTAAGATTGCCGGAATATCGGATGCGATATAATTTTCGCCATTGCCCAAGCCGACAATCAAGGGATTGTCCTTTTTGCTGCAAATAATTTTATCCGGTTCAAATTTGCACATAAATACGAGTGAATACGATCCCCGCAGCCGAGCCAGTACATTACGTACGGTCCGTGTAAAATCACCATCATACATATCTGCACACAAATGAGCTACAACTTCTGTATCTGTTTCCGATTTGAAATGGTATCCTTTAGCAAGCAGTTCTTCTTTGAGTTCCATATAATTTTCAATAATACCATTATGGACAATCGCAAAGTTTCCCTTTTCATCGGTATGAGGATGGGCATTGACATCGGACGGACCTCCATGTGTTGCCCAGCGTGTATGTCCAATCCCAACAGTACCGGATACGGGATGAGCCTTGACTTCGTTTGCCAAGTTTACTAAACGGCCTTGCTTTTTCCGTACAGCAATAGCTCCATTATTATACACAGCAATACCTGCAGAATCATACCCACGATATTCCAGTTTTGCCAACCCATCCATTAGGAAGTCAGCCGCTTCTCTGCCTCCAATATAACCTACAATACCACACATAGTTTTATCCTCCTGCTATTCAATTATTACGGTTCATTGCTTCGCATGATATATTTGTTCATCGTGTTGCCACCATGTTTTGTTATCACGTAACGACTGAAGCTGCCGAGAGACATCCGCTGACTATTCGATACTTCTCTTCCTCGTCCACCTTGTATATAAGGTACTAGCGCTATCCATTTTACGAAGGATTTCCAAACGCCTGTAAAAAAAACAGGAATGAAGTTCAATTTGCTTAAACTCCATTCCCACATTATATATATTTTGTCTTTTTTAGTCAATACCTGTCTATTATTTCGAAGGACCCATTTCATGTTCAACGACAACGGCAATGTCATCAACGATACGCTGCAGCTGATCTAAATCAGGACCTTCGGCCATAACACGGATCAACGGTTCTGTACCGGATGGACGAACGAGTATACGGCCTTCATCTCCCAACTCAGCTTCACCGGAAGCAATGGCTGCCATAATCAGACTGTTTTCTTCCCATCCCGATTTCGTCTGTACGCGTACATTTTTTAAGATCTGCGGATATCGTGTCATGAGAGATGCTAATTCAGACAAGGGTTTCTGTTTTTGTTTCATAATGCTCAACAACTGTACTGCTGTCAGTAATCCATCGCCAGTTGTATTATAATCCAAGAAAATAATATGACCCGACTGTTCACCACCCAGGCAATAGCCATCTTTACGCATCCGTTCCAATACGTAACGGTCGCCGACTGCTGTCGTTTCTGATTGGCAGCCCAATTCCTTGAGTGCTTTATGGAAACCAATATTGCTCATAACCGTACCGACAACGGTGTTTTGTTTTAATTTTCCTTCTTCCTTCAGTTTCAAGGCACACAGCAACATGATCTGGTCGCCATCCATTTCCTGCCCTTTTTCATCAACAGCCAGACAGCGATCTGCATCACCATCATTGGCAATGCCTACGTCAGCACCATATTTCAACACGACTTCTTTTAAACTGTCCAAATGGGTAGAACCGCAATTTTCATTAATGTTCACTCCATTGGGTTCATGATGAATCGCTATAACTTCGGCCCCGAGGCGGCGTAAAATTTCCGGTCCTAATACCGATGCCGAACCATTCGCACCATCATGTACTACTTTTAACCCTGATAAGTCAACATCCGTTGATTTGCAAATAAAATCAGCATATTCCTTTTGCAAATCCGTCCATTCTGAAATCGTCCCAATGGCAACCCCTATAGGACGGCTCTGCAGGCCAGCCCGTTCATCTTTGAGCATATATTCTTCAATTTTGTCTTCTGTTTCATCTGGCAATTTATAGCCATAGCCATCGAAGAATTTAATGCCATTGTATTCAAAGGGATTGTGAGATGCAGAAATCATAACTCCTGCATCCATATGGTGTGTTCTCGTTAAGTATGCAATGGCCGGTGTCGGAATTACGCCTACCATATAACATTCTCCACCAGCAGAAGCAATGCCTGCTGCTAAAATATCAGCCAGCATGGTGCCAGAACGGCGCGTATCTCGACCAATTAAGAACGTTGGATGTTCTTTATTCTGTCCAAAAATATAAGCAGCTGCTCTGCCTAAATGATATGCCAATTCTGGTGTTAATGAATCATTGGCAACACCTCGTACACCATCTGTACCAAATAATCTAGCCATTTACTTTACCTCCAAAGGTTTATATTTACAAATAATTGCAATTGCCGTTTCCAGTCCATCTAAAAAAGCACTCATAATGCCGCCAGCGTAGCCTGCGCCTTCTCCTACCGGATACAGGCCTTCGGCACGCAGTGCGACACGATCGTCGCCGCGCATAATACGTACAGGCGCACTGGTACGCGTTTCCACGCCGGTCATGACAACATTATTATCATCAAAGCCATGAATACGCCGTCCAAAATACGGCAACGCTTGTGCCAATGTATCCGTCACAAACGCCGGCAGTACATCATGCAAATCGGCCCATGTAATACCAGGGCGATACGTATGAACAGATTGTTCCCTGCCTTTTTCCGGTCGCTGCAAAAAATCACCTACCGTCTGAGCCGGCGCATGATAATTGCGTCCACCGACTTCATAAGCCAGCTGTTCATATTTTCGTTGAAACGCGATACCTGCCAAGGGGCTATCACCTTCCATATCCTCGGCTGTTACATTAACGACCAATGCGCTATTGGCAATACCACTATCACGACGATATAAACTCATTCCATTCGTTACGACATGCCCTTCTTCAGATGCCGCACCGACGACAACGCCGCCTGGGCACATACAAAAGGAGTAACAAGAACGCCCTGACGGACTATGGTACACCAACGCATAATCAGCTGGTTCTAATCCTAGTTCTTCAGCACTGCATCCATATTGCGATTGATCGATGAGCGCTTGTTCATGTTCAATACGCACGCCCACAGCAAAGGGCTTTTTCTCGAGTGCAATCCCCCGATCATGGAGCATATAGTACGTATCCCTAGCGCTATGACCAATCCCCATGACAACAATATCTGCAGGATATTCTTTTTCACCATTAATAACGACAGCTCGTATTTTTCCGGAAGGATCTCGTTTAATATCGGTTACGCAATGCTGGAAATATACCGTACCTCCTGCTAATTCTATCATATGACGCATGTTTTTTACAACACGTCGTAGAATATCGGTCCCAACATGAGGATTATAGGCGTATAAAATTTCTTTCGGTGCTCCCGCATCTACCAAGGTTTGCAGTATATGCCGCAATAAGGGGTGATTTACCCGTGTTGTCAGTTTTCCATCTGAAAACGTACCGGCTCCGCCTTCG
Source organism: uncultured Megasphaera sp. (assembly GCA_934202965.1). GTDB lineage: Bacteria > Bacillota > Negativicutes > Veillonellales > Megasphaeraceae > Megasphaera. Next base: position 5,642 of record CAKPYN010000002.1, read on the forward strand.
CCAAACTGCACATTCGAATCCGGACGAAAGGCACCGCCCTGCCAAAATTCTTCCACATGAGCTGTACGCGTATCCATATCACAGCCTCGTTCAAATACTACCGGTTTATATCCCCGCTGTGCCAGCATCAGCGCTACCGCTAAGCCAGACGGCCCCATCCCAATCACAACGGGCCGGTGCAAAAGGCTTTCACTGCCCGATTCAGGCGGGATAAATACGTCTTCTTTAATCTTCCGTACATCCTTATGATCCCGGCACCGCCGCCATACTTTTTCTTCATTATGAAATACAACATCTACCGTAAATACTAAATAAATACGCGGTTTTCTTCGTGCATCAATCGAACGGCGTACAATGCATATCCGTTCAATATCCGTTACGCTGCAGCGCAATTTTTTAGCAATCAATGCTTCTAATTGTTTTTTCATGGGTACAGCCGTACGAATATTTACTACTCTAAGCACACAATCCTCTCCTTTATTCTTCAACTGTCGCCGTAACATTCACCACATCGGGCTCAACAATTACACCGTTAATAGGCGACACGAGAATCTTCCATTCTTTGTTTTCTGTCAGTCCTTGTACATTAACCGGCGTCAAATCAATGCGAGATACACCCTGCAGTACCTTGGCATCTCCCCGCACTTCCAATGCATCCGGATTGACTTTCAATCCCTTCAGAGTCATGCCATCGCCAACGGTACCATAGGAAGTAACGTGAACAGGTACTGTCTTAACAGCTGCATTATGACCGATAGAAACACGCAGATTACTCTGCCAAGGTGTCATTTCCAATCCTTCTACTTTGCTGCCGTCCGCAGCTAATAAATGAATCTGAGCCATTAATGAAAAATCTTCATTTTTATCACCCACAGGAATTTCTACAACAGCCTTATCCACTTTCTCAATCAATCGTCTTGCACCGCTGACAACCACTTTTTCCGGAACAATTTTCAAACTGCTGATAAAGGAATCTTCATCCATTTTTCCTACTAAATGGGGAGTCAAATTAAATTCACGCACTGCATAGACATCTACCGTAATTTTCGCAGACGCCATACTTTGTTTTTTTAGTTCCGTACCAGACGGTATTTCAACATGAATCGGCACATCCATATCGCCTTCCTGGGCATCTGCCAAATCAATATAGGCTTTAATATCCGAAGGGCCTACATTAATAATGGTATTACGCGGTCCTGATAAGCGCACATAAACAGTTTTTGGCACATTAGATGTAATATATTGGGAATCTAAATTTTCTATCACAACAGGAACGGTATAGCTTCCTTCGCTTACCGGATTCTGTTCGTTGATAATAAGAAACCACAATATAATAGCCAACAGGAGACACACTATTTTTAACTGCCACTTTTTATCTAGTTTGTTCATCATTTATGGCCTCCATTTAAAAATATTGGCCAGTCCCTGCGGTGTTTTATTCAGGAAGGTCATTAAAATATTACGCAGTGCATTGCCGTCCAAATGTCGATAAATATGGCCGCCATAGGTATAAGAAATGGCACCCGTTTCTTCACTGACAACAACGACAACCGCATCAGCTAATTCACTAATACCAATTGCAGCCCGATGACGTGTCCCCAATTCCGTAGACAGTGACCGATCCGATGTCAGCGGCAGTAAACATCCCGCTGCCATAATGCGATTTTCCCTAATAATAACAGCTCCATCATGAAGGGGTGTATTGGGAATAAAAATATTTCCCAACAATTCTCTGGACACAACCCCATCAATCGCAATGCCTGTATCAATATAATCATTTAATCCTACTTCACGTTCAAAAACAATCAAGGCGCCTGTTCTTGTTTTCGATAGAGACTCTGAAATAGCGACAATTTCATCAATCAAATGCTCCAGTTCTTCCATGTTGATAACGTGACCGGAACGCAAAAATCGACCGCGACCGATTTGTTCCAATGCCCGTCGCAACTCCGGCTGAAACACAACAGGCAAGGCGACTAAAATAACCGTCATCCCCTGCTGCAACATCCAGTTAATGACATGCAAATCCAACACCTTACTGACAACCGTTACGGCACCTAAGACAATCAATCCTTTAATTAATGCAACAGCCCGGGTATTACGAATCAAAATAAATAGTTTATATAATACAAACGCAACCAATAATATGTCTAATATGTCAAGCAGTCGAAAACTGCTAATAAATCCCTGCACCGGTACATACATAGGCAACTCTCCATCATTATTAAAAATATACAATTATACAGATAAATGTATTGTACAATATTTTTTCTGTAAAATAAAGAGACCTCGTTTCTATACATACAAATACGGACGGGGAATCTATTGTATATATGGGTTTCTCAACAACGCCAAAGTTTTACAACCTGAAAACTCGTTTACACTAAAAATGACAAGCAAAAAGGACTGCCGTTTCGTATGCGACAGCCCCTCGTATTATTTTGCTGCCTGCGCAGCTTTTTGTTTCTCTTCAATATCATGAACAGCTTGCAGTCTTTTTTCTTGTTGTGCTAAATCTTCAAAATCAATGGACTTCAATTTATTGGCCAAATCCCGCTGAATATCTGCAAAAGCCGCATAAATAGAGCACATGCCGCTGCAGCCGCGCGAGCAGGAACCGATATCGTGCAGGCACCGCTGCAGTTCTGTCTGTCCTTCAACAGCTTCAATAATATCAAACAATGTAATATCTTTTGGCAGTCGCTGAAGAGCAAAACCCCCATCTACACCTCGATATGATTTCATAATGCCGGCAGCTGTTAAACTGCGCATAATCTTCAGTAAAAAACGTTCTGGAATATTTTGTTTGTCTGCTAATGCCGCTCCGGTAATTTTAGTGCCTTCCGGCAGGGATGCTAAATACAAAACCATCCGAAAGGCATAGTCAGTTGCTTGATTCAATCGCAATGTAAAATCCTCCCTTCCCATCTATACTCATCATATTTAATTATACAATGAAATACTAAAAAAGTATAGTTTTAGATGAAATAATAAAGCTTACAAAAAATTCCTTATTGGATTTCTTTTGCAAGCTTTACAATGACATCTTATAACAAATCAATAATGGTATAAATAACAGCCGACATGACAGCACTAATCGGTATCGTCACACACCAGGCAACCAGCATGCTTCTCGCTACACCCCAATGAACAGCCCGTACGCGTTCTGCCGAGCCGACCCCCATAATAGAACCGGATACAACATGGGTCGTACTAACCGGCAGATGCAGGAAAGTCGCTAAAAAAATGACAAGGGATGAGTTTAAATCTGCTGCAAATCCGTTAATCGATTCCAGCTTAAAAATCTTGGTTCCCATCGTGGAGATAATTCGCCAGCCCCCTGCAGACGTTCCTAATGCCATCGAAGTAGCACAGGCCATTTTTACCCAAATAGGAATATCCATCGTATCAATATATCCGCCACTTAACAAGGCTAAGGCAATAATCCCCATGGCCTTTTGGGCATCATTAGATCCATGAGAAAAGGCCATCAAGCAAGCAGAAACCAACTGCATTTTTCTAAAATTACGGTTTAACGTAATGGGCGAATAGTTTCTGACAATCCACAACAGCCCAATCATTACAAAGTACCCTGTTGCCAACGCTACTACTGGAGATAATACTAAAGACATAATAATCTTTTCAATCCCTGTATAATCCAATGCTGCCGGGCCCACACTAATCGATACGGCACCAATCACACCACCAATCAGTGAATGGGACGAGCTGCTAGGAATACGATAATACCAAGTGACAATATTCCAAATAATAGAGCCAATCAAAGCGGCTACAATCACTTCCAAACTAATTTGTGCCGGATTGAGAACTAAATCACCGCCAATTGTTTTCGCTACGCCTGTACTAATCATGGCACCGGCAAAGTTCAATACTGCGGCCATCATAATCGCATGGCGCGGAGAAATCGCACGTGTTGACACGCTGGTAGCAATCGCATTAGCCGTATCATGGAATCCATTAATATAATCAAACAATACCGCTAACAAAACGATAGCCCATATTAACCAATGCTCAGGCATATTTCAATACGACCTTTCTAAACGTGACAACTAAATCTTCACAATCATCAGTGACATCTTCTACGGACTGCAGAATTTCTTTCCATTTAATGATTTCGATGGGATCTTTGCATTCCGTAAATAATTTAGCCATTTCCTTGTGATATAAATCATCACAGTCTTGTTCTAATTTTAATACTTTTTTGCTGCGAGCTTCTACTTTTAAGAAGTTTTTCTTCAAATCTTTCATATACGCAATCGATTTGCGGATTTCTTTCATGGCTTTCGCCGCTATTATGGTCATTTCTTTGGCACCGTCTGTCGCTTTGCCAACATTATACATGCACATTTTATCCATAATTTCACTAATATTGTCAATGGCCGTATCCAGTTGGTCGATCAGCTGCTGAATATCTTCGCGGTCCATTGGCGTAATAAATGTCTTTTGCAGGCGTTTTAATGTTTCCATTACCAATTCGTCTGCTTTATCTGTTAATGCATCTATTTTTTCCAATGCTTCTTCTTTCGGTATTTCCTCGTTCATCGCTTGTTTTAATAAATCAGCAGCTTCATAACTCAATGTCGCATGCTGATCTAATAAAGCGAAAAACTTTTCTTCTTTGGGCTTCAAATGAAATGCCATAGTAATCAGTTCTCCTTAATCCTAATGAATACACTAGTTTTTCATAGTAATTACGTATTTTTTACTGTTTTTATACATTTCGACTACTTTGCATTATACCATATGCCGATTCATTATTCTATAAATGGAACAGATTTTACCTATAAAAAAGGTCTACATGCTTTCGTAATTCGCAACTATATATATCATTTTATGCATTACATCATTTCTTCGTACTTATGCGTATGATGAAATGATGTTGTTTGAAGTTCAAAGAACATGAACGATAATGCTGCAACCGATACACATAAAACGGTATGTCAAAAGGACTGTACCAAAATGGATAAAACGTTCCCATTTTGGTACAGTCCTTTCTCTATGCACGATATACGTATTTTATTTTACAACCGCATTATCAATGATTGCCATGAAATCATCGACTTTAAGGCTGGCACCGCCGACAAGTCCGCCATCGATATCCGGTGAACCCGTAAGTTCTGCTACATTTTTGCCTTTTACGCTACCGCCGTACAGAACAGATACAGCATCTGCAGTGGCTGCATCATACATAGCCGCTAATTTTTGACGAATAATAGCGCAAACTTCCTGGGCCTGAGCAGCCGTAGCTGTTTTACCTGTACCAATTGCCCAAATCGGTTCATACGCAATAACCACTTTCGTGACATCAACTGCACTAATACCAGCCAAGGCGTTTTCAATCTGACCTTCAATCCAAGACTGCATAATGCCTTCTTCACGCTGTTCCAGCGTTTCACCGCAGCATACAATCGGAGTCAACTGATGGGCAAGTGCTGCTTTCGTCTTTTTATTGACCGTTTCATCTGTTTCATTGAAATAGGTGCGGCGTTCGGAATGACCGAGAATAACATGGGTTACTCCAATATCAACGAGCATAGCCGGAGATACTTCGCCAGTAAATGCGCCTTTTTCTTCCCAATGCATGTTCTGCGCTGCAATATGAATTGGCGTACCTTTCGTCAGCTCAACAGCTTGGGCAAGATAAGGAAATACAGGGGCAATAACAACTTCTGGTTTTACATCTTTCGGTACACGACTGACCAGACCTGTAATCGTTTCTTTTGCATCTGCACCGAGATGATTCATTTTCCAGTTACCTGCAATAATTGTTTTTCTCATGATACTCCTCCTAAATAGTGTACAATAAATATATTAAAATGTATTATTTATCGCTTAATGATACAACACCCGGAAGCTGTTTGCCTTCCAAATATTCTAAGGATGCGCCACCGCCGGTGGAAATATGGCTGATTTTATCAGCAAGACCTGTTTTATTAACAGCAGATACAGAATCGCCGCCGCCAACAATCGATACAGCGTCTGAATCAGCAACTGCTTTTGCAACAGCTTCTGTGCCTTTCGCGTAGTTTTCCATTTCAAATACACCCATCGGGCCGTTCCAAACGATTAATTTCATCGGAGCTAATTCCTTGGCAAAGAGTTCCTGTGTTTTCGTGCCAACATCCAAAATCATCCAATCAGCCGGAACCTGATCAACCGGAACCACTTTGTGTTCTGCATCATTGGCAAATGCTGCTGCTACCGTTACATCTTCAGGGAGGAGCAATTTAGTACCCTGTTCTTTAGCCTGGGCAATCAAGCTTTTTGCCAAATCAATTTTATCCGCTTCTACCAACGATTTACCAATGCCGTATCCTTGGGCTGCCAAGAAGGTATTTGCCATGCCGCCACCGATGATCATTAAATCGACTTTGGGAAGCAAATTGGAAATAACTTCAATTTTGTCAGAAACTTTAGCCCCACCAATAATCGCAGCAAAGGGATGCGCTGGGTTGTCAACAGCACCGCCGATGAAACGAATTTCTTTTTCCAGCAAAAAGCCGGCTGCCATAGGCAAATAGGCTGTAATACCTGCAACAGATGCATGCGCCCGATGGCAGCAGCCAAACGCATCGTTGATGCCAATTTCAGCTAATTCAGCAAGTTGACGGGAAAATTCAGGATCATTTTTTTCTTCTTCTTTATGATAGCGAAGATTTTCGAGCAACAATACTTCACCCGGTTTTAAAGCATCAGCCATTTTTTTCGTTTCTGCACCAATGCAGTCCGGCGCAAATTTTACATCAACGCCCAATAACTCTGATAACCGTGCAGCTACTGGTTTTAATGAATATTTAGGAATAACCTGTCCCTTTGGACGGCCCAAATGGCTAGCCAAAATAACAGCTGCATGATGATCGAGCAAATACTGAATCGTCGGCAATGTTTTTTGAATGCGCGTATCGTCTGTGATTTGGCAGTTGTCATCCAACGGCACATTGAAATCAGCTCGTACAAATACTTTTTTGTTGTCCAATACTACATCCGTAATTGTTTTTTTCATGAGAAATCCTCCTCTGCATCCCAGAATACGTGATGCCATTATTATATATTTACAGCAATCGCTGAAAATCCCTATATCAACGCGTACCTATATGCATCCTGTACCGTATCCCTGTTTGTCGTAGAATCAGAGTCCCCTTGCTTTCAGAAAACGAACTAAATCCACAATACGGCGAGCATAGCCCCATTCATTATCATACCAGGCTACAATTTTTACCATGCCGCCGTCCATTACCATATTCAATGGCAAATCAATCGTTGTCGTATGTTCGTTGCCACGGTAATCCACTGAAACGAGTTCATCTTCGTTCGTGTCAATAATACCGTGATAGGTTCCCGCTGCCGCTTGCTTAAAGGCAGCATTTAATTCATCCAGCGTAATGTCTTTTTTATTTAATTCTACAACAATATCGATAATCGATACGTCCGGTGTCGGTACACGGACGGCCCGGCAGCTCAATTTTCCGGCAAACTTGGGCAATACTTTCGTAATTGCTTCCGCTGCGCCTGTCGTCGTTGGAATAATCGACATCGCTGCCGCACGGGCGCGTCGCAGATCCCGATGGGATACATCCAGGATTTTTTGGTCTGTTGTATATGAATGAATTGATGTTGTCATTCCCCGTTTTACACCATATGTTTCATCTAAAAAGTGTAAAATAGCCGCTAACCCGCATGTCGTGCAGGAGGCACCGGAAATGATGTGGTCTTTTTTCGGATCGTACTCGTCTTCATTGACTCCTAGTACGACGGTAATATCATCGATAGTCGATGGTGACGTAATAATGATTTTTTTGACACTGCCGCCAAGAGGCAGTCTGTCTTGCGAAGATGGGTTGACACGCCCGGAATATACACCGGACGATTCGACAAGTATATCGACGCCCAAGCTATTCCAATCTACGTTTTTCACGTTTTTTTCTTGAAACAATGGATAGGGCTTACCGTCAACAAAAATATGCGTATCATCATAGGATACTTCATTAGGCATAATACCATAGATACTATCATATTTAAGCAAATGAGCCATCTGCTTCGGTGTCCCTATATCATTGATAGCCACAATTTCCATCTCATTCGAAAAACGCTGCGCAATTTTGAAAAAACTTCTTCCTATACGTCCAAAACCATCTATACCAATTCGTACCATGTGTTATGCACCCTTTCTCTTAAATCATATTCATGATTCGTTGAGCTGCTCCTTCATCGGTAACAAGAGTGCCTGTGCGACAAGTCCGCATGACAGAAAGAATGGCTTCTGCCTTGCTGGCCCCGCCAGCCACAGCAATCACATGTTGATGTTTACGAATATCTTTTAATGAAATGCCTATATTATTAGAACCATACAAAATACGGCCGTCAAAGCTACAGTAACAGCCCAGGGACTCGCCGCGGGCCCCCAGTGTCCGCAATGTCCGCCGTTGATGACTCGTCATGCCTCTTTTTTTAGCCATATGATCGGCCCGGCCAATACCAAACAAAACGACTTGCGCCCTTGCCGTCATCGCTACGTTCTCCTTAGCCTGGGCATCCGATTCATACATTAAGCGAAGGGCTGATTCACTCAGGTTTTCCGGCAAATGAATCATTCGATAGGAGCTGTGCGTTTTAGCCGCTATATTGGCAGCAATATAATTCGCTTGAAATTCCACATGGTTCCCCATACTGCCGCGAGCCGGCAGTATAACCACATTAGCATTGCTTTCCGGAAGCATATGTGCTACTGCTGCCATCGTAGAACCACCGCTAATCGCCACAATATCCGCAATGCTTAATAAATCATTTAATAGCAGTGCGCCTTTTCGTCCCAGTTCTTCTTTTGCCGTTTTGTCATTATCGCTGTCGCCAGGAACAATATATACGTTTTTTAGTCCCAAAGCCTGGCGTATCGTTCGCTGCATATCATCTAAGTTGTTCAAACGCAGGAAACATTCCAATAGATCCGGCATCAACTTTTTACCTTCTGGTTCCAGAGATATCCCCATGGTCGTAAACCGGACAATACCACTGCGCCGTAATACATCTACATGTGATCGTACTACTCGTTCCGATAAACCCGATAAGGCGGCAAGTGTTCGCCGTCCTACGGGCTCTGCATCCGCAATATGACGCAGCAGCAAATATCGTTCTTTAATGGTCCCCATCACATCTGGGGCAATTTTTTGAAAGATACTCAGCGTATCTTGTTCCATTGTTACCTCCCTATTTGCCGCTTGCCATGATACAGAGCAACTTCAAAATCAATACCCTTTCGAAGCTATGTATGATGCTAAATCATTTACGCGAAGCGAATAGCCCCATTCATTATCATACCAAGCGACAAGTTTAACCATATTACCTTCGATGACTTGCGTATCCAGCGAGTCAACAATTGAACTATGGGGATCACTAATATAATCAGAAGAAACAGTCGGTGCTGTCGAATATGCCAAAATCCCCTTCATCGGCCCTTCAGCCCATTTTTTCATGGCAGCATTTACCTCTGCCACTGTAACATTCGTTTTTAAAACAGCAACTAAATCCGTCATCGATACATTCGGTGTCGGCACACGCAGTGCCATACCCGTAAACTTTCCCTGCAATTCCGGCAGTACCAGTGCCACCGCTTTAGCAGCTCCCGTTGAAGTCGGAATAATCGACTGGGTCGCACAACGAGCCCGCCGCAAATCTTTGTGAACGCCATCAACCAATTGCTGATCGTTCGTATACGAATGTACCGTCGTCATCATACCGCGAACAATACCAAATTCACGGGACAGTACTTTGGCTACAGGCGCCAGGCAATTCGTGGTACAAGAACCGTTGGAAATAATATGCTGCGTTGCCGGATGATACGTTTCTTCATTGACCCCCATGACAATCGTAGCATCCGGATCTTTTCCCGGTGCCGTAATAATGACTTTTTTGGCTCCATCAGCTAAATGTTTGGAAGCAGAAGCTCGATCTTTAAACTTTCCCGTCGATTCTACAACGATATCGACGCCCATTTTTTTCCAGGGAATGTTCGCCGGATCCGTTTCATTTGTTACCGGAATCGAACGTCCATCAATAACCAATACCTGTTTTTCTGTATCAAACGATACATCATGATCCCACGTACCATGTACGGTATCAAATTTTAATAAGTCTGCCATGATCGGTCCGACAGAGCGATTATTAATCGCTGCTATCTCTACTTCCGGATGCAGCAAGGATGTACGAAAGGTACATCTGCCAATACGGCCAAAGCCACTAATACCAATTTTTACTGCCATTGCGTTTCCTCCTTTTACAAGACACCCTATAGCCTGCTCGTGGCATAAAAAGCTATAGTCTTAACAATCCATTGTTTAGTATACTCTTGTATCTTTATCTTGTAAACTATTTAGGAGAATTGTGACGCATTTTTATGTTTTTATATTTTATTGGTGTATGCTATTTGTGTTCTTTATTTATTTCTATCTATGTTCGATATAAAGAGTATTCTATTTATTGACTAACAAGATTTTACCAGTCATCTCTTTTGGAATATCCATACCTGCCAATGTTAACAAGGTAGGTGCTACATCTGCTAAAATGCCATCCTGTAATGCATCATGTTTATGTTCTTCACTAACCAAAATGCACGGTACATGATTTGTCGTATGTGCTGTATAGGGGCAACCCGTTTCAGGATCTGCCATTTGTTCGGCATTGCCGTGGTCAGCAATAATAAGAAGCTGTCCATCTACGGTTTTCAACGCATCTATAATCTGGCCTACGCACGTATCAACAGTTTCCACGGCTTTGATCGCTGCTTTTAACACGCCTGTATGGCCTACCATGTCAGGATTTGCAAAGTTAAGCATAATCATATCATATTTAGCTGCCTTGATCTGTGCAATGACTTTTTCTGTCACAATCGGCGCATTCATTTCCGGCTGTAAATCATAAGTCGCTACTTTAGGAGACGGTACCAAGATACGATCTTCTCCCACATTCGGTGTTTCTTCTCCGCCATTGAAGAAGTACGTAACATGAGCATATTTTTCCGTTTCAGCAATGCGAAGCTGTGTTTTGCCGGCTTTAGCCAATACTTCTCCCAATGTATCGGGAATCGTTTCTTTATCATATACAACGTGAGCTGGTAAGTCATCTTCATACCGTGTCATCGTTGCAAAATATACATCCAATTTTTTCGGACGAGCAAATCCATCAAAATCATCACTCACAAAAGCCGTTGTCAACTGACGGGCACGGTCGGGACGGAAATTAAAGAATACCAAGCTGTCTCCATCTTCTACGGGGTGTTTGTGAATGACCGTCGGTACAACAAATTCATCCGAAACGTCCGCTGCATAGGAATGTTCTAAGCAAGTCTGGGCATCCGGTTCTACATTGCCTTCACCAAGAGCTACGGCATCATATGCTTTTTCGACGCGTTCCCAGCGTTTATCACGATCCATCGCATAATAACGGCCGCTGATGGTTGCGATTTCGCCTACGCCGAGTTCCTGGCATTTATCTTCCAATTCTTTCAGATATTCGCCGGCACTGCGCGGCAATACATCACGGCCATCCAAGAATGCATGGACATATACTTTGGTCAATCCGTATTGTTTTGCCATTTGCAATAAGCCAAATAAATGCTGTTCGCTGCTGTGTACACCACCGGGTGAAACAAGTCCAAGTAAATGCAGGGCTGAACTGTTTTTCTTGGCATTTTCCATGGCTTCTACTAATACAGGTTTCTTAAAGAAAGCGCCTTCTTTAATATCTTTTGTAATTTTAGTCAATGCTTGATATACAATGCGACCAGCACCAATATTTAAATGACCTACTTCCGAGTTGCCAATTTGTCCATCCGGCAAACCTACATCTTCGCCAGATGCACCTAAATACGAATGCGGATATTCATTCCAAAGTTTAGGAAGTACTTTTAAATCAGCTTGCGCTACAGCATTATCTTTTTCAATGGCACTGCAGCCAAATCCATCCATAATGACTAACATGACTGGTTTCTTTTTTGTCATAATTTTTTCTCCTTCAATTCATGTTCCATTTACAGAGAAGCAAAAAGGCAGGGACTTTCGCAATCCCTGCCTTTTATCTTTCATTTCAATATCAATCTAGATTTGTAACGGGAGACTTACCCGTCGGGAAATGCGTCGCTACAAATTAGTGTTTGCTATTGTAATCGTTCATCGTAGCAATGAGGTTGAGAACTTTGTTGGAGTAACCAATTTCATTGTCGTACCAAGAAACAACTTTTACGAATGTATCTGTAAGAGCGATACCTGCTTTAGCATCAAAAATAGAAGTGAGCGGGCAGCCGAGGAAATCGGAGGATACAACAGCATCTTCTGTGTAACCGAGGATACCTTTGAGTTCGCCTTCAGAAGCTTTTTTCATAGCTGCGCAAATTTCTTCGTACGTAGCCGGTTTAGCGAGGTTTACAGTGAGGTCAACAACAGAAACATCAAGCGTCGGTACACGCATGGACATACCTGTCAATTTGCCGTTCAATTCCGGAATAACTTTGCCTACAGCTTTAGCTGCGCCAGTAGAAGACGGAATGATGTTGCCAGCTGCTGCACGGCCGCCGCGCCAATCTTTCATGGACGGGCCATCAACTGTTTTCTGTGTAGCTGTTGTGGAATGAACTGTTGTCATGAGGCCTTCTTTGATGCCAAATGCATCGTTGAGGACTTTAGCAATCGGAGCCAAGCAGTTTGTTGTGCAGGATGCGTTGGAAACGATTGTCTGACCTTTATATGTATCGGTGTTAACGCCGCAAACGAACATGTCTGCCTGACGGCCATCTTCACCCTGTTTGGAAGGAGCGGAAAGTACTACGTATTTAGCGCCGGCCTGTAAATGTTTTTCAGCAAGATCCATGGTGAGGAAACGGCCCGTGGATTCAACAACATATTCAGCACCAACTTCGTTCCATTTGAGGTTAGCCGGATCTTTTTCAGCCGTTACGCGGATTGCTTTGCCATTGACGATAAGCTGGCTTTTTTCAACATCAGCTTCAATGGTACCTTCAAAATGGCCATGCATGGTATCATATTTGAGCATATAAGCCATGTAATCAACGGGGCACAAATCGTTGATGCCTACAATTTCAATGTCATCGCGAGTCTGTGCTGCACGGAAAACAAAACGACCAATACGACCAAAACCATTAATACCAACTTTAATCATTGTCGATACACTCCTTTGTTTACAAAACCCAATTATTCAAATACTTAATTATCGTTTACTTGTCTTGCACGTTTAGTATGCCACATCGGGTACGTTTTTGCAATGCTAGGGACTTTTTATGTCCCATTTCGTATAAAAAACATGCCATTCCCCTATTGGAGACGGCATGTTGCTGCGATAAGTCCCACATATTCTTTAATAGCCAAGCAGGAATGATATAAAATATATGCCTGCGGTACAACAGAATAGGCAGACCAATGAAACGAATCACTTGCCCGATAATCACAAGGATAGGGCGTAAAATCCATGGCGTCTCTAGCAAAAAAACGTACAGCCCTTGGCATATGAAACGCACTTGTTACCACAATGGGATGATTCCAATTATTTTTTCGACAAATCTTTTTGGTAAATGCTGCATTTTCTGCGGTATTTCTGCTTTTATCATCTATATAAATCATCGAAGCCGGCACATCCAACGATAATAGCAGTCTTTTTTCTATTTCGGCTTCATTAGCGTCGCCATCCAACAAGGCCCCGCCGGATAAAATAATCGGAATCTGCATTGCTTTTTGAAGCCGCAAGGCCGTCAAAAACCGGTTGGCTGCCGCTTCTCCGACTTGTCCTGTACCATCAAAATCCGGCACGCCGGCTCTGGCACCGCCGCCAAGCAGGACAATCACATCTCCCTGTACTTCCTGTGCCGTCGGCTGTGCGCATTGCCGTTCCAACGGCCATAACAACGCGTCTCCCACAGGTTCTATCGACAAAGCATACAAAATGACCGTAACCGCCAAAAGCCCTTTACGTCCCGGACTGTGATGGCGAAACATATAAATAAGAACGGCAATCAGGGCGGCTAAAATACCACCTAATGGCAGAATCCATAAATATATCCATTTAACTATATATAACATATAATCATGCCTTCTTTCGGTTTGGCAATGTCTTTTATTTCTTGATACGGCCCTATTATAGCACACTACTACAGATACAATATATAGTCGCATCTTATTATTTTTCATATTTTATTAACTATTTTTCATCTGTCCCTTACGTATTGTCCAAAGATATGCTATACTATAATAATCCATGGGGATGTAAAGGTTTCGACGTGGATGGTTGTATCATGAATAGCGAGTCGGGGTTTCATCAGCCCGTAAAACGGTGAACCTTTAAATTAAACGCAAAAGAAGAAAATTTTGCTTTAGCTGCCTAAGGGCGGCTAACGTCTCTTTCTGCTAATCCTGCGGGCAGATTGTAGACGTCACTTAGCGGGATACCCTGCAGCCACTGCTTGAAAGCTGCAGCGGGAAACTCACAAGCTGGAACAGTGTAGTTTGTCCTTGTACGATAGCTGTTCGAGACAACAAACAATGGACTGCGCTCGGAGAAGTTCATGGGGCTGCATTTGCGGACAGGAGTTCGACTCTCCTCATCTCCACCATACTCCATATAAAAAATAGCTGCTACTATACTAGCAGCTATTTTTTTATGCACAACGTTTTCCTTAAAACTGCGTAATAAAACAGTTACCGCATGCATCCCTGCTGTATTTACCTATACAACACACCATCTTTACTTTTTTATTACATCACTCCGTTATCGTATAGGTAATATATTTGAGTTAGAGGTGAAACTATACATGAATACACATTGGAAACGTTGGATATTACTAGGACTTATGACTGCTTCTTTCGGCATTATTGCCAGTAACGCAAATGATGTACAAGTACAATCATACATCGTTCATGCTGATTCTTACCAGATTCCTTACAAAGGAAAGGAAAAGGAATTTCATCACAAGATTAATCCCGGATATGGGTCCGCACTCGTTTTCAAAGATATGAAACGCGACGGTACGATAGAATTCTACGGTATTACGGACCGCGGGCCTAACGGCGATATTCCTACCTATCTAAAAGATGGTCAAAAAAAGTCAGGTAAATTCTTTCCTACACCGGAATTCCCCCCCCCCCAGTATTGGCGTCATCACCGTTTCTCCAGCACAAAAACGCGCAGACATTACCCAATCCATTCCGCTTAACGTACAGGGCAAACCCATTACGGGCAAACCGCTTCCAGATGGTCTGACAGGTTCGACCAATGAGCTGGCTTTAAATTTTTCTATGAAAAATCTCGGCACAGACAAAAACGGCCTAGATACAGAAGGACTCTCGGTGGACGCAGACGGTAATTTTTGGATTAGTGATGAATATGGCCCCTTTATCATAAAAGCCGATAAAAACGGAACAATTCTTGAAAAATACGGCCCCGGCGCAGGTCTGCCCACGATTTTGACCAGTCGTGTTCCCAACCGCGGCAGTGAAGGCTTAACCATAGATGAAAATGGACACATTTTTGCGCTCATACAAAGCCCGTTAAATGTAGATGGCAAAACAGCTAAAACAGCCAAATATACACGTATTGTCGAATTCAATCCGGCAACAAAATCGACTACGATGTATGCCTATCCCGTAGATACGGGGTATAAAAACACCGGTACTGCCAAATTAGGCGATATTACTTCCATCGGTCATAAACAATTTCTGATGATTGAACAAGGCAAGCAACATGGTCAGATGCAAAATCTGATTTACAAAGTCGATCTTAATGGGGCTACACCTATCCCCAATACCGGAGACCTCGAATATGGCCGCCTCGATGGAAAAATCGTCCCCGCAAAAAAAGAACTCGTTCTAGACCTGCGTGCCAATGGCTGGAACATTGAAAAAGCAGAAGGACTGGCCCTTCTCCCCGATCGCAAAACAATTGCTGTCGTCAATGATAACGATTTCGGCATTGATATTAACGTAACTGACAAACAGGTCCAACAAGCTGCTGTTTCTGACTATGCTTATAACAGCAACAAAAACGTCTTTTTATACAACAAAGATGATTCGATTCACAACATAAAACTAAGTTTAAAAAAGAACGCCCCAACAGAACAAGAAAGCCAAATCTGGTTCTTTACACTTCCCTATACGTTATAAAAACGATACTATATACTCATTGTTACCGATACAATCCCGTTGACTGTTTTACATACTACTAACAGTCAACGGGATTTATGCTAAAAAACCGAGAATACGTTTCTGCGTTTTTCCTATATTTTACAAAACCATGATAGATACATACTACCTATGCTTGATACAGTAATTATATAAAGTGAACCTTTATCAATATCATATAAAAGGCGGGATTATCATGGCAAAAACATATGTAATCGACACGAATGTATTAATTCAGGCGCCGTATGCTTTTCATTGCTTTGAAGAGAATCATTTAGTTCTTCCTCTTGTCGTACTAGAAGAACTGGACGGTCTGAAAAAAGCCGATGGCGAGCGAGGATATAATGCCAGAAAAGCCATTCGGTATTTGGAAAAGCTGCGGCTCCAGGGCAATTTGCTGACAGGTGTTTCTCTGCCAAACGGCGGCACGCTGCGCGTTGAGCCCAATTGTGTCGATGTACGCCTTCCGGAAGACCTACCTGATGACAAAGCAGATAACCGTATTCTCAAAGTTTGCAAAAGTTTGGAAGTATCGTCGCCGGTATTAGTTACGAAAGACCTCGTATTACGCCTAAAAGCACAGATGATGTCCATTGAGGCACAGGATTTCAGTACAGAACAGGTCATTCCCGAAGAAGAACAATATACAGGCCGCATCCAATGCTATGCCAGCGAAGAAGCCTTTGACCACTTTCTAGAAGACGGTCTCGATGCCGAAACCATCTATCAATGGGATGAACTGGGACACGCCACCCATCCCCTACTATTAGAAAATCAATTCGTGCTGATACGAGCTGACCAATCGCTGCGTAAAACCCATTTAGGTCGTGTCAAAGGGAACCGAATCATTCCCTTAGAGTATATTCGAAATCAGCCTTACGGAATAAAACCGCGCAACGCCGGTCAATATTTTCTCCAAGAAGCCCTGATGAAACCGGCTTCAGAAGCCCCATTAGTTATCGTCAAGGGGCAGGCCGGTACAGCCAAAACATTTTATTCCTTAGCTGTAGGGCTTGAAAAAATATTTAATCATCCCACAGACGAATACCGCCGCATTCTCATCTGCCGGCCCAATGCCCAATTTGATACGGATATTGGCTTTCTTCCTGGCGACGAACAAGAAAAAATTTCACCGCTCATGCGTCCCATTATGGACAATTTAGAACAATTACTCGATGCGAATGAGGAAGAACGATATACCAATGAAATCGAACTAAAGAGTAAAATTGACGAACTCTTTGACCGAAATATCATCCAAACAGAAGCACTGAATTTTATTCGCGGTCGTTCTTTTATCAAAACATATTTAATCATTGATGAAGCACAAAATATGACGCCAAATCAAGCCAAAAGTATTATTACCCGTGCCGGCAAAGGCACCAAAATTATTTTACTTGGCGACCCAAACCAAATCGACAAACCATTTCTAGATGAACGCACCAATGGACTAAGTTATGCATCGGAAAAAATGAAAGGAAGCCCTTTGTGCTTCCAGCTTACGATGGCCGCCGATGAATGCGAACGGTCCGAACTGGCACTGGATGCCATCCAACGATTATAACTAGGATATCCTGGTTATCTATAGAAAGGAACCAATTATTTTTATGAAAAAATTTACGTATGAAAATATTCTGCACGCAAAAGAACTCAATGTGTATCTTGAACAAGGAAATAATGTATTGGGCATGCTGGGCTATACGGAACATGCACGAAAACATGCAGCAAAAGTCGCTATCACCGCAGGAAAACTGCTAAAAAAGCTAGGATATGATGCACATTGCGTCGAATTAGCCCGTATTGCCGGCTATATGCATGATTTAGGAAATTGCATCAATCGCATAGATCACGCCCATACAGGGGCTCTGATGGCTTTTCAATTTCTCCGCAACTGGGGAGCCCCGCCTGATGATATTGCTAGAATCATTACGGCCATTGGCCAGCACGATGAAAACAGCGGTACTGCCGTTGACCCCATATCGGCTGCGCTGATTTTAGCCGACAAGACCGATGTACGACGTAACCGTGTACGCAATCCTATCCGCGAAACCTTTGATAAACACGATCAAGTCAATTATGCCGCTCTATCTTCCAAATTAAAAATAGACGTTTCCAAAAAGACCATTACCCTGACGATTGAATTGGATGAAGCGATTTGTTCCATTATGGATTATTTCGAAATTTTCCTTCAACGTATGCTCATGTGTAAACGAGCTGCCGAACTCTTGGGACTGCGCTTCAAAATGGTTGCCAACGGCAATAAAATTTGCTAACGAAACCATCGCATCCATACAATACATCCATATAAAACAAGGCATGAACTCATGAGCAGCATATCTCATGGATTCATGCCTTTTCGTATATTTAAATAGTACATTGCCTCGTTCAGGGCAATGTATTCCGTATCAATCTTACCATCCCAGCATCCAGCTGGCTACACCAACTAAATAAGACGGTACAGAAAATCCCGCTTCAACAGGCACTGCTTTCATCGGTACGCTGCCTACCGGCTTGCCATCATACTTAATAATAATATGGCCTACTGCATTATCTTGTGTATCCTTGGCAGAAACCTCTTTAGGAACATCGTATGTCAAACTATAATGAGACATATCTTCACCGTGAATCAAGGGATAGTGAATATCTTGTACCGCTTCTACTTCTGTCTGATAGGCCTTACCGTCTTTTACCCAAACCGTATGTTTTGTTTCTTCTTTTTTGGGACCATCGGCTACATTTACGTTGGCAAACCCATAGTCTAGCAACGCTTGAGCATCCGTAAAACGTCCTTTGGCCGTTGGCGAAGCCATGACAACAACCAAAAGATTAACGTTCCCTCGCTTGGCTTCAGCCGCCAAACAGCCTCCGGATTCGCTAGTCCATCCCGTCTTGATGCCGATTGCTCCGGGATAAGAACCTAATAACTCATTCGTATTCATAACATTCAATGTTTTTCCGGCAGGCTGCAGCCAATGGACGATCCCATTTCTGCGAGCTACCATGGTACGGAACATTTTATTTTCCATGGCATAGCGAGCCAGTTTCATCATGTCCCGCGCCGTCGAATAATGGGTAGGTACCGTCAGCCCATTAGGATTCTCAAAATGTGTATGTTCCATGCCCAATTCTTTAGCCCGCTCATTCATGCGCTTGGCAAAATTCGGTACACTGCCGTCTATACGTTCTGCCAGAGCTACAGCAGCCCCATTATCAGAAACCATAAGCATACCGCCTATCAATTCATCGCGTGTAAACATATCTCCGGGAAGGATACCCAAAGGGCAATCTTCCGTATACGCTGCATTCTTTGAAATCGGTACGTTGGTATTGGGCGATAACTGTTCTAATGCCAATATGGCGGTCATGATTTTAGTCATGCTGGCCGGATATTTGATAACATCGGCATCTTTTTCCAAAATCACGCGTCCCGTTGACGCTTCTACGAGAATATATGACTGCGCTGTTACAGCCAGCGCAGGTACAGCTGTTGCCGCCGCTTCCGAAAACGACACCATACCCAGACAAAAAAGCAAACTCCCTATAAACCATTTCTTCACCTTTTTCACTGTATTCTCTCTCCCTTATACTAAGATAAGTCTACACTATAAAAGCTGTCTTATTATAGCATATTTTACACTATTTGAAACGTTCACATACGCCTCATTTGCAGGAGATACATCCACTGTTTAGTATTTTCTTCGATTTCTTTCCATCTGTTGGTAATAGTCCTCTTTATCTGCATACATTCTCTGATCCCCCAGTCGTTCAATATCATTCATTGATGTCCAATTCACATCTTGACTATAGACATATCCACACGCCACATGGAGATGCGATACCAATTGCCCTGTCCATTTATTCATGGTTTCTTCAAAATCCCGCTGAATATACTTCAGGCGTTTTTTATCCACCATCAAAACAGCTGCAAATTCATCGCCACCCATGCGATATACTTTACCACAGCTGCCAAAACATTGTTTCATACAAAAAGCAGTCCCTTTCAGCAGTTCATCACCAGTTTCAAGCTCGATGGTTGAGCTGACCCCCAATTGTTAGATCAAAAATCTAACAATTAGAGATCAGCTTTTTTTATGGTAAAATAACAGTTATGAATTTAAGAAAAAATAGTGTTAGAATATTCGAACACTTCCAAGGGCTATGGCTCCATGTTATGCAAATATGTAATGTCGGGCAGCTACCAACTAAGAAAGTGTGTTGCTACTTACCGAACGTGGGGAGATAATGGATTGAAAAGATCTCGCTCTCGAAAGATTTACTCTTTCAAAGAGATGATTTCTGTAGTTGAGTCTTATTTGACAAGCGAAATCTCATATCAGAAACTAGCACTTCAAGTGGGAATCAACAATCCGGCGTTGCTTGCCAGATGAGTCTATGAATATAAAACAGCTGGTTCGGATGCATTACGGTCGCATAGGAAAGGCAGGAAAAAGTTGAATACAACGAAATCAGGAAACAATGGAATTCAAGATGTTCAAAATACAGAAATTGACACCCGTGTGGAACAACACGTCAAGGAATTATAAGATGAACTTCTCAAACCCCGGATAAAAAATGCATTTTTAAAAGAAATGAGGAGACTGCGTTTAGAGGATGAAGCAAAAATGAGAGAGTTGTAAAAATCATCGGCAGTCTCCGAGAACAATTCAAACTAAAAGACCTTCTCTCTTATGCTAACATGCCAAAAGCAACCTATATGTACTGGCAAAAAATGCGCAGGACGCAAAAATCCGGACAAAGAATTAGAGAATAAAATACAGGAAATCCGCCACCAACATAAAGACTATGGATATCGGCGCATGACGGGTGAGCTAAAGAATCAGGGATTTTGCGTAAACAAGAAGAAAGTACAGCGTATCATGCAAAATCTAAAGCTTCAAGCAACAGTCTTTACCATACGGTCGGAACCATTGCGCTCAATAGAATGGCCTTGAATTTGAAGATTTTTCTACGTATGAGGCAGCGGGAAGTAAAATTTACTTTTCCCCATCCGTACAGCCTCTTCGAACGGCCTCAGAACGAACGTCATAATGGCTTGCTGCGTGAATATCTACCAAAAGGAATATCCATTACACGATACAGTGAAGAAGAAATCCTACATTTTGCTGATGAGATCAACGCCCGTCTGCGCCGCATTCTCGGGTATTGGACTGCCGATGAAGTTTTTGATGAGTTTCTTGATAAGGTGTGCGCTATTAAAGGTTGGGCTTAACAAAATATTTGTTCAATTTGAACTTGTAATTTACGTTACAATCTAAATGCAACAATAACTTGAATATGATTTACAAAAAAATACAAGGTTGTACAAGGTTTGATTTTATCCATTGAACTCAAATTATATCATTATCAAATTCATAAGTATGATGAGTTAGTGGTTTGGTCAGTTTAGATTGCAGCAACCTGAATCGTTAAACCAAGCGGGCGCATTAATTTAAGTAAGGTATCGAGTTTAGGCATTGTCTTAAAAGTCTCGATCCGAGCAACGGACGATTGCGGAATACCGCATTGTTCAGCCAATGCTCTCTGACTGATACCTAATTCATTACGCCGTTTAATAATCGAGGAAACAATGGAACTCAATTCTTCAATTTGTTCCATGTCATGTTGACTTTCAGAATCAATGGATTTTACATAATTTTTGTAATCTTGCCAAGTTCTCATTATAAATCACTCTCTTTTCTGCGAATGTAATCATCTCGTTCAGCTTTAGCACGGGAAAGTTCACGTTTAGGTGTTTTCTACAACAAAAAGCCCGTAGCTATGAGTTGTATACCCACAGCTACGGGCTTCGTTTATAATGTAATGCAAGCCAGCAATACATACAAGCTTCAATATTTCAAATTATTCCCATTCAATCGTTGCTGGCGGTTTGCTCGTTACGTCGTAGACGATGCGGTTGATATGGTCTACTTCGTTGACGATACGGCTGGAAACTTTATCGAGTACGTCGTACGGGATTCTTGCCCAGTCAGCTGTCATGAAGTCCGTTGTCGTGACACCGCGCAGTGCCAAGGTGTAATCATAGGTGCGGAAATCGCCCATAACACCGACAGTACGGTTGCTGGTCAAAACAGCAAAGTACTGGTTAATCGAACGATCTAAGCCGGCGTTAGCAATTTCTTCGCGGAAAATGGCATCGGCGTCACGGAGAATTTCCAATTTTTCTTTGGTAATTTCACCCATGACACGGATTGCCAAGCCCGGACCTGGGAAAGGCTGACGCCATACGAGGTAGTCCGGCAGGCCGAGTTCTGCGCCGAGTTCACGCACTTCGTCTTTAAAGAGGTTGCGGAGCGGTTCGATGAGTCCTTTGAAATCGACAACAGCCGGCAGGCCGCCTACGTTGTGATGACTTTTAATAACGGCAGCATCACCGGCACCGGATTCGATAACGTCCGGATAAATCGTTCCCTGTGCTAAAAAGTCAACGGATCCGATTTTACGACCTTCGTCTTCAAATACACGAATAAATTCTTCGCCGATAATTTTCCGTTTCCGTTCCGGTTCGCTGACACCAGCCAATTTGTTGAGAAAACGTTCGGATGCATCGACGCGGATAAAGTTCATGCCTGAATCTTTGAAAGCCGCTTCGACTTCATCGCCTTCGTTTTTACGCATCAGGCCATGATCGACAAAAATACAGGTCAGCTGACTGCCAACGGCTTTGGAAATTAATGCTGCAGCAACAGAGCTGTCTACACCACCAGAAAGAGCCAATACGACTTTGCCGTCACCGACAGTCTTTTTAATCTGTTCTACTGCCGTTTTGGCATAGTTTGCCATCGTCCAAGAACCGGTACAGCCGCAGACTTCAAAGAGGAAGTTATGAATCATTTCTTTGCCGTGTTCGGAATGAAGTACTTCCGGGTGGTACTGCATCGCATAGAGTTTTTTTGCCGGATTCTGCATCGCTGCGACTGGGCAGTTATCTGTATGAGCTACGATTTCAAAGCCTTCGGGAATCTTAGCAACATAGTCCTGATGGCTCATCCATACGATTTCTTTTTCCTGCAGTCCTTTAAAGAGAGGCGATGCGGTATTTACATCAATTTCTGTTTTGCCAAATTCACGCATATCGGCGTGTTTGACTTCACCGCCCAAGGTTTGTGCCATAAACTGCATGCCATAGCAAAGGCCTAAGACTGGAATCCCCAAATGGAATACTTCTTCTTCAATTTTAGGAGCCTTGTCTTCATACACACTAGCCGGGCCGCCTGTAAAGATGATGCCCTGAGGCTGTAATTCTTTAATCTTGCTTACGGCTTTGTGATACGGGTATACTTCGCAGTATACATGATTTTCACGGACACGCCGTGCAATAAGCTGGTTATACTGACCACCAAAATCGACAACAATGACGAGTTCTTTGTTATCCATTTCTTCCTCCTCGAATTTATAAAGTATCATATAGCAACGGCTATATGTTTTTTAATGATTCTGTTATTATACCATGAATATGCCCCTAGCAAAAGAGAGAATCCACGATAACCATGGGGTTTTGGGTATGCAGCCGAAAAAAGCTGTCATACGATGAAATAAAACTCTCATCGTATGGCAGCTCTCGGCTTGATTCAATGACTATTATTTGCTGTTTTCATCATCTGCGCCGTATTCACGATACAATTCGCCGATGATATTGCTGCGGGTAATGATACCGACAACGCGCCGTCCATCGACAATCGGTATCACTTTCAGATGTTCTGCGACCATAACGCCGGCGATTTGTTCAACATCTGCATCAGGAGAAGCAATAATAACGTCTTTGGTCATCATCGCTTGGGCCGTGCAGGCCATCAGTTTTTTAAATCCTTTGTCATATTCGCTAATGCCATTATAATAAATGCTGGCACCGAGCAAATTCACATAATGCGGAACATGCGGTTTAATTTTTTTATACAGCAAATCTGCATCCGTAACAATACCAACCAGTTTTTCTTCATCATCCACAATAGGAATCGCCGTGATTTTATGTTTGACAAACATGTGTACCAAATCAAAGACCGATGTGTCCGGACTGGCCGTCACAAATACTTTTTCCATAATATCTGATGCTGTACGTACTTCCATACTATCAACCCCTTCATACAGGATATGGTAATCCGCTTACTAAAACCATCCTTACGCTGCATATAATGTATAATTGCAATTCCTTATATTATAAATATTATACATATATTGCCTAAATTCCTGCCGATAGCGGTAAATTTTTCTGCTTTTTTACCAATGATAGGGTTCGTGTCGCTGAATTTTGATAGCACGATAAATTTGTTCCAGCAAAATCATGCGAATCATTTGATGGGTCAGCGTAATCCGTCCAAAAGAGATACGGCTATCCGCCCGTCTGCAAACCGTATCGGATAATCCGAAAGGACCGCCAATAATAAAGGACATTTCGCTGCAACCATATAGTGCCAAATCTGCAAATTTAGCAGCCATTTCTTCGGAGGAAATTAGTTTTCC
Source organism: uncultured Megasphaera sp. (assembly GCA_934202965.1). Lineage (GTDB taxonomy): Bacteria > Bacillota > Negativicutes > Veillonellales > Megasphaeraceae > Megasphaera. Next base: position 30,310 of record CAKPYN010000002.1, read on the forward strand.
CTGTACATCCAAGACAAACAGATGAGACCCTTCATGTACATGACGCAACAGCTTTTCTCCTTCTTTGGCTAAGACTTGGCGTTTTTGCGCTTCTGACGGATTATCCGGCATCTTTTCTTCCGGCAGCGCAGTGATTTCGACTTGCCCGTATGGGCGCAGGCGTTTGAGGAATTCCTCAATGCCTGCAGTCAAATATTTTTCTTTAATTTTTCCAATCGTTATAATATGATATTTCATTGGTCATCTTCCGAATCTGTCTGCGGACTTTCCTGCAAGACGACGTCTGCCGTTTGCTGGGAACCGCCGCGACTATATACAACCGTTACTGTGTCGCCTACGTTATGATTATCCATGGCGGTCTGCATAGCTGAGAAATCTTTTACAGCATCATCGCCAATTTTTAAAATCACATCACCGTGTTGAATACCGGCTCTATCCAGCGGGCCGCCGGCAACGACTTTATACACATAAATACCTTCGACATTGAGTTTCATGCCAAAGCGAGCTGCCATTTGCTGATCGAGTCCGTACAATCCTAAATATGGACGGGCTACTTTGCCGTTTTTGATGAGCGATTCCAAAATAGGACGGGCTGCATTAATAGGAATAGCAAATCCCAATCCTTCAACGCCTTCTTTAGAAATTTTGGCACTATTGATACCAATGACTTGCCCATCTGCATTAACTAAGGCGCCACCGGAATTCCCCGGATTGATAGCCGCATCAGTCTGAATCAGTTTCATACTTTGCCCTTCGGCACCAATCGTACGATTCATCGAACTGATAACACCAGCCGTTACAGTTCCTTGAAATTCAAGTCCTAAGGGGTTGCCGATAGCAATCGCCGGTTCACCTACCTGCAAGGAATCACTATCGCCAAATTCTGCAACAGGAAGATTATCCATATTGATTTTAACGACAGCCAAATCGGTTTTTTCATCCCGGCCAATGACTGTACCTTCTGTACTCTGGCCATCTGCCAAAGAAACGATAACGGTTTTACTAGTGCCTACGACATGGTTGTTCGTTGCAATATAGCCTGCTTTATCAAAAATAATCCCAGAACCAACACCTTCACCGACTAATACTTTCCGATTGAAAAAATCTCGGTTGTATACTTTGGTCGTAATGCCCACAACGGCAGGACTGACTTTTTTAGCAGCTCGTACAATGGCTGTATTTCTAGCATCAGAAATTGATTCTGATTTCGATGGTTCTTTCAGCTGATCGATGGTTCCTTGATAGGAACCGGGAAGTGTAAAAAATGTATCATGAATTTTAAATCCACCGACAACGCCGATAGCAATAAGCACAACGGCAACAACTGCTGTAATGATATGATTGCGTTTCATAGGCAATCTCCTCCTTCTTGATAGCGTACTTGTCCATGCTGACACGCAAGCCGCAATACCATATCCTGGCCGACTACTTTACCGTATTGTCCTAAAATGGAGCGTACCGTATGCAGCGACAAGGCCGGCGTATTATTTTTTTCACTGCGATGAGCCAGCAGCACACGCATCCGATGTTTTGTGGGAAGCTGCGCTAAAAACGTGGCTGCCGTCCGGTTGGACAAATGTCCCCAACGACTCAAAATGCGTTGTTGGAGCGCGTACGGATACGGGCCGTTTTTAACCATTTCTTCATCATGATTCGCTTCCAAAATCAAAATATCTGCATAGGCTGCTGCCTGTTCGACATCAGGACTGATGTATCCTAAATCCGTCGCCAGCGTGATTTTACTATCACCATGATATATCGTATATCCTACAGGACGCGCCGCATCATGAGATATGGTAAAAGGTACGATTTGAATCTCTTTGAGTCCCACACGCCGTGTCAGTCGAACAAAGCGATCCGAAAATCCTTCTATTTTCCGCCCCATGGCCTGCCATGTTTCCTGTGTCGTATATACTGGTACTTGCGTACGTTTTAACAACGTCGTAATGCCATTGATATGATCGGAATGCTCATGCGTAATAAAAACCGCATCCAAATCGGTCAGTGCCGTGCCATACCGGCGCAGTCCCTGTTCAATACGCCGACAGCTAATGCCGGCATCGATCAGGATATGAGTACTGCCGCACCGTATATACGCCGCGTTTCCTTTACTGCCGCTGGCCAGCATGCTGACAAGACAATCGGCATGACGTGCTTCTCCTCCTAGGACGGGAATATCGGTCTGACTAACCGCTGTCTGCACCGGCACAGCGCATCCTGCCTGTTTTCTTGCTTTTCCGATAGATTGCGCCATCTGCTGCAGCTCACGTTCGCTTTCCGTCATACCTGCCTCATCCTTTCCTATCTATATATCTTGGTGATTACGCTATTATAGCATATCCAGCGCAAAAAAAAACCATCGTTCAGGAATTTCTTCCAACGATGGTTATGGTGGGCCTAGGTGGACTCGAACCACCGACCTCACGCTTATCAGGCGTGCGCTCTAACCAGCTGAGCTATAGGCCCATGTCTAATGACTTGCTTAGTATATCACATTTCAGCAACTTGTCAAGAAAAAAGATTGGTGGGCCTAGGTGGACTTGAACCACCGACCTCACGCTTATCAGGCGTGCGCTCTAACCAGCTGAGCTATAGGCCCATCTCTTAACGACTTGCTTAGTATACCACATCTATAGGAAGTGTCAAGAATATTTCATGAATTTTTCCCAAAAATATTTTTCTCCATCCTATAATACGATAAAAAAACTGGCGCCTGCTAAATTACCAACGGCGCCAGTTCGCGTATTTTCTTAGTATTTATTTATATTGATCTATCAATGTTTGGAATGCAGCAAAAGAACGGCGAATCATATCCGAATCGACACAATACGAAATACGGACATACCCAGGGCAGCCAAAACTATCAGCCGGCACAATAAGCAAATTCAGTTTTTTAGCTTTTTCAGAAAACGCATTGGCATCTGGTTCCGGTGATTTAACAAACAGATAAAATGCACCACTAGGATATACGCATTCATATCCCATATCTTTTAAGCCATTATATAACAGTTGCCGATTGGCATCATACAAATTGACATCCGAAAGCTGTCCCAGGCATTTAAGCACGACATCCTGGAATATATGCGGCGCACAAACAAACCCCATGGCTCGGCCCGCTCCGCAAACAGCCGTATATACGTTATGCGCATCTGCTGCGCAGTCCGGTACCAAAATGTAGCCGATACGTTCTCCCGGAAGTGACAACGATTTACTATAAGAGTAGCAAATGACCGTATTCGCATAGAATTTCGGTACATATAAAATAGGCAATCCATCATAAATAATTTCCCGGTACGGTTCATCAGATATCAAATAAATAGGATGACCGATTTCTTTTGATTTTCTGTTTAAAAGGGCCGCTAGTTTCGTGTACGTATCGGCTGAATATACCGTTCCTGCCGGATTATTCGGCGAATTGATAATCACAGCTCGCGTATGTGCTGTAATTGCCTGTTCCATCGCTTCCATCGAAATTTGGAATTCTTTCGTATCCGGCGGCAAAATGACTTCATGGGCTCCGGCGTTATGAATAAACACGGTATATTCCGGGAAAAACGGCGCAACCAAAATGACTTCATCCTGCGGTGTTTCTACTAATGCTTTTAATGTAATGGTAAGAGAAGCGGCGGCACCACATGTCATATAAAAATTATTCGCCTTAACGCCGGCATCATATGTTTTATTCATATAGTCAGCCAGTCCCTGCCGCACTGCTGTATCGCCGGCAGCCGCCGTATAACCATGAATAGCCACCGATTCCCGCGTTTCTAAAATGTCTTCCATTGCCTCTTTGACGCATGCCGGTGCCGGTACCGTCGGATTCCCGATACTAAAATCAAATACATGTTCCGGTCCCACGATTTGTGCTTGTTCTTGTCCATACGCAAATAAATCGCGAATAACCGATGCCTGCGATCCCAGTGCGTACATTTCTTTTGATGCCATCTTTCGTCAACTCCCTTTATTATTTTATATTTCATATTATATTATTATATCACACCGAAATTATAATATCATTCGTTTTGTTTTCATAAATTCTTTAACATGTATTCCCGACGGGCTGTATGCTTTCAAATTACATATTGGCATCTCTTTTCTTTATTTATATAATGAACATTGTTCTCATGAAAGGAGATGTATCCTACAAAGAAAGGAATCTACTATGAGAGAAATTGGAGAAATTATTTTTGATGGTATCTACTTGTGTGGTGTTCTAACACTAGGGATGACGATGATTCGCCAAAGCCCTAAAGGAACGTTTCGTCTCTTTGGCATCATGGCCGTCGTATTAGGGCTGGGCGATGCGTTTCATTTAATACCGCGAATGTACGCATTAGCCACAACAGGCAGTTTCGCCGGTTTTGTCGTACCATTGGGAATTGGCAAATGGATTACGTCCATTACGATGACTATATTTTACGTTATTTTATATGAAGTGTGGCGCAAACGATATGCCGTTACCGGGCAACATATCTAGTCTATCTACTGGCATCCTGCCGTATGATTCTTTGCTTTTTTCCGCAAAACCAATGGCTTGCTGTCACATCGGACGTATCCTGGGGTATCTATCGTAATATCCCGTTTGTGCTGCTCGGACTGATAGATATTATTTTATTTTTCCGTTCTGCATGGCATCAAGACCGCCCGTTTCGTTGGCTTTGGCTGACAATTGTCGTCAGCTTTGCCATGTATATTCCTGTCGTTCTCTGGTCTCACAGCATTCCCGCTATCGGACTGCTGATGATTCCTAAAACATGTGCCTATGTCGGAACGATTCTAATTGGCTACAAAACCATGAAAAAAGAACAGCGAGCATAACATAGTCAACAAGGGGCTTGCCTTATCTGGTAAGTCCCTTGCTGACTATTCGTTTATCCTTCCGCACTATTTGAAAATTATCATATCCTATGCCATAATAAGACGTATTATGTCACAAGGAGGTCTTTGTATGAAAAAACTAAATCCCTATGTATATCTTTTTACGATAGGGCATTTCTCTGTTGACTGGGCTCAAGGCGCCATTCCGGCTTTACTTCCTTATTTTATCTCGTCCTGCCATCTCAATTATCAAGACGCCGCTACCTTAATTTTTGCCAATATGCTCTTATCTTCTATATCCCAGCCTATTTTTGGATACTATTCTGATAAAATTTCCAAGCCTTGGTTTGTGCCGTTAGGTCCTATTCTTTGCGGCCTCTGTATTACGATATTGGGCTTTACCGATAACTACTGGCTTATCTTTTTATGCTCTATGTTCAGCGGTTTTGGTTCGTCCATCTATCATCCGGAAGCTGCCCGCATGGTCAACAAAATTTCCGGTTCATTAAAGGGACAGGCCATGGGAAGTTTTTCCGTCGGCGGCAATGCCGGCTTTGCCATTGGGCCCATGGTTGCCGGTTTCTGTGCCTACGTATTTCATAGCTATGGTCTGATTATTTTCGGTATCGTAAATGTGTGCATTGCCTTGTTGTTATATCACCACATTCCCAAGGTACTGCAGCAAATTCGACAGGTTGATACGGAAGGACTCAAACAACATATCCATACAGGAGAAGAAAATGATTGGAAATCCTTTGGTAAGTTAACGGTCGTTATTTTTGTTCGTTCCATTGGTTTTACGATTTGCAACGCCTTTATTCCTATTTACTGGATTCATGTCCTACATGCCTCGCCTTCTCAAGGCAGTCTGGCCTTGTCCATTCTCTTTTCGATGGGCGTCGTCATTACCTTTATTGGCGGCCTATTATCAGACCGTTTCGGATTTCTTAAAGTTATGCGTGGTTCCATGTGCTTAATGGTTCCGGCTATGTTTTTATTTGCCAACAGTACGAATATTTGGCTGTCTACGCTGCTATTGTTGCCTGTGGCCTTTTCCTTATTTGCCGCATACAGTCCTATCGTTATATTAGGGCAAACCTTTCTCAGTAAAAATATCGGCTTAGCTTCCGGCGTAACGTTAGGGCTCAGCACGACCATTGGCGGTTTATGTTCTCCCTTAGTCGGCTGGGCTGCCGACCAATGGGGTATCTCCATGGCATTGCAAGTGCTTTGGATTAGTGCTGTATTCGGTGCTATTTTTTCATTTCTTACACCGATGCCTAAGGCTTGGAAAACCCAACAGCAGCATAGTAAATAAGCTGTCATTCTCGTCAAATAATTTAAAATATGGTATTATATGAAAAGAATTTTCAATATGGCATTTATTAGGAGGTTATTTGATGACCGATGTTTCTGTAGAAAAAAAGCGGCAGCAAATCCAAGCCGTCATGCGCTACAGCGGACCGCGTATGCTTTTTTACGCACCTCGCCTTGCTATATATCATTTGTATATTCAACTGAAAAGTAAGTTAGCACATTCATAGGACAACCGCAAAGCTATCTATTCCTTGCAAAGCAATACAAAGAGAATCTAACATACTGCACTTGTCTATCATGCATTAGCGTATTTCGTTAAACGTTTTTATTTTTATTTGAATAAAATAAACGGTCATGCTGCAAAAGATACACGTAAAACAGCATGACAAAAAGGACTATACCAAAATGAATTCAACGTTTTTTGGTATAGTCCTTTTTTTATTGTTCCTTTAGATAACCAATGTAGGTGCCGCATACACACGTGTTGATAATTCACTATCTAACATATACAATCCTTTCGGATCTTTTCCAAACATCTTATATTTTTTAAGCACACTTTCGGTATTTTTTTCTTCTTCGCCCTGTTCTTTCACGAACCAATCCAAAAACTGCGTCGTCCGAAAGTCTTTTTTATCACACGCAGCGGCATATATATCATTAATGGAAGACGTAATATACCGTTCATGTTCCAATGCTGCTTTTAACGGTTCACCATAATCCTTAAAATCCGTATTCGGCGCATCAATTTTCTTTAAATCTACTTTAACGCCATTATTCCATAAGTACTGCATCAGTAACATGGCATGATCGCGTTCTTCTTGAACTTGAACATGAAACCAATTGGCAAAGCCATCCAAGCTTTCGCTAGCATAATAATTATACATATCTAAATACAAATATGCTGAAAACCATTCTTTATTGACTTGTTTCGTTAATACATCAACTAACTTTTTATCCAACATGATACATCACCCTCCTAATCATATCGATTATAAAGCAATTTATCCGCTCACATCTTATGTAATACTACATTTGCTTTAAATATTCAATAGGTCTAATGTAAAGTTTTTGTATCAAGTTTTTTAAATGTTTTTTCTCTATATATTGTCAGATAGAAAAAGGCTGTAACAAAATGGATTAAAAAAAATCTCACTCTGTTACAGCCCACTTTCTATGCACCGGAATAACGCATATTCGGTACGTTGCAGCATGCGGCAAATAATTTTTTAATGCAATCCCAATTTATAAATACGATTGGCATTGTTAAAGAAAACATCCGGCCAATAGTGTTCCGGAATAAAGGCTTTGACAAATGTTACATATTCGCCTAAATTAGCCAGGGGCCAATCGGTACCAAACATCACGCTGTCATACCGATTGAGATAGCATAACCAATCACGCAGCATATTGATATACCCTTTTTGCGATTTTAAAAAGGCATTCATATCATAAATACGCCCTTCCAATAATCCTGATAAATCAACGGCCACATTATGATTTTTTTCCAATACGGCAATGGCATCCTGTAAAAAGGGATTACCGATATGGCACATGACAAACTGTACATCTGGAAATTTTACGGCAGCTTCATCCAAGGTCAGCGGATGGCTGTACTTGAGCAAGGCATTCGTCGTCGCCGTCAAGCCCGTATGAATGGCTACAGGCTTTTTATATTTCCGTGCCAGTTCATAGACCGGATCGTAGCGGGAATCTGATACATAATAATGATTGTATCCCGGATACAGCTTGATGCCGCAGCATTGTTTCTTTTTCAAGTTTTCCTCAATAAGCGGCAGCGATTCTTCAATGTGCTCATTGCTGTACGCACTGTCCAGACCGATGCAGTAACTCAAATACTCCGGATAAACATGAGCAGAAGGTTCCAAGGTTTTATTGCTCATCACAATGCCGTAGACATAATGAAATTTTTTATACGATTCCCGTAAATTTTCTTCTGTATTGACATGTCCCGCTGCGATAGCAATGCGGTCAAATCCTTCATAATCGCATAAATGGAAATGGCTGTCAATAATTCGTAATGGTATCCCTTTCATTTGCTTTCATCTCTAATCTTCCAACGTTGTTTCCAAGGCAATGCGAATCATATCATCAAACGATGTCTGCCGTTCTTCCGGCGTGCAGGCTTCTTTGGTTACTAAATGGTCGCTGACCGTAAATAATCCCAAGGCCTGCGCACCGTATTTGGCAGCCAGGACATAGAGCCCTGCCGTTTCCATTTCTACAGCCATAATGCCATAGGCAGTCAGTTTATCATTGTCGATTTCATCATCATAAAAACGGTCTACTGACACGATATTGCCTACGCGAACAGGAATCTGCTGGGCCGATGCTTTTTCATAGGCCGTGCGCAAAAGCGCAAAGTCTGCCAGCGGTGCGTAGTTAATCGAGCCGCCAAAGATATTGCGAATAATCGAGGAATCTGTCGTCGCTCCCTGGGCAATGATAACATCACGCAAATGAATATCTTTACGCATGGCACCGCAGGTTCCGACACGAATTAATTTTTTTACGCCATAATCGCGCATTAATTCGGTGGCATAAATAGAAATGGACGGAATCCCCATGCCCGTTCCCTGTACAGATATCCGCTTACCTTTATAGGTACCGGTATATCCAAAAATATTTCGGATATGATTGTAGCAGACCGGATGGTCCAAGAATGTTTCTGCAATATATTTTGCACGAAGCGGATCACCTGGCAATAAAATACGATCGGCAATATCGCCCGATTTGGCTTCAATATGTAAACTCATGAAATGTATCCTCCTTTATCTGTATATATGGAGTATTATATCACGTCATGCTGATTGCGGAAATATATATATTTTTCCAACGCCTGCCGGTCAATTTTTCCACTTTCATTTTTAGGCAGTCTATCCATCACGATGCAAGCTTTGGGAATTTCATCATCCTGTAAATAAGGCCGCAGTGTTTTCCAAAGCATCGCTCTTGTAACGGGCACTGTCGCGCCACCTACTATGACGGTCAATACATCCGCACGATCGCGATGTTGAACCAATACAGCTGCCTCGCGAACCGGCATATGCTCACAGACGGCTTGTTCGATACGATACCGTGACACATGCCGCCCATTGACATTGCAGCAATCCCCGCTGCGGCCCAGAAAATGCAGATTTCCCTTCGTATCTATATATCCCCGGTCATGCAGAGACGTCGGTACAGAAACGTTTAACACATGATACGGTGTCGTAATAACGATATCCTGTGTTTTCGCATCAACCGTAACGTCCACTCCCGGAAATGGCTTGCCAACTACACTGCTATCTTCTGTCATATCGGTATCTTTAATATAAGTAATGTAATTTAATTCACTGGCCCCATAATATAAAATAATCTCACTATGCGGAAAAATTTGCTGCAGCCATTGAGCCTGCTGTTTTCCCATGGCTTGGGAACCGCTAATCATATGTTGTACCGTTGGGTATACACTCTGCGCTATCTGCGGCAGTAGAAATAGTTTAGCTGGAATCAGATAGATGGCATTGACTTGATATCTCTCTATATAGGACAGCCACGTTTTGGGATGAAATGAATCCATACCTACAATCGTACCGCCAACAGATAAGACACCTAAGTATAGATTTAAATTTCCCGTAAACGCTAAACTGCCTTGGCACAATAGAATCGTTCGCTCAGTCAGACCAAATATATGATTTTGTATCGGAAAAAAATGAGCCCAGCTAGCAAAATCTCGCCAAAGAATTTTACTCGGCCCAGTAGACCCTGACGTCATGACACCCATGCAAGCCGTCGGTGGTACTTCCAAGTCCACAGACAGCGGTTGCCGCATACTCGCAGTTGTTGCCATAATGGGAACGGTTGTACTGCCGCTATATGCCAAAAATTGACACAGCTGCGTGGCAATATTTGTACTGGGAATGCGATAAACCCGTCTCTTTGGTGTAATAGTCTTTCTAATGTTCATGGCTTTCTGCCAAAGATCGCCATACGTATATACAGCCGTTTCTGTAATAAGCGCGGTTTTATGCGATGGTTGATTTCGTACCATATCTATATACTGCATACACTTCACATATCCTTTATCTTAGATTCGTTCTATTAATACAGCACATCCCAATCCGCCGGCACCGGCAATACTGCAGCAGCCCAAGGTTCCTTCTGTTTGCTGCAGCGCTGTTAGGGTATGCAAGATCAGCATGGCCCCAGTTGCACCGTACGGATGTCCATAGGCCAAGGCTCCACCAAGTATATTGTATCGTTCAACACAGTTCGGATAGGCCCTGGCAAAGAGTTCATCAATCACAGCAAATGCTTCATTGACTTCAAAAACATCTATATCGGACGCATTCATTTTTTGTTGACGCAGCAATTTTTCAATACTTTGTACGGCCCCCATAGGACTTAGCAGAGGATTCGTACCTGTCATGCAGAATCCTTTGATTTTCCCAATAGGATGACAGGCATGGGTCTTATAGTACGATTCAGAGCAAATTGCCAGCAGTGCTGCACCGTCATGCGTTAAACACGTATTTCCTGCTGTCAATACGTTTCCTTCAGGAAGGATACATGGCAGCCGATCTAAGAATTTCTGATTAATGCGGCGGCGGATGCCTTCATCCCGAGTACTTCCTTGTATATCTGCCTGTACACGATGTAACACACCGGCTTGTTCCGCTTGATATGCCAGTCGATGACTTCGCAATACCCATGTATCTAAATCATGACGGCTAATATTCGCCTCCGACGCTGTAGCTTCTGCGCTTTTCAGCATAATCTGCTCGTCCCAGCATGACGGCACAAATTGAGCCGTCATGTACGTGTCATGCACTCCCGTATAAGCCGGATGATTCGGATGATGACTCCGAATCGGCTGGGTTGAGGCGCTCTCAAAACCGCCCACAATGCTTACGTGTTCCTGTCCGCAGGTAATAGCCGTACTAGCAGTGCAAATACTCTGCAGCCCACTGCAACACTGCATATCGATGGTAAACGACGGTATCGTTTCATCCATTCCAGCTAGTAAAGCCATAAGCCGGGTACTATTACCGCCGCCCCCTACGGCATTGCCGCAAATAATGCTGTCTATATCTTTCGTCGGTATATGACAAGAAGATACCAGCCTTTGCAGTACGTCTGCTCCTAATCGCTCTGCCGGTACATGTCGATACATGCCATTATATACGCCAATATAACTGCGCAGACCGCCTAAAATATATACATTCTCCATCATACCAAATTTCCAAACATCTTATAGATAGGTCTTGCCAATGCGACAGCTGCCAAACATTTAACAATATCTAAAGGAATAAACGGCAGCACGCCACTCATGATCGCAGCGTCCCAAGGCATGCCGGTAACGAGTTTCAGTTGTACGACTCCAAACAAATAAATGATGGGAATCCCCACGATAATGGCAGCGCAAGCAAATCGCTTAAAATTATATTGCTTTCCTTTTAGCCAAGCAATGAGTCCAACGGCAACGACATACCCCCAAATATACCCGCCTGTGGGGCCGAACATTTTCCCTGGCCCTGCTGTACCGCCAGTAAATACCGGTACGCCTATCATGCCAATACCGATATATACCAACATCGTCAGACATGCCTGTTTAGGAGGAAACAGAAAAGCAATTAAATTAACGACTAACGTCTGCAGTGCAATAGGTGACTGGGAAAAGGGAATCGGAATAATAATATATGCAGAAATACAATTTAAAGCAATTAACAGTGCCAGTCGTGTCAGCATTTCTGTCTTTGCCATTGATGTTATTGTCTTTTTTTTCATTATTTACACCTCATATGGTTACTAGTTGAATTGTGAAAACGCGATGGGTACGTACATATCCATGCCATCGCCGTGCTTCTTGCACAACCGTTACGGTATCACCTGCATACACAGGAGCATGAAAAGACGCTTTCCAGTGAAGCGAAGAAATCGTCAAATCCTGTTGTAAATGCCATAGGATACATAATCCGGGAACGATAGGATGCGCACCTTGGTGAATCGGATTGCCATCACCGCTTTGCATCAGGTATTGCTGTATGTCATCCCTTGAAAATGTATGTGAAAGACATTTCTGTTGTCCTCCTGGATACAGCAGCATCATTTTATATGACTTCTGAGATTCTGCTCTTGGTTGACATACTACACACTGCATCTGCTGACATATACAACCATCTTCCTGCATTCCTTGTATTGTGATGACACAACAACCGTGCCGTATCGGTTCGATGTGAGATAAAAAACGGGCAGCCTGTCCAGCCATATCAATTCGCACGCTGCCAATACGCCAGCCATAAAACAAGGATTGATTGCATTGTGCTAATTCTCGAATCAGCGGCATCATCAGTTTCACCTCCTGTCTAGGTACGATGGCATTATAGCAAATCCTCGTTTGTTTAGTCAACCTTTTATTAGTAGGTGCTATGGTTAACATTATTTAAGATGTAATTATCGTGATGCTTTTCACGTAGATAATTAATATTTTGTTTGGAAATATTCTTGTTAAGAAATATTTGAGTGTGAAATATTAACTAATAAGTATGATTTGGTTGCTTGTATGCCTTTTTTATCTCAATAAACCCTTAATATGAATATTTAGCATGAGAAATATTCTTTTTCCCCTTGCATTTCTTTGTGAAAAAATGTACTATATAGACATCGAGATTGTGAAATCTAGAACGCTCGACAACAAAGCATAATTTTATGGACCAATGCTTTTATTTACTTAACAGATTCAGCATACTGGCAGTGATTTTGAATGCCTAAATGGAATGTATATTTCCTGTAATATCGCTTCATTATCCTTGCAAATTATGTGAAAAATTTGTACCATTATATGTAAGGATATGTCGTTATTATCTGCATTATATGATGATGCAAATTACGTAATGGCGCGTGTATCTTCAAGGCATGAAATGGGTATGTCTGTATCTTCGTGAATTTTTTTACATTCACAAAACTATGCGTATTTTAAATTTTTTGAAGGAGTGATTCTCGTGAAAGAAGTTGTTATCGTAAGTGCATGCCGTACGGCTATCGGTAAATTTGGCGGTGGTTTAAAAGACGTTCCGGCTACAGAATTAGGTGCTATCGTTATTAAAGAAGCAATCAACCGTGCAGGCATTGATGCTAATATTGTTGATGAAGTTGTTATGGGTAACGTTTTACAGGCATCCTTAGGTCAGAACCCTGCTCGTCAGGCTATGATTAAAGCCGGCATGCCTATCGAAACACCGGCTATGACGATTAATAAAGTTTGCGGTTCCGGTCTTCGCTGCGTATCCTTGGCAGCTCAGCTCATCAAAGCCGGTGATGCTGATGTAGTTATCGCAGGCGGCATGGAAAACATGTCTGCAGCTCCTTATGCTATTCCTAAAGCTCGTTATGGCTATCGTATGGGCGACGGCAAATTGATCGACTGCATGATTAAAGATGGTCTTTGGGATGCATTCAACGATTACCATATGGGTATCACAGCAGAAAATGTTGCTGAAAAATTTGGTGTAACTCGTGAAGATCAGGATAAACTCGGTGTTCGTTCTCAGGTCAAAGCTTGCGAAGCTATTAAGAGCGGTGCTTTCAAATCTCAGATCGTTCCTGTTACTATTCATGGCCGTAAAGGCGATACCATTTTCGATACTGATGAATTCCCGCGTGAAGGTTCCACATTGGAAGGCCTCGCTAAATTGAAACCTGCCTTCAAAAAAGGTGGTACCGTAACAGCTGGTAATGCTTCTGGTATCAATGATGGTGCTGCAGCTTTCGTTGTAATGTCTGCTGATAAAGCAAAAGAACTCGGTCTCAAACCGATGGCTAAAATCGTAAGCTATGCATCTGCTGGCGTAGATCCTTCCATCATGGGTACGGGCCCTGTTCCTTCTTCTCGCAAAGCATTGGCTAAAGCTAACCTCGAAGTAAAAGACCTCGACCTCGTTGAAGCTAATGAAGCATTCGCAGCTCAGGCTGTATACTGCTGCCGTGAACTCGGTTTAGATATGGATAAAGTTAACATCCATGGCGGCGCTATTGCTCTTGGTCATCCAATCGGAGCTTCCGGTGCTCGTATCCTCGTTACACTTCTCTATGGTTTGAAAGAAGTTGGCGGTAAATACGGTTTGGCTACTCTCTGCATTGGCGGCGGTCAAGGCACAGCTTGCATCGTAGAAAATATCGACTAATTCTAACAGTCTAATATAATAAAAGAAACTGTCACGTTCTGTGGCAGTTTCTTTTATTATGTCATCTTTTTCATACCGTATCCCCCCATGGTATTGCCTACTCTATCTGGTATGGTATTTATTTTTGAAAATTAATTTTTGTTATATCTATTACGAATAGATTTCTTTATTTTAGTTCTATTTTTATATAAAAAAATGGAATGAAAGTATTTTATTTTTTCTATAAAAATGATAGAATTAACTAGCTAAAAACATACATATTAGCACTATAAAAAAATATACTGAAAGAAGGACTGATAATGAAAACTACCCGTCGTAAAATGTCTCTAGTGCAGCTCACCTTTGTCACAGCTGCCAATATGTTAGGTGCCGGCATTATAATGCTGCCAACCAAACTTGCCGAAGTCGGTACTATCTCCATTATTTCCTGGATTATTACATCACTCGGCTCTTTAGCCCTGGCCATGACGTTTGCCCGATGTGGCATGTTTACAACGAAGCCTGGCGGAATGGGCGGTTATTCCGAATACGCCTTTGGGCGAATAGGACATTTTATGGCAAATTATGCCTATGCTGTTTCCATCGTTATTGCAAATGTGGCGATCGCTATTTCTGCAGTTGGATATGGCGCCGGTTTTCTCGGTGCATCGTTTTCGCCACTGCAAACATGTTTATATACAATAGCACTGCTTTGGATTGCTGCTGCTTTGAATTTTAGCGGTTCACGGTATTCCGGCAAGCTCAGTACCGTAACCATCTGGGGAGCAATTATTCCCGTACTAGGAATTTCTCTGATCGGCTGGTATTGGTTCGACCCTTCTATTTGGATCGCCTCTTGGAATCCGGGAAATGTCGGCTTTTCAGATGCTGTTGGTAATTCCATTGCCTTGACGCTTTGGTCATTTCTTGGATTAGAATCGGCAGCCGTCAATATGGATGCCGTAGAAAACCCACAGCGTTCCGTCCCGATTGCGACGTTTGTCAGCACGCTTGGTGTAGCTATCATTTACGTCGCTTCTACCAATGTCATTGCCGGCGTTGTACCCAATGCAGAAATCTTGAGTTCCAGTGCGCCTTTTGGTCTAGCATTTACGTATATGCTTGGTTCTACAGCCGGAAAGATCGTCATGGGACTTATGGTTTTTTCCTGTGCCGGTTCATTGCTTTCTTGGCAGTTTACGTTAGCACGTGTGTTCAAAACCAGTGCGCAACGCGGATTATTTCCTAAAGTATTTGCTAAAGTAACCGATGCTGATGTGCCTGTAAAAGGCATAATCGTCATCCTCATTATGCAGAGTTTTCTATCTCTGATGACTATCAGCCCCACATTAGCTGCTCAATTTGAACTATTAGCTAATTTGGCAGTTGTAACCAACGTAATTCCCTATATTCTTTGTGCCGCTGCATTGAAATCCATTTTGGTCAAAGAACAGATTCCAAATACGGTTTGTAATCATAATTCCTCTATCTTTTTATCCGGCGTATCTATTATTTATTGTATTTACGCATTGACGACAACAGACGGCATTACGTTTTTCAGCGGCTGTCTAGCAGCTTTTGCCGGCTGGCTCATCTATATGATCCGATTTAACATTATGAAACAGCCTATGCTGCAAGAACAATCTAAATAACGCAGGTATATAAATACCCCCTATTCAATCATCGCGTCTTGAATAGGGGGTATTTTTTTATCGTTTGATAAAAGAAAAGGATACAGACGGTATGGCTCCTTCTGTATCCATTGCTGAATCATATATCATAAATAATAACTTATTTACTTATATTACCAAGCTGCCGGCAATAAACCGCAAATACTTAACAATGCATATATACCTGCACTCATAAAGACAGCTACGACTAACCATTGTATCATAGGATGCGCAATCCAGCCGCATTTCCAGACGGGATTGACATTTCCCCATTTACGGGCACGGCGCAGCATAACAACCGGCAGGATGGACATAATAATCCCGCCAAATGTTCCTGCACAAAAAATAGCATTGACAAAACTAACTAAACCGCTATATGCCAAAATAAACGGCGGTACAGCAATCGTTACTAAACAGAATGCTCGCGTTTTGTAATTCGTTTCTGATGCAAAGCCCAAGCGATCTACCATATTGGTCAAAAAGCTTTCCGCGATGGCCCAATAGGATGTCAGCATGGCGCAAAAGGCAAATAAATTCACGACAATAAAGAAAATCTGATGTCCCAAGGCTTTTCCCCATGCCAGTGACGCTACTTCCGTAATTTCATGTACAGGCAGCATTAAAAAGACTGCAAACGGCACAATCGCTAAAATAAGCAGGGAAATAATAAATGCCACTACGATAGACGGCACCACTTGCTGCGGCCGATGGGATAATCCACGTGACAGCTCCGGTACAATATACTGCACGGCATAACAAAAAACAGTAATATTAAATACAGGAACGGCATATTTCCAGTTCGTATACAGAATATCCGCTACCGGGACGGTTGCTGACAAAAAGGAACCGCCAACCAATAAAACCAGCAACACAATCATACCGCTGCTAAGAAATTTTTCTGCTACGCCTGTTGCTTTCAATCCCAGCCAAACAATCATAGTCGCCGGCAGGGCAAACAACAAACTTCCCATCTGTACAGAAATTCCAAACAACTCACTCAAAATCTTACCGCAGCCGCTCGTATACGCAATGAGACTGCAAAACGAAGTCGCTCCTACGGAAAAGAAAATAGCCCAAGAGCCAATTTTCCCTACATACCGTTGTGCCAATCCGGAAAGCTGAAGCGGCTCTTTGGTACGCATTGTCGTTTCGACAACATACAACATGGAAACTAAAGAAAAAAATCCGGCTATAACAAGCCATGTGACTAATACAGGCCATCCGGCACTGCGGGACGCATATGCCAACCCCAGTACACCGGAACCGATGGTAGACCCGACAACAAGCATCGTAGCCTCCCAAAACGTAAGGCGATGAATCTTGAGTGCTCCTTCTTTTTTAGCAGCACTCACTGCAACTTTGTCCAACTCGTTCACATATTCCATGATAAGATAACACCCTTTCTGTGTAATATGTTACATGATGTCAGCATTTCGCTTTATTATATACTAGTTGCATAAAATCCGCAAGAATGAATGAATTTATATGCTTATATTTTATATGTATCTATAGGATAACGGTATATATAAAATGAAACGAGTGACTCCGATTGCTTTTCAGCACAGAGTCACTCGTTTCTATATAGATAATATTACTGTTACACCTTTTCCAAAGCCTGTCCCAAATCGGCAATAATGTCTTCTGCATCTTCCAGGCCGACGGACATACGAATCATACCATCTGTAATACCGGCAGCTTCCCGTACTTCTTTCGGTATCATCGTATGCGTCATGGCAGCAGCCTGTTCTACTAAGGTTTCGGTATCGCCTAAGCTGACTGCCAATGTACAAAGTTTTAAGCTGTTAATAAAGCGTTTACCCGCTTCTAGGCCGCCTTTGACATCAAAGGTCATCATGCCGCCACCGCCGCGCATTTGTTTTTTTGCCAAGTCGTACTGCGGATTGGATGGCAAAAAGGGATAGCGAACAATATCAATTTTAGGATGTTGTTCTAAGTACTGAGCAATTTTTAAAGCATTTTCATTATATTGCTTCATACGAACAGACAGTGTTTTTAATCCTCTCGTTGCCAAAAATGCCACAAATGGCGACATAACCGCACCAAAGTGCATTAAGGTACCTAAACGGCACTGCCGTAAAAATTCTTCATCATTGGAAATAACGGCACCGCCTAGCAAATCGCCATGACCGCCAATATATTTGGTAACACTTTGTACAACCCAATCTGCTCCTAAATCCAACGGATTCGTGTTATACGGCGTAGCAAATGTGTTATCAATACCAACTTTGACACCATGCGCATGAGCAATTTCTACTACTTTAGCAATATCTACCAATACCATGGTAGGATTTGCCGGTGTTTCAATATAAATCAATTTCGTATTTTTCTTAATTTTAGCTTCTAATTCTTCCAAATGCAGCGGATCGAATGTATCAACTTCTACACCAAAGCGAGGAAGAAAATCGCTGGTTACATCTTCTGTACCGGAATATTTAGCTTTACAGAAAACAGCATGGTCTCCGGCTCTGACACTCATAAAAATCGCACCCGATACAGCACCCATTCCAGATGCATAGGACACGGCCCCTACCCCATGTTCAGCTTCTGCCAATTTTTTTTCAAAATAATCATTGCTTGGATTCGTAATGCGGCTGTACGCAAAACTAGCTGCGTAATCATCACAAGCCTGTACTGCATCATCTGTCGAATCAAAATAAAATGTCGATGTCTGATAAATCGGCGGAATCAATGATCCATACATATCCCGTGGTTCGCCACCGTGTACGTTCACCGTTGCCGGTCCATAGTCTTTACGGTTGAATTCGGGATGTCTCATCACACTTAAACTCATATATAAATTCCCCCTATGGTCATAAAACGTTACTCTAGAGCAATTATCTAGAGCGTCACTCTAATTATGAACAAAATAATACGCCTTTCTATCTTAAAAGTCAAGGTAAAACGACGTTTTTTTATTTTGTTTTTATAAAGGTATGCAGCAGTCTTGGCATATACTTTTGACATAAATGAATCGTTTCATGCCGCGCTTTCGTTTGAGACCATTCATAAATCAACGTACGTACCATCATAAAGAGATAATCCGCTGTATCCTCTACGGACGTAGCCCTATCCATTGTCCCAGCCTGCTGTGCTGCTTCAATAAAACTACGTAAATTTTTATAAAACGGCACATGCGTCCATGTATGTTCCTGTTCGTAAATATGTTCAAACGCTTCATATACGTGATATGAAAATACTTCGCCCGCATCAGCCCATATATCTCCATACGTATCTAAATACTGAAAGAGATAGGGATAGGGATTCTGTACTTTTTCATCCAGTTGTTCTAAGATTTCTGGCTGCGGTGTTTTCGCAATATCTACACATATATCCAACAGCATGGCTTCTTTATTTTTAAAATGATAGTACAATGAACCCATCGGCAGCTGTGCTGCGTCACTAATATCCCGCATGGATGTCATTTCATATCCTTTTTGTGCAAACAACGCTTTCGCTGCTTCCAAAATCCGCTGTCGATTGGCTTCCGTCTGTTCTTGCCGTTTTCCCTTCTTTATTTTTTCCATGGCGTCCCTCCGAATGCTCTTATTACAGCATCCACTATATCACGTTACGAATCCCCATCATGATGACATTGCTGACAGCAATCGAGGCAACTAACAAACCGCTGGCTGTAACAAATGGCGTAATAAATACAAGTATATTGTTTTGTGAAATAGGCATGCACTGAAAGACGACCGTACTAAAAATTTTGGCATCATTCATAAACAAAAGGTACAAACAGCTTGCCCAAACTAGCACCATCCATATAATGCGCAAAACCTGCAGGCACCGTTCTTTCCGCGGTAATTCTTTGTTGGGAAAAAAATAAAATGCTATTACAGCTACGGCAATAATACCGATAGCCATAAACCCAAATCCGATAATTCCCAACATGCCAATAATCAGGCTTTGCGTAATATTTCCTGCAATGGCCGGAAACAACAGCATTCCCATCAATGCACACGGCAAGGGAAAACTATATAATACGGGATCCAAAAATTCCGAATACCAATGGCGATGCGTATGTTTCTGCCAACAGGCTATTCCCCATGAAGCAGCCGATTGACAAATAACCGTACCTATCATCCAAGCCGTAAATGCCAGCACCCTTGGTATATATTCCTGCCAAAATGAATAGGACATGAGCCCATTTAATATGCCAATCGCAATGAGCAATATAATGATACTGCCATACAGTATCGAGCCAACTGGCGCATAAATTGACGAACCATGCCGTTTCATCTGCCGCAGCCGCATCGTTACAGGCATGCTCAACGATAAGACTAAAAATACAAGCAAAGACAGCGGCGCAAAAAAGCTTCTATCCGATACAAATGCACCAAACGGTATGGGCAGTATCCATATGGCCAGCTGCAATACAGCTCGGATTTTTTTTTGTTTTATCATGCGTATCATGCGTTTACCTTCTTTCTGCCGACAGTCTTCCCATACAAGATACACCATATGCCAGCAGCATGGTTACACAAACTTTTGCATACATGCCGATAATAAAGAGAATATCTCGGCCAATCGTAGGCCATTCCCAAAATGACGATGTTTTCCATATATCTCCCATAAACGCGCTAAATGCTGCAAATGCTGCCGATACAATTACCCACATGATCACAAACGCCGTTCGGCTAATGGTCCGCTGCTGTGTTCCAAATATTGCTTCTTTAGATCCTAAATACGCCCAAGGAATACATAACGACAATACAGCGTAACTAATAAACGCTACAGCAGCACTCGAACCATTATGTATCGTATACGAACCAATCGGAATCGGAATAATAAAGAAACACATACGCACACATTGACGCAAAATATCGCGACATCCACTCATGAAGCTACCTCCAAACTCATTAGACACTCTTATTCTAATAAGTAAGTATATCATAGTTTTGCATTCATGAATAGCAGAATCCCTAACCCGTTCTATTGCGAAAAATACGGGTCTTGTGTACAATAAAAGAGAATATAGGTAATTATTAGTTAACGTACAGAAAGGTATATACAATATTATGTCAAAAAATTTTCAATCTCTCGGCATTTCTCTGCAACTTGCAGAATTGCTGCATAAACAGGGTGTTAATGAGCCAACGGCCGTACAGGCACAGGCTATTCCGGCAGTATTTAAAGGACGGGATATGTTGGCCCAGGCCCAAACCGGTACTGGTAAAACATTCGCATTTCTGCTGCCTTCGCTGCAACAAGTCAAACCCGATGTCCATATGGAACAAGTATTGATTGTCGCACCGACGCGAGAACTGGCCAAACAAATTGCAGACGTCGCCGGTACGCTGGCTCCGTCACTGCAAGTCGATGTATTGAGCTTGATTGGCGGCAAAACCATTGAAAATCAGCTGCAAAAATTACAACGTCATCCTCACATCATTATCGGAACGCCCGGACGTCTTCTCGATCATTGCCGTCGCAACTCGTTAGATCTTAGCGGCGTGAAACGGGTTATTGTTGATGAAGCCGATCAAATGCTGCAAGCTGGTTTTCTGGAAGATGTCGATACATTAATCAGCATGACACCCAAACGCCGGCAAATTTTATTTTTCTCTGCGACCGTGCCGGATAAAATCAAAGGATTAGCTAAAAAACATATGCGCAATCCATTGGTCTTAAACATTCTAGAAGGTAAAACCATTGCGCTGGAACAAATTGAACAACGTATTTACATGCTCAGTGAAGAACGCAAATTCTCTAAACTCTGTCAAATGCTTCGCGATATGAATCCATATTTGGCTATCGTATTCTGCAACACAAAAGAACGTACCTCTCAGCTGGCTGGTAAACTCATTGCCGAAGGGTTTAATATTGGCGAATTACACGGCGATATGTCCCAAGGACGGCGGACACAGGTTTTGCGTGATTTTGCCAAAGCAAAGACACAGATTTTAGTTGCCACCGATATCGCCGCACGCGGTATCGATATTGAAGGCATTACGCACGTCTTCAACTACGACGTGCCTCATGATGTCGATTACTATATTCATCGTATTGGACGTACAGGCCGCGCCGGAAATGAAGGAATTTCTATCATGTTTGCCGTGCCGGGAGATGAAAATTGGGTTCGCCGTATTGAACACAATATTCACGCTACCATTACAAAGTATACAGCAAATGGCCAAGTAAAGGTAAAAGCAAGTTCCCAGCCGCCAAAGAAAAAGAAAAAATTCAAAGATAAGCTTCCGGCTAGTACCTATCAGACAACAAAAAGCAAACGTCATAAAACATTGCACAAAGGCGGGGATAATCGACGCCGCCGTTCCTAACGACAGGAGGGGTTTATATGAAAAAGCAAGGTGCCATTCTTTTGGCCATGATTATGATGATGATCAGCGCAGGCTGTACGCCTGTGCCAACAACGCCGCAACAGCCTAAAGAAACACCTGCCGTGCAGCAGGAACAGCAGCCAGCTTCACAGGCACCGCCTTCGCACACCACACCACAGCATATCGGTACGGTGGTTTCGTTGGGCGATACCTACTCCGATTGGGAAGCCATGCTCGGCCATGCCTATGCGCAGGGAGATTCCTTAAAAGTATATAAAAACGGTGCATATCAAGTCGTCTTTTCCGGAAATAAGGCCATCACCATTACCTTTACAACTAAAAACGGCAAAAATACATTTACTACGGACCTGCTTCCGAAAGATGGCAAAAAACAATCTTCATCCTCTAAAGATATCCAAGGCGTCACCATGATAGTTGAAAAATGGCATAGTGATGCATTGGCAGCGTCTATCCCCGAAACAAAAGGGGCATATACCATCATGAAAAACAAGAAAGGCACTACGTATGACAGTGTAGTCGTCGATTGTTCACCTAATTTAAAAAAATAAAAAATAGTAGTATAGCAATACCCCCCAATACAAAATATATCGTATTGGGGGGTATTGCTATATAAAACAAGCTGTCTGTCATGGTTATAACACCGCTTCAATCAGCTCCTTGGTATAGTCACTTTTCGGATGGCGTAATACATCTGCCGTTTTGCCATTTTCTACAATCCGTCCTTCATGCATAATGAAAAGACGATCACAAAACTGCTGGGCCAATGCCAAATTATGGCAAATAAATACACACGCCATCCCTCTTTGCGCATTGCATTGCCGCAGAAGAGTTATAATCTGTTGCTGCGTAATCGTATCCAGCGCACTCGTTATTTCATCACAAATTAACACATCCGGCGAACCGATCAACGCGCGGGCAATCGCCGCCCGTTGGCATTGACCACCGCTGACTTCATGGGGATAGCAGGCTGCTGTCTTCCCATCTAATCCACATTGTTCCATTATCTGCTGCACTCGCCGTCTCCGCTCGTCTTCTTGGATGCCCTGATTTCGCAGCTGTTCGGCGATACTATATGCTAATGTATGATGGGGATCAAACGACTCCCGCGGTGATTGGAATACCATCTGTACATGTTTATAAAATGGGCGCAGCGCTTTTCCCTGAAGTTTTGTTATATTTTGTCCCTGAAACCAAAGGGTACCCGCTGTCATATCCGTCAAACGAATCATGCTGCGAGCCAAAGTGCTTTTCCCCGCTCCTGAATGACCGGCAATGCCTACGATTTCATTTGGATACAAGCGAAACGACACATCTTGCAGCACATGGTTTCGCATCCCATCAGATTGTATGATGGTTTTCGTACCATGCTGTATCTCCATTAGTGGTTCCATCAAGATCTCCTCCAAGTCGGCATTGCCTGTATGAATGCTTTCGTATACGTCTGTTGCGGCTGTTCCATAATCTGTCGTACAGGTCCTTGTTCAATACATCGCCCTTGATGCAGCACAAGAACCGTATCTGCCAACGCCTGTATGACCGCCATATCATGGGTTACCAATACAATAGCAATCCCTGTTTCCCGCTGGGCCAAACGCAGCATCGCGAGTACATCACGCTGGGCGCAAACATCCAATGCACTGGTCGGTTCATCAGCCAGCAGCACCCTAGGTTGCAATACCATCGCCAAGACAATAGCAGCACGCTGCAGCATGCCTCCTGACAACATACAAGGATAACTGTTCCAAACCCGTTCACCTTCCGGCATAGAAACGCGTTGAAACAAATCCAGCACTCTTTGTTTCGCTTCTGCTTTGTTCATTCCTCGATGCACCGCTAAGGCTTCCTGTATTTGGCTGCCAATCGTCCGCATCGGCGCAAACGTTGTGCTGGCATCTTGGAAAATCATAGCGATGGCAGAGCCATACAAAGCTTGTTTTTCTTTTTTTGATACCTGCAGCAGCGACGTTCCATTCAATCGTATATCGCCGTGCGTAATGATTCCTTTAGGGCCTAATAACTGCATCGCACTTTTAAGCAGCGTGCTTTTTCCGCTGCCAGATGGACCAATCATACCGACGATTTCCCCAGCATGCACCTGGAATGATATATCCTGAACGATCATGTCTCTATCATATTGCACCGATACGTGACGATACTGCAGTACAGACTCCATTTCTTCTCTGTCCTTTCCTTATTGTTTATCTAAATCTACTGTAATTTCATAAAAATCACAGGGATGAGCCGTTAGACCCGTAACGGCCGCTTTGGAAATCAAGCTCATTTGTAAATACGAACAAAATACATAAGCCTGATCATCCAATATGGTTTGACTCATTTGAGAGGCCAAGGTATTCCGCTGTGCCGCATCCATGGACTGGGACATTTGCTGCGCCAATTTTTCGAGGCGATCGCTGTGATAGCCTCCGACATTGGCTGCAGACGAATCTAAACAGCAATACGTAAAGAAATAGGACGGATCTCCTGTAGGAGCTGTGACCATAGCACTGGCATATATATCCCACGCCGTTTTATCTTGCCGCAATACATTATGATTGGCTGTGCTATTGATTTCTGTATCTATGCCAATTTTTTTTAGCGAAGCCTGCGCTGATTCCGCCAGTAACGGTAGCTCTTGCCGACTCGGATAGGTTAGCCAGCGAATACGCAGTTTTCGTCCATTTTTTTCCCGAACGCCATCGCCATCTGTATCTACCCAGCCAGCTTGTTCCAACACATTCTTTGCCGCTTCTATATCATATGATTCAGCCTGTACGGTTTGATCACCGCAGGCCATCGTATCCGGGAATGGACCTGCCGCAGCATAGCCATGTCCCTGCAGCAGTGTTTTTACAAATCCTTCTTTATCGATTGCCATGGCTATGGCTTTACGCACTGCTTGATCTTGCATGATAGGACTGGCAAAATTCATGGCCGCAAAAAAAGCCCGGCTTGTAGGCGTACTGCTTATCGTATAGGCATCATTCTGAAACAAGGGATAACTAGCATAGGGAAGTCCATAGGCCGCATCAATTTCACCGCTTTGCAGTGCCATTGTCAAGGTATCGCCATTGGTAATCGTTCGTACAATCACCGTATCCAGCTTCGGCGTGCCATTCCAATAGGTTTCATTTTTTACGAGTCGCAATTCTTTTCCGGTTTGCAGGGAAACAGGCATATACGGCCCGGTTCCTGTAACCATTCCCTGCGGTGAAATGCCATCTTTCATATCAATAATACAGCTATATGGATCGGCTAAATAATGCAGCAATGACGGAACGGGTACGGTCGTATGAATAATTACGTCCTGTCCTGACGTACCAATATCCGCAATGTGTAAATCATTGGCAGCCCGCTGATGGACAGCAATTAAATGTTCCAGACATTCTTTGACTGCCCCGCTGTCCATGGGACGATTACTCGTAAACGTAATATGATCGCGCAAGGTAATTTTCCAAGTCAGTGGATCAATTTGTTCTGCACGCTGCGCCAGCCACGGTTCTAGCTGCATCGTATCGGTATACCGAAACAGCGTTTCGCCAACACCATACCGAATACATGCCCAGCCTCCGCAGTCATGATGCGGATTAATATCGGCTTCGCTGTTTTCTGCATTAAATGTCGTATCACCTAAAATAAAGGTTTTGCCATTTTGTTCATGTGTTTGCCGATCATGACCGCAGCCGCACAGCAGCACGACTAACACAAGCAATATGGACAAACTAATTCGCATACCCCATCGTTTTATAAGCTTCATCTGCTTCCCTTCTTTCGTATATCCCAATAATCACGCAGCGAATCTCCTAATACATTGAAGATAGCTACAGACAAAAAAATAGCCGCTCCTGGTGCAAAGATCGTCCATGGATGGGTTTGAAGCATACTTCTGCCCATATTCATCATACTGCCCCATTCTGCCATCGGCGGCTTGGCTCCCAATCCCAAAAACGACAATGCTGCCAATTCCATCATGACTGTCCCCATGTCTAAGGCAGCCGTCGTAATCATCGTACCAGCAATATTAGGCAATATATGCCGTATCATGATTTGCTGTGGTGAAGATCCAGCTAAACGAGCCGCATCCATAAAGGGCAGATTGTTAAGCAGCAAGGTCTGACTGCGTGCCAATCTGGCATACTTAGGCCAACCGCTTCCCAACAGTGCCAGCATAGCAATCTCTATGCCGCCATGAAACACGGCAGTCACAGCCAAGGCAAACACCAGCAGCGGAAAAGCCAAACAGACATCGGCCAAACGCATGGCAACCATATCCGTTTTACCGCCAAACCAGGCGCAATGTGCGCCTATGCTCGTTCCGATAGTTGCTGCCAATATCACGACTATCCCGGCTGACAATATACTGACATGGGCCCCCATGATAATGCGAGACAGCATATCCCGGCCATATGAATCCGTCCCCAACAAATGTACTGGACTCGGCGGCTGCAATGCCGCAGTATAGTCTTGTCCATTCGGATCCCAAAGACATAAAAAAGGCGCAAAAACAGCGATTGCCACTAAAAACGCTGCCAATACGGCAAAAAAATATACTTTTTTCCTTCTATACTCCTGCCGTCCTATTCGCTTTATAAGTAGTACAACCGATTTCATCGTTTACTGCCTCCCCAACGAACGGTCGGTACAAATATATGATACCCTATATCCGCTGCCAAATTTACGAGCATATACATCAGCGCCATCCAAAATACATAGGCCTGAATAATAGGATAATCGCGCATAGCAATCGCATCAATAGCTAATTTTCCTATGCCATCCCACATAAAAATCGTTTCAACGACTGCCGTGCCTCCCAACAGACTCCCCATGGATAACGCTAACAACGTAATCAGCGCAACTGATGCGGCCCGCAATATACTACGGCATAAGGTATACCGAAAGGGAATTCCCCTGGCCATGGCACCGGTTACATAGGGTTTGCTCATTTCTTCCAACACAGCCGTCCGCACTTGGCGTATATATTTAGCAGACATGACAATGGCCAATGTAGAAGCCGGCAAGAGCAGTGAACGTATTGTCTGTCCTTCTGCCATAACTGGTACCCACGCATACTGTACGGCAAAAACATATAATAATAGTAAGGCAATCACAAACCCCGGTATGCTGCTGCCACAAAAACTAACAATGCGAATCCCATAATCCCATAGAGAATCTTTTTTCACCGCGGCCAAAATGCCTAAGGGAAGGGAAATACAAAGGGTAATCACTAACGATGCCGCCATTAATTCCAATGTAGCCGGTAGTTTGGCGTAAAATAAATCGACTGCCGATTGACCGTTCACATAACTTTGTCCCATGTCCCCATGCAGCAAATTGTTTACCCAATAGATATATTGTATGTATATCGGCTGATCCAGTCCTAATCGGGCCCGTTCACTGTCTAATACCTGTTGGGATACGACAAGGCCGGCTTGTTCATATTTCTGCGCCACCGCATCACTGCCGGCCATATACATACAAGCAAATGACAATATCGTAATGCCTATGACAACCGGAACGAGCTGCAGCAGCCGATGCAGTATATATTGTTTCATATCATCACCTAGGTACCTTTACAGCTTGAATACAGAACATAGGCGTCGACGCATTGTTAATACGTTCAGCCTTTGTCCATACAGTCTTCCAAATATCCGTATCTACGACAACCTGCATTCCCATTTTTTTCAATAGAGCCGCATCCCATTGAGGACGCACAGCCTGTGATAACGGCACTTTTCGTGCAATCGCTTCCATCGCCGGTATGTCGGTTCCATCTGTTTCATTTACGACGCCGGTTCGCTGAATTTCTTTTCTATCTGCCATATATCCCTGCCAGGCCGTTTTATCATATAAATAGCGATACCAATTGGCGTCAAAGTTTAACAATACGCCGCCTGGTTTTAATATGCGCTGCCATTCTTGATAGGCCTGCTTAGGATGAGGCAGATTCCACATTACGTTCCGCGTAACTACAGCATCAAAGGTATCCGCCGCAAATCCCAATTTTTCTACATTCATACACTGAAAATCAATATACTTTTGTAATGTTCCGGCATTTTTTCTTGCTTCTTCCAACATAGATTCCGTATAATCGACAGCCGTAACCCTATATCCTTTTTCTGCCAAGAGAATCGCAAAAAATCCCGGTCCTGTGCCAATGTCCAATACACGTATATCCTGTCGCCGACGATGAGGATAACAGGAATCCAAACGCGTTTGCAGTACACTGCCCCAAATAGTATGCTGCATCGTATGTAATTCGTCTTGATGAACTTCAGAATACGACGGAGCACGCCGAGTCCAATAGGTTTGATTTTCTCGTTCAAATATGCCAAATTCTTCCATACTCGTCTCCTTACGCCTCTGCCACAATCGTAAATATCGGCGTTGGATTATAAAACTCATCAACGTCTGCGTATATCCGCTTCCAAACAGATGTATCCACACGGATATTACTAAATCCAGCTTGCTGCAATAGGTTTGTATCCCATGCAGGCCGTGTATAAGGTTGCCGCAATTCCTCTTTCATCACTTCGTATTGCTGCATCAGGTTGGGTGCAATTTGTTTATGCGCATGATTTTCAGGTAATATCCGATTTTCTTTTTCATGGCAATAATCGGCATCAAAGTTTAACAGTAAACCGCCTGGTTTTAACAAACAATGCCAAGCCTTGTACGCTGCATCTAAATGCGGCAGTGTCCAGGTCAAATTACGAGAAACAAGCACATCAAAGGACTGCGGCGGCAATGATGGATGTTCTGCATCCATCACATAAAAAGAGGCCGGTATCCGGTATTTAGCGGCCTTTCGTTTCGCTTCAGCAATCATTTGCGCTGTCAAGTCAATGCCTACCACATCATGCCCTTCCATCGCCAGCAGGGTTGCAAAAAAACCAGTCCCCGTACCAATATCCAGAATCCGCAGTCGTTTTTGCATCGGTATATATACAGAAAATTCCTCAAGCCACAGCTCTCGCTTAGCACTCTGAAATTCCCGGCACCGCTGCGCAGAAAAAGACTCTACTCGCTGGGACCAATACTGTATCATTTCTTGTTTGATTATTTCCATCCGTTTCACCTATACTATATATTTTTACACCTATATATTATACTAAACCATTCACATCGTTTTAAGCCCCCTATGGGGATACAGCATCTAGCATCTATAGCATAAAGCGCATAGGTTAAACAACACTCTCATGATATAAAAAAACAGCTCATACAAAATGTATGAGCTGTTCTATGGTGACCCGGTAGGGATTCGAACCCTAGACCTACTGATTCGTAGTCAGTCACTCTATCCAGCTGAGCTACCGAGTCATGTCTCCTGACGACTTTTATATTATATAAAATAACAAAAAAATTGTCAAGGATTTTTGTAAAAAAAACAGCTCTGACATCCATCAGAGCTGTTACATCTAAGGGGTTAAAGTTTTCCTACGGATTTTAAAAGCTGTGTACACGTTTCCTGTACTTCCGGACTTGCGTCTACAAGAGGTAAACGAAGCGGACCTACAGGAAGGCCCATCTGTTTCAACATATTTTTAACAGGAACTGGACTAACTGTGCAGAATACACCTTTCATGAAAGGCAAATATTTTTGATGCATTTTAGCTGCTTTTTTCGTATCGCCGTCTTTGAAGGCCTGAATCATTTCATTCATTTCTTTGCCGATGACATGGCTGGATACAGAAATAACACCCTCTGCGCCAACAGCCAAAATAGGAACTGTCATGTTATCGTCGCCGCTGTAATGATGGAAACCTTCCGGTGTTCCTGCAACGACTTCCGTTGCAAAGTCTACGTCACCCGTTGCATCTTTAATGCCAATGATATTCGAAAATTCATTGGCTAATCTGCAAACCGTAGCAGCTTCAATTTTTCCGCCTGTTCGGCCAGGTACATTATAAATAAAAATTGGCAGATCTGTCGATTTGGCGATGGCAGCAAAATGAGCGTAACAGCCGTCCTGATTTGGTTTGTTGTAATACGGAACAATGCAAAGAATAGCGTCTACGCCTGTCTTTTCTACGCGTTTGATAAATTCAATCGTCTGGGCCGTATCATTAGAGCCGGCATTCGCCATGACTAATGTTTTATCTTTCAACGCATCTGCTGTCATTTGATATAATTTAATTTTTTCATCAGCAGTCATTGTTGCACCTTCACCAGTCGTGGCACCAACAAGAATTCCCTGTCCTTCATCGGTATATCGCTGAGCTAACTGCAGTGCTGCTTCATAATTGACAGAACCATCCTCATGAAACGGCGTTACCATAGCGACAATGACGTTTGGAAATGTTAACATAAAAAACCAACTCCAGTCTTTACATATTATTTAATCATATCATGGGCAAGCATATATTCTGCGATTTGCAGGGCATTCAATGCTGCGCCTTTACGAATCTGGTCTCCTGATACCCAAAGATTGATAGCTTTCGGATTGTATAAGTCTTTGCGAATACGGCCTACATAGCAATCATATTTTTCAGACGTATATAACGGCATAGGATATTCCATTTCTGCCAAATTATCCTGTACTTGTGCTCCTGGGAAAGCATCAATAGCTTTGCGAACAGCATCCACTGTCAATTCATCAGCTGTTTCTACATAAATAGATTCAGCATGGCTGCGGAATACCGGTACGCGAACGGTCGTTGCCGTAACAGCAATCGTATCGTCATGGAGCATTTTATGAGTTTCATTAACCATTTTCATTTCTTCTTTGCTGTAATCATTATCCAAGAATTTATCAATCTGCGGAATCAAGTTGAAGGCAATAGGATAATGTTTCGGCAGGCTCTTGCTCGGTAAAATATGCGGAACCATTTCTTCCCCTTTGAGGTAGGCTTCCGTTTCGTCACGAAGTTCATCAATACCTTCTTTACCGGCACCGGATACAGCTTGATACGTGCTAACAATAATCTTTTTGATCGGGGACAAGTCATGAATCGGTTTTAACGCCATCAGCATGATAATCGTCGAGCAGTTTGGATTGGCAATAATGCCTTTATGCCAAGCAATATCTTCTGGATTGACTTCCGGAACTACCAGCGGCACATTAGGATCCATACGGAACGTGCTGGAATTATCAATAACGACACAACCCCGTTTAGCCGCTTCAGGTCCTAAGGTTTTGCTGACAGAACCACCGGCAAATAAGCCAATGTCTACGCCATCAAAGGATTCCGGTTTTGCTTCTTCAACAGTATATTCTTTTCCATTGACAGTCAGTTTTTTCCCTGCAGAGCGAGAAGATGCCAACAATTTCAATTTACTGTATGGAAATTTACGTTCTTCAATCAGTCGAATAAATTCTTGTCCTACGGCACCTGTGGCACCTAAAATAGCGACTACCGGTTCTTTTGTCATATCTATATTCCCCTTCTTATAAATAATTTTCTAATCCAAATGTAAGACCTGGACGTGAACTTACTTTCTTAACAGCCAGTACGACGCCCGGCATAAAGGACTTACGATCCATCGAATCATGACGAATTGTCAATAATTCACCATATCCGCCGAATAATACTTGCTGATGCGCTACATATCCAGGAAGACGGACACTATGAATCGGAATGCCGTCAACCTTCGCGCCGCGGGCACCATCCAAGCTTTCATGTGTTTTATCTTCAGCGGGTACAGCCTGCGCTTCACTGCGGGCAGCAGCAATCTTATTGGCTGTCATAATCGCCGTACCAGAAGGCGCATCCAATTTATTATTATGATGCAGTTCAATAATTTCTACATCCGGCAAATACGGTGCGACTTCTGTCGATAATTTCATCATTAAGACTGCTCCGATGGAGAAATTCGGTGCAATAAAGATACTCGTTTTATGTTCCTTAGCCATGGCATCGAGTTCATCACGCTGCTGCGCCGTCAATCCTGTCGTGCCCACTACCATGTTGATACCATGGGCAATACAGGTTTTGGCATTTTCAAAAATAACGCGAGGTGTTGTAAAATCTACAACTACATCCGGTTTAATATCTTCCAATGCGGCTGCCAGTCCTTCACGAATCGGCATATGCAATGTACCAATACCAGCAATTTCGCCTGCATCTTCTCCTACATGCGTAATGCTTACACCACCAACAAATTCCAATTCTTTATCTTCATATACAGCTTTGACAACCTGACTTCCCATACGGCCGTCTGCACCATTTACAAGTACGCGAAGCATATATTTCACCATCCTATTTTACTTTGTTAAAGATTAACCTTAATATATACCTATTATTCTATTACGTCAAGGATATGCCTTTAAAACCTTATTTTTTTACTTGACTAACTAACTGTCTTGCTGTTTCCAAACTAGCCTGCGTCATATCATTGCCAGCAAACATACGAGCAATTTCTTGTATATGTTCTTCTCCTGACAATAACCGAACTTGTGAAATCGTCCGTCCATCGCATTCTTTTTTATAAATAAAATAATGATGATCTGCAATCGACGCCGTTTGCGGCAAATGGGTAATGCAAAAAACCTGCCCATAGCGTCGAAGTTTCCGAATATGATCGGCTACCTGCAGCCCCGTTTGTCCGCTAATCCCGACATCAATTTCGTCAAAAATCATAGTCTTTCCCAAACTAATCGTTCGGCTGCTTGTTTTGAGGGCCAAGGCAATACGCGATATTTCACCACCGGACGCAATTTTCGCCAATGGCTTTTGTTCTTCCCCCAAATTCGCTGAAAAATACAGCTCAATAGCCGCTGCCCCATTCGGCTCGATGCGCTGCATCGGCTCAATATGAAATGTAATCGATGTATTAGGCATTCCTAATTTAGCTAAAGCGTCTTCCATGGCATGTCCAAAAGCTTGATTGGCTTTACTGCGCAGTGCAAACAAGACGGCCGCCTGTTTTCTCAGTTCACTCTCTTTTTTCTGCATATCCTTTTGCAAGGATGCTAAGATATTTTCCGATTGGTCCAACCGATTATAGTCTGATTTCGCTTTCTCTAGAAATGCTAAAATCTCTGTAATCGTAATGCCATATTTGCGTTTTAATTTATCAATAACCGCCAGTCGTGCCTGCATCGTATCCAATGCTTTTTCATCAAAATCAAAGGCATCAGCGTATCGCACCAGTCCATCATGAACATCTTCCAATTCATAGGTTAACGCCTCTATTTTCGCTGCCATTCCTTGAAAAGCCGTGTCATAGGCAGACGCTTTTTCCAAATTACGATGGATGATTTCGACTTGTTCCAATACGCCTTTTTGTCGTTCGCTGCCTTCCAAACAAAACAAGCTGTCCTTCAAATTATTTTTAATATGTTCCGCATGAGAAGAGGTGCGGACTTTTTGTTCCAGCTCATCGTCTTCACCAATACGCAGCTGGGCATCTTCTATTTCTTTGATTTGAAATTCCAAAATGCCAAGGAGCCTTGCTTTTTCACTTTCATCACGCTGTAATTTTTTTACCTGCACTCCCAGCGTACGCCATGATGCGTATAATGAATCATAGGCAGAGCGCGCGCACTGCAGCTGCGGCGTCAGGTTATCCAAAATCTGTACATGATATACTGGATCAAAAATAATCCGGTTATCAAATTGTCCGTGAATATCTAACAAATATTCACCAATATGACGCAATACCGTCATGGGAACAAGGGTTCCATTCACCAAGGTGGTGCCACGACCACTGCGATAAAACTGACGCGAAATGACGAGTTGTGTATCTTCAAAGGCAATATGATTTTCCTGCAGCAACTGTTGCAGCGGTTCAGGAATGGCTGCAAAAAAGAACGCGCCTTCAACAAGAAACGACTCCGTGCCCTGACGCACGAAAGATGCTGAAGCGCGTTTACCTGCCAACATGCCAATCGCATCCAGCAGAATCGATTTGCCGGCCCCGGTTTCACCCGTAAAAATAGTAACGCCCTCACCGAAAGTCAGATGTAAATCTTCTATTAAAGCAAAATTATGGATATGCAGCGATTGCAGCATACAAACCTCATTCTTTCATCAACGAAACAATTAATTTAACCAACTGTGGTACCGTATCCGCATTATTCGTAATAATAAGAATCGTGTCATCTCCAGCGAGTGTGCCAATGACGCTTTCCCATTTTGCATGATCAATGGCTGAAGCCACCATGCTGGCAGAACCCGGCAGCGTATGAACTACAATTTGATTAAAGGCTGGGTCAACGCGGACGATAGAATCTTGAAATAAGCGTGCCATGCGGTTTTTAGACATGAGCATATTTTGTTCCGGTGACAGCGCGTATCTATAATGGCCATCGCTGGTAGGAACTTTAATCAACATGAGTTCTTTGATGTCACGAGATACGGTAGCCTGCGTAACTTCAATGCCTTCTTCCTGCAGTGCTTTGGCTAATTCTTCTTGTGTTTCAATGGGACGTGACTGCACAATTTCCTTTATTTTTGTATAACGAAATCTTTTCATACTATCTTACCCTCTTTTCTGTACAATATACAATCGAGGCGGACAATGAATTTGATTCACCGGCTGCCACGAAGAAATATCAAACTCTTTTTGCGGCACAGTCTGTAAAAACGAGCGCAGTGCTTTTTCTTCCTCTGCCCCCGCCGGTGTCCCCGGATATGCCGCTATCATAATTATCCCATTTATCGCAATTTTATTCAAGCATAATTTCACAGCTTTTACAGTAATTTCTGTTTTTGTGTGAATTGCATGGTCCCCAGAAGGCAAATACCCCAAGTTAAATACAATAATATCCGGATTTCCTGCAACGTCTTCCAATAACACATCATGAGAACCTTGTCGGCAAATAACTTGCTTAGTATATACATGCTGCTCTTGCAGCCTTTTTTTCGTCGCCTGTACTGCACATTCCTGAATATCAAAAGCATATAAAACAGCCGTATCGGGCATACAGGACGCTAAAAAAGCTGTATCATGGCCATTGCCGCATGTCATATCCACTAAAATATGCGCCTGCGACGCATAGGGCTGTAAAAACATGTGCGACATGGTTACGGCATTTTTAAACGGATAGACGTTCATATTAATCCTTCCCCATCAATTTTGTAAACAAATTCGTATAAAAATAATTTTGATTAAATCGAATAATTTTCATCACATAATCTGCTTTGCGAATCTGCAGAGTCATAGACCGAAGCAGTTCTTGATCCATCATGCCATCGACAGAAACACGAACGCCATTGCGGCTGTGTATGGTACTAAGGCTGATTTGATCGGTATCGCTAAGTACCAGTGGTACTTTTAGCAGCAAATGCGGACATACAGGCGTAACCATAATACACTTTACTTTGGGAGAAACAATCGGTCCGCCACTAGAAAAGGTATAACCCGTACTGCCGGTCGCTGTCGAAACGATAATGCCATCACCGGGATACTGCTGAATAAAATGACCATTAATACTCATATCGACGCGGATTAATTTACCTACATTGCCATGGGCGATTACAATATCATTTAATGCCGGCGGCAGCGATTGTACCATACCGTCTTCATCATACACCGTTCCCTGCAGCATCATTCGCTCTTCCGTAAAATAACGCCCCTGCATAATATCCAAGATACGTCGTTCCAATGTTTCTGTTTCCACTTCATACAAAAAACCCAAGGAGCCCAAATTAACACCGCAGACGGGAATGCCCGTTTCGGCAAATTGTTTTGCCATTTTTAAAATCGTACCATCGCCGCCAAGCACCAAGGCCACATCAATAGAACGGTACATTGTCATATGAGGACGTAAATGTCCAGCACCGATATGCTGATACAAAGGCTGACAGCTTTCACTGACATAGGCCGGTAAATAATAGGCAATATCATATTTTCGACAAATTTCTATAATTTGCTGCACAATGACAGCACATTCTCGCTTGACTAAATTAGGAAAGATTCCAATTCGCATTCATCTTCACCTACATTTCATGAGAACGATTGACGATCGTATCCACGATTTCATCCGTAATATCATTATGGCAAGATGCATCTTTTCGACTATACAGTAAATATTCAATATTGCCGTCGGCGCCTTTGATAGGTGAAAAGGTTAACCCTATGGGAGATATGCCGCATGCCGCAATGCCATCCGTTACATGTCGTATGACATCCCGATGGACCGTAATATCCCGTACAATACCGCCTTTTCCCACATGTTCCCGTCCTGCTTCAAATTGCGGTTTAATGAGCGTAACCATCGTACCATTTTCTTTTAAAAGCGGCACAACAGCGGGCATAATTTTTAATAAAGAGATAAAGGATACATCTATCGAGATGAAATCAACAGCTTCGCCAATATCTGCTACCGTAACGTTGCGGATATTGGTCCGTTCCATATTGACGACGCGTTCATCCGTGCGCAGTTTCCACGCCAGCTGGCCATAGCCAACGTCGACGGCAAAAACTTTTACTGCACCATGCTGCAGCGCACAGTCCGTAAATCCGCCTGTGGATGCGCCAATATCCATCATCGTTTTATTTTTCAAGTCAATGGGAAAGGTTTCCATGGCTTTTTCTAGTTTTAAGCCGCCGCGCCCTACATAGGGAATCGGATTTCCTTTCACCGTAATTTCCACATCCAGCGGCAGTTTAGTGCCGGCTTTATCAACGCGTTGATTTTTAACAAAAACGAGGCCCGCCATAATGGTAGCTTTTGCTTTTTCCCGGCTCTCTGATAACCCCCGATTGACCAACAATACATCCAATCTTTCTTTTTGCTGCATTTCTTACTCCCCTTACTTTGTTCGAACCAGCATATAAGAAACTAAGTCCCGTAAAAACCATGCTTGTTCACCTAACGGTGCGATGGCATCTATTGCCTGCTGCGCAGCTTCTTTCGCCATTCGTCTTGCTTCTTCCAATGAAAAAATAGTGACATACGTTGCTTTATCATTTTTTTCATCGCTGCCCACGGGCTTGCCGATGACGGCTTCATCACCGACAACATCTAAAATATCATCGGTAATTTGAAAAGTCAGTCCCATGTTCACCGCATAGGCATCTAACATCTGTTTTTCCGTTTCATCTGCATCTCCCAGCAGTGCCGCTAAATCAATGGCGGCTTTAAAAATAACACCGGTTTTAGACTGATGAAGCAATTCCAAGCCGCGTTTTCCAATATGCAGATTTCCTTCTGATTCCAAATCAAATGCCTGACCGCCAACCATACCAGCCGGTCCGGCAGCATGCGCAAAAACAGCAATACATTGTGTTAATTTTTCCGGCGCAATTGGCTGGCGGGCCATGAGTTCAAAGGCATATGTCAGTAGTCCATCTCCTGCTAAGATTGCCGTTCCTTCACCAAAAACAACATGATTTGTCGGTTTTCCCCGCCGCAAATCATCATTGTCCATGGCCGGCAAATCATCATGAATGAGCGAATAGGAATGAACGCATTCTAACGCACAGGCCAATTCTAAATATGGCGCACTGTCTTTTCCCAAAGCCTCTATCGTTGCTAACAGTAAAATCGGTCGAATCCGTTTACCTCCAGCCATCAAACTATAATTCATGGCTTTGTATAACGT
This sequence comes from uncultured Megasphaera sp., assembly GCA_934202965.1. Classification (GTDB taxonomy): domain Bacteria; phylum Bacillota; class Negativicutes; order Veillonellales; family Megasphaeraceae; genus Megasphaera. The sequence goes on from CAKPYN010000002.1 coordinate 68,088, forward strand.
GGAAAACTGCGGTATATCCGTTTGCAGCAACGTAGATAAGTGCCTATCGATTTGCTGCTTTTTTTCTCTCATATACTCTGTAAACGTCATAAGTCCAATGTTCCTTTCTCCGACAACGAAGAGGGTTCCGCTTCTTCATTTTCTTCTTGTCCGGCATGAATATCGGCCAGCGCCTGCGCTTTTTGTTTGGCATATTCTAGCGCACTGTCACATGCTTCGGACAGCTTAATTGCCTTTTCATACAAATCCAGCGATTCTTTTAATGTCAGATCTGGTGCTTCCAGGGCTGACACTAATTCGGCCAGTTTATTGTAATTGGCTTCAAAATTTTTTAATTTATCTGTTGTTCTTGCCATATATGTCAACCTCTTTTACATCTGTTTTTACGCATCCATCGACAAGCTGAATCTGTAATTCTTCATTCGTTTTAATTTGTGTAATCTGCGTAATAATACGGCCAGACTGTTCTAATTGTCCATAGCCGCGCTGTACCAGCGTGCATGGATTCATCGCTTCTAATGATGCTTGTTTTTCCCGCAGCAGAGACTGTTTACGCGTCATACAAACTGCCAGTTTCTGCGCAGCTGTTTCTCTCTGTTGTCTGACTTGTTCCTGCTTTAATGATAAAAATGCAGCATATCGCCGTGGCTGAATGCATGCCTTCAGCCGGTCTACTTCTTTTTGCCGCTTGGCTATATGTGCTTCCAGTAATTCATAGGCTCGCTGACTATATACGGCCAAGTTCATTTCTATATCCCGTATAGATGGAAAAGCTAATTCAGCAGCATGTGTCGGTGTTGCAGCTCGTACATCAGCAGCATAGTCTGCCAGTGTCGTGTCTGTTTCATGTCCAATAGCCGTAATAATCGGTATCGATGATTGATATATGGCCTTAACAACCAAAGGATCATTAAAGCACCATAAATCTTCTAATGAGCCGCCGCCGCGAGCCAAAATAAGCACATCCAGTTTCGTATTTTTACTGGCCTTTTCAATAGCCGCAGCAATGTTAGGTGCCGCATCCGCGCCTTGCACCGGAATAGGATACAGCTGAATCCATACATATGGATTGCGCTCTGCCGCAATTTTATAAATATCGTGAAGAACAGCCCCTGTTTTAGACGTTAATACACCAACCTGCCATGGAAATGGCGGTATATCTTTTTTATGGTCTAACGAAAAATATCCTTTTTCTTCCAATTCAGTTTTGATTCTCTCATATTGTGCTTGAAGAGATCCCATGCCTTGTGAAAAAAGCCGCTCGATAATAAAGGAAACGGTACCGCCCTTTTCATAGACATTCACAGCTCCTATAACAACAACATGATCGCCATCTTGTACCTGTTCCATCGAACGGCCGACACGACTGCGAAATAATATAGCCCGAATGGAACACCCGGCATCACACAATGTCATGTAGTAATGGCCATTTGATGCCCGTTTTAATCCCATAATATTGCCTTCCATCGCTACACTTTGCAGGCGATAGTCTTTATCTATATTCGCTTTGATTCGTCGTACTACGTCGGTAACAGAAGCATACTTCATTTATTTGTTTCCTTCCTGCCAAGCAGCCCAAAATGCAACGCCGGAACTATTATCGGCACTATATCCATCAGGCGCCAAATACAGCCGAATGCGTTTTTGTACACAATATAGTTCCAACTGCTGCCGTAAATATTGATTGGACATCACACCGCCAGCGGCTGTCAACTGACTTTCCTCGGGAAGCACCTGATCCATCATGCGCCGAAGACCATCCCAAATGGTAGCAAGCGTCCATTGGCATACTGTTGCTTTTTCAGCATTTCTCTTAGCAATCCAGCGCTGTGCCTGCGATTCGGGCCCAGAATAGCTCAGTTCCCCTTGTTGACACCAAACTCGTCCTGCTTTACGGTGCATCGTCGCGTCCTGTGCCATTTTATCTACATACACGCCCGCCGGAAAGGGAAATCCTAAGGCTACGCCGATTCTATCAATAAATTGGCCGGCACTAATATCACTGGTACCGCCTATACGCGTAATATCCAATCCCTTTGAATCCGGCACGGATTTTAACATATCCGTCGTTCCGCCGGATAAATGTAATCCATAAAAAGGCTGTTCCGGTATCATTCCGATATCACGCAATACAGCCATCAGATGATTTTCCTGATGGCTCATCGGGTATATGGGTATATGCAGTACCGCCGCCAAGGATCGGGCATAGCCAAAGCCCGCCAGAAAAGCCGGCATATACGAGTCTTCCCGGCGGCGCGGTTTATTGGTCACGCCAATAGCACAAATACGGGAATTTGCTAAATACGGTACGAGTCGTTCAAACAAAACCGGTAAATTGCGCATATGCTGATAAACCATATTAGACTGCGATAATCCCCGTTCTCCTGATTTCACAGATAAAATGATGCGTTCATCGGCTACAACATGATACGAAGAGTCAACCAAACACAACGACGTTGTGTAACAACTCGTATCAATTCCTAAAAATAAGTTCATTCTACCCGCGACCTTACATAGGCACCTAATACGCCGTTAATAAACCGCGCTGATTTTTCACCGCTGTACTCTTTGGCCAGCACAATCGCTTCATTTAACACAATCGATGGGGCTATTTCTTCTTTAGGATATACCAATTCGCACAATGCCAATCGCATAATGTTTTTATCCGTATTATTCAGTCTGGCAATGTCCCATCCTTTGGCATAGGTCTGGATAATCGCATCTAATTCATCCCTATGGGCCGTAACAGTCTGTAAAATATATTCGTCATAAGCATCATCAACTGTCATTTTTTCTGACTCTACCAAATCCGATGCGGTTATCGTATCTTTTTCAAAAATTTCTTTTTCACTATACTGAATGTCATTTTCGCTGTGAAATTCACGGGAAAATAATCGTTCTAATGCCTGCTGGCGTGCTTTATGTCTGCTCACACTAACCTCCTATAACTGCTTTGCAATTCGATTGTATCAGTAAATCTTCAATGGTCACATGTACAGAAAGTTTCTTTGGTTCGGCCATAGCGCGAATGGCCTGCGCTACGTGTTGCTGTACGGTCAAAGCCAGCTTCTGCAGCTGTATACCATAATACGCGTGTATATGAATTTCAACCGTAATGCAGCCTTCGTCGCAGCGTACGACAATACGCTGCCGTTTCTTGTTGGCGATTCCATCGATAGACAGCATTGCGGTTTCGGCAATTTTGACGAGTGCGCCTTCACTCACGCTATATGAAAAAGGCTCTGTTTCTTTATTCATAGCCGCTTCCTTCTGCATTCCTTTCTGGAAAAACAATATCCTGTACCACAATATGAACGGCATGTACCCGGCACCCCGTCATGCTTTCCAAGGTATCTTTTACTTTTTTCTGTACAGCCAGTGCCATGTCCGGAATCCGGCAGCCATATTTCGCAATAAGCCGAATTGTTATCTCTGCATCGATACCGTCAATGGTCGTTTGAACCCCTTGCGCCGGATTGACTCGGCCCAATTTTTTAGCTGCTGTATCTGCTAATGTCGCATCTAACGCAGCTACTTCCGGCACAGAAGCTGCTGCTTGCGATGCAATAATAGAAAGAACGCGCTGGGACATGTGTATACTGCCCAATGGATTGATTTCCGTCGTTTCCATATCGATTCACCATTCATAAAATTCACAAAAAGCGATGAGAGACTCATCGCTTTTGAAGTAATTGTTGTATGCTTATGCTCTGCCTGTATACTGGCCGGTTCTCGTATCAATCTGAATAACTTCATCCTGGTTGATGAAAAGAGGTACCTTAACAATATAACCTGTTTCCAGTTTAGCCGGTTTTGTAGCACCTGTTGCTGTATCACCACGAACACCCGGTTCGGTTTCTACTACTTTCAACGTAACAGAAGCCGGAAGATCGATGCCGATTACCTTGCCTTTGAACATCATGACGGATACGGTCATATCTTCTTTTAAGAAATTAACAGCTGTACCCAAGGTATCTTTATTTAATTCGATTTGTTCATATGTTTCATTATCCATGAAACAGTACATGCCTTCGTTTTCGTAGAGATACTGCATCTGGCGGCGATCTACGTGACCATCCTGTACTTTTTCACCAGCATTCCATGTACGTTCTACAACAGCACCTGTTTCAAGGTTCTTAATTTTAGCGCGAACAAATGCAGCGCCTTTACCAGGTTTTACATGCTGAAATTCAACAACCTGCCATACTTGACCATCGATTTCAATCGTAACGCCTGGTCTAAAATCATTACTTGTAATCATTTCTAATTCCTCCTATAACAGCTCCATCAATTTTTTTGATGTTTTGGTTAGTATTTCACAGCCAGTAGCTGTAACGGCAACGGAATCCTCAATACGGACACCGTATTTGCCTTCTATGTACAGTCCCGGTTCTACCGTGACTATCATATTTTTCTTCAATACACCTTGTGAACGCGGCGAAAGAACAGGCTGTTCATGAATTTCCAATCCTGTTCCATGCCCCAAGGCATGCGTAAAATACTGCGCCATGTGATGCTTAGCAAAATAATTGCGAACAATCGCATCTACTTCTTGGCAGTCCAGTCCTTCTTTAATATGGGATACGCCTAACTTTTGTCCCTCTAAAATGAGCTGATAAAAATCTTTCTGTTCCTGCGTCGCTTTGCCGACAACAACAGTGCGTGTCATATCTGAATGATAGCCTTCCCATACAGCACCAAAATCAAAGGTCAGAAAATCTCCCTTTTCAACTACTTTGGGGCTAGCTGTACCATGAGGCATCGCTGACCGTTTGCCTGATGCGGCAATGGTAGTAAACGATTTTTCTTCAGACCCTAACAGCAGCATATTGCTTTCCAAGCGGGCAGCCAGTTCTTTTTCTGTCACACCCGGTTTAATATAGGGCAGCAAATCAGCAAATGCCTGATCGGCAATGCGGCTTGCTTTATGCGTCGCTTCCAGTTCATACGGTTCTTTTACCGCCCGTAACTGTGTCAAATCTTCGGCCTGAAAATAACATTCACAGGATAGGGCAATATTTTCATACATATAATGGGTTAAAAAATTTTCTTCATAGACAGCTGCCTGTATCTGCATTTCTTCTAAAGACTTACCAATGCATTCACTTAAGCTTCCCATATGATTTTTCACTTCATACCAGGTTCCGGACTGTTGCACAGCTTGTTCCGTATAGCGGGAATCTGTCCAAAGTACCGCTTGGTTCGCACTAAGAACCAATGCGCCTTCACCACCTGTAAATCCGCTGAAATATCGCAAATTTTCAGGCTGAACAATGACAACGCCGTCTGCTGTATGTTCGTGCATGAACTGCCGCAGGCGGGCAATTCTTTCTTCTATCATAGTATCACCTATATTTATTCAATTATCTTTTATGATACCATACTACTGCCATTATTACAAACACTTTGCATCGCAATTACTCACAAAAAGGTAAATCTTTTTCCCCTTCTGTCAATCGGCGATATTGTCCCGGTTCCAAGGATGAATCTAACACCAACGCCCCAATGGAACAGCGATGCAGTGCTGTTACAGTAAGTCCTACGGCGGCACACATTCGCTTTACTTGATGATATTTTCCTTCTTGAACGGTAATGCGCAGTTGCTGCGGTCCGATACTAGACACCTGAGCCGGCAGGCACTGAAGGCCATCGGCCAATACAATGCCCTCACGAAATTGTTTTTCTATATCTGCCGGAATCGTTCCTTCAACAGTCGCTTCATATACTTTATCAATGTGTTTCTTAGGAGACGTAATTCGATGGGCCCACGTGCCGTCATTGGTCAGCAATAAGAGTCCCGTCGTATCTTTATCCAGTCGTCCTACAGGAAACAACGAAGCTCCCTGATACTGCTGCGGCAACAAATCCAATACGGTTTTCGTAAACCGATCTTCCGTTGCAGATAATACACCCTGCGGTTTATGCAGCATGAGATAGTAAAATTCTTCGTAGCAAACCGTTTCGCCTTGCACTTGAATTTGAGCTGTCTGCGGATCTACTTTGATAGAACTATCTTTGCAGCATGCATGATTGACAAAAACAGCACCGCCTTTACACAGTTCTTTAATCTGTCGTCTTGTTCCCCAGCCGCAATGCCCCAGCAGTTTATCCAGTCGTATTGTTTTAGCCATCGTATCACCTCATAAACTTGGCATATCCCATTGCGCTTGATATCCTGTCATACCTTCTAAATGCTGCGTACAGTTCATCAATGTCATAATATTTTTTTCACCATAATATTCAATAATATTAAAGGCTGTATTATATTGCTGAAAACACCAAATACGCTTCATATCTAATCCCAGCAATCCAAACAACAAACAGCGTATGGCCGCGCCATGAGATGCAATCAATACTGTATCCCCATCAGCATGCTGACTTAAAATTTCTTTGGTTTTCGCTGTAATCCGCTGTTCTACTTCTAAAAACGATTCGCCCCCATGGGCAGGAAGTTTTCCATCTGAATCGTAAAAAGCTTCTATTTCCCCTGGCCATTGTGTTGTAATTTCTTTATACGTATGTCCTTCCCAGACACCAAAGTTAATTTCCCGCAGCTCATCATATGCCTGTACTGTCAGGCCATGGGGCTTGGCAATAATTTCTGCCGTCCGTCTGGCCCGCTGCAAGGTACTGCTGTATATGCCATCAAAATGAACATGACGCAAAAAGCGACTCAAGCACGTTGCTTGGGCAATGCCGCGTTCATTCAGCGGCACATCCGTTGATCCCTGATACCATTGCTGTACATTTCCATCCGTTTCGCCATGGCGAACTAAATATAATTTTATCATACTGTAATCCTCCTGTAGGAAACTGCTGTTATCCATTCGAACGATACCGTCATGCGTATCTTTGCCTATTATAACGAAAATCCCCCCATATGAACAGATGCCATCGAAAGAATACACGTAAGGCCCAGTAAAATCAGCTCACTGCCCTCCAAGACAGCGCCATACGTATCACCCGTAACGCCGCCCAGCACGTTTGTCAGCCAGTGATTGACCAGCAGCGCCGTCAACATCGCCGCACCCAAAAGAAATACATATAAAAATCCGCCATATATTGTCGGCAGCAGTGCCAACATAAATGCACCCTTCATCGTGTAAGCCGGCGCATATTGTAGAAAGGCCTTTCCTAATCCTTGCGCACGGGCATAAGGAAATTGAAAAATACTAATCAGCGTACCAAACCGTGCTGCTGCCGGAATACCTGTCAGCGCAGCTAATGCCATATCGGCAGAACAATGGGCTAAAAAACAAATTTTCAGGGACGCCAAAACGAAAAATGCCATGACGCCATTCGCTCCTACACAACTATCTTTTAAAATTTCCAGCATTCGTTCACGGCTTCTGCCGGAAAATACGCCATCGGCTGTATCCATAAATCCATCGGCATGCAAACCGCCTGTAATAAAAAACCAGCTCAGTACAACAAGTAAGGAACGATAGGGCTCTTCAAAGATATAGCGGCATCCTGCATATATGACAGCTAATAAGATACCTATCATCCATCCCACTAACGGAAAAAACATCACAGCCCGTCCAAAATCTTCATTCGTCCAAACCGTTTGTTTGACAAGCTGAATGCGCGATAAAAACTGCAGGGCAATAAAAAATGACTTCATACCGTTCCTCCTAGTTGAACTTGTCTGCTTTTTAATTCGATCGTAATGCCGCAAATCGTCGCATATACTTGCTCTGCTTCCGCTGCTGCTTTTTGATTAATGGCACCAATCAAATCTCGATACAGCCGGCTGATTCGTCCCATCGGCACAATGCTGCAGCCTACTTCATTCGTAACAAATACTACGGTCTTTCCCGGCGAGTTATGAATATATTGGCAGGTCTGCTCCATTTCCTGCAACGCTTTCTGTATAATCACCGCATCCGCTTCTTGTTCATGAGCAAATAAAAAATTAGAAAAATACATTGTCAGGCAATCGACCAGTACAACATCTGCATGTTGTAAAATCCGTTGTATGTTGTTCGGCATGCCATAGGGCATTTCAATCGTCTGCCAGCTGCTCGGCCTTCTTTTCTTGTGCACGGCAATCCGTTCTTTCATTTCTTCATCCAATGCCTGCGCCGTTGCTACATATACCTTCTGTCCTGCACACTGTTGGATATAGGTTTCTGCAAAAACACTTTTACCACTTTTCGCTCCCCCCGTGACTACGATACATTTTCCCTGCATGTTCTCCAACCTCCTAAAAAAACATAATTTATTATATCATACATATGGCCTCTATCCTGCACGATAGTATTTCTTTAAACATTTTTTCATTTTTTGTGAAAAGTTTGAAGAACATGAACGGTCATACTGCAAAAAATACACGTAAAATGGTATAACAAAAGGACTGTAACAAAATGAATTCAACGTTTTCATTTTATTACAGTCCCATACAACTACTGCTTATTTTCGTATTTCTGTATATAAGTGGAATAATTCTGGCAAAATAATTTTTTCCATTCCCACTTTAATCAACTGCGGCAATCCCGGCAAACAAAATACCAAGCATTGATGAATAATGCCTGCGGCAGATCGATAGGCCAATGCCTGTACGCCGCACACACGACGATATGCAAAATACGTCATCATCGAAGAAAACCCTTCCATTTCCTTTTCAAACTGCGGAACAATCGTTTCTAATGTCACATCCCGTTTCGGAAGCCCCGTTCCGCCACTCGTAATAATCACGTCAACGCTGCACACCCATTCATGTATATGTCGATTAATTTCATCCGTGTCGTCTTTCACAATCGCATAATCTACTACTTGATGTCCACTATTTGCCAATGCAGACTGAATCATTAATCCGTTTGTATCATCCGAAAAAGAGCGGCTGTTACTGATTGTCAAAATAGCTGCCCGCAATGGATGTTCTTCTGTTGTTTTGCCCACAATATTACCTCCTTATGCATACTGTAATGCATATTCTTCCTGACATTTTACTATCTAAAAGTATATATTCGACTTTGCCCTCTTGAATTCCTACTTGCATTTTATAGAATTTACCAAATTATACATCTCAATTTATCATAAAAGGGTCAGCAGGTGTTGTAAAATTTTCCCATTCCCGTATAATATAAAAGGTATTTAATAATATACAATGAATAATTTAAATGCATCAAGTAAAAGCGGCATCTTGAAAGGAGATTATCGTATGTTACGAAAAATTACAACGTTACTTGCCATGCTTACGTTTCTAGGATCCATGCTGGCTTCGGCTATGTTCTTTGACGATAATCCTCGGTATATTCAAGTAGACCGTGATGATACGACAGAATCATATATTGACATGAATTCCATTCAAAATATCCGGTACGATCCACCATATTACATGATTCGCGCTACAGTCATCACATATGATTATACGACAAATATTGCCACAGGATACGAAAATAATTATTTCTATAACTTCAAAAGGCAAACAATAAAAGCACAGACGATTGCTACCTGTGTTTACGATGAATACGGGGTTTCTTCACCGTTCATGCCGATTGCAAATCCAACCGTAAGCCCTGTAGACCCCGTAAACAGTATTGCTGCAGACAATGCCTTTTTTAGCTGTTACAATATTAAATTTTATCATGCATCCACCAATTAGCAGCACCATTATTTTACACAAAGGATTTGATATTATGGATTCATTACTTCACATTGGCGGCACACTTGTTACGCTATTATTTTTAGGAGCTGTTATCTATTCGCTTACTACGTCATATCGTAAGCGGCAGAAAAAAGCACAACACCAAAAAGACCTGGCAACAAAAAAACATATCCAAGTCAAAAATTTGCACCAATACGACATTACTCCTAAAAATGGCTATTACACCTATCCCATTCCTCAGGGAAAGGAGCTGCGTCGTTATCCGCAAACGTTTACGGCCGTATCTGTTACACTGGCTAATAAACAGCCCTATTCGATTTGCTTAATTGGCTTTGCGGAATTTGAAAAAGGAGAATTGAAAGATACCCATTATTTTTACGTTCGTCCGCCAGAACCTATTTCTACGGTTCCGGGGCATCCGGAATTAACCTGGAATATTCTCAGTAAAGCCGATGAATTTGGAGAATATTGGAATGCCGGCATGAAAGAGTATTTCACTACACATACACTGGTAGCTCATCACGCCTCGTATGTACTAGGATGCGTTGCTCATGCCCTAAAAATATACGGTATTGAAATGCCGCCGGTTCACTATATTGATACGTTGGAAACAGCCAAAAAATTATATCATTTTTCATCCAATCAACTGCCTGCTGTTTGTCAGGAAATGAGCATTGATGTAGATAAAGCCAATACATTAAGTACGGCCATTGCAACGGGTAATTTTCTGATACAGGCCAAACAAGAATATCCTATGTATATTCCCGCTATTCACTATATGTATGAAGACCCTTCGCAGGATCAACAACTGGCAAGTATTATCGCTGCTGCAGAACGTGAAGAATGTACGCCAGAGGAACTGTTTGCTCCTAACCCGGTTCAACAAGATATGCTGCAAACCTTGTTGGATAAAAACTACATCGAACCAGGAAAACAACCGGGTACGTATTACGCAACCAATGAAGGACTCGATTTTTCAGAATCTGTCAACTAATTCGATAAAAAAGACAATTGTCACAGTTCAGTAACAATTGTCTTTTTTTATTGTTTACTCTCTCTCTTTTCTGCTATACTGTATATACCATTGAAGGAGGTCATATATCATGAAAAAATTCTCTCATATCCTTGCCATCGCAGCGTTAAGCATATCCACTGCTGCCTTAACCGTGACATCCTTTGCTGCATCAGCAATACAAGAACAACCATTGCCCATACAGCAAACAATCCGCCACGACATGCCAAATTACGTAATAACGGACAATTCTTCCTATGCCGTATCCAAAGCGCTGATTGTCAATGGCAAAAAGCTGGATATACAGCCTTTACAACTGAACGGTTGTCTGCTCGTACCAGCGCGTGCAGTCAGTGATGCGCTGGGATTTACGACAACCTGGGATGCCAAGGAACATGCCGTAACGATTACCGGCCCTTCTATGAAAACAACGCAATATCTAGGTGAAGATTTTTCCAACGCCGTAACGATCATTCCCGGTGCAACCGGCATGACAGCCCCCACTTCGTTTGGAGCCCCGCCGGTATTAGTCAATAATACAGCCTATGTACCGGCAGAAATCTTCCAAATTATTCAAGGAAATAATCCGGATACACTAGTCGTCACCGATACAACTATCGAAATCAATGCACGGCCGAACTAAAGCAAAATTGTGATACCTGCTTATATATAAAGATGTGTAAAACAAGGACTAGAGAATTTGATTCATATCAGTTCTCTAGTCCCTTTTTTTAGTCTTCCGTACCCAACATATATATCGTTTCGGCTTTCCACACGTCCCCTTTTTTTAATATGGGCTGCGGGAAATTGGGATGGGCTAACGCATTAGGATAATACTGAGCTTCCAAGCAAAATCCCGTTCGTTTGGCAAATCTTGTCTTGCCTTTGCCTGTTTCTTTTCCATCCAAATGATTTCCTGAATAAAACTGTACGCCTGGCTGCGTCGTATAGGCCTTTAACGTAATCCCTGTCAAGTTGCCAACGGCATACGCCATCGGATACAGCGTCATGCCGTGCGATACGATAGCCTGCGTTTCGTCTTTTCGGATAATCCAATTATGGTCATAGCCGCCAGCCCACTGCAGCTGGGCATACGCATCGTCAATATGCACTCCTATCGGCTGTAATGTACGCAGGTCCATCGACGTACCTGCAACATTAAGAATATTGCCATTGGGCAGCGACTCTTCGTCGCTTTCCGTAAATGCATCGGCAAACAGCTGTATGCGCTGCTGCAGTACATCGCCGCTGTCATAGCCATTGAGGTTAAAATACGTATGGTTGGTCAAATTGCAAATCGTATCCGCATCAGATACGGCTTCATAGCGAATAGAAAACGCATCTTCATCACTCAAGTCGTACCAAACCGTGACCTGCAGCGTCCCTGGATAGTTTCCTTCTCCATCCGGACTCGTATACGTAAGTTTCAATCCATCAGCCGTTGCTTCTGCCTGCCAAAGTTTTTTGTGAAACCCGGTCCATGTGCCGCCATGCAGGTGATTGCGGCCGTTATTGCATTCGAGCTGATACTCTTGGCCATTGATATGCAGCTGTCCTCGGGCAATGCGGTTGCCGCAGCGGCCAATCAGGGCGCCGATAAATTTAGTATCCTGAACATACACAGCTGCATCATCATATCCCAGCACAACATCTACGAGATGTCCGTGTGCATCCTTCTTTTTCAACGATTGTACATGCCCGCCGTATGTACAAATAGAAAGGGACGTGCCTTTGCTGTTGGTCAACGTGTACAACTGTACCTTTCGTCCGTCAGGCAGACTGCCAAACGGTTTTACGGTTATATTGCTCATAAGCTAACTCCTCTGTATGATAGTATTTGTTACCCCCTATTATACACTACAATCGGTTCTTTCTACAATAAACATTGACAATCTCTCCAAATGATGATAATATTTTGATGTTGCATGTATTTAAAAATTTATTATATGAGGTGATGTATCAATGGCAACGAGGAGAGAAGCACGTTTTAAGGAATGTCGCCGGTTCGGACTCAATGTGTACGGACATCCTAAGGCATTAAAACGTGTGAAAAAAGAACAACGTCAGAAAAAAATGTCTGAATATGGCACACAGTTATTGGAAAAACAGAAACTTCGCGCATATTACAACTTGCTCGAACGTCAGTTTGTCCGTTATTATGATAAAGCCAAAAAGATGGACGGCGTAACTGGTCAGAACATGTTAAAATTGTTGGAATGCCGCTTGGATAACTTGGTATATCGTATCGGTTTTGCAAGCTCCATCCGCCAGGCTCGTCAGATGGTTAACCATGGCCACATCTTGGTAAATGGCAAACGTTGCGACATTCCGTCTGCACACGTAAAAGTTGGCTCCGTTATTGCTTTGAAAGAAGCTTCCCGTTCCAACGAAATGTACAAAAAATCCTTCCAGGAATTAAAAACATTCGATGTTCCGTATATTGAAAAGAATTTCGATGGCTTCGAAGGCACACTGACACGTATGCCTGAACGTGATGAAATTCCAGTAGAAATCAACGAAACACTTATCGTCGAATTGTACTCCAAATAATATTGGAATTCCAAAGAACGTCCTTTATGGGCGTTCTTTTTTTATCTCTCTTTCCGGATATGAAAAAAGGATGCCATATTCAGGCATCCTTTTTCTATACAACAAGACCTATTTATTTTCAAAATCAATAACTTTTCCCGGATTCAAAATCCAATTCGGATCGATGGCTTTTTTAATCGTTTTCATCAATTCCAATTCGACAGGATCGGTGTATTTTTCCATATATGCCAAGCGCTTCAAACCAATCCCATGTTCACCCGAAAGGCGGCCGCCTAACCCATATACGTATTTATAAGCTGTCGCACGGAATTCTTTTAACTGTGTATTCCATTCTTCATCGCTCATATCACATTTTAAAATCTGGAAATGCAAATTGCCATCACCAGCATGGGCTAAGCAGAATAAACGAAAATCATATTTCTTGCTTTCTTTTACCAACGTTTGAATGCAGTCTGCAATCTTTGTAACCGGTACGACTAAATCTTCCGATGTGGCTACTTTAGAAAAGACACGCGTACTTTCCAAGCAATTACGACGAACTTTCCAAACACGATCATCAGCTTCTACAATATCTGTTGCACCGCATTCTTCACAAATTGCTGCCAGTTTTTCCATCTTTTCATCCAATTCATTTTCATTAAATGTTTCAATGGAAATAATATCATAGCAGCCATCTTCATAATGGGGTAACCGCAATTCACTATAATCACTGGCGCTGCGTACGAAATTATTATCCATAAATTCAACAGAAGTTGGATTAAGACCGGCCTTGACTAATTTCGGTACTAAGGCCGTTGCTTTTGCCAAATCCGTAAATACCGCCAACACATCTAATCGATACGGGCACAACGGAACCAATTTCAGCGTAGCTTTCGTAATAATACCTAATGTACCTTCCGAGCCAATAATCAATTGATCCAAGCAAAATCCAGTAGAACATTTTTTTAATGTCGCTCCTAAATGAGCAATTTTACCGCTAGGCAGTACGGCTTCAATCGAATAGACCTGATGGCGTGTTGTACCGTAGCGAACGGCTTTATTACCGCCGGCATTGGTTGCCAAATTGCCGCCAATCAAGCAGCTGTCCGAACTGCACGGATCGCCTGCATACATCAAGCCCTTAGAATTTGCCAGATTTTGAATATCAATGGTACGAACGCCTGCTTCAACAGTCATGTACATGCCGTCTTCATTTAATTCCAAAATCTTATTCATTCGTTCCATCAAAACAACGATGCCTTCATAGGCGGGAACGGCACCGCAGCTAACACTTGTCCCGGCGCTGCGCGGCGTAACCGGTACATGATATTGATTAGCTAATTTCATAATGGCGGATACTTCTTCTGTACAACCTGGCAATACGACAACTTCCGGTGTATGCCAAAAAGATGGTGCCAAGCTTTCATCGGATTTATATACATCTAATACATCAGCATCCGTCTTTACGTATTTATCGCCAACGATTTTTTTTAATGCTTGTACTACTTCGTCTGTTACTTTATTATATGGTTTCATCATAAAATCTCCTTACTTATCGCAACGCATGTTTCTATCAGTGCAACACTTGGGGTTGCAATGTGTTTATTATAGTACAAATTTAAACTTTTGTCTTCCTATCTTCTTAATTTTTTTCGTCTTATTTTATCTAAAAATGTATAATTTGTCATATAAATAAACGGGTAAAACGTATAAATAAATAGACTATACGTTTTACCCGTTTCGTTTTTCTTTTAATTATTGATATATTTTTATTTTAATACAGGGAATGTTGCCGCTGCATGCCCCATAATCGTAACCTTGTAGTCCGATTTTCCATCCTTAGCTAGTTCAGCTTGGGCCATTTGCCATGCTTCTTCCAAGGTAGCTGCCGGAATTTGCCCACTCTGTCGAATAATGTCAAAGTTTTCCGGACGCGTGACGATATACACCTGTTTCATGGAATTAATGATACAGTGCGTTTTGAACGCAACAAACGCCGGGATAGAAAAATCAGCACGCAAATCTTTTTCAAATGCATCCATATCACTGCGAAAAAACCAATTCGTAAAAATGGCCGGTTCTTTTATATCCGGACAATCCAGCGTAAAAATCATCATACCGCCAGGCTTGGTCGCAAAGACGGCATTCATATGGGCTTTCGTACTTTGATACAAATTCATATCCTTTGGATAGCCGCCGGCAGATCCAATCGTTACATCCGCTTGTTCTTGAATTGGCACACTGGCAATACGCAATAAATCATCACAGCCTTTTTTCCATGCGTCATACCAATGGCCGCCGACCACTTCATATAAATCGCCATCTGCCGTAAAAACAGTATTTATCAAAAAAGCCGGATTCAGCAAGGCAGCTGCCTGACGCATGTCATCGTGCAGCGGATTGTGTTCCAGCAAACTCGTTTCACACAAGGGATTGCAACCGCCGCCGACTTCATCAGTCAAAGCTAAAGCATGGTTGCGCATAATCGTTTCATAACTGGCAATGCCAGGAAGGACGCTCTTGCGCCCGCCGCCAAATCCAGCCATCGGATGGAACGATACGGCCCCTGTTAAAATGACTTTGTCCGCTTCTACAGCACGGCGATCCAAAAAAATATCGTTGCCGTACGTTGTCGTACCAACTTTTACCAAATTTTTCGTATCACGACAATCATGATTTACGATACGAAGCCGCTGAACCATTTCCTTGCCGCACACCACCGCATCTTCTTCCGGTGTATGTGCACGATGCGTCCCTTGGGCCGTAATGACCGTAATTTGACTATCCGATACGCCTATGGCATGTAATTCTTCCACAATGACAGGCAGCATCTGTGCCGTATGCACAATGCGCGTAATATCACTGACTACAATAGCAACCGTATCGGTTGCCTGTATTACATCGCGAAGGGGTGCACTGCCAACTGGATGCCGCAATGCCTGTCGTACAGCTTCAGCTTCATCTGCTATCGTTTCAACCTGATTGCCGTGTAAATCATATAAAACCTGTGATTCATCTAATGTGACTGTCTGATTCCCTTTACCACAAGGGAGAGAAAACGTTTTCATTTTTTACTCCTAACTATATTAAATATCAATAAATAAATTCCATCGTCCCATGTATAATGCAACCAGTGCTCGTACAAACAACATCGAAAATAATACGAGTGTCACGATACATAAGAAGTTTTCAAAATCATCCATATGATTCGCTTTATGTCGAATTTGTCCTAAAACGTGAGAAATAGGTAACATACCAATTCGCCTTCTTTTTACAACTTACTCACCAATATGATGTTCTGGAAATAATTCATGAATTTGCCGTGCCGATTCTTCATCTTTTTGAATTCCCTTTAGCAAGGTTTTTTCAGAATTTTCCATATGTTTTTTAGCTACTTTTCGGGCCATGGCACTATTGTGCTGGGCAATATTTTCTACCATTTGACGATGTTCTTCCCATGTAGCTGCCAATCGTCCCGGATAATGCATGGAAATCGAACGGAAACGCAACATTTGTTCTCGTAAATTATGAAGAATATCTACTAACCGCTGATTACGGCTGGCATGATATAAAATGTCATGAAAACGAACATCGGCATCTACGATTTTATCAAATTTATCGTTGGCCATGTATTCATTAATCTCTACTAAAATTCGTTCCAAACTTTCTAATTCATCCGGTGTGATTCGTTCTGCTGCAAGACCAGCAGCCAATTCTTCCAAGGCGCCCCGAATTTCAAAAACTTGTGAAATATCTTTAAGGGATATATCTGCTACGTACGTGCCGCGTCGCGGTACCATTACTACAAACCCTTCCAATTCCAGTTTGCGAATCGCTTCCCGTATGGGCGTACGGCTAACGCCTAATTCATCAGCCAGCTGAATTTCCATCAATCGTTCACCTGGTTTTAATACCCCATCTTTGATAGCTTGCCGCAGTGCCTCACTAACCACATCCCGCAACGGCTTGTACGCATCCAATTGAATCGGTTCTAATTTATATTTTTTATTTTTCATAGATTTTTCATTCACTCCTGACAAGTCTGCTTATATATACATCTACAGGCTGATTACTTGCCGTAGCCCGTATGGCATCATATAAAATACGTCCTTTTTGTTGAGGCGGTACAAGGGCAAACACCGTGGGACCGCTGCCAGCCATTAACGGCCGCAGTCCCTGTTCTTGTAAAAGCTTTTGGCATAATGCAATGAGCGGCACATCCGGAATAACGAGCTGTTCAAAGGTATTTCCCATGAATGCTGACAGCATGTCAAACTGCTGTTGCTGTACAGCCCGTACCACGTTGTCTACTGCCACGGGTTGTATTGTTTCCGTTTGGTCAAATAACCCATATGCCCGTTTAGTGTATACAGGTACCTGGGGATGAACAATCAATACTTCCCAATCAGGAAGGGATGGCAACGGTTCTAATTGATCACCAATACCTCTGCCCCGCTGACTACCGCCACGAATACAAAAAGGAACATCGGCTCCTAATGATACACCTATCTGGCACAGTTGCGAATAGGATAATCCCAAATTCCATAGCCGATTCAATCCCCGGAGAACAGCTGCACAATCGGTACTGCCTCCGGCTAATCCGGCTGCAATAGGAATCTTTTTATCGATATGCACATGCGCATGCCTACCATGACTATACGGCTGCAGTGCCGCAAATGCTTTATATGCCAGATTCGATGAATCGCAAGCTAGTGACGGCTCTGAACATGTCAGTTTCCATTCATCAGCCTCTTCTACTTGAATGACATCGTGTAATGCAATAGAATGAAATACCGTATCTATGTCATGATACCCATCATCTCGTTTTCTCGTTATCGCTAATGCCAAATTGATTTTCCCATAACCGAGTTCTTCTATCACATTACATCCCCACCCTAAATACAAAATATATGCTTTCATATTGAATTAAATTTTGCTTATGTTATAATGATGAAACAAATAGAATACAGCACTGTATTTTTCAAGTTGCATATCCTGTTTTTTCGCACATAAACACATTATACCAACTTAAATTATACCGTTTTTTCTTTTATTTTACAATTGTTTCTGTACACCGTAGGAGCAAAGAACTATGAAATCAAATCAAAAAACAACCGTAAAAAAATTCTTCATCCCGTACATTGCATCACTCATTGGCGGCCTGATTGTTGCGATTGGCATGAACGCATTTTTTGTTCCCCACCACTTACTAAGCAGCGGTATTGGCGGTATTGCTATCATGGCCTATTTTGCAACTGGATTCCCCATCGGCATTGGCATTTTTGTATTGAATATTCCAATCATGATTGCTTGCTATAAATATATGGGGCGTCAATACACGGTTTTAAGTATCGTAGGAACGGTATTGTTTTCTGCCTTAGTCGACGGAACTGCATTTATGTCCAATTGGAATCTGATTAAAGATCCGATGATTTCCTGCATTACTGGCGGTTTGGTTTCCGGTCTGGGGTTTGGTATTTTATATAAATATAATGGGAACAGCGGTGGTCTTGACGTTGTCGGAGCCATTGTCAAAAAATACTATTCCTTAGAAATGGGCAATGTCGTCATGGCGATTAACTCCCTTATTCTCGCAGCGGCTGCCTATATGTTTTCATTGGAAATGGCGGTATTAACATTTGTTGGTTCATACATTACGGCTTTTATTACCAACAAAGTTGTTATTGGCTTAAAGCAGCGTAAATCTGTATTTATCATTTCTAATCGCTCTGATGATATTGCACATTTAATCATGCGGTATGTTGGTCATGGGGCTACCTATTTTTATGGTCAAGGCGCCTATACGATGCAGGATAAACGTATTATTTACGCCGCTATCAAGCTGACTGAAATCGCCAAAGTAAAAGAAATCGTCAACAAAATTGATCCCGGAGCCTTTATGATTATCAGCGATGCTTCTGAAGTTGTCGGCCGCGGATTTACCGCCCCTTCAGTTAAATATCATACATATCCAGGCGATTCATTAGCAATGCCGCATACACGCAAAACAATGCCTCCAGAAATTAAATAAAAACCTTGTTCTAACAAACTATATCTTGCGCATCCGACACTACAGGGCTGTAATAAAATGAGAATTTTGAATCCATTTTGTTACAGTCCTTTTGTCATACCATTCTACGTGTATCGGCTGCAACATTATCGTTCATAAACTATCCCTATAAAAATGGACACACTAACGAAGTTTGACTGTCCTTAAGGAGGAAATAGCATTACTACGGCAGAATCCCTATGTGTATAGTGTCAGTCCATTTGTCTTGAGTAAGAAAAAGAGCTGATGAGCATAGAATGTTCAGTTTAAAGTGTCTTCAGTTATCTAACAGTCTAAAATCAGAAGGCAAACATCTATAAGTTGTCCTTAACATGGGGTAGAAAATATTCATTTTCTTCAAACTAAAAACTTTTAAAGAAATACTATTATGTATGATAGACAAAAGCAGTATGTGACATTCTCTTTTATCATATCTTTGGGGCACCAAAAATCCCCCTGTATAGGCATCAATCCTATAACAGGGGGATCCAATTACGATGTAATTATCTTAGTGAAGGAAAATGCTTTGACCAACGAAGCATACCACACCGGCTACTACAATAAAGAGAATGAAGTAACCAGCTACACTCTTCATAATCGTGCTAGGAAGAATGCTGTCACGCAGTTCTTTTGCTTTGCCTTCGTCTACTTTGTTGGCACTAAGATATGCTTCCAAAGCCGGCGCAACAGCGCCTACGCCAATGGCAATACTCTGGGGGGAGAACATTTTGCCAATGCCGGCACCACCGGAGTTGGTAGCTGCCAGCCACAAGGATAAGAGTCCGCTGTCATACGAAGTCATGCCGGTTGCGGCCATTTGTGTGGCTGCTGCCGTCTGCAGCGGCCCAAACAGAACATTGGCATTCGTACCAGAACCAGTAATAAAGGCACCTAATGCACCAACAAGCGGCGCAAATGCCGGATAGAACGAGCCGGTTGCAGCAACAAGCGCGTTGGCAATCGTAGCTGTCATGCCGCTGTATGTCATCAATTTAGCCGTAACAACAACGGCAATAATGGTGATATACGTAAATTTCAAGCCTTTGAAGGTATTGCCTAATACACCCAGCATTTCTCCTAATCCTGTTTTTTGAACGGCACCGCCAATAAATGCGGAGAGGAAAATCATAATGCCCGGCGTTGCAATCCAAACAAATGTATACGGTTTCGCACCTTCACCCATATAAATAGGAACCGATGTTTTAATAGAAGCAAGCGGTCCATTAATAGCCGGAATCAGTTTGGAAGTAACAATCAACAATACGAAAATCAAGATAAACGGCATCATTGCTGTAATGGCTTCGCCCATCGGAACCTGACGAACTTCTGCATCCACTTTGTATTCTGGATCGTTAGCCGGGAATACTTTCGCACATACCGCAATCGCACCCATGATAATGATAGACGGAACGATAACAGATAATTCCGGTCCCATTGCCATATTGATGCCTAATTCCGGCAAAGATAAGGCTAACCCAGAAATCAATGTAGGAATAAATACGCCTTTCAATGCTTTCGGACCGCCGCCCATAATCATAACAACAAAGAATGGGCTGACTGTGTTCAAAATAAACAGCTGAATAGCAATGAACTGACCTAACTGTACCGAATCCAAACCGGTCAAGGAAGCCAATGTCGTTGTTGGAATCGCAATGGAGCCAAATGTTGTCGGTACGGAATTGGCAACCAAGCAAGCCAAAATAGATTTCAACGGGTGGAAACCAAGGCCAACCATCATAGCTGCCGGAATCGCAACGGCTGTACCAAAACCAGCCATCCCTTCCATAAATGCGCCAAAGCCCCAAGCTAGAAGCAAGGACAAGATACGCATATCCGAACTTACGGAAGTTAAAATGGTTTTGATTGTTTCCATCGCTTTGGTATGTACTACCAAATTATACGTGAAAATAGCTGATGTGATAACCAGCAAAATCGGCCAAATTGCTAACGCAACGCCTTCCAACGCCCCAGAGAGCATAATACCCGATTCTTTACCAAATGGAACAACAGCAACAATAAATGAAATAATAGCTGCAATCAAGC
This sequence comes from uncultured Megasphaera sp., assembly GCA_934202965.1. Taxonomy (GTDB): domain Bacteria; phylum Bacillota; class Negativicutes; order Veillonellales; family Megasphaeraceae; genus Megasphaera. Next base: position 89,331 of record CAKPYN010000002.1, read on the forward strand.
AGGCTTTCCAAGCCGGCACTTTTAAAATTGCCAATCCAACAATTAACCAAAGGAGCGGCAATACCGCAAGTAATACGTCCATAATCTACATTCACCCTTTCTGTTTACCATAATACCTTTTTGCATACATACCACGATCCATGTCCCTGATGTAATTTCAAGGGATAGTTCATTCATACTCCTTTCTTTAGTTTAGTAGTGTAAAGAACAACCTTTGTTATTATTATAATGCATTTTGCGAATAAAGCAATATTCTATTCAATTATTGCAACAAGGTTTTTTATTCATTCTTTTTTTGCATTTGACATATAATTTATGCTTAAATGTTTAGATATCTGCTCAATATTATTTATATTACATCAGCATGTATCAAAAATAATACCAATCTATGCTATTCTATTTTCTTATTTTTTCATAATACACTATTCTATATATTATGAATATATCGCATTTTAAAATAATTAGATGCGTATGTATGTTTTATTTTATGCTTTTATATTATAGCAATTAAGTTCATATAAACCTAAAAAATATGGTATAATAAATGCAATCCGGAAGTTCTTTCAAAACATACGGAAATGAATCTACAAGGAGGATACTCTCAATGGCAGTAATTACAAAAGATACGGGTATTATTGCAGCTGTTCAAAAATATCCGCAAATCATCGAAATTTTCCAGCAGTATGGTCTGGGCTGCGTAGGCTGCATGGCCGCTCATTTTGAAACAATCGGTGAAGGTGCCGGCGCACACGGTATTGATGTAGACGCACTGATTGCTGATATCAATGACTGCATTGCTGATAAAGAAAACTAATAAGACATACTAAAAATCTGTAAGAGAATGTAGATACGATATCCCCTTCTCTTACAGATTTTTTCTATATGCCAAGGCATAAAAAATATGTCTATATTATCAAAAAAACGGACTCTGCCAACGCTGAGTCCGTTTTCTATACAAATAGACCTATTGTTAGGCCCAGTATTTATTTTACTTTTTCAAACCGATACGTTTGTTCTGCCCGCGGATATTTTTCTTTATCTACTTCACTCATAAAATCTTTCAATGGGCGAGCATAGGTTTTCATTGTATCTTCTAATGCTTTATAGATAACAAATTTTTCGCCTGTTTCTGTATGTTCTGCAATGGTAATAATTTGATAGGTTTTGTTTTTAAAATGATGCCAAATTTCATTAGCTTTTGGTAATTCTCTCATCGTGTATCTGTTCCTCCCAAAATAGTAATCTAGATATACAACATTCAACAATTGCTGTTGAATATTGTATATTATTATACTACATCTTTTTCTAACTGTCGTAAATACAAAAATTTTTTCGTTATTTTGATTGAACGGATTCGGCTGCATGATTTGAATTTCTCATAGCTGCAATCGATTGTTTAGCCTTCTCGATTTGAATGCACTTACATTCTTTTTCCGCTACATCTACGCCAAGGCGTTGTTTTGCTTCTTTTTTTATATATTTATATAACCCGCTGGGAAAATCCGGTACTGTCGTTGTTACACCGCGGGGAAAAACAGCTTCTCGTTCCAGTGTATACCCGTCTGGATAGCGTCGTGTAGCTCGCGGATGATACATATCTACATACAAGTAATCGACAAATTTTCCACTGACATTGACTAGTTCAAACGTATCAATCAAACCAATTGTCTGTATTTTATGAAAAAAAACCATCGAACCCGTGCTGCGCAGACGCAGCCGTGACAAATATGTCAATTCACCAAACGGGCCATTAACAGGTATGGGATTGGTTATGTCATGCCCAAATCGACCAGACGCACTGCTAACGATATCACAATCTTCTCCGGCTTCTATTTTTTCTTTTAATGCTGCCGGCAGCGTCTGATTTTGAAGAGACGCAGAATTAAACAATTGCAGCGCATCGTCATACATTTTTTCACTGCGCGTTTGATTCATCTCTTTACTAAAAAAATTTTCAAACAATCCCATAGTATCCTCCTAAAAGCAAATGCAGCTTATTTTATATGTATTATACCACAAAAAACAGCTTGACGACGAGGTGTAATCGTCAAGCTGTTTATATAAAAAAGAGAGGTCAAATATTAATTTCGTTTTTTTCGCGGTACACAATCCATTCGGCAATATTGTTGGCATGGTCAGCCATTCGTTCGATATATTTGACAACCATGACAAAGGCAATATAATCGCGGGAATTTTCAGGATGAGCCGTAATTTCCTTAGAAATCACTTCCATCATATGGTTAAATGACATATCAACAATATCATCTTTATCCTTCATCAGCTCTGCCTGGCTGCTATCTTCGCCCCGATAAAAATCAAGAACATCACTAACCATCGAAGACATGACGCCATACATTTCTTTTAAACCCTCTGGAATAGGCACATGATGATGTGTTTTTTCCAAATGCATTACATAATGGCATATATCGGCGCAATGATCGGCAATTCGTTCTAAATCGGACAAAATCTTCAATGTAGCCATCAAACTACGCCAATCCGAAGCAGCCGGACTTTGAAGCATACTGATATTTAAATCCTTGCGCATGCATTCCTTGACTAAGCTGTCAATTTCATCATCTCCTTTATATACGGCATCAGCCAGCTCTATGTCCATATTTTCCAAAGCTTTCCAAGATTTTTCAATTGCTGCTTCTATTTTGATTCCCAAGGTCGTTACATCTTTGTTGAGTTCTGCAACACCCTTTTCATAATTGCTTAACATCGTCGCTACAAGCCTCCTTTATTAACCAAACCGACCCGTAATATATTCTTCTGTTTTAGGATTAGATGGATTGGTAAACATATCTACGGTGTTATTGTATTCAATCAATTCTCCCAGCAAGAAGAACGCCGTCTTATCAGAAATACGACGAGCTTGCTGCATGCTGTGCGTTACAATAACAATGGTATACTTGTCTTTTAGCTCTAATGCCAAATCTTCAATTTTCTGCGTAGAAATCGGATCCAATGCCGACGTCGGTTCATCCATTAAAATGACAGATGGATTAGCAGCCAATGTTCTGGCAATGCACAACCGCTGTTGCTGGCCGCCGGAAAGTCCTAAGGCGCTTTTGTTCAGGCGATCTTTCATTTCATCCCAGCAAGCGGCTTGACGAAGACTTTTTTCTACAATTTCTTCCAATTGTTTTTTATTGTTAATCCCTTGTATACGCGGTCCATAAGCTACATTTTCAAACACGCTTTTAGGAAACGGTGTCGGCTGCTGAAATACCATGCCCACACGATACCGCAAAGCTAATGGGTCTACTTCTTTAAAAATATCTTTGCCTTCAAAAAGGATTTTACCGCTGATCCGGCAGCCTTCTACCCAATCATTCATGCGGTTCAACGTCTTTAAAAACGTCGATTTACCACAGCCGGACGGTCCGATCAATGCTGTAATTTCATGTTTCTTGATTTTTAAATTGATGTCTTTCAACGCTTGTACTTTATCATAAAATAAATCCATATGGGACACATCAAACGTGTATTCTATATTTTTTATATCTTCCATTGCATTCACCTTTACAGCTTCCGCTGTTTTCTCCTTTTTTGCAGATACGGCTCCAAAACCGGCTATTGTTGTTGTCATTTCAGCCATTATCTGTTACCTCCCATTTTTTATCAAGTCGATAACTTATATATCGTGCAGCTAAACTAAATGCTACAACGAGAATCATCAAGATGGCAGAGGATGCTGCTGCTTGCTGAGCTGCATCAGCATGTAATGCTTCAGTACGAAGCGCCCAAATATGAAGTGCCAGCGTTTCACCGGGACGAAATGGGTTCAACGGGCAAGAAGACGCCGTAATATCCCAATTTTCCCAGTCAATATCCGTCGACATACCGGCAGTAAACATCAAAGCCGCTGCTTCACCAAAGCCACGACCGGCTGCCATAATCAAGCCGGTCATAATTCTAGGGAAACATGCGGGCAAGAGAATTCTCCAGATCGTCAGCCAATGAGACGCTCCCAGTCCCAAACTACCATTGCGATAACTGTCCGGTAAATTACGCAGTGCGTCTTCTGTAACAGAAGTAACTAAAGGCAATGTCAATATAGATACGGCTAAGGCGCCTGCGAATAAGTTCCACTGCGAACCCGTCATGACAATGAAAACCAAATACCCAAACAAACCTACAACGATAGACGGCAAAGAAGCCAACGTTTCAACAGCCATACGAACCCAGCGGGTCATTCTTCCTTTTTTTGCATATTCTGCCAAATAGATTCCTGCCGGAATACCCGTAATCGTACTGGCAATTAAAGCCAAGAATACTAAGTACAGCGTATTGAAAAACATATTTCCCAAACCGCTGCCGGAAAAGGACAACATTGACATATTCATGCCGCTGAACCCTTCAACAACAACAAACGCAATAAATGCAATCAAGAGAATGACAGCAAAACCGGCTCCGGCAATAAAGAGGTTGGTCATAAACCGATCCATGCGTTGTTTCTGTTGGACACGCGATCCTATCATTTCGTTCCCTCCTTGATGCTAAAGGCTGCATTGAGCTGATGAATCAGGAAAATAAATAAGAAAGAAAGGCAAAATAAAAGTAATGCCAATGTCCATAATGCAGCACTATATTCGCCGCCTTCCATGGCACCGCCCATATCAGCAGAAATAGCGGTTGTCATCGTACTTGCTGGTAAAAACAAGGACGTCGGAAATACTTTCATCTGGCCAATAACCATGGCAACAGCTAAGGCTTCTCCTAAGGCACGAGCCAAGCCTAAAATAATACCGGTAAAAATTCCGCTTTTCGCTGCCGGCAGCACGACATGGGCAATCGTTTCCCAGCGTGTCGCACCTAACCCGAACGAAGCTTCTCGCCACGATTTGGGGACAGCGGCCATGGCATCAGCAGCCATTGTCGTAATCGTCGGGAAAATCATAACTGCGAGTACAATACCAGCGGCTAACACAGAAAAACCAAAGGGCATGGGAAAAATTTTACGTAAAAAGGGAATGAGCACAGTCATGCCTACAAAACCATAGACAACGGAAGGAATCCCTGTAAATAATTCAATGGCCGGCTGAATCAGACGCCGTGTTCTTGGTTCAGCAATTTCTGTCATGAAAATTGCCGACGCTATACTAAACGGTAAGGTAATGAGTAAAGCCAACGCACAGGTTGCCAATGAACCGGCAATATACATACCAGCACCGACTTGCCCGCCTCCTTCGGCGGTATCACTCGGATTCCATTGACCGGAAAAGATAAACTCCGTAATACTGTGTCCAAATTGAAAAAATGTGTCTGTTCCTTTTAAGAAGAGAAAGGCCCCAATGAGAAACGGCACCAGTGCCATACCGATGCCGCATATTGTAATGAAGGTCCGGGCTGCTTTCTCATTACGGTGGGCTTTGATAACCGCCGCATCGATTGCATTCATTACTTGTCCCTCCAACGATTAGTGAACTTCTTTAGTCTGCATTTTGGAGCTTACGCCATAGCCAAGTTCTTCAATGCGTTTACCATATTCATCACCCGTTACGTATTCAATAAATGCTTTAACGGCTGCTTTTGGTTCTTTGCTGGTGTAAATATGTTCATAACCCCATACGCCATATTTACCGCTGTATGTATTTTCCAATGTCGGTTCTACGCCATCAATCGAAACAACGTCAACGGATTTATCGTTAATCAAATACGGAAGAGCTACGTATCCAATAGCACCTGGGTTTTGAGCTACGCTCTGAATCAAGATACCAGAGTTATCTGTTTCCAAGGATTTGTTATCTGCTTCTTCAGCACCATTGATAGCATACTGTTTGAAGAGAGCTCTTGTACCAGATGTTTTCGGACGCGTTACCAAAACGATCGGCATATCTTTGCCGCCAACATCTTTCCAGTTTGTAATCTTAGCCGTGAAAATATCTGCCAGTTGCTGCCGTGTCAAATTCTTGACACCGACATCTTTATTAATAATCGTAGCAACGGTCATAACGCATACTTTATGATCTGTTAATTTTTCAGCTTTGGCTTTATCCAATTTGGTTTCTGCTGGTACATCAGAGTTGCCCATATCAACAGAGCCATCTGAAACTTGTTTCAGACCTGTGCCGGAACCGCCTGCATTCAATGTAATCGTTACATCTTTATTGTTTACCTTGAATTTTTCTGCTGCATCTTTGACTAACGGCAATAATGCAGAAGAACCGGAACCGGTAATACTGCCTTTAACAGCAGCCTGTTTGCCGCCGTCGCCTTGCTGACTGCCGCAGCCTGCTGCTCCCAATACCATCATAGCGGCCAACGCTACGAGTACCACTTTTTTCAATTTCATCTTAAATCCTCTCCTTTAGTAATGATCCTTGTTATTTTTCTGTTTCAATTACATTCTTATCCTACCAAGGGTATGTAAGTTTTCTATGTAAACAATGTAAAGTTTTGTAAAATCTGATAGGCTGCGAATCGTACAAAAAAAAGACGTTGGTTAGACGTCTTTTTTTCCTGTCGGCAACTGCACCGTAATGGTCGTTCCTGCATTCTCTTTACTTTTTAAGGTAATCGTGCCATGATGGCGTTCTGCGATATGCTTTACAATCGATAACCCCAAACCGCTGCCGTTTATTTTCTTGGATCGACTGGAATCAGCGCGGTAGAATCGTTCAAAAACTCGTTTTTGTTTATCTTCAGGAATACCAATTCCTGTATCTTGCACAACAAAATAGATATACTTGTCTTTCTGATATAATGAAACGTATACATGGCCTCCGGGTAAATTATATTTAACGGCATTATCAATTAAATTCATAGCCATTTCTCGGAGCAGCCCTTTATTTCCAGTCAATAGTATATCTTCCATCGTACAATGAATGGTGACTTTTTTTTCTATCAGCACCGGTTCCATAAATTCTACAATATCCGTAATGATTTCTTTTAGTGAGACCGGTTGCGTTTCGCCTTTTTCTCGATGTTCTTCAATTCGCGTCAAATGCATGATTTCTTCAATCATGCCCAGCAGCCGCTTCGATTCTTTTCGAATCAACGTACCAAAATGCACGACATCATCCTTCGTCTGAAACAGTCCCGCTGACAATACTTCAGCAAATCCACTGATAGACGTAAGCGGCGTTTTTAATTCATGAGATACATTGGATGTAAATTCACGCCGCAACTGTTCTCGGTGTTCCTGTTCCGTAATATCATCAATAATAAACAAAACACCGTAAAATTCATCTTCCTTATACACCGATTGTACGGTAATTTGATACAACAAATGGTCACGGCTGATTTTTTCTTCAAATACCGTATCCGAATGTTTATGTGCATGTATCTGTTGCCAAGAGGCTTCCTGCAGCAACGGTTCCAGCGCCTGCCCTAAATACGAATATCCCTCTTTTCCATGTAAAATCGTTCTGGCACATTGATTTAGTTCCAAAATTCGATAGGTATCATCCGTAAAAATAACGCCTTCCTGCAAATTTTCCATCATCATGCGAATAATATTACGCTGTTGTTCCAACCGGTGAATCGTGTCTTTAATCATCTTACTTTGCGCTATAATTTTATCAACTAACGGCCGTAATTCCGGATCGACAGCAATCTGTTCCTGCTGTTCTATTCTATCCGGATCCCGCAGCTGTCGCATGAGCAACGCCGTTTGCCTCAATGGATTCAGCAAGCTGGCCGTCAGCATACGTGATGCTTTCATACATCCTAATGCCGCTAGTAGCAATAATACAATAACCATCGGAAGGAGTGATAAAAAGTGAGCGTACATCGTATCTCGTTCCATGCTGATTCGCAAAATCGTCCCATCAGGCAGTTTCTCAGCCATATAATATAAAGCGCGTGATAAGGTCGACGAATCCCGAATCGCACTGCCATAACCAGTTTCTATGGCTTCTTGTACTTCCGGCCGAGCCAAATGATTTTCCATCTGTCCCTGATAGCTCGATTCAAATCGTATGGTTCCATCAGAATTAATCCACGTAATGCGCATAGTCCCATTGCGTTCGGCCGCTATATTTTGAAAATACTCATCAGGATGATCCGTGTGCTGGATGAACTGGGCAATAACATCGAGGGTAACTTGCATTTCCTCTGCAGCCTGCTGTTGCATCGTCCGCCAAAACAGCCAGCTGGAAATCACGATAGTCACAGCCATACAAGCAAATCCCAAGGTCACTAAGCTGATGTATATTTTTCGTCTCATACGCTGCCACCAATGACATATCCTACACCGCGGACCGTACGAATAATATGGCCGCCTTCACCTAATTTTTGACGCAGGCTTTTGATATGCATATCAATCGTACGGCTTTCGCCTTCATACGTAAATCCCCAAACAGCTTCCATAATTTGTTCCCGTTTCAACACAATATCCGTATTTACCAATAGATACCGAAGAAGTTCAAACTCTTTGACTGTCAGGTGACAGATTTCGCCGTGTACCGTTACGATATGTTTTTCGCTATCCAACGTTACCGGTCCAAAAGAATATTCATTTTTTTCCGTTTTCTGTGGCTTACTGCGACGTAGCACAGACCGAATACGAGAAATCAGTTCGACAATTCCAAAGGGCTTGCAAACATAATCATCAGCACCGCCGTCCAGCCCTTTGACAATATCATATTCACTAGTTTTGGCCGTCAGCATAATAACCGGCATCGTTTTTAAGACCGTATCTTGTCTCATTTTTTCCAGTATGTCCGTGCCGCTTTCGCCAGGCAACATAATATCCAGTAATACTAATGACGGTACCTTTTTTTTAACTCCCTGCCAAAATTCTTTGCTATCAGCAAAAGTTTCTACTTCAAAATCCTGACTTCGCAGTGCATACCCAACGAGTTCTCGAATATTCTCATCGTCTTCTACACAATAAATTAACGGCATAGTCACACAACCCCTTTTCGTATTGTATATCATATTATTTTTATTATACCTGCAAATACAGCTAATACCTATGTGTCTTATGTAAAAAGTATGTAAAAACAAAAAGAAGCTGCATACCGATGGCTGTCGCCATTGTGTATCACAGCTTCTTGGGATGTATTAATCAAAATCCTTGGCCCGTAGTTTAACTTCCCAGCTTTTATCTACTTGTTTATACGTAATAACCGCAATAAAGGAATGTAAATCTCGTACCCATGTGTAGTTTCTATCCGAAATATCATGGGTATCCAAGTTTTGGGCTAACGTAAAAATAAATGTATCGCGCGGCGTTAATACGTAGCCGACAGAAAAGCCCTGCTGACGCGGATCGTCCAATGTATCAAAGCGATACGGCGTATATCCGCTGACATTATGTTTTTTATACCAAAAACTAGTCCATAGCCGATCATTAATTCCTTGATTCAAAATAACACCGCTGTAGGGATCTCGCCGTTCGGCATCTTGAAGGGAATACCAATCGCAACGATAACCGGCAAAGAAGCGAATATTAGCTTGCTTCCACAGGGGAATCGGTGTATGCGTAATTTCAGCACGATAACCTTTGTGAGTACCCGTTCCTACGCCATCTTCTTCCCAACGTCCCCAGCTGGCACTGCTGTCCACATAAATACCCGTATTGCCTGCATAAAGACGCGGTGCAAAATATTCTAATTCCGGCCATTTTGTAGCCCATACATTATCATCATTATCCGTACTTTCTTCCTTGCTATACCCTAATCGAAACGTACCTGCCTTTGTTTCTTTTACCAAACGGGCCGACGGCTTAAAGCCGCGCTTAGATGTTAACATATATTCAATATCTAAATGCAAATCGCCATTCTCATTCATCGGCAATGCCGCATGCCCATGCAAACTGAATCCATCCGATTTATTATAATTCGGCCGCGGAAACAGGGTAAACAGCCAGCTTCGATTGGATGCATTGTCTCCCAGCTTGCCTTCATAATGGCCATACGTGAAGAGACAAATGTGCTTAAACCATAATTTTGTATTTTCAGCTGTAAATTTATCGCCCGGATAGACACGAATGTCATCACCGGTTAAATAATAATCCGGTGTCTTAGCTACGGCATGAGGCGTCGTAATCAATCCGTGTTTTAAATAGTACGTTCCATCCAGCATTTCCGCATCCGTACCGCGTATATAATAATTCGGTCCCATAAACCCTTCAACAGACTGCAGCACAGCGCCGCCGGTTTTACTGCTGTATGTCAAATTTTTACCAGTAAAAGCACTATCATCATGAATGTATACGTAATCGCCATTCGTACGGTATACTTGCGTCTGTGTATTTCCTTCTACATAATGAGCATGCACTTCATCCATACCTTGGCGCAAATCCACGTTGCCGCGGCCTTGTATATATCCATCTTTTCCACGCACGAGCATCGAATCGGCTGCAGCATATATCGGCTGTGTTGGCAGTACCACGTCATTTTTCTGTGACGCCTTATCTAAATCAACAGGAACAACCGTTGTCTTCTCTACCGGTACATTCATCGTTGTTTCTTTATGCAGTTGTTTCTCTATTCGACCTGACTGTACGGCCCCATCCGATGCCATAATCGAAAACGGCATCAATGCAGCCAGTACAGAAACAGCCCATGTTTTATTCATGTACGTCACCTGTTGTTTGGATATCTACAGAAACAGCTTGGCCATGATATCCTGTCGTATCTGCTTGTTCTGCTCCAGTGGTATTGGTATCAGCAGCGGTTGTATCCGGCAAATCTACGGGCGCAACATCTCCATGATATCCCGTCGTGCTGGCATTATCTGTTACTGCCGAAGGTACGGTAACTCCGCTGGCAGCCATATTAGCTGTTTTTAGATTTTCTATGGTTCCATTTTGTTTAAAACCAACAACATCTGTATCTTTCGCTGTTTCTGCATACATCGTTGTACCTTCCGGAATATTGACATCATTGCCATGAACAAATAAGCCCCCTACCAAGCCGACTGGGCCTAAAATAATAGCTCCGGCAGCAGAAGCACCTACGGCACCTGCAGTCCGTTTATATTCTTCTTTCGTTTTTTCACCAACAATTAAGTCAACAGGTGTACTATCGGCAGCCCGTACGGAATGGAACGTAATTTCGATTTTGCCGTCTTTGCCAAAGCGTCCGGATTTACGGGCTTTCGTAATCGTACCTGTTGCTTCCATGCCGCGCGGAATCGCAACTATCCCATCAACAACAACATCATCGGCAACAGCAAACTGTACTGTTTCTCCTTCCTGGGCCGTTTTAGAATCTAATGGTTCCAACGTCTTCATCGTAACAAGTGTGGATACAGGAATCATCACTTCTTGGGAAATATATTTTTTATTTCCCAACATACTATACCGCAATGCCTGCACACGGCTTGATAAAGCTCCCATCTGGGCTTTGCCGTCGATGCCTTCTTCCAATGCGCTGATACGCACTAAAATCGGTTCATCCGTTATCTGGCCGGAATACTGCCATTGCATCAAATTCGTAGCTGCTAACAGGGATAAATCCGACCCGGTATTGCCATATACATCGTTATATAATAAATTCGTCTTATCCTGAAGACTGCCGGATGCTGTTATTTTTCCATTTAATAACTTATCCAATGCAGTAATACGATCATTCAGTGAACCTGTCTGTGTTGCTCCATACACTGTTGTTTCTACTTTATCTGCTTTTTCCAAAATTGTATAATCAGCAGCACTGACAGCCATCGAGCCGCACAAGGCAACAACTGCTAGTATTCCTGCCATTTTTTTCTTCCACATACCTATACCTCCTGATAACTAACTATATACTAATGTATATAAAAGGTAACTCCCTTTACGTTTCATACGTTAGTAATATTATATATAACTAAGTATGAAAAAGCAACTATGCACCCTTTTGCCCTATTGGCCCTAACAACTTTATCTTTTCTCAAAATTTTCACAAAATCCTCTTGATTTTACAAATCGTGTCTGTTATAATAAAGCCATAACAAATAAAGATTATTTGTTGATACTAATTAATATTCAGTTTCACTTTGAAAATGATATATCTAAATTTTAGGAGGTAATGAATGATGAAAAAATTTGTATGCGGTATCTGCGGTTATGTATATGAAGGCACAGAAGCTCCAGAAAAATGTCCACAGTGTGGTGCTCCGAAATCCAAATTCACAGAATTAAAAGAAGGCGTAAAAGAATACGCTGATGAACATAGAGTTGGCGTTGCTAAAGGCGTTGATGAACGCATTTTGGAAGGTTTGCATTTGAACTTTACTGGTGAATGTTCTGAAGTAGGTATGTATCTCGCTATGAGCCGTGTCGCTGACCGTCAGGGATATCCGGAAGTTGCTGAAGCTTACAAACGCATTGCCTTTGAAGAAGCTGAACATGCTGCTAAATTTGCTGAACTCCTTGGCGAAGTTGTAACAGATGATACAAAAACTAACCTTGAAATGCGCGCTGCTGCTGAACAGGGTGCCTGCGCTGGTAAAAAAGAACTGGCTACCTTGGCAAAACAGCTTAACCTCGATGCTATTCATGATACCGTTCATGAAATGGCAAAAGACGAAGCTCGTCATGGTCGCGTATTCGATGGCTTGCTCGCTCGTTATTTCACAAAATAATCAAGGAATTAGCGTACGATATGAAAACCTGCATCATTCGATGCAGGTTTTTTTTATATGTCTATCACACTACATATGCTATACTATAAGCAGAAATACATACGGAAAAAGGAGGCTTGTTCATGACGCAATCGGTTGTATCTCGTATCTGCACCCTAGTAGCTGCATGCATCATTACACTCACAGTGTATGCTGAACAGTATGAATCCTGGAATGATTCCACATATGACTTCTCTCGCATTCATACACTCTATATCGATACCTTAGATACGTCTTCTATCCATACAGATAAGGCTATGAAAACCTATCGTCTTAAAGAAGACTGGCAAAAGAAAGCTGTTGCCATGAAAGGTATCTCTGTCGTTATGCCGGCACTGGAGCCGCCTGTTCCGTCTGCCCAAACCATCCCAGCCAGTCCGCAGTCCGTAGAAATCAAACACGCTGCTACGAGCGACCCGGCAGCAGATATATCATCTGACACGGCACCTTCTACAAAACCGTCTGTATCTGTTGCAACAACAGCAACGACAGCTGTCTCCCTTACGCAGTTACAACCACCTGCTCCGATTATCATTCCGCAAGAAGCTATCGATGCTAGGGCTGATGCCTATGTCACAGCACAGCTTCTCGCCTATCAGGTTAGCACCGGGCTAATTCCGGCTCACACTGAATGGGATTCCTATTCGGTCCGCGATGTCTATTATGATAGAGACGGTCATCCCCATTGGTTTTATCACGATGTATCGTATCCGGTGTATGTTCCGGACGCCTACATTCCTATGGCGACTGTTCAAGTTCGTTTTGCTGTATACGATGTGAAAACAGGAAAACTGATTTCTTATAGCGAAGATGCACGGACGCGAGGTTCTTCTGATGATTTACGCGGTGTATACCAACGTATTATTGACCGCTTCTTCAAAAATCTAAAAAAAGAAATACACCGATAATGATACCCAAACAGGGCTGTACCAAAATGAGACCGTTAAATCCATTTTAGTACAGCCCTATTGTCATATCATTTTACATGTATCGTTTACAGCATGACCGGTCATTTTTTCAAATTTCCTACAGAAAATGAAGACCGTTTAACGAAATGCTATCGTACATGATAGCCAAACGCAGTATATGACCTCCTCGTTTTACACATCTTCGCTTAATACCAGCGTGTCATAGGCAAATTATTTTTTGTTCCTTTGGTCATTAAGATTTGATGTAAATCAATATTGCCAATATAGAATGAAACGGCACAACCGCATAAGTATAAGTCCCACATGCGGACAAATTCTTCTCCTTTATCAGCAGCCACCTGATCGCGTACGCCCTGGAAATTATGATACCAGCACATCAGAGTCTTGTAGTAATGACGACGCAGACTTTCAATATCAATAATCTGGAAATCATTGTCATACGCTAAGTTAACAATTTCCCGCAAAGACGGCAGCGTACCGCCGGGGAAAATATATTTACGCATCCATGGATTACCAACGCTTTCATCATGACCGCTAATATAATGAAGCAAGAACATGCCACCGTCTTTTAAAAGATGTTCTGCCGTTTCCATATATAATGGATAGTTAGAACGTCCTACATGTTCCAGCATGCCTACGCTGACAATACGGTCATATTGCCGTCCTTCATCCACCAAATCCCGATAATCAATCAGATCAATCTGCACCTGTCCCTGAAGGCCCATTTTTTCAATTCGTTCCTGTCCTTTTTTCCACTGTTCTTTGCTCAGGGTACATCCATATCCTTTAACGCCATACGTTTTAGCCGCTTCAATCAACAAATACCCCCAGCCGCAGCCAATATCCAGCAAGGTCATCCCTTTTTCCAAATGGAGTTTTTCCAAAATATAATGGACTTTATGATGCTGGGCTTGTTCCAGCGTATCCGTATCTTCTTTAAAATACGCACATGAATAGCTCATAGAGGGGTCCAGCCATAAGGAATAAAAATCATTTCCTAAATCATAGTGGGATGATACCTGTTTTTTTTGTGTCGCCTTTGACTCAGAGGTATATAAAATACGTCCCAGCGCGCTTTTATCTAATGAAAATTGACTGGTCTGACTTAATATGCACTGCAGGGCTGTAAATAAATCCCCTTCAATTTCCAAATCTTTACGCATATATGCTTCGCCTAATGCCAGTGACGTTGAAGACAATAATTCCTTTTTAGGTATATCCTTATGAATCTTGACATGGAATAACGGTTCTCCTTCGCCAATCGTATAGGTCTTATCATGAAGCGTAACCGTAAAACAATATTTGTCAAATCTATGTAAATAATGAATTAAAAATGTATCCAAAATATGCAGCATTGTATCGTATTCTCCTATCTATCATATACTATTCATCTTTCGGTGCCGCACCGTACACGGTGTTTTCCAATACCATCATGGTCGTCACAGCTCCTACGCCACCGGGAACCGGGGTGACAGCTGCCGCAACTTGGGAGACATCATCAAAATCCACATCACCTACGGTTTTACCGTTCACGCGATTAATGCCTACATCAATCACAACAGCACCCGGCTTTATCATATCTTTTGTCACTAATCCGGCCTTTCCAACGGCGGCAATAACAATATCTGCCTGCTTAGTAAACGCCTGTAACGGTTGAGTCCGGGAATGACATATCGTTACGGTTGCATTCCGATTCAAACATAATTGGGCCAAGGGTTTTCCTACGACATTACTGCGACCAATAAGGACAACGTGCTTTCCTGCTAGCCGTATCTGATAATAATCCAATATGGCCATAACCG
The DNA here is from genome assembly GCA_934202965.1 of uncultured Megasphaera sp. Classification (GTDB taxonomy): domain Bacteria; phylum Bacillota; class Negativicutes; order Veillonellales; family Megasphaeraceae; genus Megasphaera. Next base: position 104,617 of record CAKPYN010000002.1, read on the forward strand.
CCCGTGGCGTACACGGAACAAATCCTTTTTTTCCGGTAAACAAACGAGCCGCACTGCTGTCTGTCAGTCCATCTACGTCTTTATCCGCATCAATGCGATTCAGAATCCGCTGCGTATCAATCTGCGATGGTAACGGCATCATCGGTAAAATGCCAAATACGGCAGGCTGTGTATTCAATGTATCGATTAAAGCGAGTACTTCGTCTTCCGATACATCGGCATCGCGGTAATAAATTTCCGCTTTCAATCCTACCGAATGGGCTACTTTCTGCATTGATTTTGCATACATGGCCGACGGTTTGTCTTCACCTACTAAAAGAATTGCTAATTCTGGCTGTATATCTTTTTTCTTCCAGGCTGCAATCTGCTGTTCTACCTGATTTCGATGAAAAGCGGCTACATCCTTACCATTTAATAGCTGCACATCCATTCCTCCTAACGCATAAATGTTACTGTAACATTACTTCCCGGCGCAGCATATGTACCTGCTGCCGGATATTGATGCACGGCACGACCCGTGCCATTGGGTACGAAACCAAGATTTGCCCTGTCCAGCCAATCATTGACTTCGCGAGTATCCCAGCCTATAAACGAAGGTATCCATACACCGTCGCTAGTACGCTGCACTTCCGGAATAACATGCTGTTTTTTCGGTGCTTCTTTAGGAAGATGTGCCAGTTGCCGTTCTATAGGTTGGGATGGCCGAATACCTTTATAATGAACAATTTCCGTCATCATATCTTTAAATACAGGGGCTGCGACCTGCGCGCCATAAAATACGCCGTTAGGATTATCTACGACAATCAGCACCACGTACTGAGGGTCTTCCAACGGGCCAAATCCCATGAAGGAAGCAATGTACTGTCCTTCGGCATAGCCGGGGCGGTCATGATTAATGCGCTGTGCCGTTCCTGTTTTCCCGCAGAATGTATAGCCATCTATTTTCGCATTTTTCCCGCCGCCGGAATTAATTTCTTCTGACAAGATTTTGCTGATAGTCTGCGCCGTTTCTTCCCGAATAGGCTGACCGATTTCTTGGGGATCTTTCTTTTCATACACAGAGCCGTCAGGATTGTCAATTTCTTTAATTAAAAATGGCTTCATCATATGGCCCTTATTGGCAAGGGCACCAAATGCCTGCACCATCTGCAGCGGCGTAACGGCAATACTCTGCCCAAATGACATGGCAGCGACATCTACTGAGCTCATATCTTTCGGATTAAACAAGATACCCTCTTGTTCTCCCGGCAGCCCAATGCCCGTTGGTTTGCCAAAGCCAAATCGTTCGGCATATTCCGTCAACGTTTCACCTCCGGTAGTCAGCCCTAATTCAACCATACCGGTATTAATCGAAAATTTTAAAATATCTGTCAGCGTTACATTACCCAATCCTTTTTTATCCCAGTTATAAAATGTTCTGTCTGCTACTTGAATATGACCTACATCATGATAGATGCGATGCTCATCCCATTTTCCGGAATCGACACCTGCGGCAGCCATAATCGGCTTAAATGTCGAACCCGGTTCATAGGAATTGACAACGGCCCGATTTTTATAGGTATTCTGATTGCCTTTATAATATTCATTCGGATCAAAATTAGGACGACTTGCCATTGCCAATATTTCCCCTGTTTTGGGATCCATAATGATAATGGCTGCCCCTTCCGGATGATTGCGCTGCATCACGCCGTCCAAATTTTTTTCAGCAATGTATTGGATGGTACTATCAATCGTCAGCTGGACAGACCGTTCTTTATCCGGCAGCATATGATCGACAGCCGAATTCACTACCGGAATCGTATGCGTAGTCGCTCGCAATTGTTGTGACTGCAGACTGCTTTTGATGGTATCATTTAATACCATTTCCAGACCATCCATTCCTTCTCCCTCTTGATTGACAAACCCCAACAGCTGAGAAGCCAAGGAACCATTGGGATATAAGCGATGATTTTCCGTGGTAAATTTAATCCCTATCAAATTCTGTTTTTTTATGATTTTCTTTACTTCATCGGCTTTGTCATGGTCCATGAGCCGTTCTAATGAAACGTAGGCTGTATCTTTTTCCTGTAATCTAGCTTCAATTTCCGGTTCTGTAATTTTTAAATACGGTGCTAAAATATGGGCTATTTCTTTGGGCGTTTTCGCCGATTTAGCAACCATAACCGGATCGCAGTATAACGACTTGGCGTCTTCACTAATCGCCAAAATCTTGCCGTTGCGGTCGTAAATCGTTCCCCGCGGGGATTGCTGCACTTGTTTATTTGCATTTTGCGTATTTAATTTTCCCCAATAAAAATCATATTGCACAACCTGCAAAAGAATCATCCAGCCTATTAATAGCAGAAAAACAGCTAAAAACGCGACCTTACATAGTCGCATTCTATGCTTTACCGTCGGTTCTTTTTTATTTTTTTTATGAATCATCATGAGTTATTCTCCATTATGACGCATATACCATTTTTTCGCAGCTTCTGCCAACACATCGCCTTCATTCGGTAATTCTTGATTTTGTACCCGTTTTAACAACACACGCAGACACATTCCTGTCTGCCGCTGGCATATATCAGGAATTCGTTTGTCATACTGTAAATCTTTTGTACTGACAGGCATTTTTATTGCCAGTTCCTTCATATATTCCCCAAAAGAAACGGTACCACTCGTATCCGCTTCGGCATGACCGCATCCCAGTACATCGCCGCAAGCCAGCACTGTTGCCTGATGTACGGCTTCTACTAATTCAGCCGTCCGATGAAAGGGTCCTTCCAAAGCTTCCCGGCGCAGCCATTTTTCTACATTACCTAAGCCCGTATTAGCAAAATAGTGAAATTTCATATGCGTTTTTACCAGCCAGGCAATTCGTTTCGCAAACTGCGGATTTTTATGCCAGCGCAGCAAAATGGCTTCTGCCAGTTCCGCACCTTTGTCATCATGTCCGTAATCCGTATAGCGTCCTTTATGTATGCCCCGAATTCCCGGCAGGCCCTTGGCTATATCATGAAATAACGCGGCATAGCGAATTGTTAAATCAGGCGGCGTATTGGCAATGACCGCCAGCGTATGAAACCACGCGTCAAATACATGAAACGGCTTGGACTGCGGCGTATTGGGCAAATGACTGCATTCAGGCAAAATGGGAATTTCTTCGTACTGTCCGTTTTCTTTACGGCGGCAGCTGCAGTCTCCCAAGCCGGAACGCACTAATATATCGAGACCTTTATAGGCTGCCTTCGTTACCATGAGCCGATCTAATTCCTGCATCACCCGCTCTAAGGATAAGCCGGATACTTTATCAAACGCTGTCGGCATAGCCCGCGTTAGCTCTTTCACCGGTAAAAAGTCAAGTTGTCCCGTAAACCGGCACGCCCGAAATAACCGCAGCGCATCTTCTTGAAATCGCTTTTTAGGGTTTCCCACAGTAACTAGTTGTTTCTTCTTGATGTCTTTTTGACCGCCAACATAATCATATATTTGCCCGTCTCGATCCATCGCCATGGCATTGACTGTAAAATCACGGCGTTGTACATCTTCCTGGAGCGTATCGGCATACCACACGCGTTCCGGCCGATGACTGTCCGTACCATACGCTTCTCCCCGAAACGAAGCCGTTTCCACTGTCAAGCCATCGACGACCAACACGACGATGCCAAAACGTTCCCCTTGTATTTCTACGGTATGCCATCCTTGAGACTCTGCTATCTGCCGGATTTCTTTCGGTCTGGCCGACGTCGTTACATCATAATCATGAGGCTGCCGCTTCATCAACAAATCCCGTACAGCACCACCCACGATATAGGCTTCAAAGCCATTTTCATTCAATGCGTTTAATACGCTTCGTACTCTAGGTTCCACGTCAGCCCCTCCTTTATGTTACAAATTGGCAATACAATATTATACCACGATTCCGACAGCCTGAGTAGCAACAACTTCAGTAAATGAAACAGCTATGACATCTGTCCACGGTCACCAACCTATGCTATACTTATAGCGTATACGCAGATATATCATACAGGAGGCGTTCTCATGGTAGATACGGGATTTATTCATATATATTGCGGTGACGGCAAGGGAAAAACTACCGCTGCCATCGGCTTAACGATTCGCTGTGCCGGCCGCGGCGGTCAAGTGCTGTTCTGCCAATTTCTCAAATCAAGGCCTACAGGGGAATTGAATATATTACAAACCCTGCCAACCGTCACCGTATTGCGCAGCCAAGGTATATCCAAATTTACCTTTCAAATGGCGCCTGCCGAATTAGCAGAAACCAAGCAACGGCAAGAACAATTTTTTACGCAAATCATTGAACGCTGCCGCAAAGAACCACCTCACATGCTTGTATTGGATGAAATTCTTTCAGCCTGCAAGCTCCATCTGCTATCCGAATCGGATATACTGGATTTTTTACACCATAAACCGGCTATGACTGAAATTATTCTTACCGGACGCGATCCTTCACCGGCTTTGCTGCATACTGCCGATTATGTATCCGAAATATGCAAACGTAAACACCCTTATGACCGAGGCATTACAGCCCGCTTAGGAATTGAAGAATAAACTCAAAGGAGATGTTAATATGTTAGAATCCGTATTATCTGCTGTCCAGCAAAATCAAGCAGAACTCATCACCATTCGCCGCCACTGCCACGAATATCCGGAATTATCCTGCCACGAAACACAGACACTGGCGTATATTCAAGAAAAACTCACGACCTATAGCATTGCTCACCGTTACATCGATAAAGGCGGTATTATCGCCTGGATAGACGGCAGCGCTCCCGGCAAAACGCTGCTGCTTCGAGCCGATATTGACGCCCTTCCTATTGAAGAAGGAGAAACGAATTTATCCTGCCACCGTGTGTGCCGTTCACGCAACAAAGGTGTCATGCATGCGTGCGGTCATGACGGCCATATGGCCATGCTCCTTACGGCCGGAAAACTACTACAGCAATGGAAAGATCGCTGGCAAGGCCGTATTATTCTCATGTTTGAACAAGGTGAAGAAGAATCAGGCCCCCTTCCTTATTTACTGCAGTTTTTGGAAAAAGAAAGCGGCTGGCATATTGACGGATGTTATGCTACCCATGTCCGCTGGGACATTCCGACTGGGAAAATCGCCGTTTGCCATGAAGCACCGATGGCCGGCGGCTTCGGCTTTGAAATCGAGCTCAAAGGCCATGGCGGTCATGGATCCCGTCCAGATTTAGTGCAGAGCCCGATTGATTGTTTTCATTCATTCTATAGTGATTTACAGGCCTTGCGCATGCGCACCGTATCTCCGCTCAACGGGCTGACTGTTTCCATCGGCTCCCTGCACAGCGGCACGACCCTCAATGTCATTCCGGATACGTTAACCTTTTCCGGAACGAGTCGTTTCTTTAGTTACGACCATGCAGGCAAACGTTTTTATGAGGAATTTTTGCATATCCTAAAAAATGCCTGTGACACCTATCAATGTTCCTATGGAATCAAACATCTGCTGAAACCATTATTTGAAGTACACAATGATCCCCATTGCGTTGCTCTCGCAGAACAAGCGATTACCGCCAGTATGGGGAAAGACGTATTATATTCCTGCACGCCCTGGATGGCGTCAGAATCTTTTGCCATTACGACGCGGCTCTATCCGGGCGTGCTGACCTTTACAGGAATCGCTAACCCGGCAAAAGGATGCGGCGGCAATCATCATACACCCGAATTTGACTTGGACGAAGACGGCCTTATCTATGGTGCCGCTGCCTGCATCAGCTATGCTCTCACCTTCCTAAAGGATACGACGCCTATCGATTTTACGCGGCCTGACGAACCGTTTGATGAACTGATTCAACATAATATATAATATCGATATACCGTGCTTTATAAAACAACGAACTACAAAACAACCAATCCGTTTTGTAGTTCGTTTGTCGTTTGTTGTTTGTCGAAAAACGCTCCAACTGATAAAAACACACCCTCTGCAAAATAAAAGTGTAAAAAATAATTTTCTATGACTAACATTATGCAAAAAAAGGTTGTGACAAAATGAAAATTTTAATTCATTTTGTCACAACCTTTTTTGCTGTTCATTTCTTCAAACTACAAACCAAAAACTACAAACTGATAAAGAAAGCGCGTTGTATATGACAAGAAAAAATCTGATGTTACCGTCCCTTTGCTGTCATACGATTATTTTTTATGGGTCGGATAAATCATGCCATAAAACGTCAGCAGTGCGCCAACTTCACCTACAACCATTACAATCCCCATGGGAATAGCTGTATAGCTGCCGGCAATACCGACAACCGGAGCCATAACGGCACCGGAAATCATCGAGAAGAAGCCGATAAGAGCCGATGCACTGCCGGCATTTCTACCTTGGGACTGCATAGCTAGAGAAAAACTGCTCGTTGCCATACAGGATAACGTAGAAACCGTAAAAAATAAAATGACAATAACCGCCAACAGAGGTATATGTACGATAAAGCCGGCCAATAAGAGGATACTGCCCACAACAGCAATATACAAGGCGGTCCGTAAAATTTTCCAGTCTGCTACGCGACCGGCCAGTCGACCTGTCAAGGCACCGCTGAGCATCAGACCAATCCCGTTAACACCAAAAATAATACTAAAGATTTGCGGCGAAACATGGTAAATATTTTGGAACACAAAGGAAGATCCGGAAATATACGCAAAAAAAGCGGCAAATCCAAAACACTGCATGATGCAATGTCCCATAAAATACGTTTGATTGAACAATCCCTTAAACCCTTTTAGACTGGCAAAAACGCCGCCTTCTACACGACGACGCATTGAAAGGGTTTCTGTCATGACAATAGCACTGATTGTCAAGATGACACCAATCATCGTTAATAAGACAAATACGCCTTCCCATTCAAAAAAGCGCAAAATCTGTCCGCCAATGACAGGAGCAATAATCGGAGCTAATCCATTGACCAGCATTAGCATAGAAAAAAAGCGCGTCAGTGCCGGCCCTTTGCAGACATCACGGGCAATAGCTCTGGCAATGACAATGCCTGCACCACCGGAACAGCCTTGAATAAATCGAAATACTAGAAAGACGTAAATGGACTTAACAAAGACGCAGACCAGCGATGACACGGCAAAAATCAACATACCAATAATCAACGGCTTGCGGCGTCCCTTTTCATCACTGATTGGGCCGGCAACAATCTGCCCCAAAGCCATTCCGGCCATCGAAGCCGTCAGCGTCATCTGTATCATCGAAGGCATAACGCCAAAATCTTCCATCATTTCCGGCAAGGCTGGTAAATACATATCTGTCGACAAGGGAGCGATCGCTGCCAGCATTCCTAAAAAAATAGTTAATAAAGTCATCATGCGTTTACGCTGTGCTTGCGTCATGTTGATATCTTCCTTTCTCATGCTCATGCTTGAAATAATAGCGGTACATCAGCCAAAGAATGACATGTCCGCCATGCTTTTTGCTGTACTTCCGGTGCAATTTGTACTAAATCCGGAATCCATACGGAGGGAATATGAGCCGCATCAGCTGCTAATATCCCATTTTGCGAGTCTTCCAATACAAACGCTTTTTCAGGAGCAATACCCGCTTTTTGGCATACCAGCAAAAATATATCCGGCGCCGGCTTGCCATGAACGACCTCTTCCCCGCTCTGTACGATTTGGAAAGACGGCGCAATTTCAGCCTTATGAAGCAAATAGTCAATTTGTGCACTCGGTGAAGAAGATGCTACAGCACAGGGTATCCCCTGCGTTTTCGCAAATTCCAAACACGTCAGTAACCCTGGCTTGCAGGGAACGGGCTGGGTGTGATAATAGTGCAGCTGATACGCCGTTTTTTCCTTCCAAATTTCCTGATAGGGAAATTCTTTTCCAAAAAACTCGCTAAACATCTGAATAATGCGACGATTATCCATACCAATGACACGGCGAAACAAGGATTCCGGTATCTCATAGCCGCGCGGCCGGCACACGGCTTGCCAAGCTTTATACGAAATCGGTTCGGTATCAAACATGGTCCCATCCATATCAAAAATAAATAATGCAGGTATATCCATCAGCTGTCATCTCCTTATATTCTTCAATAGTAGTATTATACAAAACTCAAATTGAATTTCAAGTACCACTGAGCCATCTTTTTTATCTATTTTATTGCATTCTCAACATTTTTCTTATTTACCTCTTGTTTCTCATGCTAAGTCTGCTATAATGGAGGGAATTTACAAAGCAAGGTGACTTTCTATGATTGAACACATCATTCACTGGTGTATCAAAGATTATAAAAATACGACAGATAAAAAAGTACGAGAACAATACAGTATCGTCGGCGGGGTTCTCGGCATTCTTTGCAATCTCTTTTTATTTATCAGCAAATTTACTATCGGTACGATGACCCATAGTGTCGCTATTGTATCGGATGCCTTCAATAACTTAACCGACATGGGTTCTTCCGTTATTTCTATTATCAGTGCCAAATTCAGCAATAAGCCGCCAGATAAAGCCCATCCCTTTGGTCATGGCCGCTTTGAATATTTAGCCTCCCTGACGATTTCCATCATCATTATGATCGTAGGCTATGAATTATGTCAAACGTCGGTTTCCAAATTTCGGGAACCGCAAGCAATGGAAACATCGGCCGTCTCTATTGCTATTTTACTGGTATCTATTGCCATAAAAGGCTGGATGTGTGTCTATAATCGGTATATTGCTAAAACGATTCATTCCAGCGTCAACGAAGCAACGGCTTCGGACAGCATTAACGACGCCATCGCTACAGCAGGCGTCCTGATCGCTACCATTGCCCAGCAATTTACAACGCTGCCAGTCGATGCCACTGCCGGCGTCCTCATTGGGGTATTAATCATCTATGCCGGCTATGGTATTGCCAAAGACGTCATCAATATTCTATTGGGCAAAGCCCCTTCACCGGCACTCATTCATGAAATTACGTCCTGTGCGCTTCATTGTCAATATGTCGTCGGCGTTCATGATATTTGCATTCATGACTATGGTCCCGGCCGCATGTTTGGTTCGCTCCATGCCGAAGTGCCTGATACGGCAGATTTAGTAGAAGTACATGCGGCACTGGATGTACTGGAAGATGAATTAAAGGAAAAATTTCAAATGGAAGTCAATATTCATATGGATCCACTCTGTACCGATCCGGATAAGATAAATCAAGTCCGCCACGCCTTAGATCATCTGATTCAACAAAAATATCCGCAGTACCATACCGATCATCTACGCATTACCGCTGGCAGTGCGCGCTTAAATATTATCTGCGACCTTCATATTCCACCGACAGAATACACGCCGGAAAACATCAACAAAATTCATCAAAATATCGAGGCAGATATGCATCAGTATAATGAACGCTATCATTTCGTACTGGCCAAGGTCCTGCCAGAAGGCGTACCGACCGCTGATGCACCGGACTTTTCCATTACCCCTTGATACATAATAAGAAGCTTTGCATGAATCCATTCGATATCATGCAAAGCTTTTTTAGTTTATATTAACAATTCTGCTTTTTCTGTTTCAGTGCCATGTATACTTTTTCTGCCGTAATCGGTAATTCCCGCATCCAAACACCTACGGCATTATATACGGCATGGGCAATAGCCGGTCCCGGTGTGTTAATAACGACTTCACCAATCGATTTAGCGCCAAAAGGCCCGTTGGGTTCATAGCTCGGCGCAAATTCTACACGAACTTGTCCCAAATCCTGCCGCGTCGGAATCCGGTATTGCATAAAGGAATTCGTCAAAATGCGGCCGCCTTGCGTCATAATGACATCTTCCGTCAAGGCCATACCGATGCCCTGCACCAATCCACCTTCTACCTGTACGCGCGCCAATGCCGGATTGATAACCGTGCCGCAGTCTACAACAGCTGCAAAATCAAGCAATTCGATATGTCCCGTTTCTGGGTCGATATCAATTTCAGCGGCACCAGCCATATATGGTGGCGGCGATGTCGGTGAAAAATGGGATTCTGTTGCTTCCAGTGCAATGTCATTCTGACACATTGCATCATTGCCCAACTCTTTGATCGTCACTTGACGTCCCGTTTTCATGTCCACAATGGCATCGCCTGTAAAATCCAAATCCTCGGCCTGGCAATCCTGTAAGATAACAGCCGCACGCTGTTTCATTTTGCCAATCAAGGTCTGACACGTTTTTTCTACGGCTTTCCCAGTCAAATACGTCGTAGACGATGCATAGGAACCACTGTCATACGGGGACGTATCCGTATCGACGCCGCTTGTTACAATATTATCAACAGAGCACTGCAAACATTCGGCCGCAATCTGCGCCAAAATCGTATCACAGCCCGTTCCCATATCGGTTGCACCAATAGCCAGCGTATAAAAACCGTCGTCATTCACTTTGATTGTGACAGACGCTACATCGACGTTGGAAATACTGGAACCTTGCATGGCCATGGCAATGCCGACACTGCGAATATGTCCATTGGGCAGCACCCTGCGCGGGAATTTTTCATCCCAGCCAATCAACTCTTTGGTCCGCAGTACACATTGATCCAGCGTACAGCTTAAGGCTGTTTCATTAAAATACGCCGGCATGAGCTGACCTTGGCGTACCATATTCTGTAAGCGCAAGGCCACTGGGTCGATATGCAGTGTATCGGCTAATTCATTGACAGCCGATTCCAAGGCAAACAGCCCTTGCGTTGCACCATAACCGCGATAGGCACCGGCTGCTATCGTATTCGTATAGACCGCTTCATACCAGAAGCGGAACGCTTTCAAATGACTGCCGTACAGCGGAATCGATTTGTATCCTGCCAGCGTAACCGTTGTCGGGCTATGATCTCCATAGGCACCGGCATTCCATAACGCCTCCAACGAAATAACCTGAATTATGCCGTCTTTTGACGCACCGACTTTGACATGAATCGCTGCTTCGTGGCGCGGCGAAGATACAGTCTGCGTTTCTTCACGAGAATAAATCATCATTGCCGGCTTGCCCGTAATATAGGCAATATATGCCGGATAGACATCCATCACAGCCGTTTGCTTGGCCCCAAAGCCGCCGCCAATACGCGGTTTGACAACACGAACCTGCGATTTGGGGATTTCCAAGGCCGTCGCGACAATACGCCGCACATGAAACGGTACCTGCGTCGAACTAACGACAACCAGTCGTCCAAACATATCTTTATAGGCAAAGGTGCGAAATGTTTCCATCATAGACTGCTGCGCCTGTTTGGTATGATACGTACGATCAATCACAACGTCTGATTTTTCCAGCAAGTCATCGACATCGCCCCAGTCTTCTTTGGCAGATGCAACTAAATTACGCTTATTGTCACCGCCAACATCGACACGAGGGTCCCAATCATCTTCCGGATGGACAAGAATGGGATTGTCTTTGGCTTTCGTAAAATCCAGCAGTGGTTCCTGTACTTCATACTGTACGCGAATGATTCGCAGCGCTTTATCGACAGCTTCTGCCGTTTTCCCTGCTACCAAGGCGACAGGATCGCCAACATAGCGAATCTGTTTATCCAAAATCAATTTATCATACGGACTCAGTTCCGGATACGTCTGCCCGGCCACAGTAAACCGCGTCTTAGGCACATCGTCTGCCGTGATGATACATTCAATCCCCGGCACTTTCAGCGCTGCTACCGTATTGACTTCTTTGACAATGGCTCTGGCATAGGGACTGCGCAGAGCCTTGACAATCAAACAGTCTTTGGGCGCAATATCTGCCGTATATACAGGCTGCCCGGTAATCAGGCTCATCGCGTCTTTTTTCATGACAGAATGATTGACTTCTCTCATTCTTCCACCGCCTTTCCCTTCGCTGCCAAATAGGCTTTCAATGCCCGCATATGGCTTACATACCCGGTACAGCGGCACAAATTGCCTGATAAAAATTCTTTGATGCCCGCTTCCGTCGGGTGTTCCATATCCCGCGCCATAGCCAGTACATTCATGACAAAGCCAGGGTTGCAGTAGCCGCATTGGTCAGCGCCTTCCCGTCCCATAAAAACGGCAAATTCTTTGGCTTCTTCCTGCAATCCTTCCAACGTCGTTACACGATGTCCATCAATACGGGCCGCCAATAGGGCACACGAAAGAACCGGTTTTTCATCGAACCATACCGTACACAGACCGCAGTTCGTCGTTTCACAGCCGCATTTTACACTGTAACAGCCTTGAGCACGTAAAAAATCATACAGCATCATGCCGTCATCAATAGTGGCCTGATTCTTTTTTCCATTCAGCCAATAGGTTATATCTATCATGCTTCTTCCTCCAAGGTCTGTTTCAGTAATCTTCCGCATAATACAGCCGCCATATCCTGTCTATACGCTGCCGAGCCGCGCGTGTTCGTTCCATAAGATACACCTTGTGCCAAGGTTTGTGCGGTGTTTTCCAGACCATGTTTCAATACATCCGTTTTCGCCATGGATTGTACCTGCGCCCGCATCGGCCGTGCGCCAATAGCTCCATATACCATCGTATCCGTACAGGAAACGGCACAGGAAATAATCGGAAAATCCGTCGCATTCAGCCGCAGCGAAGCATAGGCTGTACGCCGTGCCACCTTTGGAATAATAATATGGGTTACAATATCCTGCCCGGCTCCTTCCTCTGCAAATTCAGCCATAGACACGCGGCCTTTTTTATATAATTCTACTTCAGCCTGCAACGCCAGCAGCAGCGTCAGTATATCCGAAAAGCCAAAGCGGCCGCAGACACTGCCCCCCATGGTAGCCATATTGCGGAACTGTGTTCCCACAATATGCCTAACCGCTTCTTGAAAAGCTCCCTGTGTATACTGTGCCAATACCGGCGACGTTTCTACCTGCCGCAGTGTCACCATCGCTCCGATGCGAAATGCCGCATCCGTTTCCTCTATCGTATCTAATCCTAAGCCCGCTAGATCAATCACCTGACGATACATGCGCTGCTGAGACAACCGCAGCCAGCATCCGCCGCCAATAATAACAGACCCTTTCTTTTGATTCAATTCCCAAGCAGATTCTAAATCTTGCGCTTTCACATACTGCGCAATATGCATTCTTCAGTTCCTCCCTTACGACGACTCGTAACGTTATCCAATTACATATACATTATATTGTATCAAGAGTCCCCCTTGTCTTTCAAGTAGTATTAACGAAATAAGGACGAAAAAACATCATGTTCCATGTCCGTAATATTATACATCGTCTCTAAGACCTGGAATGTTTCTTCTAAATTTCTTTTTGCACTGTTCCATCCGCCGCCATCTGTAATCCATACAAATGTGAAATTAGGAATCTGCGCCGCTTCTTCAGCAATCATCTTATAACTTCTCGCTGTTTCGTTTAATTTTGAACCACTTCTTGTATAAAAGTTGGTTTCAATCACATAAATGACTGATGGTGTTTTTACAACAAAATCCCATCGCTTTGTTGACGTTCCTTCTGCTGAAATCGCAGATAGATCCATGTCCCATTTGTTTTCGATCTCTGTTAAATACATTTCTTTATAGTATTCGACATGGGCTTTTTTTAAGTATGACTCAACGAGAATTTCCATTTGATGACCGCCACGATTTTTTCGGCCATTTGAACCTAATCCGACTTCAACGCCTGTCACATAATCGTAAAGATTACTGATAATATGATTACTGAGCATATCAAATAAACCGGTCTGCTGCATAAAATAACTATACTGTTCTACACTTTGTGTAAACTTGTTAAATGTATATTTCACAGCCCCCGTTTCATCTTGGCAATATATTTCATATTCTCGAACTGCCAAGAGAATTGGTATGGCCTTAATACATTCCGGATATCTTTGAATTATCTTAGCAAAATCAGATTGAATATGCTTGGAACCAACTAAAGAATTTAAGATGTTAATTTCAATCTTAAATTTTTCTGCGTTTTCATATACTTTTTGGAAATCCGTATAATACCCATATCCATTGATAGACGTTCTAAAAGTAGACAACCATGTGGTAAAATCGCGTTTACTCATTCCTTTTCCAACCTTTCTTTAGACAATGTGATATATTCTAAATTGTTATCAATTCCAATATAATTGCGTTTCAAATGTTTGCAGGCAACACCTGTCGTTGAAGAACCACAAAATGGATCTAACACAACATCCTGTTCACATGTAGATGCCAATAAGATTCTTTCCAGCAAATAGACCGGCTTTTGCGTAGGATGCTTTCCAAATTTCTTTTCCGTCCGCGGTGTCAACGTACCAGTCCACACATCTTTCATTTGTTTTCCTCCATTTATCTCTTTCATTAATGGATAGTTAAAATAATGTCTAGACGTTTTATCATTTTTTTGTGCCCACAAAATAGTTTCCGTACTATGCGTAAAACACCTACAAGCCAAATTCGGGGGCGGATTAGTTTTCTGCCAAGTTATATTGTTGATAATTTTAAAATTTTCCTGTTCCAATGCCATGCCAACCGAATATATATTATGAAGTGTTCCGCTAATCCATATGGATCCATTCGGTTTGAGAATCTTGCGACACAGCCTAATCCATTTTCTATTAAATGCATGTTTTTCTTCTAAACTGCCAATGGTATCCCATTCCCCTTTATTGACAGAAACTGCCTTGCCACCACTGCAACTCATGCCATTGTTGGACAAAAAATATGGCGGATCGGCAAAAACCATGTCGATCGTTTCGGGAAACATTTTTTCCAATGCTTCAAACGTATCAGACAAATATAAGGCAGACCAATGATTATAGAAGTATGCTTTCAATCCTTTAAAATATTGTCCCATATCCCATTCCTTCATCAATAATTTGTAATTAATACTTCCTTTCCTGTTCTCTTCTTCGCATTTCGATTGATCATTCTTTTTACATCCAAACTTTGAATCGTATACTCTGCATAGAATTCTCTGACCAAGGGAACATCGTTATTAGATAACATGACCTTGGCTCCGATTTCATCTAAATGTCTAAACAAAGCTGCCAATTTCTGATGTTCTTCAAGAGAAAATCCACCTTTCGCATAATCTGTAAAATCAGCTGTTTCACTTTCAGGCACATAGGGACTATCAAAATATACAAAATCCCCCGATTTTACAGGTTCACAAGCTGTTTCAAAATCATTACAAGTAATATGTACGTTGGCATTTTTCAAGTATCTGCCAATTGCTCTAATATTCATTTCATTCATGGAACTGCCAGTTACTCTGTTATTATACGGAACATTAAATAATCCTTTCTTATTCACACGATATAAGCCATTAAAACAATGTTTATTGAGCCAAATCAAAAGAGCTGCCATTTCTACATCCAACACATTATTCGTAATTTTCGTGTTATACTTCTCTCTACGATCATAATACAATTCTTTATTACAAGGTATTTTATCTAGTTTTTTTATTTCATCTATAACATCTTCTGCAGCATTTTTTAATTGGACATATAGATTTATGAGTTGTTCATTAATATCATTAATAAATGCTTTTTCAGGCTGAAGATTCAATAGAACCGCTGCTCCACCAACAAACGGTTCAAAATACCGATTATACTGAGAAGGTATTTTTTCCTTAATAGCTCCCAATAGCTGTGTTTTTCCACCTGCCCACTTTACAGGTGGTGTTATTTTTATATCCGTCATATGATTCAACTCCACGTTTATCTTGCAAATGTGTATGTTTACCTATTTTACAAAATGTAAACAATCTTTTCTTGACTAGTATAACACAATATATCTGATTTCATCTATCTATTCTTCGTTGCATAATCTATATATAAACGATGGTATTCCCTTACGCGCTACAACAAAAAAACGGTTCTATTTCACTATTTTCATTTTTTATCATTGACATTCTCTTCTACTTATAGTATACTAACCTAGTCAGCTGACATATGGAGTGATACTCAAGAGGCTGAAGAGGACGGTTTGCTAAATCGTTAGAGGTCGTAAGGCCTGCGAGAGTTCGAATCTCTCTCACTCCGCCATTTATTTGGACAGAGAAACCTTGGAATATATTCCAGGGTTTCTTTTTTTATATCTAGATAATGCAGGTTGTGCGTTGTACTGTTTATTCCATAATAAAAAGACTTTCGAACAAATGCCGTGTCGAAAGTCTTTTTTGATTTACTATGCTATTTTTATCTTGTTAATATAATTTCCACAATGTTTTGTGCGCAGCCGCCCATAAGGTCTTAAAGGATAAATACAAAATCAGGCTTGTACCAAAAATAAGGAGAAATCCTGCCAGCAGCTGTGTCCATAAGACCGGATGGTCTACACTGTAATGTAAGACGCCGTTTGTAAAAGCCATCGTAGGGAAGCTGCAGGCCCACCAGCCCATCCGAAAGGGTGAATGCCGCATGACATGCAGTATTTTGATGACAATGGGCCAAAACATAAAAATACCGGCATTGATAAATAATTCCGTAAAATGATCGGGCTGATATGTCTGGGTATAGGTAATATATCCCATCCCAAAGGGAGCCATCAAAATCATGAGACTAGGCTGTACGGCATCCGCGACGTGTTTGGCAAAAATACTGTGGGCAAATAAAAGAGCAATGACCGGAATCCCTGTTACCAAGCCAATAGCGACGCAAAATACAGATATATCATGGTATCCCGGATTTTGCAGTACATTTCCGGCAATAGGGATGGTAATCGGGCCAAGTACAGCCAGCAACCATGCCGGGGTCACAGACGTTACATTCTGATCATTTTTCAGCCAATACTCCAATAGTATCCAGCTGAAAATCATGATGACGGCTAATCCGGCATACCAAAAGCAGCTGGCAATCGTCGTATTATACGGAGCCAGCACCGCTGCCAGCAATACCGTCGAAACATTAAAGGTGCCGAAGAAATTAATCTTCGCCGGACTGCTCCATTCTGCCCGGACAGCGGCTGCATCACGCCGCCATTTTCGAATATACTCTATAAAAATAAGAACATAAAATATCAGAGCGCACATGCCAAAAAATTCACCTATGACAGCCGGAGCACCCCAAATTTCATGGGCCATGCGCCAGCCAAAGCACATGCCGCAGTACCCCATAGAAGCAGCAAAGGTGGATACGGACATAAAATGTACGAAGCCAATTTCACGAATTCTGTCTCTATTTAGGGGGTCAATCACTTCTATATGCTGTGCCATGTTACATCGTCTCTCCCATCTATATCCATTTTTGCTTTTTTAGTCTATTAGATATCATACTATAAAAAAAGAGGCGTATCAACATACAACCTCTTTCTTATATTCATGATAGATTACCAGTTACTTTCCTTTATATCGGCTAAGACATCCTGCAGCCGCGTGTCATCATAAAACACTTCTTCCAAGCACAGTCCCTGCGCCGGGGCTGTCGCGCCCAGCTGTTTTCTGTCTTTACTGTCCAGGATACGTTTGAAATCTTCTACAGAAAAACGGTGCAGTCCCAAATCTACCAATCCGCCGGCAATATTGCGCACCATGTGATACAAAAATCCGTCACCTACGA
The DNA here is from genome assembly GCA_934202965.1 of uncultured Megasphaera sp. Lineage (GTDB taxonomy): Bacteria > Bacillota > Negativicutes > Veillonellales > Megasphaeraceae > Megasphaera. Next base: position 122,069 of record CAKPYN010000002.1, read on the forward strand.
CATGGATGCGAATCATAGGGCCTTGCTTTTCCAGAGTGATGGCATACATCGTTTTGACTGGATTCATCGGCGTCGTATTTTGCCCTTCAAATGCAGAAAAATCATGGGTGCCTAAGAGAATATCTGCTCCCTGCCGCATCGCTTCCAAATCCAGTGGTTTGCGGATAAACCAGGCATATCGCAGTTGAAACGGATCATGAATCCGACTGTTAACAATAGAATAACAATAATGCTTTCCCCTGTTGTCATGACGAACACTAAATCGTTCGGGCATTTCTTTGGCTGACAATACGGCGATTTCCAGCGGCAAATATCCTTTCATGGCATAGGGAATTTTTTCTGTCGGGATAGAGCCTTCTCCATAAAAGTTGACTACCTGTCCTCTGGCATGTACGCCGGCATCCGTGCGGGCTGCCCCATAAATCGTAATGGGAGAACGAAAAATAGCCGATAAGGCCTCTTCAATACACCGCTGAATGGAAGAGGCATTGGTTTGGCGCTGAAACCCATGAAAATCGGTGCCGTCATAGGCTACGGTCAAACAAATATTTTTCTTCATACGGCCCACCGCATCACAGCCAGCACAAGAGTCACGATGAGGACCGCACCCATAGCAATGCCGTCCCGATAGGTATATGTCAGTTCGTTCATCCGTGTTCTGCCTTCACCGCCGCGATAACAGCGGGCTTCCATAGCCGTGGCCAAATCATCAGCCCGACGAAAGGCACTGACAAACAGCGGTACTAATAACGGAATCATGTTTTTCCCGCGCTGTATCAGACTGCCACTGGTAAAATTAGCACCGCGGGCTGTTTGGGCTTTCATGATACGGTTCGTTTCTTCCAGCAGGGTAGGAATAAACCGCAGGGCAATCGTCATCATCATAGCCAGTTCATGGGCCGGTACGCCAATCCGCTTAAAGGGATTTAGTAAATGTTCTATGCCGTCCGTAAGAACAATCGGCGACGTTGTATACGTCAAAAGGGAGGAAAAGACAATCAAAAAGACCAAACGAGCCGTCATCAGACTGCCTTGGTATACCCCTTCTTTGGTAATATGTAATATACCGTACTGCCACCAAATTTCTCCGGGCGTTGAAAACACATGAATCCCCATAGTAAAGATGATAATAATCCATAATGGCTTTAACGATTTTAAAATTAACTTCGCCGGCAAGCGGGAAATGATAAAATTCAACACGACAAATGCCGTAACAATCCCATAGGCAGCAAGCGAGTCGGCAAAAAAGATAGCGACAATGAAAATCATCGTTGCCAAAATCTTCGCTCTTGGATCTAAATGATGTAAAAACGAATTGCCGGGAAAATATTGTCCCAGTGTAATATCAGTGAGCATCTTTCATCCCCCTTAGACAGGCATATAATGCATCGACGCTTTCGTCAATCGAATGGACACGGTCATTGACAGCAAAACCGCGCGTCTGCAGATACTGCAGTACGGCTGTTGCCGGCGGTACGGATACACCAGCCTGCTGCAGTACATCCTGCTTGGTCGAGAAAATGTCCAACGGTTTACCATCGAGCTGTATCTTGCCGTGAGACAATACCAAAAGGCGATTTGCCATTTGGGAAACATCTTCCATATTATGGGATACTAAAATAACCGTCACATCTTTTTCTTTATGCCAGCGTTGAATTTCAGAAAAAATTTCCCGTCGGCCAATGGGGTCCAATCCTGCGGACGGTTCATCAAGAATCAAATATTGGGGATGAATCGCAATGACACCGGCAATGGCAACTCGCCGCATTTGACCGCCGCTCAGGCGAAAGGGTGACCGATCGGCATAGGTTTGATAATCTAGCCCAACAAAGTCCATCGCTTCCCGTACGCGTTCTTCGATTTCTTGTTCACTCAAGCCAAAGTTCCGCGGACCAAACGCGATATCTTTGGCAATCGTTTCTTCAAATAGCTGGTATTCCGGGTACTGAAATACCATGCCGACTTTATGGCGCATGGCCATAACTTCTTTCGTCTTTTTGGAAATATCCGTGCCATCTACCGTAACCGTTCCGGTCGTCGGCTGTATCAGGCCGTTCAGTAACTGTACAAACGTAGATTTACCGGAACCGGTATGACCAATGATGCCGACAAATTCGCCTTCGTGAATTTCTACGGAGGTATCATACAAGGCCGTCTTTTCAAACGGCGTCCCTACGCCATAGGTATAGGTCACATGTTCTAATTTAATTGACATAATGCGTCTCCCAATTCCTCTTTCGTAATAATATCATCGGGCAGCGGAATCCCTTTCTTACGCAGTTTATAGGCTATTTCCGCAGCCGCCGGCACATCCAGTCCCATCTGTTTGAGTTCTTCTACATACTTGAAGACATCCCGCGGCGTGCCATCCATTTTGACTTCGCCATGATTGACGACGACAACCCGTCCTGCCTGCACAGCTTCTTCCATAAAATGGGTAATAATAATCACCGTAAACCCTTCGGCATTGAGCTGATGAATCGTTTCCATGACTTCACTGCGTCCTATGGGGTCTAGCATCGCTGTCGGTTCATCCAAGACAATACAGTGCGACTGCATAGCCAAAATACCGGCAATGGCAATACGCTGCTTTTGACCACCGCTCAATAAATGGGGACCGTGTTTGGCATATATCGTCATATTGACGCGTGCCAGCGCATCTTTCACGCGCTGCTTAATTTCATCTGACGGCACACCCAAATTTTCCGGTCCAAATGCGACGTCTTCTTCAACCACAGCCGCAACAATCTGATTGTCCGGATTTTGAAATACCATGCCGACTTGCTGACGTATATCCCAGATATGGTCCGGGTCATCTGTACGCATACCGCATACTTCGCACACACCGTCTGTCGGTGTCAGCAAGACATTAAAATGCTTTGCCAATGTCGATTTGCCGGAACCATTGGTGCCGATGACTGCTACAAATTCTCCCGGCTGAATATCTAACGATATATCTTTGACAGCATAGACCGTTTTGCCATCTTCATCTTCATAGGTATGGCTCATGTGGTCCAACCGTATCATAGGTATGCTCATAACCTATCTCCTTATCTAAAAAGTATGTATTCTACGTTATTATACAGTGTTTCCCTGCTCTTGTAAAATACTTTATTTGCGTGCATTTGTTTATTATATATCATTTGTAATTGGTTTACAAATCGGGCAAAAAAAATACTGCATGATATATCCACCATACAGTATTTTTTCAAGTTATCGAGGACGGGCCGGTCCGTATACGTTATCTTTCCCATTGCCTTTGATAAAAAACAAGGCCAAATAAAAAACAGCCGCCAATCCCTGTACAACATCTGCTACGGTACTCCATCCTAAAATAGGAGCAATATAACTTGCTGCATAGCAGAAAAAAGGAATCATAAAAAAGGCCCCTTGACGATTCATGTCATGACAGCGTCGCACGCCTAAGGAGATTTGCGACCAAACAGCCGGAATGGTAAGAAGAATAAAAATAATGCCAAAAATAACTGCAAATTCCGGTTTTCGCACCAAAATCGCTTCGACAATACGGCTGTACAAGATAAAAGAAAACATAAATTGGGCAAACATCAAAATAAGGGTCCTCATAATAAATGGGCGTCGAGACAACCGTCCAGTCATGACAAAATACTTCGCTTTTAGTTCTGCTAAACTGCGAAAGCTAACTGTACTGTTGTCACTTCCAGGCCCTACAGGCATAGATAAGCCGCGATGAATCCGCGCAGACGGCCCGGAACGTCGTTTTAACTGTATTTTTTTATGCTGAGCCATGCTATCTCCTCCTCTCTGTATTGTTTAGATATCATGTCTTATATCCATGGTACCATATTCCCTAACAGGACTCAATTCATTTTCACTAATTTATGCTATAATAAGGTATCTTATTGATATAAAGGAGACCCAATGATGGATACCTATGTATTTACGAACCTTATCGGTTCAGAAGGCTTATTTACGTTCAATTTTTTCTGTGAATCTCTTATCGGTTCGCTTCATACGCTGCATCATATTATGGAAGACAAAAAAATGAAACTGCCTCCCCAAGCAAATGAACTTTCTGATGCGCTTGCTGAAATGGGATCAAATTTGCTGCAAGATTACAGTGAAAACAAATTGGATTTACATCGGTTTAAACAAGAACTGCTTGATTTCTATGAATTAGCGTTTGCTGTAAACGACGAAGTGGCACCGTTGATTCTCAAGGGAGATCATACACTGCAATACTATTACTACGTGTATATGCAGGGCGTCAATCTCTTTTATCCCAACATGATGCAAAGTATACTGCGTGATGTACCGGCCAATGCTGATTTCAAATCATGTATAGATGAAATCGCTGTCGCTTTTGCCGCTTTAACAACACCCAAGCAGACAAACTAAACAGAGCCTAAAAAAACGGCCTTACTCTTGTTATCTTTTCGTGCTAACCAGAGAAGGTCGTTTTTATATATACTTATTTCAAAATAAAAAAGTATGCAAATGAAATAATAGCCACTAAGAATCGGTAGCACGCAAAGGATGTTAACGTCGATTTGTTCATAAACCGTAAGAACCATAATACGGATATATAAGCAACCACAAAGGCAACGACAAATCCAATGGCTATCATGACCAAATCATTGCTGTTCAAATCATTGAGGCTCTTTAATAAGTCATAAAAGCAGGCAATAATCATAACCGGTACAGCAATAATAAATGAAAAATCAGCAGCCGCTTTACGGCTCAATCCCAAGAACAAACCGCCGGCAATGGTCGAGCCGGACCGTGAAAATCCAGGCCATAATGCGCAAATCTGAAAGGCCCCTACTAAAAATGCTTGTAAAATCGTCATTTTTTCTACGTCATTGCAAACAATGCGTATACGGGCTTTTTCTGCTGCCAACATAAAAATACCGCCAATCACCAAACCGATAATAACGGTACCCGTAGAAAAGAGATAGGTTTTTATCGCATGATGTGCCAAATATCCAATAATCATAACCGGTACAATCCCGGCAGCGACATGGGCCAGCGTCAGTCCCGTATCATTGCGGCGCCAGTTTTCCTTTTTCAGCAAATCCCAGCAATGGTATTGTTTTAGCATGCGGATAAATTTTTCTTTATAAATCAAAACAACGGACAAAATCGCCCCAAGCTGAATAAATACTTCAAATACACTAGCCCGCGGACCATCAAATCCCAGCCAGTCTCCGACCAAAATCATATGGCCTGTTGAGGATACCGGCAGATATTCTGTAACCCCTTCTACAATCCCCAAAATGACTGCAATCATATAATCACTCATGGTATACATTGCTCCTTTTCAATCAAAAAGTATAGTGCTCAAGCCCATATTATATCACACTGCGAAACAGAAAAAAAGTCTGCATACGGCGCGCTGCTCTTTTATTCTTCGGCATACAGGCACACGAATTCGACGTGTTTCAGTATATAAGATAAAGCTAACTATTTTATAAACAAAACCTCAAAAAAAGCATACATTTAGGCATAAAAAACACTGCAAAAGAATCTCTTCCTTTGCAGTGTTTTTCAGTCTTTACCTTAATCTAAGGAAATAACGTGATTGGGGTTTTCCAATGTAAATTTAGCGTATTTAGGATCGCCATTGTGTTCAAAATACAACGTATTCCCTTCCAAGCTGCCACGCCAGCTGACGATAATCGGGCATTCGCGGCTCAATTCTTTCAGCATCTGCACGGGATTTAAGTTTAGAATCGGTGCAAACAAAAATTCTACATTATCAATCATAACAACACGGGCATTGAGTCGATGAATTGCTGTCGAAATAAGCGAAATGGCTTTATCCGGACGGTCGGCACGAGGAATTTCCAAAAATTCATCGTCAAACAATTCTTTCGCTTCGCAAATTTTCCAACCATCTTGGAACGTCAATTCACGAATTAATTTGCTCTTACCGGAACCAGGTCCTCCAATAAGAATCAACAACTTTTCATCTTCCTGAGCAATGTACTTCCAACGTTTTAAAACATCTGCATCTGTAACCATGAAAATCACCTTCATCTGCTAGTAGTATTTGTATTTATTATACCGAAATTCAACCATATAAGTAAAGCAATTTTACTATTTTCTTTTGATATGGCCTTACTATTTCAATGATATACTTTTTTATTACGTCATACGTTATTTTAGTCCATAGCGAGTCATGGGATCTTGTAAATTCTTGATCGGTGAATCTGTCAATATAACATCTTCGACATACTGTGTTTCATGCCGAATAACAAAGACTAATGACACACCCTTTTGGAAAGGACTGTCATAATAGTAGGCATCGACAGATTTTTCACCGCCCGGACCCATTTCGACGCGATCAGGCCGACCATATAACTGCAAAATCGTAGATATATGATACCCCAAGGTAGCGCCTCGGCTCGTATAGGCATTATTCGTCAATAAAAACACCTTGCGCACGGTATTGTGCCGGTCTACTTCAACGCCGTAATCACCATACAGCCAAAAATTATGACTTTCGCGTTTGACAAGATTATTCCACATGTTGTATTTATTCGCCTGAAATGGCGCATCTAGTCCAAATCCCATCAACGTAAAATCTCGTTCCGTTCGCGTTCCCTGTACCATCTGCACATTATCATTACTATACGGCGGACGGGCCTGCATCAGGGCAACACGTTCAATTTTGCGATTGGCAATAGCAAAAATCATATCCGTATCTTCTGCCGGATGCTGATATACCATGTAATATACATTGGCATCGGCATCACGCAATACATTGGTCGGTATGCCAAACTGCCGAACCAATACTTCTGTAGGCAGTTTCAAGTGCAGTCCCCGACTCATCGGTACATTTTCCCCTTGGCCTAAATACACAGCATCTACGCCTACGCGGACCGGTTTTCGTTCTTTTTCCTTTTTCGTTAACCCAAAAGCTGTTTTATTGCGGCTTACGACTCGCAGCTTTAACTTCGTATCATCATACTCCATCGTCGTATAATGGGTACTTTGCTGATATTTCATCGGACTGCCAAAGGTACGTGTTACTTTCTGCAACGTATTGCCGCGCCGAATCGTGCCAATTTGAAAATCCATTGGGGATAATAAAACGGGCTGTGGAATATCTATGGCATCTAGCTGTTCCGGCGTAAGCATCGTATCGATTGGCTTATCGCCTTTTTTAGTCGCTTTTGGATGGGACGCTGTAGGAACTTGCGGAGCCGGGGAATCTATTTTTTTCGTCAGAGAACTGTCTTTTGGTTTCTCCACTGCCTGTTGAGAAACCGTATCCGGTTGTTGGATTGCTGTATCGGCTGCTTGTATAGAACAAGCCATTCCCAGTAACATACTGACAACCAATATCATCTCTTTTCCTTTCATTACACTTCCTCCTCTGACACACAGTACAAAAAACACCCTTCGATACATTTCAAAGGGCGTCGATAGTTGCATTATACCATGCTATTTTCTCAGGGGCAATACATAAATTGTTTTTTACAAGAAAGAGTCAACAATGCGTACCCATAGACTCGCACGAATGTACCGGATGGGCCATCCAATACTCTCCTACAACAGCACCGGCTTCGCCTCCAACTAAATCATATCCAGGCTGCAAGTAATGAAATTCATCTTTCATCAGATGCCGCGCTGCAAATGTTTTGAACTGGCGGCTTACCATGACAATATCCTCATGTTCTGCTGCCAACGCCTCCTGCGCCTGCTGGATAGGAACATACAACTTCGGATCGTCGCGATGATTGCCAATTTGTATGAGAAAGCAAACTTCCATAGACGCTTCACGCATAAACTGATGCAGCATTTTTTCCGTATCTGTTTGATACGTTGCCGGATCTGTATGCAAATCGCCATCCGTACAGCCTTGGCACCAAAGCATATATTGGCGTCGTACATGATATCCTTGCAGATCTAAATACTGGCGGCACTGTTTGGTTCTCTGTACGGCATCTTGATAATAAGCCGTACCGGGAAGCCATTCGGCAATAGAAGATCCGCCTTTAGCGCACGAAACACCTACAATCGGAATACCTGTACGAGCTGTGCAGGCATTGACAAAAGCCGATACCATCGAATCCGTTTTCATTCCCGGTTCATATACGCCATCCGGATTGTTTTCGTCTTTTCCAAAGGGTTCCTGCAGCGGCGTCAAGCAATTGGGCGCTGTAATGGTACGGTACTCATATCCCATGCCGGGTTGAACCTGTGGTGCCATGTCAGTATGCCTCGCCCAACCATATTACTTTGTCCCATAAAAAGAACAACATCAACGATACGTTGTTTCAATCCAACCACTCCCTTGCAACTAAACAAAAGCAGGTATGTTATATCATACAACATACCTGCTTACACTCCATGTACGCACTCATTTTGCAACGAAAAGGTACAAAACGTGGTGTTTATTGTTCAATCGGTTTCATCGTCGGGAACAAGAGAACATCGCGAATGGAAGCACTGTTGGTCAAGAACATAACCAACCGGTCAATGCCAATGCCCAAGCCGCCTGTTGGCGGTAAACCGTATTCCAAGGCGCAGCAGTAATCTTCATCCATCTGATGGGCTTCTTCATCGCCCCGTTCCCGTTCTTTCATTTGTTCCATAAACCGATTTCTCTGGTCAATGGGGTCATTTAATTCGGAGAAGCCATTTGCCAGTTCACGGCCATAAATGAAGGCTTCAAAGCGATAAGTAAGAAGCGGGTTATCCCTATCCTGCTTGGTAAGCGGCGAGATTTCCAATGGATGACCGGTAATGATGGTCGGTTGAATTAAGTTTTCTTCTACATAATCTTCAAAGCAGCCATTAATAATTTTGCCAATGCCATCAAATTCCGTATATTCTACATGAAGTTCATCAGCAATAGCCCGTGCTTCTTCAATCGTTTTAACTTCGGCAAAATCTTTGCCTGTAAATTTCTTGACCGCTTCAATCATGGTCATGCGATTCCAAGGCGGCGTCAAATCAATTTCTTTATCAATATACGTTAATTTAGTCGTACCATACAATTCTTGGGCCAATTTAGCAACGAGGTCTTCCGTAATAAAGATAACGTCTTCCAAGTCACCGTATGCCTGGTACAATTCGACTGTCGTAAATTCCGGATTATGCCGTGTATCAATGCCTTCGTTGCGGAAGCAGCGATTCATTTCATATACCCGTTCCAAACCGCCGACAAGGAGGCGTTTTAAATGAAGTTCCGGCGCAATACGTAAATACATGTCGATATCCAGTGCATTGTGGTGGGTTTTGAATGGACGTGCTGCAGCACCGCCGGCAATCGTGTGGAGCATCGGTGTTTCGACTTCCAAGAACTGGCGGTCATCCAAATATTTACGAATGCCTTTCATGATTTTAGACCGTTTGATAAACGTGTCTTTTACTTCCGGATTGACAATCAAATCCAAGTACCGCTGGCGATAGCGTGTTTCTTTATCTGTCAAACCATGGAATTTTTCCGGAAGGGGACGAAGGGATTTAGATAACAACGTCCATTTTTCTACACGAACCGTCGTTTCGCCCGTATGTGTCGTAAATACGGTGCCTTCTACGCCGACAATATCGCCAATATCCAGCAATTTGAACAACGCATATGAATCTTCCCCTAAAATATCTTTACGGAAATACAGCTGAATTTCACCGCTCAAGTCACGCAATACGCAGAATGCCGTTTTACCGTGACGGCGAATGGCCATCAAACGACCAGCTACACGAACGACAGAATTATCTTTTTCCAGTCCTTCTGCTCTTGCCTTTACATCCTGGGCATGATAATCCCAATCAAATTTTTGGCCATACGGATATACGCCGGCATCAATAAATTCCTGCATTTTTTCACGGCGTACCTTCATTTGGTCATTTAATTTTTCCTCTTCCATTACGGGAGTTTCTTTTTCTTTTGTATCCGACATGGTTATTCCTCCTATACGATTATTCTGCGTCTGGCGGCAAAATACGATATTTCAATTCGCCTGCCGGTGCTTTGACGGTAACTACCGTCGGATTGCTCTGACTAATTGTCTGTCCTAAAATGGCTTTACCTACAGGAGATTCATTGGAAATTTTATTATTAAATGGGTCCGCTTCGGCTGTACCAACAACAGTATAGTCAAAGCGATCGCCTGTTTCAACATCTTCTAAAATAACTTTGGAGCCCAGGCGTACTTTTGCAGAATCGCCCGGTTCTTCTTTGATGATTTTGGCTGTACGAATTTTGCCTTCCAATTCAGCAATACGGCCTTCAATAAAAGCCTGTTCGTTTTTGGCATCATCATATTCAGAGTTTTCGCTCAAGTCACCCAGGGCAATGGCTTCTTGAATACGTTTGGAAACTTTAATACGACGGACTGATTTCAGTTCATTCAGTTCGTCTTTTAATTTCTGTAAACCTTCTTGCGTAATCAGCGTTTCGTTGGTCATGATAGTGCTGCTCCTTTTCGTTATAATTGCAAATAAAATAGTGTCAAGGTAGCTTGGCACTATGGGGTCATTACTTTTTTACCGTATCTTTAATTATATTCGTATCTTCAAGGGATGTCAATCAATCTCGGCCATCATATCATGAATAATCATTCTGAACTCATCGGCTGATTTAGCCCGGTTAATTCGTTCACGCAGTCCTGCCGAACCATACATTCCCTTGGTATACCACGACGCATGGGAACGCATTTCCCGAATGCCGATATACTCTCCTTTATACGCGACCAACGCTTCAAAATGTGCTAGTATCTGCGTATATCGTTCCCGCGGCGTTGGCGGCGGCAGTATCTCACCGGTTGCCATATACTGATAAATCTGTGGGAAAATCCACGGATTTCCTTGGGCGCCGCGTCCTACCATAATAGCATCACAGCCCGTTTCATCAAACATACGCATTGCCGACGGGCCGTCCACAATATCGCCGTTGCCAATAACCGGAATCGTAACGGCTTCTACGATCTGCCGAATCTTATCTAAATCGGCTTTGCCGCTGTAAAATTGCTCCCGCGTTCTGCCGTGTACCGTAATGGCTGCAGCTCCCGCTTGTTCTGCCCGTTTGGCCAGCTCTACAGCTGTAAACGAATGGTCATCCCATCCGGTTCGCATTTTGACGGTTACCGGAACGGATACGGCATCGACGACCGCTTTGATGACCTGTTCTGCTAAGGGCAGATTTTTCATTAGTGCCGAACCATCGCCATTTTTTACTACTTTTTTGACAGGGCATCCCATATTAATATCGACAATATCGGCTCCGGCTTTTTCTACAACAGCCGCCGCTTGGGCCATGACCAAAGGATCCGAGCCAAATATCTGCATGGACAACGGATGTTCTCGTTTGTCAATTTGCAGCAGTTCGGCTGTATGGGAATTGCTGTAGCGAATTCCCTGAGAACTAATCATTTCAGCGCATACCAAAGCCGCGCCATAATGACGGGCAATGACGCGGTATGGTAAATCACAAACGCCAGCCATGGGCGCTAATATGACAGGATGTTCCAATGTAACAGAGCCGATAGAAAACTTCTTAGCAGTTGCGTTCATAAATAATTCTCAGTCCTTCTAAGGTCAGCATCGGTTCAACGACATCAATAGAATTCGATGCCGGCGCAATGACAACGGCCAAGCCGCCCGTAGCAACAACTTTGGCATTGCATCCCAATTCTTTGCGCATCCGGCTGACAATGCCGTCAATCTGTCCTACAAAACCATAATAAACGCCGGCCTGCATGCTTTCTACGGTATTGCGGCAAATAACCCGTTCCGTACGACGAATTTCGATTCGCGGCAATTTAGCTGTCCGTTGTACTAAAGCATCTGTTGAAATGCCAATTCCCGGACAGATAGAGCCGCCCAAGTAATTGCCTTTTTTATCGACAGCACAAAATGTAGTTGCGGTGCCAAAATCAATGATAATAACAGGACCGCCATATTTCGCATAGGCTCCTACAGCATTGACAATACGGTCTGCCCCTACTTCACGCGGATTATCGTATTTAATATCCATACCGGTCTTAACACCGGGGCCGATAACGAGAGGTACTAAGCCAAAATACCGCTGACACATCCGTTCCAATGTTGGCATCACTGGCGGCACAACAGACGAAATAATAATCGCTTTAATTTCATCAGAGTTGACACCATTGAGATAAAATAAGTTGCGAATCAATACGCCATATTCATCGGTCGTGCGAAGACGATTGGTTGAGACACGCCAATGGTCTAGCAATTCCTTGCCCTTGAAAATGCCTAAAACAATATTCGTGTTTCCTACATCGATAACTAATAACATTTTTTATTCTCCCTGCACTAAATGAAGTAATATACGCCTAATATAATAACAGAGTTTTCCCTTCTTGAATAGTCTTTATCTTAATTTATCACGACCATTTTCCATCTAAAAAAACGGGCTGTAACAAAAATCCATTTTGTTACAGTCCCTTTTGTCATACCGTTTTCCGTGTATCGGTTACAGCATGACCATTCAGTTTCTTCAAACTTCAACAAAAAAACTACCAACATTTAACGATATATGATAGTGCATGATAGACAAACGTATGGTGATACCTTCTCTTTTTTATCTATCCGATTATTCAGCCGGACGAATATGAACATCGCCAGCCAGCACTCGTTCGATACCATTTCCTGTATCGACCAGTAAATTTCCATTTTCATCTAAATCGACAGCCTTGCCGCTAAAGGTTTTATCGCTAGCAATGACATTCACGTTCTGTCCCAATGTACAGGACAACACTTTCCATTCTTCTAGAATCGGCGCAAATCCCTGTTCCTGGGCGATGATATAATATTGTTCCAACTGCTGCAGCAGTTCAACAAGCAGTCGATTCCGCTGTACTGGTACGTCTTCGATGGCAAAACTGGTAACTATTTTTTTCAGCTCTTTCGGCAGGGCTTTTTTAGACAAGCCCGTATTAATGCCAATTCCCATGACTAAATAGTTGATTTTTTCTACGGATGCATTTAATTCCGTCAAAATACCTACCATTTTCTTGCCATGTACTAAAATATCATTCGGCCATTTGATACCGCAATGAATCAGACCTAGTTTACGCAGCACTTTGGTAATTGCTACCGCCGCAACCAAGGTCATTCTAGATACTTCCATGGGCGGGAAATTAGGACGAATAATGACGGAAAACCACAAGCCCTGCGCAAAGGGGGATAAAAAAGAACGTTCTAACCGTCCGCGACCGCCGGTTTGTTCTTCTGCTACAACGACCGTGCCATCATCGGCACCCTGGTCAGCTAATTTTTTAGCCACCGTATTCGTGGAATCTACCCGTTCATAATACACGATTTTTTTGCCGAGAATTTGTGTATGCAGCGCATCAGAAACTTGTTCCGGCTGAATCAGCTCCGGTGCTTCTTTTAGACAATACCCTTTTTTCGTATACGATTCAATGCTATATCCTCTTTGTTTCAAAACGCGAATATGTTTCCAAACAGCGGTACGAGAAATACCAAATAATTCTGAAATTTTTTGTCCGGATACAAATTCACCTTGATGTGCTGTTAAATAATCCAAAATATCCTGTCTCATATATCTCACCCTTTACATGTTGACTGTGTATAATTCAAATTCGATGAAATGCTTGATGAAATTGTAGCATAAAATTCCTTACTGTCAATACGATACAATGTATTCCCTGTATCAGACTATACTTCTCTTTTATTATATAATACCTTGGCAAATGAACCAACTCGTATCTGTGTATGTCGATTCTTTTTTATACATATATACCATAAAAGGCTGCGAACAATGTCGCAGCCTTTTATGGTATATATCTTTTTATTCTTTTTTTGTATCGTCAGAAACTTTGTGATCGGGAATCGCATTGCCCCATGGACTAATTTCCACATGAGCCGGTGTTTCCTGTACTGTATCTTCTGATTTTTGAGTTGCAGGTGTTTCGTTGGCAGATTCATGAGTATCTGCATCTGAAGCTGCAGCCGTTTCTTCTTTTTTCTTATCTTCCGGATTTTCCAATGTACCAAACTTGATAAGATTTTCTACTTGCTGATGATTAATCGTTTCTACTTCCATCAATGCCTTTGCCATATTCTGTAGGGCATCAATGTGTTCACGAAGCATGCGCAATACATCGGCATAGGCTTCAGAAACCATATCATGCATTTCCTTATCAATTAATTCGGCTACACCTTCACCGTAGTTACGGTCATGTCCTAAGTTTTTACCGAGGAATACTTGTTCCTGCTGTTCACCAAATACCATCGGCCCTAATTTTGTGCTCATACCGAGACGTGTAATCATTTGACGAACAATACGCGTTACGCTCTGGAGGTCTCCCGATGCACCGCTGCTGATTTCATGAAACACGATTTCTTCGGCAGCACGGCCGCCTAAGGCGACGCGAATCTGTGCCAAATAATACGATTTGGTTTCATACGAACGATCTTCTTCAGGCAGCATCATCGTATAGCCGCCAGCACGACCGCGCGGAATAATCGTAACTTTATGTACCGGATCGGCTTCAGGAAGCAGGCTGGCAATCAACGCATGACCGGATTCGTGGACGGCTGTCAAGCGTTTTTCTTTTTCGCTGATAATATGACTGCGTCGTTCCGGACCAAAGCATACTTTTTCACTGGCTTCTTCCAGTTCCGGCATGTTGATGACTTTCTTATCGGCACGAGCAGCTAATAAGGCCGCTTCATTGAGCAAGTTGCCCAAATCAGCACCGGTGAAGCCCGGTGTCTTTTTGGCAATGACATCCAAATCCACATCTTTGCCCAACGGTTTGCCCTTGGCATGGACTTCCAAAATAGCACGACGGCCGCGTAAATCCGGACGATCTACAGTAATCTGACGGTCAAACCGGCCGGGACGAAGCAATGCCGGATCCAAAATATCGGGACGGTTCGTTGCGGCAATGGTAATAATGCCTTGATTCGAACCAAATCCATCCATTTCAACCAAAAGCTGATTCAATGTCTGTTCTCGTTCGTCATGACCCCCGCCAAGGCCGGCGCCACGCTGACGCCCTACAGCATCAATTTCATCAATGAAAATAATGCAAGGCGCATTTTTTTTGGCTTGCGAAAATAAATCACGAACACGAGACGCGCCAACGCCGACAAACATTTCGACAAAGTCAGAGCCGCTGATGCTGAAAAAGGGAACGCCCGCTTCGCCGGCAACGGCCCGAGCCAGCAAGGTTTTCCCTGTCCCCGGAGGGCCAAAGAGCAGGACGCCTTTAGGAATTTTAGCTCCAATATTGTTATATTTGCTGGGGTTACGGAGAAATTCGACAATTTCCGCCAATTCTTCTTTTGCTTCATCTTCACCGGCAACATCTTTAAAGGATACTTTGATTTTGCCTTCGCCATGCATTTTGGCATGACTTTTGCCAAAGTTCATGACACGACCGCCGCCGCCTTGGGTTTGCTGCATAATAAAGAACCATACGCCAATTAAAATCAAAATCGGCAAAATAGAACTCAACAGATTCATCCACCATGAAGGTTGTTCCGGCGGCTTAGCAATGACATTGACTTCGGCATCACGCAGCGCCGGCATCAGTGCGGAATCCGTCGGTGCATAGGATGTAAAAGACGTGCCGTCTTTCAACTGGCCTACGATGGCATGATCCGCAGTAATCTGTACGGCATCTACTTTCTTTTCTTCAACCTGATTCATAAAATTGGTATACGAAATTTCTGATTTATCAGATTTATTCGTCGTAAATGCATCGATAATCGATACGGCCACAATAATAATCAGTAAGTATAAACTTACATTACGCACAAATTTGCTCAAAATACTACTCCTTTCATTGGAATCTATTTTTAAGTGATTTTATCCAACCAATACAGTCTTATCTTACCACACTTCCTGCAAAGCAACAATAACTTTTGCATAAAAACAAGTCTATACTGCACCAATTTTCTTTTTTATTTTGTATATACTTCTTCTTTTAAAATACCAATATACGGCAAATTCCGATACCGTCCGTCATAATCCAGGCCATAGCCGACAACAAAGGCATCGGGAATTTCAAAGCCATTATAATCAACAGGAATATCTACTTGACGGCGAGCCGGTTTGCTGAGTAATGTCGCCAGTTTGACTGAATTGGCACCGCGTTTTTTCAGCAGCGGTACTAAATGGCTCAGCGTAATCCCCGTATCAATAATATCTTCGACAACGAGAACGTCTTTGCCGCGTATATCTGTATCCAAATCTTTGCGAACCATGACGGCGCCGGAAGAGGTAGAACCGGAACCATAACTGGAACAGCTCATAAAATCAAATAAAACAGGTGTATCGATGGCGCGTGCCAAATCCGTATAAAACGTAACGGCACCTTTTAAAATACCGCACATGAGAATCGTTTTGCCGGCATAATCTTTGCTGATCTGTGCGCCTAATTCTTGTACGCGCTGGTGAAGCATTTCTTCTGTAAATAAAATTTCTTTGACATCCTGGTGCATGGATATTCCCTCCTGAATCTATTTCTCTAGTACTTTTATATTTGTTTTTTTGATAGCGCCTATCGGCGTCGATACAAACAAGGTTTGATACAAAGCGCGGTTCGTGTCGTATACGCCAGCCATGTACCGGTTTGAAATTGTTTGCCTGCCCCTTTGCCTGCTAACTGTCTCACTGTTTCGACATAATGAAACGATATATTCTGCATCGTTCCCGTCACATCCTGACATAACAGCCGAATCAGGCGGCGCTGCATGGCAACGGGCTGGGCTAACAACGCTTTCTTGTCCATACAGACATCACTTGCCTGGTGAACTGCCAATGCCGTATACAAGCGTTTGGCTTCATGCTGCAAAAAATCATCGTCGGCCTGTGCCAGCAAGGCCAATCGGTTTAAGTCGGCAATGATTGCCGGATTATATTGTTTTAAATATGGAAGTAACTGCAGGCGAATGCGATTTCTCGTAAATACATCGGAATCATTCGTTTCATCATGACAAGGGCAGAGCTGCCGTTTTTCAATATACTCGTCAATCTCTTGTCGTGTCAAGTCCAAAAGCGGACGAATAATATCACCACTTTTCGGCTGCATCCCCTTTAATCCGGATAAACCGCTGCCGCGCAGCACATGGAGCAATACTGTTTCAGCCTGATCATTTTGATGATGAGCGACGGCAATCGCCTGGGCATGCCATATTTTTGCTTCCTGCCGCAACAAGCGGTACCGTTCGTCCCGCCCAGCAGCTTCCAGAGATTGATGCCGCTGCGCCGCGATAGTCGGAACATCGCTATAACAGCATACAAACTCGCACTGTCTTTGCAAGGCTTCCTGCTGGACCCGTTTTACTTCGGCATCTGCCGTTTTTCGGATACCATGATGGACGTAGCAAACAATCAACCGTAAGTGATGCGAAGGCATCAAAGCTGCTAAGATGTCCAACAATGCCAAGGAATCGGGACCGCCGGAACACGCAACCAATAGGGTATCCCCATCATCAAATAAGTTTTCTTGAAGGCAAAATGCAGCTGTTCTTTCTACTATATTCATCATTCATTCCTATATTCTTTCCAAGTACAGGCAGCATCTTGAAAAGCTTCTTTATAAAAGACACCTTCCAATAAATCTTGCTCGCTCATTTTTACAGATTCTATCTGATAGTGCTGCAAAAATGACTGTAAAATAGCTAGGCCTGCCAAAATAATGTCACTGCGCTTGGGCTGCAGCCCCGGTACATGCCGCCGTTCTTCCGGCGTCATCTGGAGCAGTCTGTCTATCTGTCTTGTTAATTGGTCTTGATGAACGACATAGCCCGTAATCTGAGACGGATCATACACGGTCATATGCTGCTCCATCGCTGCCAGCGTCGTCAAGGTGCCGCCCACGCCGATGAGGACATCCGTTTTTTGCTGCATCGGCAGCCATTGGGCCGTGCAGTACGAACGAACAGCATCGACCGCTTCCGCTGTCCACGCGCTGCCCGTTGTCAGTCGTACAGCCCCAATAGGATAACTATGAGACCATTGTACGGTTCCGTTGGTTCCTACTGCCACTTCACTGCTGCCGCCGCCAATATCAAGGATAGCGACACAGCCGGCTTCCTTGGCCGCAGCGCCGCAAAAACTAAACGCCGCTTCTTCCGTGCCGGTAATAGCCCGGCAGTGCCAGCCAAAACGAGACCGTATTTCCGCTAAAAAGGCCTGCCCGTCCACAGCTTCTCTGACTGCACTGGTTGCTACGGCACATACAGACACATCGTGAAGCTGCTGCTGCCATGTTTCCATTGCCTGTAAAGAATGGCAGATGCCGTCTGTATCCAAATGTTTCGTTTCTGCCATATGTCTTCCCAACTGGGTCGTTACTAGTTCTTTGGGCGAAAAAAGCCATCGCCCATCATTCTGCTTGGTTCCTTTCATTAGACGCAGCGAATTAGAGCCTATATCAACAACAGCATAGGTTGTATGTTTCATTGCTTTCTCCTTATATATGCAAAATGAGGCATATAAAAAACACAAAAAGAGCATTCCACCAGGAATACTCTTTATTTTGCCCTGTGATTGCCCCGTCACGAATCAATCGGCATGACGTGCACCGCGGCCGCCGCGTTTTGATTCCGTATTGCGTTTCAAATCCATGAGACGTTCGTCACTTTCCTTTAAGAACTTGCTGAGCCGATCTTCAAAGGATAAGGATGAAGAAGAACGACGATTGGAATCAAAGCCATTATGCTGCCGGAATTCACGTTTCGGACGAAATTCCGTTTTCGGACGAAATTCCTTTTTTTCCGGTGCTGGCTGGGTCTGCTTAATAGATAAGCCGATTTTTCCCTTATCGTCTACAGACAATACTTTGACGTTAACCTTGTCTTGAACTTTCAAAAAATCATGTACATCTTTTACATATTCATTAGCGACTTCAGAAATATGGACTAATCCCACTTTCTTATCCGGAAGTTCTACAAATGCGCCAAATTTTGTAATCCCTGTAACGGTACCTTCCAACACACTTCCTACTTCGATTGTCATGCTTCTTTATATTCCTCCTTGTGTGCTTCTGATTGATAGAAGCGTATAAAATTATTATACCTATAAAATATGAAAAATTCAATTCTTTTTCCTTACTTTCTATAGGGAACTTCGCCTGGTTTGACTAAGCCAAACTGTTCTCTCGCCTGTTTGGCGATTTCTTCTTTATCATTCAAGCTGTCTTTACGCTGATGAAGCCTTTCATTTTCATCGCGCAGTTCCTTTTCTTGCTGCAGCATGGATTGCATATCCTGATACTGCAGATAGTACTGGCGTCCTCTATATCCCAAAAAAACCGCAGCAACTATGACAATCACTATAACAGCTAGTTTATATGTAGAAAGAAAGGTATTGGTATTCGCCTTTTTGCGCTGACGCAGGCGTCTTCGTTCCGGACTCGTCATTCGTTTTTCTTTCATACCTATCCTCCTTTGCGTACGTTTATTCTCAATTTATAGTATAAGTATACCTTGCTTTGCCATGAAGTAAAAGACTTTTTCTCCTTTCCTGCCAAATCTATCTTTAAAAATCTACAATACTTATATATAATAATACTAATACAAAAGTAATACAATTTTTCGTATTGGAAATTCATCTGGTAAAAGAGGGGTTACAATTATGTCATATACCAAAATTTCAACAGAACTGCTTGCCAAACTGCGCGTCATTGTCGGGGATAAAAACGTGCTGACCGATGCCGATCTCATGCAGCCATATTCGCATGACGAAGTGACCGACCCGGCCTATCATCACATGCCGGAAGCTGTCGTTTTTGTCGAATCGGCAGCACAAACAGCCGCAATTGTTACACTGGCCAATACCTATCATTTTCCTATCGTTCCCCGCGGCGCCGGCACCGGACTAGCCTGCGGCGCCGTTCCAACCTACGGCGGCATCGTATTATCTACAGAAAAAATGAACCATATTTTAGAAATCAATGAAACGGCTATGTATGCGGTTGTCGAACCGGGCGTACGCACGTCAGATCTGCAAAAAGCAGCCGAAGCCAAAGGGCTCTTTTATGCCGGCGATCCCTGCAGCGGCGATTCCTGCTTCATCGGCGGCAATATTGCAACCAATGCCGGTGGCAACCGGGCTGTCAAATATGGCACGACACGTCATCAAGTATATGCCGTAGAAGTTGTCAATCCGATGGGAAAAATCGTTACCCTCGGTGCGCGGCTGCAAAAACAATCGACAGGCTACTGCCTGGACCAGTTGATTATTGGCTCTGAAGGCACGTTGGGTATTATTACCAAGGCCACCGTCAAGCTCTTGCCCAAACCGAAGTATACACTGGACTTGCTGGCTATTTATGACGATCCCGATAACGCCATCGGCACGGTCAATAAAATCATTAAAAGCGGCATCATTCCGACGTGCGTCGAATATATGGATAACATTACCATCAAATCGGTAGAACACTATTTAGGAGAAAAACTCCAAGGCAGCGATGCAGGATGCTATCTGATTGTCGAAGTCGAAGGCGTTAGTGAAGATGATTTGGACGATAAAGCCGTTTCACTCGATGAACTTTGCACTGCAAGCGGTGCTTCGTCCGTACTCGTTGCCGATCATGCCAAAATTTGGCAGGCCCGCAAAGCTTTTGCTGAAGCTGTTCGTGCCGAAAGTCTGATTGTCAGCAAAGAAGATGTCGTCGTTCCGGTCGATCAAGAACCGCTTCTTCTCGATGAAATCCTCCGTCTGGCCAAAAAGTATAAACTCGTTACCCGCATTGCCAGCCATGCCGGCGATGGCAACATCCATTTGAATATTCTCAAACAAGATGACGAAACATACGAAGACTGGTCGCAGCGCGTCAACGCCAATCAACAGGAATTGTATACTTTTATCTATGCCCATGGCGGCCGCCTTTCCGGAGAACACGGCATTGGCTTTAAACGCAAACATCTCATGGAAGAATTCACCAATCCGGACGAACTAGCGATGATGAAAGCCATCAAAAAAGCCTTGGATCCCAATAATATCCTCAATCCCGGCAAGATTTTTGATGTAGACTGATTTCTAGTCTGCAAGCGGTCTATATGCATCTTGCAATCCGCGTATAGACCGTGTATAATGAAGTACGTAAAAAGCATATCTTCAGGGCAGGGTGCAATTCCCGATCGGCGGTATAGTCCGCGAACGCTACGGCGTAGGAGCGACACAGCTCAGGATTTGGTGCAATTCCAAAACCGACAGTATAGTCTGGATGAAAGAAGATACGATAGCTGCACACAGCAGCTTACTTAGTATGACTCATAAGCCCTGGCATCTTTATGATGATCAGGGCTTTATATATTTCAGGAGGTTTTACGAGTGGAAACGGAAAAAAGAAAATTTAACACCATTGAAGAAGCTATCGAAGAATTACAGGCCGGACACATCATTATTGTGACGGACGATCCAGATCGCGAAAATGAAGGCGATTTTATTTGTGCCGCCCAATACTGCACAACAGAAAACATGAATTTTATGGCTATGCACGGCAAAGGTCTGATCTGCATGCCCATGAGCATCGAATATGCCCATAAACTGGGACTTCCTCCGATGGTGAGTGAAAATACGGATAATCACGAAACGGCCTTTACGGTCTCCATCGATCATGTCGATACGACGACAGGCATTTCAGCGGTAGAACGAGCACTTACAGTACGCAAATGCGCCGATGAATCGGCTAAACCGGAAGATTTTCGCCGTCCCGGTCATAATTTCCCACTCATTGCCAAACGAGGCGGTGTACTGACCCGCAACGGACACACAGAAGCCACCGTAGATTTGATGCGTTTAGCCGGATTAAAACAGATTGGCCTGTGCTGTGAAATTATGGCCGATGACGGCACAATGATGCGCACGCCGCAGCTTTGGGAAGTTGCTGACAAATACAATTTAAAATTCATTACCATCCATGATCTGCAAAATTACTGCCGCCGTCACGATAAACATGTCGTTCGCGAAGCCGTTGCCAACATGCCGACGAAATTCGGCGATTTTAAAATCTACGGCTATATCAACGATTTGACGGGCGAACATCACGTAGCCCTCGTTAAAGGCGATATTGGCGATGGCAAAAATCTTCTCTGCCGCGTTCACTCCGAATGCTTGACAGGCGATGTATTTGGATCTCGTCGCTGCGACTGCGGCGAACAGCTGGCTGCTGCGTTGACGCAGATTAACAAAGAAGGCCGCGGTATCCTGCTGTATATGCGTCAAGAAGGACGCGGCATCGGCTTAATCAATAAATTAAAAGCCTATGTATTACAGGAACAAGGCTATGATACGGTCGAAGCCAATGAAAAACTCGGTTTTGCTCCGGATCTACGTGAATACTGGGTTGGCGCACAAATTCTCCAAGACATCGGTGCCAAAGAAATCCGCCTGCTCACCAATAATCCGGAAAAAATATATGGCTTAGAAGGATTTGGCGTAGAAATCGTCGAACGGGTCCCCATCGAAATGAAACCGCAGAAATTCGATGAATTTTATTTGGAAACAAAGAAAAATAAAATGGGACATATTCTCCCTCATTTACACTAAACGCGCTGTATGCATCATGCATTTCGTTGCTATGAAGGCTTGTCTATCCTAGGCGAGCCTTCTTTTTATCGTATTATTTCAATACAAATTGGTCTTTATGATACTCAATCAGGCCGTCTCGCTTCATCTTGCTAAGCTCAGCAGACATGGCACTCCGGTCGACGGATAAGAAATCTGCCATCTCCTGCCGATTGAAGGGCAGCGTAAAGGAAGGGGAATGTTGTCTAAGGGCTTCATCGGATAAATAAAACATAATTTTTTGTCGTGTAGACCGTTGGGTAATATAGCGTATTTTTTCGGTCAATTGTCTATTACGCCGAGCCATCACAGCCAGTACGTTCATCATAAATTTCCCCTGCGGCGGGGTCATCGTATGAGCTGCCAATAAAAACTGACTCACATTGATACAAAGGACTTCTGCTTTTTCTACGACTGCCACACTGACCGTTGCCACCGAATCGGGAAGACAGGCAAAGGCTTCGCCAAACATGCCGCCTGGACGAACTTGGCGCAAAATATTACGGTTTCCCCAATAATCTTCTTGTACAATATGCACCATACCCGTGAGCAGAATATAAATATATACGACCGTATCGCCGGCATAAAAAATAAAATTTCCCTTGCCATAGGTCTGCCGTTTAACCGGCATTTCATCCAACAGCAAGCTGATTTCTTCACTGGATATATTATAAAAAAGTTCTGAGTTGCGAATGGTAAGCAAATCTTTCTTCATCCTCTTCTCTCCTATCTGTAGCACATGATAAAAAATAAGAAAATGGTTGTAAAAACAACAGCATTTCTACTCTCATTATACTATACTTTTTTTGTAAGATACATGAAAAACCAGTCTACACAATCATCTATATACGGAGGTATACCTACTATGATTCGAAGAATTATTCAGATTGATACAGAAAAATGCAACGGCTGCGGTGCTTGTGCTGCAGCTTGTCATGAAGGAGCCATTGCCATGGTAAACGGCAAGGCCCGGCTCATGCGCGACGATTACTGTGACGGCCTCGGCGACTGTCTGCCTCACTGCCCGACCGATGCTATTTCATTTATTGAAAAAGATACCGTCGCCTATGATGCAGAAGCAGTCAAAGCCAACATGAAAGCTCAAGGCCGGGAATATAAACAAGGCGGCTGTCCCGGGAGTCAGGCCCGTACTATTTCCCATGCGTGTCCCGGGCAAATGGCCCAGTCCATTGCCCCTGCTGCCGCTGCTGTGCCGACATCGCCACAACCATCCCAGCTTCGGCAGTGGCCGGTGCAAATCAAATTGGCTCCTTTAAAATCGGCTTATTTTGACGGAGCGCATCTCCTCATCGCGGCAGATTGCACAGCCTACGCCTATGCTAATTTTCACCAAGAATTTATGCGCGACAAAATCACACTCATTGGCTGCCCTAAGTTAGACGCTGTCGATTATGCAGAAAAACTCACAGAAATCCTGAAACAAAATGACATTCAAGATGTGACGATTATTCGCATGGAAGTTCCCTGCTGCGGCGGTTTAGAATTAGCTGTAAAAAAAGCCTGCCAGCAAAGCGGCAAATCCCTTTCTTGCCAGGTCATTACAGTCACTATCGACGGGCACCTGAAATAAACTAAAAACCACTAAAAAAGACCTTTTCCCTAAGCAAAATATATATTCATCGGGATAGGTCTTTTTTACTGTTTCAAAACAGGGTATGATATAAGGGGTATGATAAGGAGGAGTATACTATATGAAAATCACGCATATTCGCTTGGGACGGATTTCTGTTCCCTTGCGTGTTCCTTTTAAGACAGCATTGCGGCAAGTCAATAGTGTCGAAGACATTATCGTTGAAATTCACACAGATACGGGAATCATCGGCTATGGAGAAGCTCCACCGACAGGCGTTATTACCGGCGATACAACGGGAGCCATTATCGGAGCCTTCCACGATCATATTATCCCCACCTTACTCGGGCGAGATATGGACGAGTTTGAAACACTGACACACGATCTACAGCATTGCATTGTAAAAAATAATTCTGCCAAAGCAGCCGCTGATATGGCCTTATGGGATGTATATGGCAAAATATACGGTATTCCTGTCTACAAACTATGGGGAGGTTGCCGAAAGCAGATTACGACAGATATCACTATCAGTGTCAATCCGCCGGAACAAATGGCTGCCGATGCCATACAAGCCGTACAGCGCGGCTACGATACGCTGAAAGTCAAAGTAGGCATACAGCCGTCGCTGGATATCGAACGCCTGACCGCCATTCGAAACGCTGTCGGTCAAGCTGTTCGCATTCGTATCGATGCCAATCAAGCGTGGAAACCAAAGCAAGCCGTTATGCTGCTCCAGCAAATGCAGGAAAAAGGACTAGCTATTGAATTGGTAGAACAGCCGGTCGCAGCACACGACATAGATGGACTACAGTACGTAACAGCGCGTTCGCCTATTCCGGTTCTTGCCGATGAAAGCGTCTTTTCCGTGGGCGATGCATTAACGATTCTGCAACGGCATGCAGCCGATTTAATCAATATCAAACTGATGAAATGCGGCGGCCTGACCAATGCCTTGAAAATCACGACGTTAGCCGAAATCTATGGTGTAGAATGCATGATTGGCTGCATGCTGGAAGCTAAAGTTAGCGTCAATGCCGCCGTCCATTTAGCTTGTGCCAAACAAATCATTACCCGCATTGATTTGGATGGGCCCGTTCTTTGCTCGCAAGATCCCATTGTAGGCGGCGCAACCTTCCAGGAACAGCACATTACCGTTTCCGATGCACCTGGACTGGGTATTCAAGGCATACAGAACATTCAGTATATAACCGATTAATCGCTTAACACGCACTTTATGGCGTAATAGAATATATAAAACGGCTGTATGGAAATGAGTTTTCATTCCCGTACAGCCGTTTTTCGTACACCTATTGCATTATACGTTCCATTCTTCTTTTAATGTAGATAAGCACATAAATGTCTGTGATGAAGAAACCGTTGGTATTTCGTTCAGTTCTTCCATGAGGAACTGTTCCAAATCATCCGGCGTCTTGACCAATACTTTTAACAAGTAGTCAAAGGCACCCACAACATGGTGGCATTCCAATACTTGTGGAAATTGAACAATTTTATGCCGAAATTCTTCGACATCACCAGAACGTTCCAAATTGACCATGATAAACGCCGTTACATTGTATCCTGTCTTGCGACGGCTGATTTTGGCGCCATATCCTTCAATAATACCGCTATGTTCCATTTTACGGATACGTTCTGCCACGGCCGGTATTGAAAGGCCTACAACCTTACTGATTTCAGTTGCCGATGCTTTACCGTTCCGCTTTAAAATCGTTAAAATTTTGTCATCAATATGATCCATGTTTTAATACCATCCTCTACAAATATTATATGTATATTATCTTACATTATAAAGAAAAAGTAAATATATTTCAAAAATTTAAATCTGATATTCTCATATCTATTACAATTTCTACAGTATTTCCCATTATACCGTTTATTCAGCCATATGGAAATCTGCATTCATATCGGAGAAATGTTTTTTTAATCCGTCGGTCATATACATGGCATGATCCGTACCTGTAATTTCACATTCTACACCGGGAATCCCATTTACAAAGGCTAACCCTTTTTGCGGACCCATGACAAATACAACGGTAGTCAATATATCGCTAAGCATGCCGGCATGTTCTACGTTCTTATCAATCACAATCGAATCACTCATGACACCGGAATCAGCAGGTCGTCCCGTTCGTGGATCAAAAATATGACAATATCGAACACCGTCTTGCATGAAATAGCGTTCATAATCGCCGGACGTAGATAAATACTGGTCTTCAATCGCAATAATTCCCAAGTAATTATCTTTCGCATCAGAACGCGGGTGTTTCATGCCAATATTCCAGGCTTTTCCTTTACTATTTTTTCCCAATGCATACATCGAGCTGGAGCCCATATTGATAAGGCCGTTTTCGATATGATGTTTGTCATAAATCTTACGAATTTCATCGACGGCATACCCTTTAGCAACGCCGCCCAAATCAATGGACATGCCCGCTTTCGCCAGCATCACACTATGATCTTCTGGACGTAGCAAAATGTCTTTATAATTGACTAATTGCAAGGTCTTTTGAATTTCTTCATCAGAAGGAACATGCTGTCCTTCATTGCCAATCTGCCAAAGATTCGTCATAATACCGACAGATATATCCCATTCGCCCTGTGTTTTTTCTGAATACGTTTTAGCAAAATCAATCATTTCATATACAGCTGGATCGACTTGCACATAGGCCTTACCGGCAGCGGCATTAATTTTACTTACATCGCTGGACGGATCTTGCGCGCTAGCCAGTTTATCTAATTGTTCAATACGCTGAAAACTTTCATCTACAGCTTCTTTTGCTTCTTTCCCGGTAGCCCGCAGTGAAATTGTCGTATCCATCGCTACACCGCTTCTATCAAAAGAAGACTCCGGATGCAGACTGCATCCGGAGCAACTGATGATAACCAGGAAAGCCATTGCAAGGATATACCCTGCCCTACTTTTCCAGTTCATATGATTAACCTATTTTTTCTTCTGTCTTAGCAGCTGCAACCATCGATGCAATTGCTTTTGTCGGACATTTTGCTACGCATGTTGCTTCTTCGCAATCATGGCAGATAGCCGGGTTGACAACAGCAAGATGGTCCACTACTTTAACGCCGCCTTCATGTGCACAGTTTCTCATGCAAAGACCGCAGCCAATGCAGGCTGCCGAGCAGTCTTTACGAGCAACAGCACCCATTTCTTTTGAAGAGCAGCTAACGCTGACTTTTGCACTAATCGGCAAGAGTTCAATAACGTGGTTCGGGCAGATGCTTGCGCATTTGCCGCAGCCTGTACAGAGGTTTTTGTCAACCTGAGGAAGGCCATTAGCCCCCATTGTCATAGCACCAAACGGGCATGCGCGAACACAGTTACCAAAGCCAAGGCAACCGAATTTACAGAATTTAGGACCCTGCTGTACAGTTTTAGCAGCAGCGCAGTCATGAACGCCTTTGTATTCAAAAGCCTGTTTGGCAATACCATTGCCGCCGCGGCAACGGATATGCGCATACTGCGGTTCCTTTTCTTCTGCAACCTTGCCTGTCAATTTTGCTACAATAGCAGCAACTTCAGCTTTGCCAGGTACACAAAGGTTTGGCGGAACTTCCGGGTCAAGAACAACTGCTTCTGCATATTTAGCACAGCCGGCAAAACCGCAGGCGCCACATTGGCCTTTCGGTAATGCTTCTTCTACTTCGCCGATGAGCGGATTTTCTTCCATAGCAAATTTCTTGTCAGCGAATGCAAGGATAAAGCCGAAGACGATACCGATGCCGACCATGACAGCAACTACAGAAATTGCTATTTGCGTCATATTCATATCCATGATATTACTTCCAACTCCTTTGCGTTATATCATACCGGAGAAACCAAGGAATGCCAAGGCTAACATACCGGCAACGATAAAGGCAATCGGTGTTCCTTTTAAAGCATGGGGAACATCAGCGTAATCCAATTTTTCACGGCAGCTTGCCATCAAGATCAAAGCTACAGCAAAGCCCAAACCGGAGCCAACGGCAAATACGAGGTTTTCAAGGAAATTATAATTGTTTGTAATACTGATTACCGGTACGGACAGTACGATACAGTTCGTAGCGATAAGCATGAGGTAAATGCCCCACATGTTATACAATGTCGGAGACATTTTTTTGATGACAATTTCCAACAACTGTACGAAACTTGCGATCAAGACAACGAAGGAAATCGTACGGAGGAATGTCAAATCAAGAGGTACCAATACAAAGTTGTACAGCAACCATGCCAGTACAGTACTCATTGTGAGGACGGAAGTTACAGCAAAGCCCATACCTACAGAAGCGTTCAGGTTTTTGGATACACCAAAGAAGATACACAGGCCGAGGAACTTAGTCAATACGAAGTTGTTAACGAGTACTGCCCCGACGAACAGCGTAAAGTATTCCATTATCCTTCACTCCCTTTCAGTTGTTTTGCTTTTTCGCGAGATTCATTCCACATTTTCAGACCTGCCATCATGAAGCCGATAAGCATAAATGCTCCTGGCGGCAATGCCATGATAAGTGCCGGCTGGAAGGACGGACCAAAGAGGTCAACGCCGAGTAATGTACCATTACCCAATACTTCACGAACGACGGAAATAACAAGCATAGCAATGGTAAAGCCAATGCCCATGCCCATGCCGTCGAGGAAGGATACGACAATGCCATTCTTGGAAGCAACGGATTCAGCACGAGCCAAGATGATAGCAAATACAACGACCAAGTCGAGGTAAACGCCAAGGGCTTTATACAAATCCGGTGCATATGCCTGTAAGAACAACTGTACGCATGTTACGATTGTAGCGATACATGTAATATATACAGGTACACGTACTTTTTTGTTGATTAATTTACGAATAATAGAAACAACTACGTTGTTTGAGGTAATAACAAACCATACAGTCAAGCCCATAGTCAAGCCATTTACGACACTCGTTGTAACAGCAAGGCCTGGGCACAAGCTCAATGCCAAGACGAAGTATGGGTTTTCTTCAATAATGCCTCTAGTAAATACTTTCCAAAGACTCATTATTATTTACCCCCCATCTGTGCTGCTTTTTCAACAGCTTCTTTTACGCCAGCGGTAAAGGCACGAGAAGAAATCGTAGCACCTGTCATGGCCTGGATTTTATCTTTTACGCCATGTTCTTTGGTAACTACCAAGTTGTCAATCTTTTTGCCCTTGAACTGATCTTTAAACGGAGATTTAGCGCCTTTATCACCAAGGCCCGGAGTTTCGTTAGCTTCCAATACAGTATAATCTAATACCGTACCATCTGTCGAAACAGCTGTCAGCAGCTTAATCGGGCCGCCGTAGCCTTTCGGAGCTGTCGGGATAATATAGGCAATTTTTTGACCGCCTTTTTCAGCGATAAATGTATCTTTTTCGCCTTGAACTTCTACGAATTTATCAGCGTCTGGAACCAATGTCTTCATCGATTCTTGTTTCATTTGTTCTGCTTTTTCATGGGCTGTCGGGACTGTAATAAAAGCTACGGCACCAATAATACAACCGGAAACAAGACAAGTAAGGACAAGGTTCATTGCGACATGAACGATGCCGCCTTCATGTTTTTCTGCCATTTTATTTAGCCCCCTTTGTCTTTACTTCACCAAAGACTTTAGGTTTAACCAAACGGTCAATGAGCGGTGTCAATGCGTTCATGAGCAAGATAGAATAGCAGACACCTTCCGGATAACCGCCAAGGATACGAATCAATACGGTAATAATGCCGCAACCTAAAGCAAAAATCATCTGACCTTTTAAGGTAATCGGAGCCGTAACCATATCTGTTGCCATGAAGAATGCGCCGATGATTAAGCCGCCGGCCATCATTTCAAACAAAGCAACATTCGGGCCATAGCCAATGCCCATGAGGACACCAACAGTAGCAATCATGATAACAGGAACCTGCCAATTTACATAGCCTTTATAAATGAGGTATAAACCGCCGAGAACCAACAATACCGTAGAGGTTTCACCTAAAGAACCATTACGTGTACCAATGAACAAGTTCTGGTAAATCGTACCCCAGTCATTGGTGCCGAAGAGCTGGAACAGTGCATCTGTACCGCCGTGTTTGAAAACGTTCAGCGGTGTAGCACCGGCAACGCCATCAACAACAGTACCATTGAGCTGTGTCCAAGTGGTCATAGCAACCGGCCAGGAAACCATCAAACCGGCACGGCCAACGTGAGCCGGGTTAAAGAGGTTGGCACCCAAACCGCCCATAGCTTGTTTACAGACGACGATTGCCAAGAAAGAACCAATAATGCTCATCCAGCAAGGAAGGGTCGGCGGGCAGCACATAGCCATTAACAGGCCGGTGATGACGGCAGAACCATCTTTGATGGTGATTTTTTTATGCATCATTTTTTCCCATAAAAATTCGAAAACAACTGCAGAAACAATGGCTACAACGATATTGGCAAGCGCATTCATACCGAAGTAATATACGCCAAATGCTGCAGCAGGCACGAGAGCTGCGACAACACTCCACATAATCTTAGGAATCGTTTCATTGCAGCGAACATGCGGTGAAGATGATACAGTAAGGTTTAATTCCTGCATGTCTTTAGCATCCTTTCCTATAGTTTGTCCTTTTGCTTCTGGACTCATGATATCCCTTCTTCCATTAGTTCTTACGCTTTTTTGGCAGCGGCTTTTTCCTGAGCAGCTCTCTGAATAGCCTTAACCTGCGCTTTTGCGTTACGGATATACTGGACAATATTGCGTTTTGCCGGGCAAGTGTATACGCAGCTGCCGCATTCTACGCAGTTCATAACGCCATATTCCATGCATTTATCCCATGCTTGGCAAGACGAGAAAATACTGAGCTGGCTCGGAATAAGGCCCATTGGACATGCTTCTACGCAACGTCCGCAGCGAATACACGGTTCTTCTACGCCAACCTGACATTTTTCCGGAGATAATGCCAAAATGCCGGAAGCACCTTTCGTAACAGGAACATCGAGCTGATATTGTGCAAGACCCATCATCGGGCCGCCGCCGATTACGCGATCCGGCTGTGTCGTAAAGCCGCCACAGTAATCAATAGCTTCCTGGAACGTCGTGCCAATACGAAGGCGTAAGTTTTTCGGTTCTTTAATGCAGTCGCCTGTAACGGTTGTAAGACGTTCAATAAACGGAATGCCATGACAAACAGCATCGGTAATGGCAATAACCGTACCTACGTTGCTGACAACGCAGCCTACATCCATAGGAAGTCCGCCTGGTTCAACCTGACGGCCTGTGCAGGCTTCAATCATCATTTTTTCAGCGCCCTGCGGATATTTTGTTTTGCAGGTAACAACGGTTACTTCTGGAATATCTTTGAAAGCTTCGGTCAAATTCTGAATAGCTTCCGGTTTGTTGTCTTCTACGCCGATATAGCCTTTTTGAACGCCTAAGGCTTTCATGCAAATCTGAACACCTGTAACGAGTTTTTCTGTCGTTTCTTTTTCAACCATGGAACGATAGTCGCATGTCAAATACGGTTCACATTCAGCACCATTGACGATAAATGTGTCAACAGGTTTGTTTGGAGCCAATTTTACATGGGCCGGGAATGTAGCACCGCCGCAGCCAACTACGCCGGCTTTTTTAATCAGTTCAATAATTTCTTTTTTATCGAGCTGTTTCCAATCATGTTCTGCCGGAATTCCTTCTGCCCATTCGTCTTTGCCATCAGCCTGGATGACAACAGCCATGCATTTGACCATCATGTTGTGCGGCATGGGAGCCACTTTGATGACCTTACCGGATGTAGATGCGTGAATGTCAGCATGCAAAAATGCATCGCTGGTCCCAATCAGTTGGCCTTTTTTTACCAAATCGCCTACCTTGACGGTCGGAGTACAAGGAGCACCAAAATGCTGACTCATCGGGATGACTACTTGTGCCGGTACTGCCGGGGTTTCTATCGCTTTATCTTTAGCATAGATTTTACCATCGTCAGGATGGACCCCACCTCTTTTAAAGGTATTCAACATCAAAAATCACCTCATTAATATATAATGAAAAATAATAAAAACATGAAGCAACTAATTGAAAATACGATACGAAAAGTATATCCGCCTGCCAAACAACGACATGACCATTGGTCATACTCATAGCAGGCACGTACACTCTTGATTCCGACTACACCACATCGTTTCTCCAAGGAGTATGCTCCTTTCATGCTCTCTGCACACGCAAAAAAGCATGCAATGCAGTCGGTCCATTTTTCTGATTAGGCACTAAACCAAACCGCACATGAGCCGACTGCATAATAAAACTTCGAAAGAAAGAGTATTTTCGTCACCGAAGCGTACTTTCATTCGCCTATATTATATCATCAAGTATGATAATATTCAATGTGAAAATCATCGCATACTTGGCTGTATGTCTTATATTTTATTAGGTCTTATGCATATTGCATCTGATTCAAAAAAATCAATAAATATTCAAAACAGCGTATTTACGTGCTTTACAAAAATTACACTAAAGAGGTGTTTTTTTGCTACGTTCATCGTTTTATGTATAAAAAAATAGCTATATCATTTTCACATACTTCGTATCTCACGAGTTTCATAAAAATAATATAAACTGTCGTGCTATATTTCACGTATTTCTATATACGTGTCCTATACATAGAAAACCAGAGATTCTCATATCAAGAATCTCTGGTTTCATTCATACGTAATATATGCTTGTTATTTATTCTTTTTTAAATCTAATGCTGTTTTAATCAAGCCTTTGAAAAGAGGATGTGCTTTTGTCGGGCGAGATTTGAATTCCGGATGGAACTGGCAGCCAACAAACCATGGATGATCTTTCAATTCTACAATTTCTACCAAACGGTCGTCTGGAGACGTACCGGAAAGTACCAAGCCGGCGTTTACCATTTCCGTGCGGTATTTATTGTTGAATTCCCAACGATGACGATGGCGTTCATAAATCAGGTTCGTGCCATATACTTCATGCGCTTTCGTATCTTCTACCAATTTGCAGGGATACAGACCTAACCGCATCGTGCCGCCTTTATCAGATACATCCACCTGATCCGGCATTAAATCAATAACCGGGAATTTAGCATCTTCATTAAATTCAGAAGATGTCGCTCCTTCCAGTCCTACGACGTGGCGGGCAAATTCCATAACGGCGCACTGCATGCCCAGGCACAAGCCAAGATACGGAACTTTATGTTCACGCGCATACTGGACAGCACGTATTTTGCCTTCGACGCCGCGATTGCCAAAACCGCCGGGAACAACGATGCCGTCAATTCCTTTAAATACATCTTCCATGGAAACATTCGGATCTTCCAAAGTTTCCGAATCAATCCAATGAATATGTACTTTTGTTTTATAGGCAATACCTGCGTGGTTCAATGCTTCCGCTACGCTGAGGTATGCATCGTGGAGGGCAACATATTTTCCGACCAAGGCGATATCCAAATCGTTTTCCGTATGGTAAATATCGGACACCATCTTTTTCCAATCTTCCATATCACAGGGTTTATCGGGCAGTGCCAATTTATCCAATACGATTTTATCCAAGCCTTCTTCAGACAGGAGCAGCGGTACTTCATAAATGCTGTTCAACGTCTTGTTTTCAATAACGGCTTCTTTATCAATATCGCAGAATAAAGCCAGTTTTTCTTTCATTTCATCAGAAAGGGGCCGTTCTGTACGGCAAACGATGATATCCGGCTGAATGCCGATGCTCCGCAATTCTTTAACGCTGTGCTGGGTTGGTTTTGTTTTCAATTCGCCGGCTGCGCCGATATACGGTACGAGCGTTACGTGAATGTATAATACATCGTTGCGGCCTACTTCTTTTTTAATCTGACGAATAGCTTCCAAGAACGGCAAGCTTTCAATATCGCCAACAGTACCGCCGATTTCTGTAATAACAACATCGGCATTGTCATCATCGCCTACGCGATAGACGCGATTTTTAATTTCATTGGTAATATGCGGAATAACCTGTACGGTATGTCCCAAGTAATCGCCGCGGCGTTCTTTCTGCAAGACAGACCAGTAAATTTTACCGGTTGTTACGTTGGAGTTTTTACCTAAATTAATATCAATAAAACGTTCATAATGACCTAAATCCAAATCTGTTTCTGTACCGTCATCAGTAACAAATACTTCACCGTGCTGATACGGACTCATCGTACCAGGGTCTACGTTAATATAGGGGTCAAATTTTTGAATCGTTACTTTAAACCCGCGGTTTTTCAGCAGACGGCCTAATGCTGCTGCCGTAATACCTTTACCTAAAGAAGACACAACCCCGCCTGTCACAAATATGTATTTAGCCATAATTCCTCCCTGCTGAGCTTCTGCTCATTGTATCTATGTATATTGATTTATAGTAAGCTTATTGTTATTATATTACATTTTTTCAGGAGCAGAAACCCCTAAAATTGCCAAACTGTTGGCAATCGTAATCCGCACAGCCGTAACCAGCGCCAAGCGAGCCATTTCCAGGTCTTTATCTTCCTGGATAATACGGCAGTGATTATAAAATGTATGGAACAGACCGGCCAATTCATGCGCATAGTGCGCAATACGGTGCGGTGCCCGTTCCCGTGCAGCCCGCTGAATTTCTTCCGGAAAGGCTGCCATTTTTTTAATCAGTTCCAATTCTTGTTCGTCTTTTAATGTATCCCAGTGTACATTCGACCAGTCCATATCAAGTGATATGCCGGCTTCTTTAGCCTGACGGTAAATGCTGTAAATACGGGCATGGGCATACTGAATATAATATACCGGATTTTCATTGCTATGGGATTTTGCCAAGTCCAAATCAAAATCCAGCTGCGTATCCAACGAACGCATGATGAAGAAATACCGGGCTGCATCGGTGCCGACTTCTTCAATCAATTCGTTTAACGTAATAGCCTGGCCCGTCCGTTTGGACATTTTGACCGGCTTGCCGTCACGGAACAAGCTGACCATCTGCAGCAGCAATACTTCTAGTTTTTTCGGGTCATAGCCAAGCGCAGCAATGGCTGCTTTCACACGTGCTACATAGCCATGATGATCGGCTCCCCAAATATTGATTAATGATTTAAAACCACGGTCGTATTTATTTTTGTGATACGCAATATCAGCAGCCAAATAGGTCGGAACGCCGTTGTCACGAATAACGACGCGGTCTTTATCATCGCCATAATCGGTTGATTTCAGCCACAATGCGCCGTCTTTTTCATAAATCTTGCCGCGTTCCTGCAGCACCTTGCATGCCGACTGTACGGCATCGGGATGAAGCGTCCGTTCACTGAACCAGTTATCATAATGGACATTGAAATGCGCCAAATCGCGTTTTAAGGCTTTTAATTTTTCAGCATATGCCCGGTCTTTAAAAATTTCCAGCCTTTCTTCTTCCGGCATGTTGAGATATTTGTCGCCGTCTTGGTCAATAATGGCCTGCGCTGTTTCAATAATATCATGACCATGATAGCCGTTTTCCGGAATTTCAGAAGGTTTTCCTAATAATTCCAAATACCGCGCATTGACGGAAATAGCCAAGTTATTCATCTGATTGCCGGCATCATTGATATAATATTCAGCCTGTACGTTATAGCCGGCAGCCCGCAGCAGATTGACCAGGGCACTGCCATAAGCTGCGCCTCGTCCATGACCGACATGGAGCGGACCT
Organism: uncultured Megasphaera sp.; assembly: GCA_934202965.1. Classification (GTDB taxonomy): domain Bacteria; phylum Bacillota; class Negativicutes; order Veillonellales; family Megasphaeraceae; genus Megasphaera. Next base: position 157,814 of record CAKPYN010000002.1, read on the forward strand.
GTTGGGTTAGCACTGACATATTCTACCTGTACCGTGTCTTCCGTGCGGCATGGTGCTTTGCCGTAATCGGCACCGGCAGCTAAAATATGTTTCAGCGTATCATAAATGACATCATGCTTCAAGAAAAAGTTAATGAAACCAGCTCCGGCAATTTCTGCGTGATCCAGCCAATCATACTGCATCTGATCGACAATCGCCTGGGCAATCAGTTTCGGTGCTTTATGGGCAACACGAGCCGACTGCATGGCAATATTACTTGAAAAATCGCCAAATTCCTTTTGCGGCGGTACTTCCAAATTAATCTGCGGATAGCTGCCTTCCGGAAGAGTGCCGGCTTGTACTGCTTTATCTAATGCTTCAGCAATCCCTTGTTTCAATAACTTCTTCATTTCCATTCGCGTAATCCTCCTGCACTGTGATCGTCAATTGCATATAATTAGATTGAAGACCTTCTATATCTAGCTCATAGCCAATCCGAATTGTACCGATACCGTCTTCCAGCTGTACATCGCATTCATACGTCTTAATCAGCAGCGTCAGTTTTCCCATCTCCGTTGTATAGGTCGCCTTCGATACTTTTCCCTTGCGATATTCCTGCCGCTGCCGTATGGTGCCCAGCCGCATCAGCATGACTGTGCCATCTTTCATTATCTTAATGATGGTCGTCACGCCTTTCATATCAGTCAATTCACTTTCTTCATACACCAAATACTGTGTACCATTTTTAACAACAAAATGGCCCTCTGAAACCAGTTCCATTTTGAGTTCTTCTCCCTCTTCATTTCGTTGGAGACTTTCTATTTTTATCAAGACAGGTTTCAATGGCTTCCAACCTTTCCTATCAATAATCCAATATTGCTATTATATAACAAGTGCCCAGAAAAAGAAATAGTTTATTTAGCGATTTACAGCTTATCCCCGCCATTTTTCATTTCTATTAAATAGGACCAATATTTTTTGGGCATGAACGAACGGCGCAGTATTTCATTTCGCCGCTGCGTAATAGCAATCGTTTGATAATACTGCCGCCATAGGGCAGCAAATTCTTTTTCCTCAGCAGACGTACGTATATCATAGACGGTCTTGGGAATATCTACGACTGTCAAAGCGTGCCGATCATAATATACGCCCATATGCCGTTTCGTGTCATGAATCACCCACTGCTCACAGGATAATCGTTTTACAAAATGAGGCGCCATTACCGGCACGACACAGCATGTCGGCGCAATGGCGCAGTACAGCATGCCGTCTGGCAATTCCCGAAACCGCACTAAGCCCAGCAGTTTATGACGTTCGTTGCCGCTTTTTCTGGCCCATTGCCGTATTTCCCAAATAGCTGGTTCCTGCAGGTGATGCAAAAATTCATGCTTCAGCTGAAAGGCCCGCCGCAAATACTGCAGCAATTTCATTTCCCGCTGCGGTTGTTCTGCCAAAAAGGCATAATACAAAAAATGACCCGCCTTCGAGCCGCATACCTCCTGCAGTCTATCTAAAATGCGGCGTGCTTTTCCTTCATCTGTATGGACAATTTGTTCTTCACCAAACAGCGACGCTGCGCCTGCTGCCGCATGTATATCTTCGATTTGCTGCAAGCCCTGATGCCAGCCATCAAACACAGCCGATAAAAAACCAAAAAACGTCGCATCATATGTATATATCATCGTTAGTTCCCTACCGTAAATAAATTCATCATTTCATAAGCCTGCGGCTGTTCCGCTGCGGTCAGGCGGTTTCGCAGTTCTTGCGGACGCAGCGATGGGCCATAATATTTTCCCTTGCACGTAATGAAATATTGAGCCCGCTTCATGACAATGCCTAAACGGCGCAAGCTGTCATACGACAAAAACGCCTGTCTGCGCGCTGCGCATATCCGTTTTGCCGACGTAACGCCAATACCGGGAACCCGCAGGAGCATGTGATACGAGGCCCGATTCACTTCTATCGGAAAGACTTCGGGATGACGCAGGGCCCAGCATGTCTTGGGATCTAGCTGCAAATCAAAGTCCGGTGCCGCATCTGTCAGGATTTCATCCGCAGAAAACTGATAAAACCGCAGCAACCAGTCTGCCTGATACAAGCGATGTTCCCGCAGTAAGGGCGGACTGGCAAGAGCAGGTAAATTTTTTCCCTGCATAATCGGCACATAGGCCGAATAATATACGCGTTTTAACTTTACGCTGTGATACAAGGCTTCACTCAAATGCAGTATCGTTCGGTCGCTGTCCGGCGTGGCCCCAATAATCAGCTGCGTCGTCTGTCCTGCCGGAACAAAAGACGGCGCCTTTTTGCTTTTTCTGCGATTTTCCTGCCGCTCAGTAATACCGTTTTTGATTTCCCGCATCGGTACCAGAATCGTTTCTTTCGTCTTTTGCGGTGCCAGCAATTTTAAACTTTGGGAAGACGGCAGTTCAATATTGACGCTCATGCGATCGACATAGCGTCCCAGTTCTTGAATCAGCGACGCATCGGTCCCCGGAATGCCTTTCATATGAATATAACCGTTGAACTTTTTTTCATTACGCAAAATTTTCGCTGTTTGTATCAGTAATTCTGTCGTTTCATCGGGGCTGCGGTACACGCCGGAACTTAGAAATAATCCTTCAATATAATTTCTTCGATAAAAGGCAATCGTCAAATCCGCAATTTCTTCCGGGGACATGATGGCCCGCGGCGTATCATGACTGCAGCGATTGACGCAATACGTACAATCATAGATACAATAATTAGTCATCAATATTTTTAAAAGCGATACGCACCGGCCGTCCGCAGACCATGTATGACAAATCCCGCTGCACGCGCCATTTCCTATGCCGCCCGGCGTATTGGCCCGCCGGCTGCCGCTGGACGAACAAGATACATCATATTTCGCCGCATCACTTAAAATCGTTAATTTTTGAGTTATGGCATCCCAATTCACAGTCATCACTTCCTCTTTTCTTTTATCATACCACGTCCCCTCGTAGTTTTCAAACGTATGTTCTTTATAAAAGAGGAGATAGCATGCGACGTTTATCTATCATGCACGATCGTATTTCTTTAAACGTGTTTCTTTTTTTTGCTTGACGTTTGAAGAAAATGAATGCAATACTGCAAACGATGCCCGTAAAAGAGTATGACAAATGGGCTGTAACAACATCGATTCAACAGTCTCATGTTGTTACAGCCCCCCTTTTTCATATTCGTTTATAAATGTAATCCTTCTTTTAGTTTGGCAAAGATTTTTTCTTCTTCTTCTGTCAGCGTACGTCCCAAATCAATGTGCAGTTCTTCGCCATTATTCTTGGCTTTGTTCTGCGTATGAGGATCGCCGCTTTTAGCACTATCATCACGAATAATCATTTGTCGTACCTCCTTTTATGATATATTCGTTATTATAACATACTTTATTCGGCATTTCCTTACAAAAAAAGGCTGTCGCATGAAGCGACAAGCCTTTTTTATCATGGATAACTGAATATTAGAGTAATGTTTTCGGATCTGGATAGGACCGTACATCTTCTACGATTTTTGCAGCAATTTCATCCAGCAAGCCTTCTTGATCATCTTGCAAGGAGGATTTGAAATCGATAGACGGTTCCAACACTTCACAATGTTTAAACTGATCCCGAACATAATCTACCATTGTCTTATATGCTGCCGATGCCCAGCTATGATTGCCGATAACAGCAACTTTGCGGTTTTGGTACATCAATGTTTTCAAATCATGCAGGAAGTTTTCCATCGGCAGGAACAAATTCAAATTATATGTCGGTGCTGCCAATACCAAATGGCTGTATTCCCAAGCTTTCGCGGTTATATAGGACGAATGGGTTTTGGATACATCATAAAGACGAACGTCTTTAATGCCTTGTTCGCTCAATTTATGTGCCAGTACGCAGGCAGCACGCTGTGTGTTGCCGTAAATAGAAGCAAACGCAATGACAACGCCTTTCTTTTCCGGTACATATTTTGCCCAATGGAGATATTTGTCAATAATGTAGCCAATCGTTTCCGGTGTACGGAATACCAAGCCGTGAAGCGGGCAAATATAATCAATAGGGAGACCCGATGCTTTTTTCAACACATTGACAACCTGCGGACCGAATTTGCCAACAATGTTGACATAATAGCGACGAGCCGAATCCAAGTAATTTTCTTCATAATCTACCTGATCGGCATAGACATTGCCTGTTGTGCCAAACATACCAAAAGCATCGGCACTGAACAATACTTTATCTGTCAAATCATAGGACATGATAACTTCCGGCCAGTGAACCATCGGTGCTTTGACAAACTGCAGCGTATGTTTACCCAATGCCAGGCGATCGCCTTCTTTTACATTCATATAGCGTTCCGGCATAGGCGTACGGAAGAATTGTTCAAACAGCTTAAATGTCTGCGGCTGTGCGACAATTTTAGCTTCCGGATGTTTTTCAAGAAGTGCTACGGCAGAACTTGCATGATCCGGTTCCATATGCTGAAGAACAAAGTAATCCAATTTACGGCCATGAAGCAGATGTTCTACATCTTCCAAAAATTCATCACGGCAGCTTTTATCCATTGCGTCGAGGACGCATGTTTTTTCATCGTCAATAAAATACGAGTTGTATGTTACACCTTCGGGAATCGGAAAAATGCGTTCAAATAATTCTGTTCCAAAATCATTGCATCCCATCCAGTAAATGCCATTTTTAATTTCTTCTACACAATACATGAATCATAAACCTCCTTATTCAAAACCAATCCTGTTTTATATTTACATATAGTATCATATCATGTTTTGTCGTAATTTGGAATAGGTAGTAACAAAAAACCTTTATTGTTTCGTGGATTTGTTCGCATCTTTTGCCGGCGCTGCCTTGGCTGCACTTGCTTTGGCATTGCTGCCTGCACTATTTGCTGTCGACGTATTGGCTGCCTGTGAAGAAGACGTACTGCTTCTAGTTTCTGTCGTACTCGAATCTGACTGCTGTCGTTCTTCCGATACGTTGCGGCTTACGGTTTCTGCTGCACTCGGACCGCTGCCAATAGAATCGGCTTCATCAACCAAGCGATCGACCAGCTGCTGCAATACGTCTTTATCCGCTTCGGATAAATCCTTGCCGCTGGCTAATAATTCCTGCGCTTGCGATGCTAACGACTTCGCTTGCGATCTTGCTTCGCTTCTACTAATACTGCCGGACTGGTAATCGCGGTTCAATTCGCGAAGGGAACTGGAAATTTCCATAGTCTTGCTACGAATACGAGATGCTGCGATTTCACCACTGCGCTGTTTGGCCGCATTGACATCATGCATTTTTTTATCTTCTTCGCGACTTTCCAACAGTTCTTCCTGCTGTTGTTCTGAAACCTTCGCCAGCGAATCGGCAGTCACATGGGTTCCCACATAATATTCATATCCCATATATCCCAAGATAACAATAGGAATGCACAACAGAAGTATTTCCACTTTGCGCATATGGGCTGCCCGTTTCCAACTGATGACGTTGCGGCGCCGCCGTTCCATAATCAGAACGATGACGATGACAGCTGCAATCAAAAACAGAGCGATATAGATGAACAGCTTGTGCCAAACCGTTGCCTGCAACTTAATTTGGGACGGCGTGTCATTATGCAGGCTCCACATATAGGTGCTGCCCGGTGTATCGGCCTGGGTACTGTTGCTGGTAACCTGGGTTCCCGATGGGAAAGATACAATATATTCCAAATCAGCGCCATTTTCTTCTATGGGCATGCCCAGCCGCAGTGCTTGAATGCTGTCACCGGTATAACTGTAATCAATATAATAGGTAGAACAAATCGATCCATCGTGCGTCTTATGGACAATGCGGTCGACAGAGCTTTTGTTGGCACCATCTTTTGTAATCGTTTTCATGGCACGAAACCCTTCACCATTGCCATTGCTGTAATCCATAATCGTATAATTTCGTTTTTGAAAATCATCGGCATCGGCACGAAGTTTTTTCTGTCCCTGTGCTGTTTCAGATACCTTGAGTACATCCTGGGTTTCACTGCCGTCATCATGAATGATAGTTTGAGCCCGGAAACCGGAAAGCAACAGCAAAGCCGCTGTCAGGGCGACTGTAAGGCCTAATTTTAGATACGCTTTCATAATAGCCTCTCTTTCTTCGTATACGGGGTTATTCTTCTTTAGGCGGCACCATGCCGGGTTCTACCATGCGAGGCTTGTCAAACGCTTTTCCTGCACTCGCTGTATCCGTTGTGCCGTGCTGTTGTTTTCTTGTTTCTTCAATAGCTGCGCCGTTACTACATGCTTCCAGCGGAACGCCGTTGATAAAAATGCCTTTAATGACACCGTCGCCTTTTTTAATTCGTACACTGGCCAGTACGCTGTCATGATTGGTAATGTTATAAATGCCGTCAGTATGTTCCGGCGCAATCTGATACCGGTCAAATCCGACTTTAAACTGAACCATGCCATCGTGAAAGGCCACAACGGTCGCTTTCATATAATCACCGCCCCGGCTCGGTTTATTTGCCGAAGCACCTTCCAGTTTCATAATGCCCTGGGTATTGCGGGAAATTTGTACGTAAATCGTCTGGCCTTCTTCCGGTATCGTGTCATCCAGCCACTGCGTCGTATCTTCCGGAAATACAACGCGAATATAATCGGTTCCAAACGAAGATACTTCCAATCGCGGCAGACACTGCCATTGATATGGGATGCCGTCTACGCTGATATTATGCCAGCGCCAGCCAATATAGCCAAAGACGCCGAGTTGAATCACGACGACAAGTAAAAAAATCATCCACTTATTCGTACCATCCGGAGAAAAATTAAATTTTACTGCTTTCATTTACGCGTTTCTCCTTCCTTAGCCCATGGAGAACGACTGACAGGTCGTTTTCGTTTTGCCGTAGTCTGTGCTTGTGTATGCCACGGTGAAGTCATGGGCTTACTTTCTTTTTTTACGTCCTGCACAGGCTGCCTCGGTACGTGCGGCTGCGGTGCCGTCGGCAGGGCGATTTCATCAGGATCATGAAATACAGGTGCCACAAATAAAGACTGCGGCTTTTCTTTCGGAATCACGGTGTCATTAGATGGTTGCCATGACTCCTGAGATTTTGTATCCGGTTCCGGCATATGAATCTGTTTCATCCATTCTGCCAAGGTATCGGCATCGGCTGCAGCATCTTTCGTTTCCAGCAGTTCTTCGGCCTGAGGCACATCGGATACCGGTTCGGTTCGCCGTTCGCCGCGCACCGTTGCCGATGTATGTTTCAGCCGGCTGCGCCGTTCAGCGCGTACTGCCGCAGCCTTACGGCTCGAAGACGTACGGCGCAGCTGCACAATGACCAATACTAACACAATAATCGCTACAATCGGCACGAGCGGTGAAAAGCTGGCGCCAATCAAAAACGATACGACTAATGCCACTAATACTAAAATGCCAAACTGCGTATGCCGCATGCGGTGGGCATTATACCCCTGCAAGGTTTCGAAGAACCCTAAAAACAGCATATACAGCGATGACACAATCAATGGTACCGACGAGTATACGCCGTTTCGTACCAAAATGGTTTCAAACGCCAGCAAAACGGGAATCCCCGTATATACGACAGGACCCCAAAGACGTTTTTTAACGCCCTTAGCCAATACAGCTGCCATCGCCACAAATAAAAGTACTGTAATGGTCGTCGTTGTCCAATGGAATCCCTGAATATCTGCCACGCCATGCCAAGAAAGGGGGATACAGGAAATGAGCAGGGAAGCTGCCGCCATAAACCGGCCGAACCACCGGAACGGCATCCCCCACGGTTTATGAATATCAATGGAATATCCCGTAAGCATGACAACGACAGCCAATGCAGCCATCATCAAGAACGGAATATACGAGGCGTTCTTCGCAGCCAACACAAATGCGGCAAATATCGTCACCGTCATCATCCAAGAAAAAATGGACAGGCGGATTTCATCATGACTTTGTACAAGAACTCTGTAAAACGGCAGGGGCAGTATACTCAAAACCCATAAAAAAGCAATGCCTCCGAATGCATTCAATGGGCCTCCTATGGCTGCCCAAATCAGTACGGATACGCAATAACATGCCAAACTGCCGACAGAGCGAATCAAATACACGGCCGGCAATATCAGCACGGCACTCACAGCTAAATAATCTGCCGTATCCCAGCCGATATAAAAGGTCTGTTCTGCCATCGCTATGACAACAAAAACCAGCATGCTGTGAACGACTGCTACGGCCTCTCCCGCAAGTGTTCCCTGCCGTTCTTGAAACATAGCCGCCCCTACGCCGACCTGCGATACGACGAGAAGCAATACAGCCAGTACGGTTCGCAGCACCGTCGAAATTTGATACCAGCTATTCGCCAAAAACCAAATCAAAGCCATGCCAATAATCGAGCCGCCAATCACGGCTAATATACTGTATAAAGGGATATTCGCACCTATCGTGCCGGATGTGCTGTGCGATTTCAAAATATGCTTTTCCGCGTCTTTTGAAATCCATCCGTTGGACACCCATTCCTTCGTTTCGCGTTCAAGCCATTTCTTACTATTTTTTATCATTGTCTACTGCCTCCTAGGCAAGATTATATATCGTAATGTATACGCACTCACAGTATATCACAAAATACGCAATTCCCATACACAAAAAAAAGACTTTGCCCATTTTTTCAGAGCAAAGTCTTTCACGCACATCGTATCCAGTCTATTACTTAACGATTAATACAGGGCATTCCGAATGGGTTACGACATAACTGCTGACAGAACCCATAAACAATCCTTTCAATGGGCCTAAGCCGCGGCTGCCCATGACAATCAAATCAGCATTATATTTTTTTGCTACGGATAATACGGCCGGGCCCGGCGACCCGACTTCAAATACGCTCTTGACTTCGATATTCTGGGGAATCGCTTTGGCAAATTCATCCAGTACGCCCTTGCCTTCTTCTTCCATATCCAAAGCCACTTGTTCCGTAACATACCCGCTTGCATTGGGAATCTGATCAAAGTTGGAAATAACAGAAACAATATTGGCTACGTATACCAGCGTAATCGTCGCTCCTAAAGACGATGCAATCACAATGGCATGTTCTAATGCCCGTTTGGAATTGACGGAACCATCGGTCGGCACAATAATATTATTATATTTTTTCATATAAATTCCTCCTCACTTTCACGGTACCTTTATAATATATATTCTCCATATCTTGCCTATTTCCTTCTTTTTACGGCATATTTTTTATCGAACCCGTTTTTTATATATCCTAAAGTTTTTATGTCTTTTTATGATATAAAAACAGGATATTTTTAAAAAAACAGTATAATAGTAAGAATACCTATGATATAATATTTGTAATTATCCATCATGGATACAATGATATATAATGAAAGGCGGTATACTATGAAACATCTTGTTCGGCCATTGTCTTGTACATTGGCATTCTTTCTGTTTATGGTGCCTGCAGTATTTGCCAACGAAGGGGCTCACGCTGCCATCGGCACCACACTGCCAACATGGAGTATTATTCCCTTTGTCGGCATGCTCTTATCCATTGCTATTATTCCTCTTATCAAACCGCACTGGTGGGAAAAAAACATGCTCAGCGCGGCGATTGGCTGGTCGATTCTCTTTCTCGTCCCCTTTGCCGCCGCCTACGGCGTCAATGAAGCCATATTCCGGCTTCTTGAATCGGTACTGCTCGATTACATTCCCTTTATTGTCCTCTTATTTGCGCTCTTTGTCGTTGCCGGCGGCATCGCCGTAAAAGGAACCTTGGCCGGCACACCGAAAATCAATGCTCTTCTTCTGTTTATCGGTACCTTTCTTGCCAGCTGGATCGGCACGACCGGTGCAGCCATGCTCATGATTCGTCCTGTTATCAAGGCTAATTCTTGGCGGCAGCGCAAAGTACACGTTATTGTGTTCTTTATTTTCTTAGTTGCCAATGTCGGCGGCTGCTTGACACCGCTTGGTGACCCGCCGCTGTTCATGGGATTCCAGCGCGGCGTTCCCTTTACGTGGACGTTCCACTTACTGCCGATTTTAATTCTAAACTTGATTATTCTCTTTGCTGTTTTCTTTGCCATCGACCATCATCTATATAAAAAAGAATTGGCTGCCGGCCGTTCTCCCCAGGATACACAGCAAGGTGACAAAGAACCAATTCATGTCGAAGGCATTCATAATCTGATTTTTATCGTCCTTATCGTCTTGGGCGTTGTCGCTAACGGCGTACTGCCAAAAGAATTTGCCTTCTTTGCTGACGGCGCCGGTATTCCTGTTTTTGACGGCATCGTCTTCCCCTATGCGACACTCGTAGAAATCATTCTGCTCCTCGTCGCTGCGTACTTGTCATTGAAAACGACCAAACAGTCTATCCGAGCTATCAACGAATTCTCATATGCTCCGATTGCCGAAGTCGCTAAGCTGTTTATCGGCATCTTCATTACCATGATTCCGGCGTTAATTATTTTAAAAACACACGGCGCCGAATTAGGCCTGTCCCAGCCGTGGGAAATGTTCTGGGCAACCGGTGCGTTATCATCCTTCCTAGATAACACGCCGACGTATCTCGTATTTCTGCAGACTGCCGGCGCACTGGGCGCAACCCAGGGAATTGCTACCTCTGTCGGCACGGTATCGCAGATTATGCTGGAAGCCATTTCAGCCGGTGCCGTATTCATGGGTGCCAATACGTATATCGGCAACGCACCGAACTTCATGGTCAAATCCATTGCCGAAGAAAACAAGATCAAAATGCCCAGCTTCTTTGGGTATATGGGCTGGTCTTGCTCCATTCTGATTCCTACGTTTATTATTGATATGATTATCTTCTTCCTTTGATAATCAACACGCTTCGGCGTCATGCAGCATACACAAAACAACCGCTTACTGTTACGTAGCAAGCGGTTGTTTTCGTATCTCTCGCTATTTATATATAACTACATATGATACATATAGGATGCAACGATAAGAGAATATAAAAAAAGCACTGTTCATCTGAACAGTGCTTTTATGGTGATCCATCCGAGATTCGAACTCGGGACACCCTGATTAAAAGTCAGGTGCTCTACCAGCTGAGCTAATGAATCATGGCTGGCAGGGGTAGCTGGATTCGAACCAGCGCATAGCGGAGTCAAAGTCCGGTGCCTTACCACTTGGCTATACCCCTATGGGGCGAGTATAGGGATTCGAACCCTAGCATAACGGAGCCACAATCCGCCGTGTTAACCACTTCACCATACCCGCCATAGGTATCTACGCTGCGTCGCACATTTCGTTTCGTGCGCCGTCAACGTAGATTATTCTATCACCCAACACACATTATGTCAAGAGATTTTTTTAATTTTTTACAGAATATTATCGATCTTTTTCTCCATATAATACATCTTTTACGAAATTCGGCAATACGAAGGCACTGCGCTGAATTCCTTCGTTGTAATATTTCGTCGGGAATGTCCGCTTGCGGTTGGGTTTCCACTGCAAGGGATCGTATTTTTTAGAACCCATTGTAAAGCAATGCATGCCTGTCGGATAGAGCGGAATAAAGGCTGTATACAATCGCGTAATCGGGAAAATGTCCGATACGCAGTCCCAAATTTCTTTGACCAGTTTGCGATGCATAAAGGGCGATTCCGTCTGCTGTACGAATAAACCGTCTTCTTTCAAGGCTTTATACGTATCTTTATAAAATTCATACGTAAACAATCCTTCACCAGGGCCTACCGGGTCGGAGCAGTCTACAATAATGACATCATAGAAATTTTCCGCTTGCCGCATAAAGGCAATACCGTCGCCGACTTTAACAGTCAGTTTGGGATTGTTTTCCCGCATGGCTTTGGAAATTTCCGGGAAATATTCTTTTGATAATTCAATGACTTTGCCGTCAATATCAACCATCGTAACATGTTCTACTTCGGGATGACGAACAGCTTCTCTGGCTGCTCCGCCGTCACCGCCGCCGATAATCAATACATTTTTAGGATTGGGATGCAAAAATAAAGGAATATGGACAATACTTTCATGATACATGAATTCGTCTTTGATGGAAGTCTGAAATACACCGTCCAGCACCAGCATCCGGCCAAACTCTTTGGAATCCGCTACAATAATATCCTGAAAATCTGATTTTCCCTTGTATAATACTTTTGAAACTTCTGCCGTTAAATCCAAATACGGCGACTGATGTTCTGTCACAAATTCTTTCATACATTGCCTCCTGTAATCTTGTTTGATGGATTTATTGTACCATAAATACAGCCGTAAAAGAAGTAATTGCCCCGGTGAGACCAGGTGAGACGGCATAAATTTTTCATGTAAAATACCGTTTTCTACCTTACAGTTTTGACTCTATATGGTACAATATAGGATAGACTATGTATAAGCTGTTCTCAAGATGTACCTGCAACAGCTGTCTATATAAATATATAAATAAGTATCAAAGAGAAAGATCGGCGTGTGCCGATAAGGTGAAACATATGAAAAACGTATTACATATAGGCATTGATATTGGTTCAACAACTGTCAAAATCGCAGTGTTAAATGATGCCAAACAATGTATGCATGCCTGCTATGTCCGCCACTATACAGATATCCGTCAAAAAGTATGGGATCTGCTGCAAAACGCCTATGAAATTTTTGGCGACCAACAGATTACCCTGGCCATTACCGGTTCCGGCGGCATTGCCTTGGCCGAATACCTGGGTATTCCCTTTATCCAGGAAGTGATTGCCGGTACCAAAGCCGTCCGCACGTATTATCCCCAATCGGATGTCATCATTGAATTGGGCGGCGAAGACGCTAAAATTACCTATCTGACCGGCGGCAACGAACACCGCATGAACGGCAACTGTGCCGGCGGTACGGGGGCTTTTATTGACCAAATGGCCACACTGCTGCATACCGATGCGAGCGGCTTAAATGAACTGGCCAAACAATCGGATACACTCTACCCGATTGCCGCGCGCTGCGGCGTGTTTGCCAAAACAGATATTCAGGCTCTGCTTAATGAAGGGGCTAGCAAAGAAAATGTCGCTGCCTCGGTTTTTCAGTCCATCGTATTTCAAACGATTACCGGTCTTGCCTGCGGTCGTCCCATCAAAGGTACGGTCTGCTTTCTCGGCGGCCCGCTGACCTATTTGTCTCAGCTTCGCAAGCAATTTGCCAAGACGTTGCATTTGACGCCAGAACAAGTCATTGCGCCGGAAAATGCCCAGGTCTATGTCGCTATCGGCGCCGCACTGGGCAGTTTTGATGCCAAACCCTTGTCGTTTATGAATCTCATGGGACAGCTTCGCAACGTCGATGAATCGTCCTTAGCCCAGTCCGACCGTATTGACCCGTTATTTCATAACGAAGCGGAATTAAAAGAATTTCAGGAACGGCACAGCAAGCATACCGTTGCCTATGCAGACCTGGCATCGTACAGCGGCCCGTGCTATTTGGGCATGGATGCCGGCTCAACGACGATCAAATCGGTCTTGCTCAGTGAAGATAATAAAATTCTCTATACCCATTATCAAAACAACGAAGGCAGTCCCTTATTAGCTGCCCAAAAAATCGTTGAAGAAGTCTATTCCCGTCTGCCCAAAGGCGCGTTTATCGCTAAGGCCGGCATTACGGGCTATGGCGAAGGCCTCATCAAAGAAGCCCTGCATTTAGACATCGGCGAAGTAGAAACGATTGCCCATTATCAGGCTGCTGCCCATTTTTGTCCGGACGTCGATTTTATTCTCGATATTGGCGGCCAAGACATGAAATGCAGCCGGGTCAAAGACGGCCACATCGAAGATATCCTCTTAAATGAAGCCTGCTCGTCCGGATGTGGTTCCTTCTTGGATACCTTTGCCAAATCCTTAAATTTATCGATTGAAGACTTTTCGAAAGCGGCATTACTCGCCAAAAGCCCGATTGACCTAGGTTCACGCTGTACTGTTTTTATGAATTCCAAAGTCAAACAGGCCCAAAAAGAAGGCGCCACGATGGCGGATATTTCAGCCGGCCTATCCTATTCGGTTATTAAAAACGCGTTATATAAAGTCATTAAAGTCAAAGATCCGGCTAAATTGGGCAAACATGTCGTCGTACAGGGCGGGACGTTTTATAATGACGCCGTACTGCGGGCCTTTGAAAAATTACTGGGCCGCCATGTCATTCGTCCGGCCATTGCCGGGTTGATGGGAGCCTTTGGCATGGGCCTCATCTGCCGGACAGCTTATCATACCGATCACACAAAATCCTCCATCTTGACGTTGGACGAATTGGCCAAACTCCATGTCACGACATCTATTCGGCATTGCGGCAAATGTACGAATAATTGTCTTTTGACGGTAAATACCTTTAACGACGGCCGTTCCTTTATTACGGGCAATCGCTGTGAACGCGGCGCCGCCGGTTCGGTCACGCAGCATCACAACACCCTGCCCAATATGTACAAAGTCAAGTATAATCTGCTGTTTAATAAATACAAACCATTGGCAGACGGCCCGCGCGGCACTGTCGGTATTCCCCGCGTGCTGAACATGTATGAAGACTATCCGTTCTGGTTCACGTTTTTTACCAAACTCGGCTATACTGTCGTCTTATCGGACCCGTCTTCCAAAAAGCTCTTTGAAAAAGCCATGGATACGATTCCGTCCGATTCGGCCTGCTATCCGGCCAAAATGGTCCACGGTCATATCGAAAACCTGCTGGAAAAAGGCGTCGACCGCATCTTTTATCCGTGCATTCAAAACGGCCCGGACGAAGGCAGTCGGGACAATACCTTCAACTGCCCCATGGTCATGAGCTATCCCGACGTCATTCGCCATAATATGGAAGAACGCCTTTCCGATACGAATACGCTGTATCTTTGCCCGTTCCTGCCCCTTCATGATAAAAAACGCATTATCCCCAGACTGCAGGAAGAACTGCGCGTTTGGAACCTAGGCAAAAAAGAAATCAAAGAAGCCGCACTGGCCGCGTGGGATGAAGAAGAATCGTATAAACAAACCTACCGTGACCTGACGAAGAAAGCCTTGGACATGCTCGCCAAACGCGGCGAACGGGCCATCGTACTCTGCGGCCGTCCGTATCACGTCGATCCGGAAATCAACCACGGCATTCCCGAACTCATCAACAGCCTGGGCCTGGCTGTTCTCACTGAAGACGGCGTCGCTCCTTTAGGACAGCTTCCCAAAGAACTGCGCGTCGTTGACCAATGGTCCTATCATTCCCGTCTGTACCGAGCTGCCCAATATGTCGTCAGCCAGCCTAATTTGGAACTGGTCGAACTCAATTCCTTTGGCTGCGGCTTAGATGCCATCGTAGCCGACCAAGTGCAGGAAATCCTGGCACAGGGCCATAAAATCCATACGCTCCTCAAGATTGATGAAGGATCCAACTTGGGGGCCATCCGCATTCGTCTGCGTTCGCTGCTCTTTGTCATGAATCATCGCCAAAAAGAAACGGCACCGACCGTTCCCTATTCATATCATAAAGCGATTTTTACCAAAGAAGATGCCAAGACCAACGTCATCCTGGCGCCTTCGATGACACCGATTCATTTTCCCATGTTCCAGGCAGCCTTTGCCCATGAAGGATATCATATGGAAATTCTGCCCCATCAGGGACAAAAAGCTATTGATACAGGCCTTGCCTATATTCACAACGACGCTTGCTATCCGGCTATCATGTCGCTGGGCCAAATCATTACGGCCCTCAAATCAGGCAAGTATGATTTAAAACATACATCCGTCATTATCTCGCAGACCGGCGGCTGCTGCCGTGCGACGAACTACATCGGCATGATTCGTAAAGCCTTAGCCGATGCCGGCATGGCTGATGTTTCCATTTTGTCCTTAACAACGAAAGGCCTGAATAAACAGCCTGGGTTTAAGCCACATCTCGGTTTTTGGCACCGTCTGGTCATGGCTATGATTTACGGCGATGCCCTGCAGCAAGTATTGTATCGCACCCGTCCTTATGAAAAAGTAAAAGGAACGGCAGAAGCGCTCTTTAAAAAGTGGCAGGATAAATGTACGAAAGACCTGATGAAAGCCGATATGCACACGTTCAAACAGAATATTCGCGCCATCATTTCCGAATTTGACCACATCGATATGCATGAAGAAAAGAAACCCCGTATCGGTTTAGTCGGTGAAATTTACGTCAAATTCCATCCTATTGCCAACAATCATATCGTTCGCATGATTGAAGAAGAAGGCGGCGAAATCATCGTATCCGGATTAGCTGACTTTTTCTTGTATGGGTTATTAGACAGTCAATTCCGTCACAAATACCTATCCGGCAGCTGGCTTTCTTCGTTTACCAGCAAAACTATGGTCAAACTGCTGAATTGGTATCGTAAGCCCTACTGCGACGCCGTTGCCAAAAGCCAGCATTTCGACCCGATTACGTCGATTTACGATATTGCCGATGAAGCCAAACAATATCTCTCCCTAGGCCATGAAGCCGGTGAAGGCTGGTTCCTCACAGGAGATATGATTGACTTAATCAAACGAGGCGCCAAGAATATCGTTTGCCTGCAGCCTTGGGCCTGCCTGCCCAATCACGTCACCGGCAAAGGCATGATTAAAGCATTGAAAGCAGCCTTTCCGAATGTCAATATCGTCGCCATCGACTACGATCCCAGTGCCAGCTCGGTCAACCAGACGAACCGCTTGAAACTGATGCTGACCACAACCTTTGAAGGAATCCGCGAAACCGTCGATACGACAGAAAAACCAACCATGCCTTTCTTAAAAGGCGTTCATATTAACAGTACGTTACATGCAGATAAATAAATAAATAGATACACTAAAAAAGAGACCTGCCACATTCATGGCAGGTCTCTTTTTTTAGTTAAAAGTAAGGAAGATTCCCTACATACCCTTATGTATTCATTTTCGTGCCGGCGAACGAGCAGAGAAGTTTCTCTGCACTCTTGTATGTACTTTTTCTTTCTGCGCGGCCAGAAAGAAAAGTACCAAAAAGAAAGAAGCCGCCGACCAGAACTCCCGCTCCCTTGCCAGCCAAAGGGCTTACTAAACGGTTGTAAGCTCGACGGGGCGGTGGAGCGCTGTGAAAGAATTGACCTTCCTGCTACCAGCACAACCGTTTTTGACGTAAGCCCTTCGTCCGGCATGCTGACGCAACGGTCGCTCCCGTAATGGTCGGTGTCGTTTGTCATGTAAGAGAGATTGCATACAGTCTCTAAAAAATAGTTTTCTATCAGCCAAGCCCCTGTTGAGATATATTCGTTTCTCCTTTTTCCAACATATCTATATCAAAAATTGTTACCATTTGTTTGCAAACCGCCCATTACGGGAATGACTGGTTGTGTGGCGTATGCCACACAATGAGAATAACTGGCATTGCGTTAAAAATGGGCGTTTGTTTGAGCGCAGCGAGTTTCGCCCATTTAGCAATGACAGCTATTCTCAAAGGAATGGGAGTGTTGGGCGGCCGCCTTTTTCTTGATTCGTTCTTTTTCGGCGGCACGAAAAAGAATGAATATACGAGGGTACAGGGAATCTTCCCTATTTCAATACCACCGACCCCGGTTCGAGTAATGCCTCTAATTCTTGTCGCAGGACATCGTCTGTAGTCACCCAATAGGTTGGCGATGTCAAAATCGTTTTACGGCTCCCCATCAAATGGAAATAGACGCGCACGTCACCGTGATACTTGGTTAAGACATGAGCAATGCGGTCGCTCAAATTAGTTCGTTCCAAATGGGCCGGTATTTTAATAAACAGTTTCGTACCACTGCCGGGATACCAGCGAGGTTCCATCGGTTTTGCTGCCGTCGATGATACAGCCGGACCATCAGCCGTATCGCCTAACAAGGCGACGTGTTCAGCAATAATCTGCACGCCTTCATCGCTGATATCCGTTCGTCCCTTGACCATAACGGCCATATCCATTGTACAAGCATTCATGCACTGACTAAATACTTTTGGAAATACGACGACCGATACGGTGCCAGCGTAATCTTCTACGGTCAAAATGACCATTTGTTCATTTCGCTTGGTCGTAACTTGCCGGCGCGCTGTAATAAGTCCGCCAATTTGTACCCGTTTGCCATCGTACTGCTGATTGTCTTCGCCAAAAAAGGTCATAATCGGCGTCAGTGCGTTCATTTTCTCTTTGTATTTATCCAAGGGATGGCCGCTGAAATAAAAGCCGGCAAATTCCTTTTCCATCGCCAGCCGTACATCCAAAGGATATTCATCAATATCCGGATACTGCAACGCCATGGCCGGCGCATCATCACCGCTGTCAAACAAGCCCATCTGTCCGGACGCATCGTCTTTTTGCTTTAGCGAGCCGACACTCATAGCCTGTTCGACGACTGCCATGAGCTGCGACCGTTTTTTGCCGAACGAATCCATGGCTCCCCCTTTGATGAGATTTTCAATGTTTTTGCGGTTGACAATATGATAATCGACACGGCTGCAAAAATCTTCCAGCGACGCAAAAGGCCCGTGCTGTTCCCTATCTTCTACGATTTTTTGAATGGCTGCTTCACTAATGCTTTTGATCGCCGACAAGCCGACGCGCACACTGCCGTGTTCAACAGAAAACACGCGCTGGCTCGTATTGACATCCGGTGCCAGTACGGTGACGCCATGGCGCCGGCATTCCGCAATATAATAACTGACTTTGCTGATATCATTGAGCATGCTCGTCATCGTCGCAGCCATCAGTTCCGGCCGATAATGGGCTTTGAGATAGGCTGTCTGCCATGCCACAAAAGCATACGCTGCTGAATGGGACTTATTAAACCCGTACCCTGCAAAATAGACCATCAAGTCAAAGACTTTATTGGCAATATCATCGGGAATATTATTTTGTTTCGTACCTTCCAAGAAATTCGCCCGCTGAGCTTTTAGAATGGATTCTTTTTTCTTGCCCATGGCACGGCGCAGCAAATCGGCTTGGCCCAGCGAAAATCCGCCCATAACAGAAGCGATCTGCATGACCTGTTCCTGGTATAAAATAACACCGTACGTATCTTTTAAAATCGGCTCCAGCAAGGGATGCAAATAGGTGACTTCCTTTTCGCCATGGCTTCCCTTGATGAAATCATCGACCATACCGCTTCCCAGCGGTCCCGGCCGATACAAGGCAACGAGCGGAATCATATCTTCAAAATGCTTCGGTGCCAATTCTTTGACCAAATTGGTAATGCCTTCGGATTCCATCTGAAAGACACCGGCCGTATCACCGTCGGTCAGGAGCTTACATGTTTCGGGATCGTCGAGGGGAATATGGTTGATATCCAAGTGAATGCCATGATCTTTTTCGATGAGCTTAACCGTATCGCCGATGACAGTCAAGGTACGAAGTCCTAAAAAGTCCATTTTTAATAGACCCAGTTCTTCAACCAAATCTTTATCATACTGAGTTGTCAAATAGCCTTCTTTAGAATACTGCATGGGTACGTAATCATCGACAGGTGCCGCCGAAATGACGACGCCCGCGGCATGGGTTGACGAATGGCGCACCATGCCCTCTAGGGATCGACTCATATCTACCATATGATGGACCGTGGCGTTTTGTTCATATTCACGGCGAAATTCACTGCTGATTTTGAGGGCTTTGTCAATGGTCAATCCCAGTTCCGTCGGCACGAGCTTCATAATCCGATTGACTTCGCTCAGAGGAATATCCAGCACCCGGCTGACATCGCGCATAACGGCCCGCGCAGCCAGCGTACCAAAGGTAATAATCAAGGCTACATGATCTTTGCCGTATTTTCTCGTTACGTAATCAATGACACGACTGCGGTTTTCATAACAAAAATCCATGTCAATATCCGGCATAGTGACCCGTTCCGGATTGAGAAAACGTTCAAAGAGCAAATTATATTTGAGCGGATCCAGTCCCGTAATGCCCAATAAATAGGCGACGACCGAACCGGCGGCGGACCCACGGCCGGGCCCGACAGGAATCTGATGATCCCGCGCAAATTTGACATAATCCCAAACAATCAAAAAATACGACGGAAAGCCCATTTTATTGATAACGCTTAATTCATAATCCAATCGTTCCCGCACAGCCGGCGTAATCGGGTCATACCGCGTCGGCAAGGCTTCTTCACACAATTTACGAAGATAGGACTCGTCCGTTTCGCCCTCAGGTACAACAAATTTCGGCAAATGCCGTTCCGTAAAGGAAATCTCGACGTTGCATTTATCAGCAATTTCCAGCGTCGTGTCGAGGGCTTCGGGCATATCCGGAAAAAGAGCCGCCATTTCATCGCCGCTTTTCATATAAAATTCGTCATTGACAAAGCGGAAATGAGACGGATCATCGAGGGTACTGCCCGTGGAGATGCACAATTTGACTTCCTGCGCGGCGGCATCGGATTTTTGAAGATAGTGATAATCATTGGTCGCCACTAGCTTGAGACCGTATTCATTCGCCCATTGCTTGAACGTTTCCCGTACGATTTTTTCTTCTGTCATGCCGTGATTTTGGACTTCCAAATAAAAATCATCTGTACCAAAAATCCGCACGAGCCGTTCCAGCGTTCGTCTGGCACCGGCTTCATTATGATTGAGAATATCCTGCTGAATATGGCCTTCAATGCAGGCACTCATGGCAATGAGACCTTCATGATACTGCTCGAGTAAATCATAATCCACGCGGGGCTTGTGATAATTGTTTTCGCCGTCCACAAATCCCTTGGACACGATTTTGACCAAATTGTGATAGCCCGTATTATTTTTTGCCAGTAAAATAAGATGGCACAGCCGTTCCTTTGTTTTTTTCTCAAACCGACTGCCCCGCGTCATATAGACTTCACAACCCAAAATCGGCTTGATGCCTTGGGCTTTGGCTTCTTTATATAAATGAATGACGCCGTACATATTGCCGTGATCCGTAATCGCCACAGCCGGCATATTCATAGCTTTTGCCTGCTGTACCATATCCGGAATCCGGCACAATCCGTCAAACAAACTGTACTGCGTATGGACATGTAAATGGACAAATGGACGCATACCTTCCGCTCCTTTACGTTTCATTACTTTCTTTTTATTATAGCACACGATACAAAAAGCGATTTCTCCTCTCAAAGAAATCGCTTTGCTTTAAGACGGCTGTATCTACAAATACATCGTCATTGTATACCAGGTCACACCGCCATGGGTCGATACCGAACGTCCTTGGCAGACATATCCAAACTGCTCATAAAAGGGAATCAATCGCTTTTTGCACGTCAGCGTAATCAACGCTTTATGCCGCTTTATTGCCAGGGCTATATACGCCTGCATCAGCTGTTTGGCAATGCCCTGATGCTGTTCTTGCGGTACGACATCTAACCCAAATACCATCATATTCGCAGCCGTATCATCATGAAGCTGCGTCGATGCATATAAATCATCTGTCAGTACCTGCCGGGCTGTCACACAGCCATTAATAAATCCCACTGGATGATTTTCTTTTTCAGCCAGCAAAAAAGAATGCTGAAATGCCGCCAGCCGTTCCTGCAGCTGCTCTCTAGTCGCTGCTTCCGCTTTGGGAAAACAAGCCTGTTCAATCGCCGTTACGGCATCTAAATCGTCTATACAAGCCGGACGAATCCGAATATCCATACCCGTTCCTTCTTTCTTTTGGTACATATCAAAAAAAGAACCCTCATTCACAAAGAATAAGAGTTCTGTCCTGTCATGGTCGGAACGGCGAGATTTGAACTCGCGACCTCTTCCACCCCAAGGAAGCGCGCTACCAAGCTGCGCCACGTCCCGATGACCTATATAGGATACCAAAAACACGGATACATGTCAAGAGTTTGTAAAACAAACATAAAACTAGTGCAATATTTCTTTCCAGTCATTGACGATGAATACATTTAATTTTATAATATTAACTAACTTGAAAATCATGTTATATGGTTTTGGATGGGACATGTTACGACATGTCCCTTATTTTTTATTCGCCACACTGCAAAAGGACTGTAACAAAATGAGAACGTTTGAGTTGAATCCATTTTGTTATAGTCCTTTTGTCATACCGTTTTATGTGTATCCTTTGCAGCATTACCGTTCATGATAGACCAAAGCAGTAGGTTACATCCCTTTTTTTCGGCATTAAACCGTAAAAAATACTACGTTAAGGATATAACTAACACGTCCTATCCAGCGTCAACTGCGGATGCTTGGCTATATCTTCAGTTACCTCGTCCCAATGGGGTACGACAGCGACCCGCATGCCGACTTGTTTTTCTACCAGTTCCAACCCTTTATGAATATGCTGTAACGATACGGCATGGGTTAGCAGATACTCCACATTCAGCTTGCCACTGCGAATCAGTTCAATGGCAAGTGCATTATGCCGCGGTGCCGAGGAAAACGTACCATAGACCGTAATCTGCCGATAATGCAGGAAATTCGCATCGATCGTTACCTGCGGTTTATCCTTGGGAAGGCCTGCAAAAAAGCAAATTTTTCCCATTTTACTCGTCATGGCAAGGCCCATTTGCATAGCCGCTTCACTGCCGGCTGTCACAATGACCACATTGGCACCCAAACCGTTCGTCAAATCCATCACGCGCTGGACCGCATCGTCCTGCTGTGACGAAATATACGCATCATATCCCAAAGAACGCGCTCTATCTAGCCGAGGCAGACTGCGATTGATAAGAAATACCTTGCCGGCACCGCGCGAACGCGCCAATTCGGCATGCATAATGCCAATCGGGCCGGCGCCAATGACAGCTACCGTATCGCCCAGCTGAATCTGCATCGCTTCTTGGCCATTAATGACACAGGCTAAGGGTTCTGCCAAGGTCGCGCTGAGATAATCGACACTGTCCGGAATGGCATTGACATTTCCCTCCTGAACGGCAATCGCCGGAATGCGTACAAATTCGGCAAACCCGCCATTAAATTGATGGCCCAGCGTCAGCCGATGATAACACAGATGCTGATTACCCGATAAACAATAGGAACAATGACCACAGCCAATTCCCGGCGCAACGATCACGCGGTCTCCTACGGCATACCGAGTAACACCTGCCCCGACAGCCACGATTTCACCGGCAAATTCATGGCCCAATATGATAGGCGGTTTGATAACAGCATGCCCATGATGAAAGGTTCGCAAATCACCACCGCAAATAGCACATGCCTTGACTTTTACGAGTAATTCTCCATCTTGCACAGAAGGCGTCGGTACCTCTTCGACGACCATTTGACCAATTCCCTTGTATACTGCTGCTATCATTTTTCATCGCTCCTTTTGCTATTTTTCTATCATTATAAGGGAGTATGAAACATTTTTCAAGGTATATATGGACTTTAGCAAGGGTAAGTGGTTAGAGAGGATATTTTTTTATTACGCTTTTTCTTATGAATTTAAATATGTATATAATGTATCTTCCACCGGTTTGTCTAACAAAAACTGAAAATTAACAATCGGAAGTTGTTCACCTGCATCATTTGCAATCGTGGTTTGTACAGGCTTTCCCAACACGGTAACATCTCCTAAATAATAAAAATCTTTACCCTCGGAATCACTCTTTTTGATAAATAAGAGTTTTCTCACTTGACGATTTTGAATTTGAACTACTTGTGAAGAGGTTATCTTCACACGAGCCCTCGTCATCCAACTAAATTGTTGTGGCGATACAAATCTATCTTCATATTTCGTATTTGCTGAAATATCCTCCCGTTTATGATACGTAACAAAAATAGGGCACGTGTCATCTACAATCGCATATCCATTCAATGTTCCTTCTCTGTTCGTTTCATAATGCAGTAACTTAGATACGTCTTTTCGCGAGTATTTAGCATATCGAATAAAGCCTTGTACTACATCATTCTCATGACCTACATACATCATTTCAAACCGATAGATAGCATATGCCAACACATCGCTCATATACTGTTGAAACTCTGTATTCCTGCATAATGCCGTAACATAATCTGTACGTATATACTGATGATTTTCATATCTAATCAATGGCTGATTACCGTATTTTTCTTGCGCTGTTTTTACAAAAAACTGTAATGTTAATACATTCGCTACACTACGCATCGTTTCATCGGTTGGTATATATCCATATTTCGTTTGAACTTGTTCGATAATTTCAGCAGTTGTAACGACAGGTTGTTGCAATAGTTTCTGTAATACCAGTATGTCTTCCATCCGTTTCCCATTGGCAAGTTCTAAACTCGTCATCGTCAAGATGGCTTGGTGTGCTTTCGTAAGGGTCGTGTCATAGGGTTGTACACGCTGTACAAATCCATAATAGCTTCTTTTATCCTGTAGGATAAACAAACAGGGATCTTTATCTCCCAATCGTACAAAATCCATCATCATCGGTCGTCTTCCTAACCGATAAGTCATATTGTAATAGGCTTCTTTTAACTCTTTTAAATCGGCTAATGTTTTTTTGGCATCGATGGCTTTATATATCTGTTCTTTTGCGATGGTATCAAAGTAGACAGACGTCGCTCCTGGCAAAAAATTAGTATGCATCAACTGACGAACAAAATCTTTATCATACGTTCTATCGCCATATAAGGCAATGGGAAGTAAGAAATTATTTTCATAATTTCCTATAAAATCCAACACTTCCAAGTATCGTTTATGAGGGTATTTCCGAAGACCTCTACCTAATTGTTGTACAAAGACAATCGCAGACTGGGTTGGCCTTAACATGATAATCTGATTGACCTGGGGAATATCTATTCCTTCATTAAAAAGATCGCATGTAAAAATATAGTCCAAATAGTCTGGACTTGTTTTAGCATCTGCCTCTAGGCGTCGCACTGCATCAGTTCGCTGTTGTTCGGAGGCACTGCCATCTAGGGAAACGGCGCGTTTTCCATGACTACAAAATGCGTCAGCTAATGATTTCGCTACGTCAACAGCGTTACAAAACACGAGTCCTTTTACTCTATCTGTATCACTGCCATATACATCGGCATAATGTAAAATATGCTGTACCCGCGCTTCACACGTAAGCTGATTAAAAGAGCTTTTATCATCTAATACGGTTCCATTCACCATAATTTCACTAATGCCATGATAATGAAACGGTACTAGCATATTTTCTTCTAATGCGTCATGCAACCGAATCTCATAGGCAATGTTATGATCAAATAGCTCGTAAATATCAAAACCATCCGTTCGTTCCGGTGTAGCCGTCATTCCCAATAAAAAGTTAGGTTTAAAATATTGTAATACCTTTTGATAGGTTGCAGCTCCACCATGATGGACTTCATCCATAACAATATAGTCAAACGTATCCGGCGAAAAGGTATGCAAAATTTCATCATTAGCCAGCGTTTGAATCGTTGCAAATATATATTTTTTATGTATGTCCTTGTCGTGACCTGTAAGTCGTCCCATATCGGTTGGCGAAAATCCTACATTCTGATAGCTTTTCTGTGCACTGCGAAGAATCATTTCTCGATGAACAACAAATAAAAAGCGTTTTGGTTGATATCGATGTACATCAAAAGCCGATACGTATGTTTTTCCTGTTCCTGTCGCCGAAATTAACAAACCTCGATGTTGTCCCTGTTCACGAAGTTTTTGGATTCCCTGTAATGCTTTTTGTTGCATAGCATTGGGCTGTATTTTATGAAACGGAATATATGTCGACGGGTCTCTCTTATGTTGTACATGATATATCTGTTCATACGCACTAATCCAGTCTTCCGTAACCGGCTCCGCACTTTGCCATAATGCATCAAATTCTTCTCTTGTTTCTCTGATCAATGCACCTTCTTTGGCTGATGTGAAAAAAACATTCCATTCCTGATTATGGGTCAAAGCATTGGCAGTCATATTACTGCTACCAATGACCATCGTATAATCTTCTGGTTTATCTTCGGTATGATGAAATAAATACCCTTTGGCATGAAACGCTCTTTCTTCGGTCATCATGCGAATTTCTACGTTAGGAAATTTTAATAATTCCCGTAATGCCATGGGTTCTGTAAAATTCAAATACTGGGATGCTAAAATTTTTCCCTTTACGTTTTTATTTTCAACCAAAGCATCTTTGATACAGGCTATCCCACTTTTTGTAATGAAAGCAACAGAAAATAAAAATGTATCGCACTGATACAATTGGGTCAGAATCGTATCCAACACTTTTTTGTGCTTTTCTTTATTATTCGTCACTATTTTAGGAACATACCGTTTGTCTGCATCTACTGTATAGTCAATGAATCCTTCTCGCAAACACTGTTCTAATACGTTATATCTAGCCATAGATACTCCTATTTTTGTGCAAGTTTCTGCATAATGGGTATATCCGCCGCGGCCCAATCCAATTGAGGCATGTCTTGCGGTAAAAGCCATTTGGCATCAACATGCTCTTTTCGTATAAAATCAGGTTTTGCCAAGTGACACATAAAGGCATACATCGTAATAGAAAAATCAGGATACTCATGGTGTACCGTCATATATAAGTCTTTTTCGTTTACTTTGATATGTACATTCATTTCTTCACGCAATTCTCGTTCTATGGCTGTATGTTTTGCTTCTCCTGCTTCAATCTTTCCTCCCGGGAATTCATATTTAAAGCTAACATAGTCATACTTACCCCTGCCCCTTTGCATGCAAAGAATTTTTCCATCATATTCTAAAATAGCTGCAACAACTTCTAAGTGTTTTTTCATTGTTCTATCCTCTTTATCTTCTATCGTATTTTTTACAGGTACTTCGTATGTTCAGAATATGCGTTAAATATACGCAATACTCTGATTACATAACGGATTATATTCCCGTTGATTCGTTATTTATCATATACCAAAAAGGAACTTTTAACCATAGAGCAGTCAAAAGTTCCTTTTTTACTCATATTAGCTCAATCCTTTCCTCAGCTGTGCCAAGGCTTGTTTGATGATTTTTCGTACGAGGCTTTCGGAGACGCCGTAGTGATTGGCGATTTTGCGGTAGGTCCAGGTTTTATGGAATCGCAGATAGATGTAGGCTCTGTGCCTCGGTGGTAGAATTTGTATCACCGATTCTAGGTCGTGCAGAGTTTCCTGCCAAATGAGGGATGTATCGGGGTGGATGATATTGGGGTCTTCGTAGGTAATCGGCAGATCCGTCCAGCCGTCTTTTTCGACGAAATCTTTTTGGACCATCGTCTGATAGCGGTCGTGATGATACGCTTCTCTAGCAAAGGTGTTGTGAATGCAGGCCTGCATCTCACGGGGAACGCTGGCACTCCTAGATAGGTCAAAGCTGTAAATACATTCCATAGCTGCGCTGTGCGCCGTCGAGCGGGCTTCTGCCTCGGATTGATAATGATGGCGGTATTTGGCAATTTGCTTGCGAATCAACGGTTCAAACTGCGCGAGTAATTCTTGGGCAGCCTCCTGACTGCCTCGCTGGGCCTGCCGAACAGTGTGTCGTAATTGCATTGTCATAATCGTACCTCCTGTTATTTGTTAACTACATCATACTAGATTTGGACTAAAAAGGGAATAGTACAAACAGTGCTAAAAAATATTTTTATTCTTTTATTTGTATATTTATTCTTTTGTAATTATTTACGTATCATCTGTTTTACGGAAATGCGTATGCATATATTCCATACATAACCCATACTATAGCCAGTCTATTTATAAGCCGATGCGTTTTTATCATATGTCAATAAATAGAATGATAATGCATGTTATTACTCATGATATGGAGTAAATAAAAGTTACTTTGTCAACTAATCTACCTGTATCGCAACGTGATACTATAAAAAATACCTTGGTCGGACACAACGTGCCTTCCAAGGTATCTGTTACTCCTTACGCGTCAATCGATTCGACTTGGCGTGTAACGATTTGGCTGGTTTTGAGTGATTTCAAATCGCCTGTTTTCGTTGCAAATACGTTTTTGTCTAAAATGACCTGCACAGCGTCATCTACTGTTTTTTTATCCAAATCCTCTTTAGGATCTTGGATGGAGTAGCTGACTGTCTTATTGCCGGCATCCAAAAACGTAAGCTGCAGCGTTTTGCTTTTGCTGGTAATCATCACATCATTCTCCTTTCGTTAGGATAGCGGGCTGTATACTTAGCCGCTGATTTTGCTTTCAATGATTTCGTGTACTTCAGCAACCGGGTCTTCCTGCAGCGTGCCGAATGCAGCTGCAACGGCAGAAAGATCGGCCGGTTCCATGTTGGCTTTTAAATTTGCCAAGCTGACCTGACGTTCTTTGAGGGTTCCGGCATCATCCTGATAGGTCATGATGAGTTTTAATTTACCGGAAATCGCTTCGCGTGCCATGTGTCATTCCTCCTTTCTCATGTTGTTTATAAACCTGCGACATGGCCATTGGGCTATGCCGCTTGGGATGCACAAAGTCCGGGATACTGCATAATGCCGGTGGCAATGGCCCTGGCCGTATCGTCTTCGTGAAGCTGGTAGCGTTTGATGTCATAATCGTTGTCGATAAAGCATACTTCGACGAGAACTGCCGGCATGATGGTATTGCGAAGAACGAACAACCCCGGCCTTTCTTTCAGTCCCCGATCCGGCAGGCACAGTGCTGCTTTGACGTTGGACTGAATGGCATGACCCAGTAAAATACTGGCCGGCGTACCGCTGACAAGTGTTTCCTTGCCGGATGCTTTTTTGTTAAAAGCATTGAAATGAATCGATACAAATATATCGGCGTCAGCTCCATTCGCTTCATCGCAAATCACGTACAAATCATCGTTTTGGCCAAACACAACGGCTATGCCGTTTCGCTCTAAATAGGTTTTGACCTGCATGGCCAGCTCATAGGCCAAATCACATTCACGCAGTGCCAAATGGGTATTAATGGCACCGGGGTCAAGCTGTCGGTCATGACCGGCATTTAGATATACTTTCATTCTCTTTCTCCTTTCGTGACATACATTGTTTTACTATATCGTTCCAACCGGGGCTGTAACAAACTAAGAATATTTCATTCTTTTTGTCATCCCGTTTTACGTGTATCCGTTGCAGTATGACATTTCATTTTCTACAAACAAAAAACTAAAACCGTTTACAGAAACGCTATCGTGCATGATAGGCAACCGTATGATGTTACATCCTCCTCTATGTATATAAGAGAAGGGATTGGGTAAAAACGCACCTTTTCTATTTTTTATTTTTTCGCTGTAAACGTATCGCTTACATATACCTCTGTACTTTTTTCTTTTTGCGCGGACAAACGGGCAAAGACAAGTCTCTGCACACTTGTATATCTATTCTTTTTCGTGCCGCCGAAAAAGAATAGACGAAGAAAAAGGCGGCCGCCCAAAACTCCCATTCCTTTGAGAATAGCTGTCATTGCTAAATGGGCGAAACTCGCTACGCTCAAACAAACGCCCATTTTTAACGCAATGCCATCTATTCTCATTGTGTGGCTTACGCCACACAACCAGTCATTTCCGTAATGGGCGGTTTGCAAACAAACCCCAACAATTACGAGTTATCTTATGCTGAAAACATATACAAATACTGCTTACCTTGTTCATCCATGGTATAAAAGCGGCTTCAATTGTCTAACAGCCTAAAATCAAGGGTCAAACATTTATCAGTTATCCTTGACATGGGGTAGAAAATAATCATTTTCTTCAAACTTCAAACAAAAAACTAAAAACTGTTAAAGAAATACGATAGTATATGAGAGACAAAAACAGAATGGTACATCCTCAATGTCCCTTTACATGACGAGCGACACCGACCATTACGGGAGCGACCGTTGCGTCAGCATGACAGACGAAGGGCTTACGTGAAAAACGGTTGTGCTGTTAGCAGGAATATGACTTCTTTCACAGCGCTCCACCGCCCCGTCGAGCTTACAACCGTTTAGTAAGCTCTTTGGCTGGCAAGGGAGCGGGAGTTCTGGTCGGCGGCTTCTTTAGCTTTGCATAAGCGATTCGCACGAAATTAAAAATTTCGGCTCACTGCTTATTTTTGGTACTTTTCTTTCTGGCCGCACAGAAAGAAAAAGTACAGAGAATGTGCAGAGACCCGTCTTTGCCCGTTCGGCGGCACGAAAAAGAATGAATACGAGGGTATAGGGAATCTTCCCTAGTTTTGTCCGCACAAAAAGAAAAAAGTACATAGAAGAGGGTGCAGGGACTCGTCCCTTTATTTCACCCTACCTTCACACACGCCGTATTGGCGCCAATGGCTACGCCCGTAACGTGAGCCGGCCGGGCCAAGGGACAGGGACAGCGCTCGGCCGTACGGCATGCCGCATAGGGCTGACGGGGCAGCCACAGCGACAGGATACGCCTGAAAATATAGATTAGCCTTCGTTTGTCCAAATTTCGCAAAAACGTTGTAATCGAATTCATATCGTACCTCCTTTCTATTGCGCTGATGGGGTTATTCATGTACAGGAGACATATACAACGTAATGACGCCTTGTTCGTCCATTTTCATTTTTGTTCTATACGGTCGATGCATGGCGCGGTCTTTTTCTCGATCGGTTTTACAGTTGGATATTTCCATGGCATTGGCTTCAATGCGTTCCAAGCTGATATGCGGAAAAAAGGTTCTAGCAAAATCAATCAATTCCTGCGTAATGGCAGTGCGTTCTACCTTTTTTCCATTATGCAGGGCGTCCCGAGCTAGTTTCAGCCGGCTGATATGCCTGGGATGTACCGGCTTGGGCGCATACGCAGGCAGGGCATGTCGAGCCGGTGCTTGTTCGCGTTTCATCAAACGCCATTCTTCTAAGATTTGGGCAATCGACGGCTCATAGGTATACTGTTTGAGAATCCGGACAGCCAAATCATGGGCTTGACCAGCCGTCATATCCGGCAGAATTTCTTTCATCATCCGTAGTTTCTGCATCCTCCCAGACCTGTTGCTCGTTGACTTTTCGTAGCATTTCGTCAACATATTCATCAAATTCTCTTTCCCGTTTGACATAAGGGTTCTCCTTCCGCTTGGGCTGGCCGTTGCTGTTGACAAGGACAGCTTGTATGTAATTGATATTGTTGGCGCCGTTGTCATGGGCGATGTCGATAGCCCGACAGACCGCTTCACTGCCCCAATCGTCGGTCAGTTCCATGAGTCGTTTTCCTACAAGGGAATTGACCTGGCCAAAGTGCTGGATATAATGGCTGACAGCCGTCGTATCTCCTTTTCTTGTGGTGTCTGCTGTTTGTACTTCCGGCGCCGGCACCTCGTCGGGCTGTGTTTGTTCCGTCACGGCATCTGCCGAGGTATTCGGTTCTTGGGCTTCCTTTTTTCTGGCACGACAGCGGGCGACGCGCTGCCGCGTCTGTTGACGGCGTCGTTCGTCTTTTTGGTAATCTTGTATATCGTCCCAAACGAGGAGCTGAATGATACCTGCTTCATCGCGCTGAATGAGGTCAAGCCGTTCCAACACGTCCAAGGCCTTTTCAATACACCCTTTGCGCCGATGCAGGGCTTTGGCAATCAGGGCTGTTGTCATCGGTTCCTTGGCCGATACATAGACCAAGCCGTTGTCATGAATCATGCCTGCCAAGTCCTTGAGGTAAAACCATACGACAAAATAGGTGTCACCATTGGGCTGGCTGAGCAAATATATCATCCGCGGATCTTGAAATAATCCGACTTTTGTTTTTAACCAAGAAAGCTGTCTCATCATCCTGACTCCTCTGCTATGAAATATCGATAGGTCGATTTTTTCTCTATGTATATAAGAGAACCCAATCGTCAAAAGCGCACCTTTTTATTTTTTGTGCCATACGTTATGCTTTTTTGCGGACAAAAAAAGACAATACCAAAATGAAACCATTGAATCCATTTTGGTACCGTCCTTTTGGCATCTCGTTTGACATGGATAAAAGAATTTACCCTAAAATGTCCTTGAAATATAAAATTTCCTTGACGAAAATCCATGAAGTTTGATATAATAATTTCGTTATGGAAAGGTGTCCGAGTGGTTTAAGGAGCTAGTCTTGAAAACTAGTGATGCGGCAACGCACCGTGGGTTCGAATCCCACCCTTTCCGCCATTCATTTTAATTCGTTGCGGTGAACGTTTCAAACCGTTAAAAACCTTTTAATTATGAGAGTTACAGGTGGTTTTTGATAGTTTATAGCGTTCGCCGCTTTTTCATACTTTTTCAACAATTTGCGCACTTTCTTTTGAGATGTTTACATGTTGTTGCCGTCATCATTTGCAAATGGCTGAACAATCAGCATAAAAGAACCCCCGCAGGAGTTGCCGCTCCTACGGGGGTTCTTGATACAATGCATACTAGTTAATTAATTTTTTATTATCTATTAGTAAGCATCATCATTGTTTATCTTTGCAATGGAATGATGTAGGATATTTTGCAACAAAAAAAGGCATTTCCCACCACCTACCGCATACGGATAGGCAATATGGGGAAATACCCTTTCATACTATAAAAATAGCAGATTTATTGTCAGGTGTCAATGACAGAGAAGATGGTCCTTATGTCCATCCGATAGTACCTTAAATTATGAGTTTTAAATCTTGAAAGATATGCCAATAAAAAAAGATGCGACCACTGGCTAAAAACACTTTCATTAGCCGAAGCTCATAATGGCTTACTGGTGGTCGATTCCTTTAATTTGTCTACGATTATACCAGGTCAACTACTCACCACCTAATACCTACGGTGTTTGAGGTGGGAGCTTGCAAGTCGGAGTTACATAGGTATTAGCGATATTATCTCCCTAATTCCGCCTACATCATCGGGCAGTTGACAATGCCCGTTTTGCCAAGGAGTTTACTCCGAGGCAGTTGGTATTCTTTCGTATCGAGGATGGTTGTCTCCAGAAATCCACATTGTACCAAGAAGCTGAATGTTCATAGCTCCGATACGATCGTCATTGGAACTATAACCGCATTGACAACTATATAGATGTCTGTGATGGTCACGGTTTCCTTTGTGTATAGTTCCGCACTTTGGACAACGCTGAGAAGTATATTTAGCTGAAACTTTCAGTACTTCTGAACGATTTTCGTGAGCTTTATAGGTTAGAAACTGCTCTAATTGGTAAAAACTCCAGCTTCGCAGGTCATATTTCTGTTTTACAGTTCTGGAGATATTCGATTCCTCGAAGCTCACGCCAGTTAAATCTTCCAGCACAAAAAGCGTATCTTTACCGTATTTTTCAACGAGTGTCTTAGAAATCTGATGGTTTACATCAGACATCCAACGGTTCTCTCGTCCTGAAACAGCCTTCAGTTTACG
>CAKPYN010000003.1 GCA_934202965.1 uncultured Megasphaera sp.
TTTACTACATAACTATCTACAGGGCAATGGTATGGCTCAATTACTTACGTAAATTCGCCATACCCGCCTTCATCCCCACCTAAGAGGTGGAGGACTTCTGACGGATTAGGTTAAAAAACAGCTTGAAAAAGACGCCGCTGCTTTCCAGGAAGAAAAATTTCGTCCTGAACCAGAACAATACACAGAATTACTGGATACCAGAATCCAGATACGTCCTGATTTCCGGGATAAGCTGATTGAACAGCTCAAGGAGACTTTTGGTAAATATTATGACTATCACCGTTGTGATATTGCAGCCAATGAGGTAGATTATCTCAATGTGGAAGATCCTGATGTTTTTTCCCATCGTACCTGGGAACTTGAATATCAGAGGAAACAGGAAATACGGCGAAATCAGCCTGCTCGGACTAAGAAAAGGTCGTATGATATGGAATTATAATTTGGTTCTTCTTTGCCCATTATAAACACAAGAGCTGAACAAATAGGATTTTTCGTCCTACCTGTTCAGCTCTTTGTTTACTTATTATAGTTTATCCTCTCGGCGGAAACGGATCATTTCCATATGAATCTCTTTCTCTAATTCTCCCATTTCTTCCATGAATAAACAGCTCAGATTCTTGGTTCCTAGCAATTTCTCGTGCTCTCTGTATAGCCTCAGCCTGTGTATCAGTTCTAACTGTTGCTCTTGTATTGTTCTCACCCTTAACTTGCCAGCCACCTTCTTTATGTGGCGTTACATGTTGATTTTTTCCCATTTATGCTACCTCCAACAAATCACATATTTCTTGTTGCCAATTATTATTATGAATTATTCGTACATCTTGCAAATTCTCTTTTAAAATTTCGGCTTTAGTAAGTTTTGAAAGTTCTTCCCAATCTTTCCCAAAAACATATGTGGCATTGTTCGGATAAACGCTTTCCAAAACATATATGTTCCTATGCATGAATCCAAAAATCACATAACCATGAAATCCAGATTTCCCATATGCTCTAAAGTCAGGCTGAAAAGAATTTATAAACTCACATTTATCAATTAGTAATTTTTTCGCAGTCTTACTGCTTTTTTCAGATACTTTTTGTAGATCATCTTGCATTCTTTCCCACGGATAATCTCCACTTGGTAACACTTCCCAATTTAGCTTTATTATTCGGGTAGGCATCACGTTTTCAAAATTCTCAGTTAATACTTCACATTCCTCAAAATTAGTAAGAAAAATATTAATCGTATTTATCAGCAACTTTTCATTATCATGACAATATGAAATAAAATCCGTCATTACCATCAACTGGCCTTGTTCATCATATTTCAAGAACAACTCCTCACTGTATGGCTCGAATTTTATTCTTGCATATCTCTCACGAGGAATGGTAACAAAATCCGTCACCTCTCTTGTCTCTCCACGGCCGGCCCACTCATGTCGCGTCCACCATAAAGTTTGTGTATACTGTTCTTTCGGTTTTGTTTTATCCTTAATATAAAAAGGCTCTGCATTTCTCTTCAGCGTCGGATTTAACATGGATGGTAAAACTCTCTCGCCTTCAATTAAATCCTCCGAAAATCCCAGTTTCACTAATATCTCTTTAAATCTCGCTGCATCACGTAGTACCATCATCAGATTCTTTCCCTCTTCAACATGGTTCAAACATGATAAACTATTAATTCTTTTCTTTTTAATAATCAAATTATTTCCTCCATTTTATATAAAAAATATATCTATATGAAAAGGAGAAATGACCAAAGTACTTATAAATTTAATGGCGCAATAGCTACCATATTACTACAATTCCGTCATATATTTTATCTCTCCTGTATTAAATTTTTATTGAAAGTTTGTAGTAACCATGGTATTATTGGTGTGGATTATTTTATATTGCGCCATGGTCATTTCGTCCATGGTTACTACATTTGGTAGATATCTACCACCTGAACCAAAGTTGGCGCTTTGGTTCTTTTTTTATTACAAATTCTGAGTATTGGGAATCGCTCCAAATACTCCTTGTAAGTATTTCGCAGCAATATTATCATTGCTTCTCACATTTGGATAATCGCTCAATCTGCACATGCTTGTTTCTCCATACTGGTTCTTATCTGTAAACCATACCTGATCTCTCCGTACTCCATTGAGTAGCAATGTGTCATGTGTTGTACATATTAACTGTGCATGATGCGGATTAGATTCATTAGAATTAAACAAACCAGCTATAAGCTTTACCAAATTAGGATGTAAACCATTCTCTATTTCATCAATAAATAACGTACTTCCAGCATCTAATACCTCAAAAATAGCAGGTAAAACTCTCAGCATTCGAATAGTTCCATTTGATTCATACTTCAAAAATGGAAGTTCTATCTCCCCCACTTGCTTATGATCTTTGTAAGTAGCATGAAGTGATTGAACACTTACATGTATGTTTTTAATAACCAGCTCTTTGTTCTCTAAATCGTCTTCACTCAATACATGTTTATCCATTTTTGATTCCAAATCAACCTTTAAATTTGTCAATGTGGGATCAGCTATTTTTAAATATTTGAGATATCTTTCTATTGCTTTCTCGTTAGTATTTTCTTCATCAAAATCCGGTGCATTTCCAACCGAAGCCATATTTATTACACGATAATTCATTATTTCATTCAGAATCATACTTGCTAAAGGATTGTTTAACATAGCCGCCATTGCCAAACATAATGCGTTTTCTCTAACAACAGATATCATATTCTTGAAACTAGACAATCCGGATCGAAGTACTATATCTTCATATTTTGGAGAAGTCCTCTTAATAAGTACTTCTGTCCGTTTCTTCTTTTTGGTCAAAAGCTCTTTTTGAATTTTTCCATCCTGGATTGAAAATGAATAGGTGTATAAGATTTCCTCGATAATCACCTGAATCTCAAAATACGTCTCTTTACTTTTACAATCAATATCAAACTTAAAAGTTTCGATTGGTGCTGCTAGTTCTTTCTTAATTGCAGGAACTTCTAATAGCTTATTATTATTAGCTCCCAACACAGTAGACATTATTATCATCTTTTGCATTTTCGTAAGTGCTGCCAAATAATTTGTTTTTCCAGAACCATTTGCTCCATAAATGTATGAAATTTTATTATAGTTCTGTCCAGAGACTTCAAATGTATTTTCCTCTAAGAACTCTTTTTTCAAATTCTCCGCAAGGGTTGTAATTCCAGTTATCTCCTTGAATGGACCTGTATTTCCTACTGAAAATGAAACAAACATAATTACACCATACCTTTCTACATCTTGGATTATACCTTCCTCCATCTAACCTGTCAATAGTTGTTTTATATTTTCGCAATTTTTAGCAATTTTGTATTTTACCATCTCCGTTTTATCAAAATATCTAATGAAACATGTGCGTTTATCACGAATTATGCCATTAATATCTGTCGTTGATTTTATATGCCAAGAAATAACAAAGGGACTGTCCAACAGTCCCTCAGCTATTATTTATAAATTATTTCATTATGCACAATCTCTTCTGCAGCATTCCGGATACTATTTACCGCCCTAACCCATTCCATCTGATCACGAGCTTTCAATGCTTCCGTAACGCCTTGCTTCTCCATCATCTGACGCACCAGAATATTCATTCTCTCCTGTGCTTCATCGTCCACAGCATTCAGATGTTCTGTCAGTCTGTCTTCCAACATATACAGTGAATACATTGCCGGACGATGCTCTTTAAGATATGTTTTCCGCATCATTCCATATTTCCCATAATGCAGTTCTTCATCTGTACTGACAAGATTCGGATAGTAAATTCCGTCTGCGCCAAGTGTGTAGGTTCCACCCATTTTTTCAAATGTGCTTTTCATGTGTTATTCCTCTTTGAAATCAGCGATGTCCTTAGATCATCGCAAAATATTTCAGGGCAGCCTTGATAGCTTCTTCCTTCTCTTTCGGGCATTGTGGAACTCTTGCATTTTCTGATTTTGGAAGATTATAGTTTTCTCCCACTTCAATTCCACATTTGCGTTTTACCTGAGAAATATATAAACTTGAAACCTTCAAGACAAATTCTTTCAGCACATAATCTTTGATTTCCTGATAGGTTGCTTTCAACTCGGCACTGGTGGCATCCAGCTCGTCCAGGTCTAAGTCGATCTCTATCGTGTCATCTGGTTTTTATTGGGACAAAAGAACAACCGTCTCTACATGATGCGTCCGGCTAAACATATCGACTGGTTGTACTTTCTTGGGATGATAGCCGTGTTTATCTAAATACGCTAAGTCGCGAGCAAGGGTTGCGGGGTTGCAGGAGACGTAGACGACGCGTTTGGGTTTGCTTTGGGCGATAGCTTGAAGGACCGGTTCACCGCATCCGGCTCTAGGCGGATCCAGTACGATAACATCCGGTCGAATGCCGTTTCGAATGAGTTCCGGCAGTTTGTAAACGGCATCACCCAAAATAAATTCCGCATTGTGGATATGGTTATCTTTGGCATTTTTAATGGCGTCCTTAATCGCCGGGGCTACAATTTCAATGCCATAGACTTGTTTTGCTTTTTGAGCCAAAAATAAGGTTATCGTTCCCGTCCCACAGTATACGTCAGCAACGGTTTCATTGCCTTGGAGATTCGCAAATTTCAACGCTGTTTCATATAATTTTTGCGCTTGTTCGCTATTGACTTGGAAAAAGGACTGGGCTGAAATATTAAAAGTCAACGAGCCGATGGAATCATGAATCGTCGGTGCGCCGTAGATAACGCGCGTTTTTGGACCCAGGATAACATTCGTATGCCGTGTGTTCACATTCTGCACGATACTTTTGACTTGGGGCAATTCGCTTCGCAGCATGCGCACTAAATCTTTCATATGGGGAACCATATCACAAGCCGTAACCAGACAAACCATCATTTCGCCTGTATGTACGCCGACGCGTCCCATCACATGCCGTACAATACCCGTTCGTAAATCTTCGTGGTATGCCGGAATTTTATAGGTTTTCATCCATTGGCGAACAATAGCCGCAATTTGGTTATTGCCTTCTTTTTGAATCGCGCACGATGTAACATCAATAACTTGATGGGTCGAGGCTGCAAAACAGCCGATGGCAATATTTTTCTTGCCTACCGGTGCTACAGGAAACTGCATCTTATTGCGATATGCCCAAGGACTAACCGCGCCTAGCGTTGGTTCCACGTGAATGCCGTGCAGATGCCCAATTCTTTCTAATGCATCTTGTATTTGCTGCCGTTTTTCTTTGAGTTCTCCTTCATAGCTAAGATGCTGTAATTGACAGCCGCCACAAGCTGCATATACAGGGCACATCGGTTCTACCCGATCTGGCGATGCCGTAACAATACGTACTAGCTGCGCCGCTGCATATTGTTTTTTAACGAGCGTAATGCGGGCTTCTGCTGTTTCTCCTGGCAGTACGCCTGGTATAAACACGGTAAAATCGTTATATTTTCCGACGCCTTCGCCGTTGGTGCCAAGACGTACGATATCAATGGTATAGGTTTTCCCTTTTTGGACAGGGATTTGCCTGTTAACGTTCATATCATTTTCCTTTTCTCTAAAAAAATCAGCAGGGACTGTCGAAACAGCCCCTACACGTATCATTCATACAAAATCTCACTGATAACAGGTTCTATGACGGGAGCCTGTGTTGGCGTAACAATAATATGATCGGCAATCTGTTGGGCTACGGTCATCATATCCGTATCGGATTTGCCATAAATCGTAAATAATGGTTCGCCCGCCTGAATGGGGTCATATAATTCTTTATATAGACGTATACCAACCATGGGGTCAATAGCGTCTTCTTTATGGGCCCTGCCGGCACCTAGCTGCATGGCAATTTCGCCCAGGGCCTTGCCGTGAATTGCTGTAATATACCCGCTATCTGTGCATACAGCAGTAAACTGCTTCGCTGCTTTCGTCAAGGGCCGTTTGCCAATCCAAGACGTACTGCCGTGCTGCGCAGCAATGAGTTCCTTGAATTTGGCAAGACCAGCTCCACTTTTCAAGACCTGGCGGATTTTTCTTCGGCCATCCGCTTCGTCAGCAGCTTGTTTGCCTAACATCAGCATATAAGCTCCTAACAATTCAACGACTTCCATCAGCCGTTTAGAGCCCTTGCCGGATAATGCATCTACGGCTTCATCCACTTCCAGGCTATTGCCAATGGCTGTACCCAACGGGGCTTCCATCGACGTTAAAATTGCGACAGTCGGACGATGGGCTAATTTTCCAATCTGTACCATCGCATGAGCCAGTTTTCGAGCTTGTTCTTTTGTCTTCATAAACGCACCGTCACCGTATTTGACATCCAAGACAATCGCATCGGCACCGGCAGCAATTTTTTTACTCATAATTGAGCTGGCAATGAGTGGAATACTTTCGACGGTTCCTGTCGCATCCCGTAAAGCATAAAGCAATTTATCCGCCGGTGCGATATCACCGGACTGGGTAATCAGGGAAATACCGATGCGACGTACTTGCTGTATAAAGTCTGTTTCAGACAACATCGTCTGATATCCGGGGATAGATTCTAATTTATCCGCCGTCCCACCAGTAAAACCCAATCCGCGACCACTCATTTTAGCAACGGGTACGCCGGCTGCGGCAACTAAGGGTGCCACAATCAGTGTCGCCGTGTCAGCAATGCCACCAGTGCTATGTTTATCGACTTTGACACCAGGAATAGCCGATAAATCCAACATATCCCCCGAGTGCGCCATGGCTATCGTCAGTTCCGCCGTTTCTGTATGGTTCATGCCTTGCAGATATATCGCCATCAACCAAGCAGCTGCCTGATAGTCTGCTATCTGCCCGGATGTATAATCAGTAATAAAACGACGTATTTCTTCTGCCGACAACGTTTGTCCATCTCGTTTATGTTCAATACATTCAATGGGCCACATACTCTCACCTCAATGCTGATAAAAAGCTCTTGCCAAATTCCAGTCCTGTCAAACCGAAGTTATCCATAATCGTCATGCCCAAATCGGCATAGGTCTGACGAATGCCTACATCAACAGACTGCGTAAAGGCCGGGCTGTACATCATAAGAGGTACGCGTTCGCGTGTATGATCGGTTCCGGTCCATGTCGGATCGTTCCCGTGATCGGCTGTAATAATAAGCAGTTCATCATCCTGCAGCTGCGGCAAAAATTCACCAAGAGCCGCATCAAAATCTTCAATGCATTTTGCATAGCCCGCTACATTACGGCGATGGCCGTACATACTGTCAAAATCAACAAAATTAGCCATGAGCAGCCCTTTATCTTGGCGATGTGCCAAAAGCTGTTTCGTCAATTCAGCCATATCTTCCGTATTATTTGCCGTATGATATGATTCCGTCAAGCCGACATGGGCATAAATATCGCCAATTTTGCCGACACCAACAACACAAAAACCGTGTTCTGATAAATGTTCAAACACCATTTTGCGTTTTGGCATGCGGCTATAATCCCGACGGTCGCCAGTCCGTACGAAATGGCCTTGTTCGCCAACAAAAGGACGAGCAATAATACGGCCTACTTCATATTTGCCGACGCAGACTTCCCGTCGTGTCATGTCGCAAATTCGATACAGTTCTTCCAATGGAATCACATCATTGTGTGCGGCAATCTGAAACACGCTGTCTGCTGATGTATACACAATAGGCAAGCCAGTTTGGAAGTGCTGCGGCCCTAATCGTTCGATAATTTCCGTGCCCGAAGCAATTTCATTGCCAATATATCCGTAACCCGTTTTTTCTGTAAATGTCTTTAACAGTTCCTTTGGAAAGGCATCAGGAAATGTTGGAAAGGGATTTTCCACGGGATTACCCATAAATTCCCAATGGCCGCTGGTCGTATCTTTACCAGCTGAGATTTCCTGCATCAAGCCATACGAGCCGATAAGCGTTGTAGGTACTGCGTGTACATGGGCTACTTGTCCCAGTCCCAGTTTTCGTAAATTAGGAGCTGCTAGCGGCACGTGACTATCAATATGGCCGTATGTATCCGCACCGGCATCACCAAATTTAGCCGCATCCGGCGCATTACCGGCACCAACACTATCCATCACAATGACAATAATACGATTGAATTTCATAGAAATCCCTCCTTATTACAATCCCGGCAAATACTTGCGTGCTTTGGCAAAAATAGCAATCGTTTTGGCATCTGTAATTTCATTCGTATCAATGAGATGTTCTACTTCTTGCGGTGTATATCGTTCGATATTCAAGTATTCGTCATCATCCAAATGCTGGCTGCCTTTTTTTAGCCCTCGCGCTAAATATAAATAAATCCGTTCACTGCAAAATCCCGGTGACGTGTACGTATATCCTAATGGAATGATTTCATCAGCCGTAACGGCTGCTTCTTCTTCTAATTCTCGAGCAGCACAAATGTCCGGTGATTCGCCATCATGTTCAATTTTTCCTGCCGGTACTTCCAGCATGGGCTGCGCAGCAGCATAGCGGTATTGGCGTACCATAATAATTTTGCCATCATCGGTAAGCGGTAAAATCGCACACGCACCAAAATGCCATACAGCTTCCCGTGTCGCTGTTTTGTGTTCGCCGCTGGCAGCATCGTCAATACGAACGGTATCGACGGTAACGTGTAATACCTTTCCCTGCATAATTTCTTTTCTGGCAATCATCGTTTCTTTACTGATACTCATTCAAAATCCCTCCTGGAATAAGAAAAAGGCGCTACAACATAGTGTAGACGCCCTTTTCTCTATTTTGTTCCTGTACTGCCAATGCCGCCAGTACGGACACCTTCTGAAGTATCATCCGTAACAGTCAAGTATTTCATGAAAATTCCCTGACCGATACGTTCACCTTTTTCAATTGTATAGGGCGCATCATTTGTATTATAATATGCAATCATGATATGGCCTTCATTATCCGGATTATTGTAATAGTCACTATCGACAATACCCGTGCTGTTAGCCAGCATCAGCCCTTTTTTAAACGCAAGGCTGGAGCGGATGAAAATAGATAAATATTCATCCGATTCCATATACGCTTTCACGCCTGTCGGTACAACGGTTACGGTATGAGGCTGCAGCGTTACTGTT
Source organism: uncultured Megasphaera sp. (assembly GCA_934202965.1). Taxonomy (GTDB): domain Bacteria; phylum Bacillota; class Negativicutes; order Veillonellales; family Megasphaeraceae; genus Megasphaera. The sequence goes on from CAKPYN010000003.1 coordinate 9,042, forward strand.
TCAGCTGCTGCCAAATCATATCCGGCACTGCCGCTTGTTTTACGGACAGGCAGTGTAATTTGTTTATGTTGATAAGCCGTTACGACTTCAAATCCTCTTCCCGTCATAGGTACTCCTATTTTTTCTGACCGTCATGTCCGTGTCCATTGCGAGAGCCGCGGTTGCGATGAGCAGGCGCATCACTACCGCCAAGCAATGCTTTGCGGGACAAGTTGACACGGCCTTGGCTGTCAATTTCAACGCATTTGACCATGATTTCATCGCCAACACTAACGACGTCTTCTACTTTTTCAACCCGTTCTTTTGCAAGCTGAGAAATATGTACCAAACCTTCTTTACCCGGCAATACTTCGACAAAAGCACCAAAATTCATAATACGGGTAACTTTACCAACATACGTTTTACCTACTTCAACATCTTCTGTCAGGCGTTCAATCCACTGTTTGGCTTTATCGCCGCCTTCACCATCAGCTGCGGCAATATATACAAGTCCGGAATCATCAATGTCAATTTTGGCGCCCGTTTCTTCTGTAATCTGTTTAATCATTTTACCGCCCGGCCCAATGACATCGCGGATTTTATCCGGGTTGATATGCATGGAAATAATGCGCGGCGCATACGGAGACAACTCTTTGCGCGGTTCACTGATGACCTCCATCATTTTACCCATAATATGCATACGGCCTTCATGCGCTTGTTTTAATGCCTGTGACAAAATTTCACGGCTAAGACCTTTGATTTTGATATCCATCTGAATAGCTGTTACGCCTTTTGTCGTACCGGCTACTTTAAAGTCCATATCGCCAAGGGCATCTTCCATCCCTTGAATATCTGTCAGAATGGTAAAGTCATCGCCTTTTGTAACCAAGCCCATAGCTACGCCGGCAACCGGTGCCTGAATCGGCACTCCGGCATCCATCAATGCCAACGTGCTGCCGCAGACACTGCCCATAGAGCTGGAACCGTTCGATTCGAGGACTTCAGATACGACGCGGATAGCATATGGAAATTCTTCTTCACTCGGCATAACCTGAGTCAATGCCCGTTCTGCCAATTTACCGTGGCCGATTTCACGACGGCCCGGACCGCGGGACGATTTGGTTTCGCCAACGCAGAAGGATGGGAAATTGTAATGATGCATGTAGCGGCGGTCTGTTTCGATACCTACGCCGTCAATATGCTGTGCTTCCGAAAGCGGTGCCAAAGTAGCAAAGCTCAAAATCTGCGTCTGGCCGCGCGTAAAGAGGCCGGTGCCGTGTGTACGGGCAAACAAGCCAACTTCGCAGCTGACAGGACGGACTTCGTTGACTTTACGGCCGTCCGGACGGATTTTATCGACAGCAATCATATGACGAACGATTTCTTTAATCATTTTCTGCGTGATTTCAGCAATCGTATCCTGGTCATCCGGATAAATGTCGGCAAAATGTTCATAAATGTCTGCTTCGACAGCATTCATTTTTTCTTCACGTTCTACTTTATCTGCTGTAAAAATAGCCGTCTTCATGGCTTCTTCACCGTATGCATGAACAGCTTCTACGATATCTGCCGGCGGTTCTTTTTCAACAAATTCCTGTTTGGGCACGCTAATTTTGTCGAGAAAACTGAGTTGAAATTCGACAACTTTTTTAATTTCTTCATGGGCAAACATAATCGCATCCAGTACGTCTGCTTCCGGTACCTGTTTGGCACCGCCTTCTACCATCAGGATCGCATCCTTTGTACCAGCTACGACAATATCCATATCGCTCTGTTCGCTCTGCGCTACAGTCGGGTTAATAATAAACTGACCGTCTACACGACCAACGCGAACACCGGCAATCGGTCCGGCAAAGGGAATATGAGACATGCACAACGATACAGATGCACCAATCATAGCGGCAATTTCCGGTGCGTTGTCATGATCTACGCAAAAATCATAGGCAACAACGTGTACGTCATGGCGATACGTTTTCGGGAATAACGGACGAATCGGACGGTCAATCAATCGAGCAAACAAGGTTGCTGATTCAGGCGGTTTGCCTTCCCGTTTAATAAAGCCGCCCGGGATTTTCCCGACGGAATACATTTTTTCTTCATAATCCACAGTTAATGGGAAGAAATCTGCATCTTCCCGTGCTTCTTTCGAGCCTGTAGCCGTTACAAATACAGCCGTGTCACCATAACGGACGAGTGCTGCGCCGCTAGCCTGCTTTGCCAATTTGCCTACTTCAATTACGAGCGGGCGGCCGGCAAAGTCCATTTGGAATTTCTGTTCTTCCATTCCACTACCTCCTTGTATCTCACAGGTGATAGGCACTAGTGTATAGACGTCTTACATCCATCTGCACACTACAACCTACCACCCTGTGTTTCCTAAAAAAGAGGCTGATGCTCCCACATCAGCCTCACAGCATACATTATTTACGCAAGTTCAATTTTTCGAGAATAGCGCGATAGCGTTCCAAGTTGTGTTTCTGTAAATATGCCAACAAGTTACGACGCTGGCCAACCAATTTCAACAAACCACGGCGAGATGCATGGTCTTTTTTGTGGCTGCGGAGATGGTCTGTCAAGTAAAGAATACGGCTCGTGAGGAGCGCAATCTGTACTTCCGGAGATCCTGTGTCGTTTTCGTTAGCGCCAAATTTGGCAACAATGTTTTTCTTTTCTTCTACTGATAACATGTTTTATTCCTCCATAATATATAATCTATTCGCAAAATGCTAAGTACGCGTCGGAGTTGTCGCAATACCGAGCACCCGTACGACAATACACATTATACTATATGGGGTCATCCATGTAAAGCCTAATTTATATAAAACCAAAAAAGGAGTAGTTATTCTTTTTCTTCGCCCGTTTCATATTGTTCATATAAAACTTTAAATGCTTTCAACGAGCGGGCAATCATTGCACCATCAACACAATAAGAAATACGGCAGTATCCTGGACAACCAAATTCATCACCCGGCACGATAAGTATATTCAGCGCCTTTGCCTTTTCCATAAAGTCATAGGCATCGCCATTGGGAGCTTTTACAAATAAATAAAAGGCACCAGATGGATATACACATTCAAACCCGACACGAGTTAATCCCTCATAAATCAGTTTGCGATTTGCATCATAGACGCCCATGTCCGCTGTCTGCCCCTGGCAGGCCATCACAATTCGCTGAAAAACGTTCGGTGCGCAGACAAATCCCAGGGCCCGGCCGGCACCGCAAACGGCCGTAAACAAATCTCGGCTTTGGCTAACCGCATCCGGTATGAGAATATAACCAACACGTTCTCCCGGCAAGGATAGGGATTTACTATAGGAATAACAAACAATCGTATTATCGTAAAATTTCGGCATATATAAGATCGGCAATTCATCAAAGATAACTTCCCGATACGGTTCATCGGAAATCAAAAAGATAGGATGACCAAATTCTTGTTCCTTGCGACGCAGCAATTCTCCTACAGCCTGCATCGTATCTGCACTGTATACAATCCCCGATGGATTATTCGGCGAATTGATAATAACTGCTTTCGTATGCGATGTAATCGCCTGTTCCAAACCGTCCAGCGACAATTGGAATGTTTTGGTATCCGCCGGTACAACAACTAATTTACCGCCAGCACTTTCGGCAAAAACACGGTATTCCGGAAAAAATGGTGCATTGACAATAATTTCATCCTCTTCCTGTGCCACCAACGCCTTCATAATAATCGCCAACGATGCTGATGCGCCACAGGTAATATAAAAATTATCTGCCCGCACGTTGGCATCAAAGGTTTGATTCATATAAGCTGCCAAGCTTTGTCGTACCATCGGATCGCCTGGTGCCGGTGTATAGCCGTGCATGGCTGCCGGGCTTTCTTCCCGCGCCAACCGTGCCATTTCCTGTTGTACACAAGCCGGAGCAGGAATACTTGGATTGCCAATGCTAAAGTCATAGACATTTTCTTTACCTATTTTAACTGCCTGTTCCTGTCCATAATCATATAAGGAACGAATTGCTGAACGATTGGCTCCTAACGCATACATTGCCGTATTATACATAAAAATCCCCCCGATTTTTGTATCAAATCCCAACAGAACACGTTCCCCTACTAAAACAAAAAAAGCCTTGCACCACACTAGAGTATGGGCAACGCTTCATTGCTGATTGTATTCTGTTTTCATCTATAGCATATCAAAAAACGGCTGACCTTGTCAATTCAGTCAGCCATTTTTTAGTAAAAAATGATACGTAATTCTTTATTTCCCGCTATGGTCAAAATAATCTGCCAAGCCTTTGACTATGCTTTCTGCAAAGTTTTGCTGCTGTGCTTCTGTATTTAATGCATTTTCTTCATCAGGATTAGAAATAAAGCCTAATTCCAACAATGTTGCCGGCATATTAGTATGCAGCAGTACATAGAAATTGGCTGTCCGCACGCCGCGATCCGGGAAGGATGTAGCATTCATATTTTGATCGTGCAAATATTTTGCTAAGCTATAATCATACGGAGTTTTGCTATTATAGTACGCCGTCACGCCCTTAGCATCTGCTGTTGAATAGGAATCAATGTGAATGCAGACAAATACATCGGCATTTGCTGCATTGGCAATATTGCAGCGTGCCTGTAATTCTTCAGCTGCGCCGTCATACGGTGCATATACATCCACGTCGGTTGTTCTTGTCATGATAACGCTGGCACCAGCATTGCTTAACAGCGAAGCTACTTTTTTGGAAATAGCCAAGGTAATATCTTTTTCCTGGGAATAGGCACCAATCGCACCGGTATCACTGCCACCATGGCCCGGATCTATCGCAATAATCTTCCCTTTCAAGCCTTTCGTCAAGCTGTAGGACTGACTACCGCTGTACGAAGGCACACTGACAGACGGTACGGTTACTTTCTTATTATTCATAGACGTACCGGTTGTTTTTTTCTGTGCCGACGTATTAATGCCGATTTTGCCATCATTCCAATGGCTCCATTGTTTTACCTTACCGGATTTATCGTTAATGTCGATAACAACACGCGCACCTTGTTTATTTTTATCTGTCGCACCGGGCAAAGTAAATACTTTTACATCCTGTTTCGTTACGGCTTTTGGTACTTTAAACACGACATCCGTGCCGCTTCCCCGTTCGGACAAGGATATTTTGGATACGACGTTGGTATTGGCTTTATACGATTTTTTTACGTTTTTGCCGATTTTAGTGTTAGGCAAAGTGACATAGACGAACTCGCCGTCTTTATCAATGTATAATCGCGGTGTTACCCGTTTTCCCGTTTCAACAACAGTCCGAACAAACGGCGTATTGGCATCGTTTCGCGTTGCTGTCCGCACACTCGTAATTTCCGTTTTAGATGCTGCCTGCGACATAAACAGCGGGCAGAGACAACATATCATCAGGAACGGAAGTATAAAAAATTTTCTGAGCACAATTATCTTCTCCTTTTCTGTAGCATGCCATTTATTATAGCACATGTCACGACGATATAAAAATGGTTTTATCCATTTCACTCCCGCTGCACGACTATTGCTTTTTGGCTAATTCGTCCCGTAAGGCAGCAATTTCCTGACGCAGGCGTTCTTCTTCTTGGAGATTCCGTTGTATCGTAATCGTAAAGGCCATCCCTTCATCTGTCCCCTTAGGCAGTATATCTACTGGAAACTGCAATTCATGCTCATCATCATTTAAAATAAGATATGCCGTATGTTCTGTAATGCGATCAATGCTGCCGATTAATGTTGTTTTCATTTAGTGCTCCTTTTTCATTTCATACGAAGAGCCGTCGCTGACAATCGAAATCATCCCATCCGTATCGGTTCGATATACATTGACATGATATTTTTTCAGTGTATCCAAGGTTGGTTTATGCGGGAACTTATACTGGTTATTAACGCCACAGGAAATCGTTGCATCAGATGGTTTCACTGCTGCCACAAAAGCCGGGGACGATGACGTCTTACTGCCATGATGGCCTACTTTTAAGATATTAGCCTGCAGTTGATCCCCTTTATAATTTTTGAGCAGCTGTTCTTCCACTTCTTTTTGGGCATCACCTGTAAACATCATAGAAAATGTACCGTACGTCATTTTGCAGACAATCGAATTATCGTTTGTCAGGCCGCTTTCGGACACACCCTGCGTGTTATCTTTAGTAAACGGTTTGCCCGGCGAGAGAACCGCAAATTTTACGTTATCGCCCAACGTAATGGTATCGCCCTTTTTTAATGATTTATAGGCGATATTCTTAGTTTTAATATTTTTTAAGTAATTCTTATACATTGCCGTATTGGCAGCTTGTCCATTATCATAAATCTGCTTAATAGGAAAGGCTTTAAATAAGGCTGCCATGCCGCCCAAATGATCGCCATGCGGATGCGTAATCAATACGACGTCCAGCGTCTTGACATGTTTATCTTTAAGCTGCTTGACTAAGGCGTCTCGGCTGTCTACATCGCCTGTATCAATCAGCATATTTTTTCCCTTGTATTGAATCAACGTAGCATCAGCCTGCCCGACATTGAGCACAGATACATGAAGGGCATTGGCATCATCTTTTACCGCTGCGGCAGCAGCTCGCTGTGTATTGCCGCTGCTGTTTCCCTGGGTCGCATTGCTGCCACAGCCTCCCAACAACAGCATGAGGGACAGGCAGATAGCCGTTAAGCAGTAAAATGCTTTCGTTCCTATGTATTTCATCTTAATGCGTTCCTCCTATCAGATGTTCCTGCAACAATGGCACTGCCATGTTTTCTTCCAACTCATGAATGACGTGAGGAACCGCATCAGCCACTTCCATCGGCGTAAATCCATAAGAACCATAGTCATTACGGCAACGGTCACCGGCTGCGCCATGCAAATATACTGCAGCGCAGGCGGCACTGCAAATATCGGGATGGCTTTCTCGCACAGCTACGGCTGCAACCATACCCGTCAAAATATCTCCCATGCCGCCGCAGGCCATGCCGGCGTTACCTGTTGGATTAACATAGGCATTCCCCGTTTTAGCAGATACAATGACCGTCGGTGCGCCTTTGAGTATCAAATTGACATGCCAGTCATGAACAAACGCTTTTGCCGCACCTATCAGATTGGCCTGTATATCAGAAACAGCCATGCCACTAAGTCTGCTAAACTCTGCCAAATGGGGTGTCATAATAATACGCTGCCCCATCGATTGCAGCAATTCTTTTTCATCTATTAATAGATTGAGTGCATCCGCATCCAATACGACGGGACATGTTGTATGTTGAAGCATCCGTTTGATAAACGCTTTCGTTTCCGCTTGTTTCCCCATTCCCGGTCCCATAACCAAAACAGACCAAGATGCACTTTCTGCCAGTATAGAATCGGCATCTTCAGGCGTGAAATACGCATGGCTGCCAACACCGCGAACCATAATTTCCGGCTGACGGCCTATACAATACGGTGCGGTTTGCGCCGGTACACGCAAAAACACTTTTCCTGCGCCGCTTCGCACAGAACCATGGGCTGCCATCAATGCCGCGCCGGCCATATCACTGCTGCCCGTCACAATGCCTACCGTACCATGATTTCCCTTATGGCTTGCTGGACTACGCGGTATCAAAATTTCTGCAATATCTGACTCCTGCAGCAAATAGGCAGGGTTCTCTTCTGGCTGCGTCAACAAAGGAAGCGGCATGCCAATCGCGTCCAAGACAACCGAACCGGCACATGTCCGGCCAGGATACAATACAAGTCCCCGTTTCAAGGCACCAAACGTAACCGTCATATCTGCAAATACAGGACCGTTTTCTTCTTCTCCACTGCCGCTGACTTCCCCCGTATCGGCATTAACGCCTGTTGGTATATCCACAGCTAAGACCGTCAGCGCCCCTGTTGCTGCTGTTTCATTGAGCATCGCAACAATGGTAGTTAATGGTTCCCGTAAATTACCGTGGAAACCTGTGCCCAGCATGGCATCGACAGCGACTTGGCTGGTTTGCAGCCGCTGTTTCAAAAGCTGCCAGTCGATATCACCATTGCCACAATTCGTCACTATACAAGACTCATTGTCCTCTAATGCCAGCAGCGTCATCAAATGCTGCCGTGCTTCTTCCGAATAGGATTGTGTATGTCCCAAAACATACACATATACTCTGGCACCTGCTGCCAAAATATGACGCGCTAAGACAAACCCATCGCCGCCGTTATTGCCTTTACCGCAAAAAATAAGAACTGTTTTATCCATCCAGCCGCCAATATAAGAGTCGGCTTGTTCCGCCACGGCATGGCCGGCATTTTCCATCAGAACTGCCGGCAAAATACCGTATTTTCCATGCATAGCCGTTCGATCCATGGATCTCATTTGTTCTGCTGTATTTAATTTCTGCATATTCTCTCTCCTTTGCTACATAATGACTTGAGCAATTGCGTAGTCGCCATCGTGGCTAATCGATACAGACGGCGTCTGCACGGCATTTTCGTTTACCGCTTTCTGATAATATCCGTGCAATCGAAAAAACGGTGCTCCCAATTCGGTATGATCAATTTCAACATCTGTCCATTTTCCCTGTCTAAATCCAGTGCCTAGTGCTTTAAACAACGCCTCCTTAGCAGCAAATATTCCTGCAAAGGAGGCATACTGATGATATTGTCTCTGTTGGCAGTACACAATTTCGCGGTCTGTAAAAAAACGATGCAGTGACCGCTCATGATGCTGAACCAGTTCCGCCATACGGCTAATCTGCACAATATCAATTCCGCAAACCATCCTGTTCCTCCAATACAAAAACCGCAATCCCTATCAGAGGGATTGCGGCATACACACTTACCACTTCTGCATTCGGATACAAATAGCTAATCCTTCCAGCAAGGCCCGAAACGTCATAAATGACACGGTCATATCAGAATAGACAGAATGAGTCACTTTATAACAGAGTGTCACCTGTTTGTGCTGATAATCATATATCAACCCATGTAAATTCGATTCAAACGTATACTTAGGCGCCGGCACTTTAAATTGAGGCGGCTTTTCTACTTCAAGTCCATGAATCAAACGGTTGATTAATACAGTTTTAGGCACTTCCGATTGAAGCATTTCATCGACAAAGCTATCCAATACAGACATGAATTCACCTCTATCAATTAGTCAAAGAAATGTGCATGAATTGCCTTAACAGCTGTATCTACGCTTTCTTCGCCAATCAAGCAGGTAATACTGATTTCAGAGGTTGAAATAATTTCAATATTGATGCCATTATCGCCAAGGACGCCAAACATTCCTGCTGCAATCCCCGGATGTCCTGCCATGCCAGCACCAACAACCGATACTTTAGCCATTTTATCATCAATTAAAATATCTTCAACCAGAAATTCTTTACGAATGCCAGCTAATACTTCTTTGGCTTCTGCCAGTTCCGTACGGGCGACAGTAAAGGTGATGTCCGTTACGCCTTCTTTGGCAACGCGGACACTTTGTACAATCATATCAACATCGACATGTTTTTCTGCTAATTCTGCGAAAATTTTATACGCATATCCCGGTTGATTCGGAATCCCTAATACGGTAATTTTTGCTACGTTTTTATCCGAAGCTACGCCACGGATGAGATACTGTTTGAGTTCCATAGAACAATCCTCCTTGATAATCGTGCCTTCTTCTTCTGAAAATGTAGAACGTACATGAATAGGAACACTGAAGCGGCTGCCCATTTCTACAGCGCGCGGCTGCATAACGCCGGCACCAAGCTTGGCCATTTCCAGCATTTCACCATACGTAATTTCTTTCATCTTCTTGGCATTCGGCACAATACGAGGATCCGATGTATATACGCCGTCCACATCCGTATAGATTTCACAAACATCAGCATGGATAGCTCCGGCAATGGCAACAGCTGTCGTATCTGAACCACCGCGGCCCAGTGTTGTAATATCGCCATGCCCCGTAATTCCCTGGAACCCGGCAACAACAACAACATTACCATCATCTAATGCTTCCATAATTCTATCTGGTTCTAATTCCAAAATACGGCCTTTATTAAAGGCATCACTGGTTTTAATGCCTGCCTGCGCACCCGTAAAGGAAATCGCTTTTTGCCCGGCTTCCTGGAAAGCCATCGCCATTAAGGCAATGGATACTTGTTCGCCTGTTGTCAAAAGCATGTCCATTTCCCGGCCATACGTCTTGGAGGTAATTTGTTTTGCTAATGCTACTAAATCGTCTGTCGTATCTCCCATAGCGGATACAACAATAACAATTTTATCCCCCGGCTGTTTGCCTTTTAAGACACGTTGTACAATAGCACGCATTTTGTCCGGCGTTGCAACAGAACTACCGCCAAACTTTTTCACGATTAATGCCAACTTGAATCCCTCGCTTTTAGTTTATTATCACATTCCCATGGTCCATCTAACCATATATTGAATAATATCATGGTCCCATAAAAAAGTAAAGAAAAATGTCAATAAAAAGCGCACTCCCACGCTATCATTACGGCTGATTTCCTGTTATTTTCAGCCAACATGAAGAAAATTTTTGTCTTTTTATAAAAAACAGTTGCCTATTTGATGACAGCACCCTATAATTTTAGTATTCTTTAAATTATTTTTTTAGTAAAGGAGAGGTAATCATGGAACAAAATTCCGGAATTTTGGAACGCCTATTCCATTTGTCAGCTAACGGCTCATCCGTAAAGGTCGAACTGTTGGCAGGCATTACGACGTTCATGACAATGGCCTATATTTTGGCTGTCAATCCTACAATTTTAAGTGCCGCCGGTATGGACAAAGGCGCCGTACTGACAGCTACTGCACTAGCCTCTTGTCTGGGCTGCTTATGCATGGCGTTTTTTGCCAACTATCCCTTTGCACTGGCACCTGGCATGGGATTGAATGCTTTTTTTGCCTATACCGTTGTCCTGCAAATGGGTTATACGTGGCAAATGGCATTAAGTGCTGTTTTTATGGAAGGCATTATTTTTATTATTTTATCTCTGACAAATGTACGCGAAGCCTTATTCAATGCCATTCCTATGACATTAAAAAAAGCAGTGTCTGCCGGTATTGGTCTATTTATTGCCCTCATCGGATTATTGAATGCACAAATTATTGTGGCAAATCCGGCTACCAAAATTTCCTTATTTTCTTTCAAGCAATCCGTTGCCTCCGGCACGTTCAGTACTGTCGGCATCACCGTGTTGCTGGCTATGCTGGGCATTTTATTTACAGCTGTCCTCATGGTCAAAAAAGTACGCGGCAACATTCTTTGGGGCATCTTATTCACCTGGATTTTAGCGATCTTTTGCGAAGCTGTCGGCTGGTACACACCAGACCCACAGGCACATATGTACAGCGTCATTCCCGATTTATCGGCCGGTGCCGCATCGTTTGTCCCTGCCAGCCTGTTTCCGATTATGGGCCAGCTCGATTTTTCCAACATGATAAGCTTCAATTTTCTTGTCGTTATGTTTGCTTTCTTATTTGTTGATATTTTCGACACACTCGGCACATTAATCGGCGTATCTTCCAAAGCCAATATGCTGGATGAAAACGGTAAACTGCCTCGCATCAAAGGTGCCCTCATGGCAGATTCCGTTGCTACGACAGCCGGTGCCCTTTTAGGAACCAGTACAACAACGACTTTCGTCGAAAGTGCTACCGGCGTCAGCGAAGGCGGACGCACTGGGCTAACCGCTGTCTGTGTTGCTATATTATTTGCTCTATCCTTATTTTTCTCGCCGTTCTTTATGGCCATTCCAGCATTTGCCACCGCGCCGGCCCTGGTTATCGTCGGCTTTTTGATGCTGACATCGGTTACCGGCATCAATTTTAATGATTTTAGTGAATCCATCCCAGCTTATATTACCATTATTTCCATGCCCTTTTGTTACAGTATTTCCGAAGGCATTTCATTTGGCGTTATTTCGTACGTTGTCATCAACGTGTTAACAGGCAAACGAAATAAAATTTCTCTGCTCATGTACTTCTTGGCAGTCATCTTTATTTTAAAATATATATTCCTTTAATACTTGGTAAAGTTTATGCAATAATAAAAGGACTGCAGCAAAATGAGAATCTTATCCATTTTGTTGCGGTCCTTTTGTCATACAGTTTTACGTATATAGTTTGCGGCGTGACAGTTCATTTTCTTTAAACAAAAAACTAAATCCGTCTAAAGAAATAATATAGTCGCATAATAGACAAATGCATTATATTACGTTCTCTTTTCAATTCTTTGCATATATTTAAGATTGCGGTGCCCATGTGCGGCTTCGCTGTGCCTGTTCTTCTTTTTCATTGAGGTCTTGCGCAGCGAGTGCCTCTTGATATGCAGCTTGCGCAGCCGCTTCTGCTTGCTCTAATTGTTGTTGTGTTTCAAGATTAACGGGTTCTTTATTTTCTTTATTTTTTACTGCTTCATCATTCTTTTTCTTTTCTTCTTCTACTGCTTTCTGCGCATCTTTAAGTTTATCTTCCAACTGCTTTAATTCGCGGCTTTTGATATGATGCCGCACTTCTGCTTCCAATGGTATATCTGCTTTATCATGAACATCAATATATACTTCAAACAATCGATTCCATGGCAATGTCACATTTACCGTCTTCGGATCTACATCCAAATATGTAGAAGCATATCGCTGAACTTGTTCTTTCGTCCGGCTCTGCATTTCACTCATCACTGTCGGATAGTACCGTTTGACCGTCCCAGCCTCTACTTTTTGCTGCATCCGGTAAATATAATCACGAATATTAGCCTGATATGCCCAATTATCCAAATACTGCGTTGTCAACATATTGCGATGGGCATTGTCCGTCATATAATGTGCCAAAACGCCCTGCGAAATGCCATAGCCAACGGAATTGCTGGCCGTATTCCAGCCATTATACGCTGCCAGACGATACATCATATGATCTTGATACAATCCATAGACCAACGTATTATCAGACCCATTGGAAAATGCCATATCGACCAGACTGACAGGAATACCGGCTTCAACAGCTTTTTCAATTTGCTGTAAGAAATCTTTCGTAGACTGCAGCATAATTGGGAAGTTTTCAAAATTTCCTGATTCGCTGGTCGACGTTGTCAATGGCGTATTGACAGCCAATACTAAATCCGGTCGTTCCGAATCCGTTATCGTACCGCCAATCGCTTCGACATGAGCGGCTATGGTTTTGCCAATCGCCTGTCCGTCATAACTGGGAACTGTTTTTTCACCACCGCCCAGCGGGTAAATCACGGTAACTTTGGGGTGATAATTATTAAAATCATTATTTGCTCTCGTAATCAGTAAAAGTCCCAGTTGGTCGGCACCGGGAAAGGACCCAAAGGCTGTTTTGGGAATATTGGCCCCTGCCATTTCCAGATATTTAGATTCTAGTGAAGACTGGGTGTTAACGGAATTATCGTCATGCCCCAGACTATAATACGTAAAAATACCTTTTTGCGCATCCTGAATGAGCTGGCAGTTTATCATCATATTTTTATGACGACGATTATACCAATCCTGCAAGTATTCCATCGGAATACGACGCATAATGGCAAACCAATCGCTGCGTTCTTGCGGACTCAAATTTTCCGAATCCATTTTAGCCTGCAACGATGCCAGTTGATACATGTCCGAGCCAAACTGCAAATAATAATCCGGTTCTACCCCTTTGCCGCCAGCCCAAGGGCTGCGCATTACCGTGCTAAATACATAAATCGGGATATTTTTATATTTACTATGCAGTGCTTCCACTTTAGTCAGACGTGCTTTCATCGTATCCAACGTTAAATTGTGTTTCCGAGAGTCAACAAGACCTCCATATACTAATGAATCGACAGACAAAACCATGGCATCGGCTTTTCCGGCATGTTCATCTACCCATTCCATCAGTTTATCCGGCTGGCCGTGTAAATTCGAACCGGATAAATATTTTTCTGGTGGTGTAAGAACCGTATATCCTGCATCTTCTGCCGTTCGTACGGTATAAGCAAAATCAACAGGCCGATTGTCCTGCGGTACATATAAAATCGTTCGTGCCAGTACAGATGGTCCCATACTAACCAATACAGTTACTACAGCAGCCCCTAGAGCTTTCTGTAATCTATTCAACATTACCACTCCTACTCTTCATAATACATTCCTGATTATAACAAACTTTCCCCAAAAATCAAAACAACCCATTTCTAGTTGCACGTTTAACTCTGGGCAGATTCCAATGAAAATACACCGCAACCAACCGAAGCAATACGGTAAAGGAAAATCCCATGACAGCAGCCATTGTCACAGATACACCTTGCTGTACGTATAACCACCAAATAGCCAAAGAACCAGCTAACGAAGCTGTCGCATAAATTTCTTGTCTCAATACACCGGGAATACGCCCTGCCAACACATCCCGAATAACGCCACCGCCAACTGCCGTCAACACGCCTAAGGTAACGCATAAAATCCAATACGCTGGATAATAAAAACAGCCCAACAGCGTTCCCGTTACGGTAAATGAACCTAGTCCAACAGCATCACAGCAAAGATACACGACAAGCCCGCCGTGCATAAACCGTTTTCGTGATGATACACGAATATACCTCACACTGATAATACTAAGCAGCATCGCTGCCAAAACAATCCACAAATATACACTCGTCTTAAATGCCGCTGGAGGAACGTTTCCTAACAGTATATCACGAACAATCCCGCCGCCTACAGCTGTTGCCGCCGCCAAAACAAAAATACCAAATAAATCCATGCGCCGTGAAACCGCTACCAGTGCTCCTGATAATGCAAAAGCTGCCGTCCCCAACACATCAAAAATCTGCCACCATAATGATTGCATGTTCATTCTGCCACCTTTCCCATTGCAGTTGCTTACCATTGTATCATATAATGGTACGATAGAATATGTAAAATCAAGAATATGCAGAAAGGATCTCCATCATGACCAAAGATGAATTTTATATGGGCAAGGCGTTAGAAGAAGCTCGCATGGCCGCCGCAGTAGGTGAAATCCCAATTGGTGCCGTCATTATCTATCAAAAAAAAGCCATTGCCCGAGCGTATAACTTACGAGAAAGTCTGCCTTGCGCGACAGCTCATGCAGAATTATTGGCTATCGAAAAAGCCTGCCGAGTTCTCAATCGCTGGCGTCTTACAGGCTGCACGCTGTATGTAACCGTTGAACCCTGTCCGATGTGCGCCGGTGCCATTGTAAATAGCCGCTTAGACCGTGTTGTTTACGGATGCGCTGATCCCAAAGCCGGTGCCGTCCATTCGCTGTTTCATATTGTCGATAATCCCAATTTAAATCACCGTGTTGCTGTTTCATCCGGCGTACGCCAAGATGAATGTGCGCAGCTAATGAAAGATTTTTTTCGCCAGCGCCGCGCACAAAAACATTAGCTTTAATGTTACAGTTTTTTAACATATCTATCCCATCCGTTGAAGCATACTACCAATCATGATATACTACGTATAATCTCATACATTGTAATAAGCAGGAGGTATGTATATGAAACAATCATTCGGTAAAACGCTTGTAGTCGCAGCACTATTGTTGGGAACAACAGTCTTTGCCGCATCGCCTTCACTGGCTGCTGAACCAGAACGCGCTGTCATCAATGTAACAGGCTATGCGCAGCAAGAAGTCGCTCCCGATACGGCGTACGTAACGGTCGGCATGGAAAGTACGGATGCAGACGCGCAAAAAGCCCGTACGAAAAACAATATCGTCATGAACGAAGTGACGAACGCCATGAAAACGATGGGGATTCCGGCAGAAAATCTAAAAACAATCGGATTTTATGTATCCCCGAACTATGATAAAAACAATAAAATCACATCATATACGGTTACGAATAATTTACAAATTAAAATCACCGATTTAGATATGATGTCCCGCGTTATCAATAAAGCCGGTTCACTGGGTGCCAACCATATTCAAAATGTCTGCTTTACCAATGAAAAGACGGATCAAATCAAAGCGAATCTCGTGAAACAGGCCGTTATCAATGGCCGGCGCACAGCCGAAGCTGCTGCCCAAGCGGCAGGCAGTCAAATTACAGGCGTCAAGGAAATTAATATTTCCAGCAATTCCGCTTCGTATGCGAACAAGTATATGTTAAGTGCTTCGCGCATGCTTAAAGCCGGTGCTGCCGCTGACACTACACCGGTCGAATCTGGAACCAATACATTAAGTCAGACCGTCTCTATGACGTTTTATATCCAATAACTAGCCATACAAAAAAACTACCATCGAAGAATGCCATTGCTATCCCCGCATTAGATTTTCAAATCTAACAGTCAGAGATTCATCTGCTTCTTCGAGGCAGTTTTTTTTATTTAGTACGCTGTATGAATATCGTACTTTTTACCATCACTGCGTATTGTAATCGTACCATGCTGTGCGGTCTGATAAATCGTTGTTCCCTGTCTTTTCAGTGTTGCCAAAGCATACTGCTTTGATTCCGGAACCGGCCGATACGGACTGCAAGAAATAACAGCGCATTCAGGATAAACGGCCTGTACAAACTCAGGCAGTGTTGACGTTTTGCTTCCATGATGCCCTACTTTCAACACATTTGCCGACAAGTCGTCAGATGACGTTTTTAATAGCTGTCGTTCCGCATCCTTTTGCGCATCTCCCGTAAATAACATCGAAAAATCGCCATATGTCACGCGGCAAATAATCGAATTATTGTTAAAAATGCCATTCAGCGACGCCTTGGGAAGCGTTTTTACTGTAAACATCGTTTCTGGTGATAAGACGTGAATCTGCACATCGTTTCCCAGTGAAATCCTGTCGCCTTTTCTCAGTATACGCCGAGGAATATGTTTTACAGCTATCTGTTGTCTGTAATTTGTATAAAAATCTTTTTTACTGATTTGGCCGTTATCATAGACCTGCTTAATCGGTATGTTCTGGCACAATGCCTTAAACCCACCCATATGATCCGTATGGGGATGACTCAAGAGTACCGCGTCCAATGCCGTAACATGTCGTTCTTGCAGTGCTTTGAGCAGTCGCTCCTGCGTTTCTTCCAAGCCCGTATCAATCAGCATCACATGGTCTTGGTACTGCAGCAGTATGGCATCTGCTTTTTCTACATTCAGCATCGTAATCCGCAGCATCTTACTAGATTCATTCACCGTTCCCATAACGGCTCTCGGATGCATTTTGGCGGTTGCATTGATCACTCCTGCTGCAATCACTGCCAAAATGATGCATAAACTTAGAATACAACGGCATATTTTTATATATATTCTGCCGTTTTTGATAGTTTGTTCCATATACCATATCCTCCCATTTTTTAGTTTCATGTCTATTTGTATCGTATCACACCTATAAGTATATGTATACATTACTTATAAAGAATGCACAAGCCGTCTTTTCTATTCCAAAAACACGGTATCTTTTTTGCTGTACGAACTAAAGTATGTGCGCTATTATAATACTAAAAAGAATTTGTTTCATACCTGTCGAGGGGGCGTATGTTGTATGTATCTATTCTTGCGTTTGCGCGATGCTTCGCTGCGAAAGCGACTCTTATTTGCCAATATTCTCATGGTCATCATTCCTGTATTTCTTTTATCAATTCTCGGCGCCTTTTTGTTTATTGGGCTGCATGTCACCGGTACGGCACGTGAAGGGGAATTGGCACTGTTATGGGCAAAAAAAGGACCGGCTATTCCTGTAACCTATGCTGTTAATGCCCTTCGTAAAGTAGTAGATACGCGAGATACGTTGCGAGAAAAAGATGTCATTCGCTTTTGCCGCACCTTGGAAGATAGAAATATTTACGTAACAATATATCAAAATAACCAGCCCTTATATACCTCTGCCGGTAAAGATAGCGAAGAAATTAAACAAACAGCACTCGTCCAAAGCAATTATTCTACAGCTATGATGCGTTGGACTGAAGGAACAGACGATTCTTTTATATTTACGTATATAAGTCCCACTCATGACGCGGCTGTATATGCAATTGGACAATCGCCGCTTATCTCCTCATTAGACGAACGAAATACACTCCTGCGCAACGTATTAGAGATTTTGTTCTTTGTCATTCTGATTCTTGCCATCTTGCTGATTATTTGGTTAGGCATTTCTCTTTCTCATTTATTATCGCGACAAATTCTCGAGCCGTTAGCCGCTTTGCGTCATGCTTCCGATGAAATTCGGAAAGGCAATTTCAACGCACCACTCCTTGTTCCCACCCAAGACGAATTAGGACAGACATGCCGTGATTTTGATGCGATGCGGCGCGAATTAAAAACAGCTCGAGAAGAACAGAAACGGTATGAACAAAATCGTAAAGAACTCATTGCCGGTATTTCTCATGACCTGGCTACACCGCTTACAATTGTTAAAGGATATGCCAGCGGTCTGCGTGACGGTATTGCCAAAACACCGGAGAAACAGCAACACTATATTGATGGGATTTATACAACAGCCTGCACAATGGAGCATCTCGTGGAAAGTCTTTTTCTCTTTTCCAAGCTCGATTTAGGCCGTATCCCCTTTACATGGGAAAACGTTTTATGTTATCGTTATTTTGAAGATTTTGTACAGGAAAAAGCCCCTTTACTAGCAGCCCAAGGGATGACACTGCGTCTTGTCGGCACACCAACAAATACTAAAATTTCTATCGATCGCCTGCAATTTCGTCGCGTACTGGAAAATCTGTTGAACAATAGTTTAAAATATAAAAGCGATAGGTCTATTGATTTTACAGTTACCTTAGAAGAAACAGCTCATACTATGATCATTCACTGTGCCGATACTGGGCAAGGCGTATCGACTGAAAGCCTATCTAAATTATTTGACAGTTTTTATCGTACAGATGCAGCTCGTACTCACGTCACCAAAGGGAGCGGTCTGGGACTGGCCATTGCCAAACAGATTATTCTATCCATGCACGGCACAATCACTGCATCTCACACGCCAGGTGGCGGACTGACAATCTCTATAATCTTGCCGATTGTAAAGGAGGAGCCTATCTCTCATGAAACGTGTACTCATCATTGAAGATAACCTAGAAATTACGGAATTAGAACGAGATTACTTAGAAGCAAATGATTTTTCCGTTGTCATATGCGGCGATGGAAAAAAAGGACTGGAATTAGCGTTGCATGAAGAATTCAATCTCATCTTATTAGATATTATGCTTCCTAGTATGGATGGTTTTCAAGTTTGCCGTCAGATTCGCAAAGTCAAGGAAGTTCCCATCCTCATGGTCTCCGCAAAGCAAGAAGATATTGATAAAATCCGAGCATTAGGCTTAGGTGCCGATGACTATATCAGTAAACCTTTTAGTCCCAGTGAACTCGTAGCCCGTGTCAAAGCCCATATCAGTCGCTACGAACGATTAACACAAACTCAAGGTCAAGACACCACGGATATGCTGCGGCATGGTGACTTGGAAATCCAGTTAAAAAAACACCGCGTCTATGAACGCGGTCAAGAAATTACATTAACAAATTTAGAATTTGAACTTCTCGTCTTTTTTGCCAAACATCCGGGCATTGTCTTTAGCCGAGAACACTTATTTGATCGAGTTTGGGGACAAGAGGCCATGGGTGATACGGCAACGGTTATGGTACATGTGAATCGACTGCGGGAAAAAATCGAGCCGAATCCCAGTAAACCTATCTATATAGAAACAGTTTGGGGCGCAGGCTATCGGTTTGCCGATTAGGCCTGCACCCCAAGAATATATCATATAATTATGGTGTCATATACGATAAAATAGAAAATACTTCCCGATTTGGATGGTGCGAATCTTCAAAATGAAGGGTTCGCGCCAATTCTTTTTCCAACGCTTCCCGTCTCTTTTTGTCCTGCAGGATTTCTAATACATCCGCATGAGCACTGATTAGCAGATCGCCTTTAACATGATTCGTATGAACCATATGACGCAAGCGACGAATAATCTGAATCGCAACGGATTCCGGCGAATATAAATATCCAGAACCATGGCAAACATTACACGGCGCGAATTGTACCTGATGCAGTCCCTGTCGTGATTTTTTACGCGTAATTTCCACTAAATTAAGGGCTGTCATGCCAAGCACATGGGTTTTGGTTGAATCCGATGCCATTTCCCGTTCCAAAATTTGTAAAATTTCATCCCGTTTATCCGATTGTGCCATATCAATAAAATCAATAATAATGATGCCGCCAATATCCCGCAGCCGCAGCTGCCGGGCAATTTCCACTGCCGCTTCCTTATTCACATGAACAATCGTATCCTGCAGCGTACTATTGCCTGTATATTTGCCGCTATTGACATCAATGACCGTTAATGCTTCGGTGTGATCGAATACCAACGTACCACCAGACGGCAATGATACTTCACGCGACAGCAAACCGCGCAGCTCATCTTCCAGCTGATACGATTCAAATATCGGTTGTTCTCCTTGATACAGTTCAATGCGATCTCTCCAAGGTTCTGTCACAAGCTGACGAATCCGTTCATACGCTTCTTTATCATCGACGATAACTTTTTTGACATCACTCGTCAAATGATCTCGCACCGTACGCATAACCAAATCCGCTTCTCTATACAGAAGTGCATTTTTTTTGGTCACTTTGTACCGTTGCTGAATACTGTCCCATGTACGCAATAAATATTGAATATCGGTCAGCAGTTCTTCTTCTTCAATCCCTTTCGCAACAGTCCGAATAATCATTCCCATTCCCTTCGGCTTGTAGGCAGCAACAATCGCCCGCAGCCGATTCCGTTCTTCTTCATCACGTATCTTTTTGGATACGCCAATATAATCGACTGTTGGCATCAATACAGCATACCGGCCGGCTAAACTAATATTACCGGTTACCTTGGCGCCTTTGGTACCCCGTTCTTCCTTAATAACCTGTACCAGCAAGCTCTGCCCTACAGAAAGATGCATTTGCTGAATTTCTTCTTTTGTTGCAGCACGGGGAAAAATATCTCCTAAATATAAAAACGCATTCTTTTTGCGGCCAATATTGACAAACGCTGCCTGCATGGCCGGCAGTATATTTTGAATCGTTCCTTTATAAATATGATTGACAATATGATTTTCATCATCACGTTCTACGGCAAAATCACGCAGCTTGCCGTCCTCTATGACAGCCATCCGTGTTTCTTCCGGCATGATATTTCCTATAATTGTTTTCATCAGCTACCCTCACTCTTTCTCTCTTGTGTCATTGTATCATACATTCACGGATTGGGCTACACTAACACACGGTTCTGTGATGTATCCTATCTGCTATAATTGTACATGAATCAAAAAAAAGAAAGACTCCTCTTTGCCACAATGTCAAGTGATGAATTCATATTTCGTCAACAATTGTTTTATTCAACTTGCCGTCTTCTAAATAGCAAAATATAATGAATAATACAAACAAGATTTTTTGACTATACGTGATTGAAATAGAGGAGGATTTTAATGAAAATTATCTTTTCATCAATAAAAAACAACAATATATTTGAAACAGATTTTGAACACCTTTCAAGTCAAAATGGGACAATCGAATTCAAGCATATGCAGGGTTCTGGTGGAATTGCTGTTATATATGCCCCAAACGGAACAGGGAAAACCAGTTTAGCTAACTTACTTGATGTTGAAGTATCCACTGAAAAAAACTCTTTTGTTGCTTCCGATGATCAAGGAAATACCATCACACCTGAAACTATGGCATTTCATGTGATACAAGATCAACTTAATAGAAATGTAATTAGAGGCAAAACTACTGATTATCTGATTGGTGCACAAATTCGTCGAGAATATGAATTGAGGGATCAAATTAATGCCGCATTTCGAAATGCTTATGAACAACTCTCTTCAAAATATAAAGCTGAATTTAAAGTTTCTAAAGTAGGGGACTATCTTCTTACTCAAATAGAATCCGTGCAAGACACAACTCACCAAACGGCTTTTCAATATATTCGAAGTATTGTAAATACCAGACAACATGGAAAAGATATTGATCGTAATACATTTGTTGCATTTATTCGGAATGATGAGAACAGACCAAATCTTTTAGAAGTGGACACTACCAAACGATCATTTATAATTACTGATTTATCGAAATCAAAGGTGGTGGAAAAAATTCTTGCCATCAAACCAGATGAAATTATAGCAGATACCAGTTCTGTTTTAGTTGAACGTCATGATGATGCAATTGGTATATTGAAAAAGTACCATTCTCTTGAAAGCTGCATTGTTTGTGACAATCATTCGTTTGATGGTGATGCACTTCTTGAGAGCAAGAAAGAAAGCAGAAAACGTATTTATGATAACCTTGACAGAAAAACCAAAGATATCCTTGACAAAATTGTATGCAATAATTCCCTGATTAGTGCTGATCCTTTTGAAATCAAAAGAATTGTCGGAACTTTTATTGCAGATGGCGATTTTACAGAGTTAATTAATTTGCAGCAAGAATTGAAGACGTATGTAGATAACTTAGGCAGCGAAATGATTAACATTTTATTACACTGTTTTGATGGCACGGATTTTTTTCGTAATTTCGATGAACACGCTCAATTAGTTGAGATGCAACCACAACTTGATTCAGAAGAGTTATTATTTATTGAAAATGTTATTAGTGAAAATATCGGAAAAGACATTACCATTGTTCGTGATGAAGATAATGACAAGAATTACAAACTAAAAATAGGAGATAAAGATTTACTTGGTACAGATCGTAAAGATATGGAACTAAGCACTGGTGAACAAAATTTTATCTCTTTAGCGTTTGAATTGCTTCTTGCAAGACATTCTAATAAAGATTACATTGTTATGGACGATCCTATTTCCAGTTTTGACTCTGTATATAAAAATAAAATCGCTTTTTGTATCATTAAATTTTTAGAAAACAAGAAACAGATTATCCTCACTCACAACACAGATTTAGTCCGCCTACTCGATGTACAACTTAATAATTGTTTCAATTTGTATATTTTAAATAATGTACATAACGGAATGAACGGATTCATTTCTGTGTCTGAGAAAGAAAAGAAATTATTAATAAATCTTCATCAGTTGATATTGCTTTTCCAAAACAAGAACAACGAACTGATACCTGCAATTCGTGATAGAAGACAATTCCTTATGGCAATGGTTCCGTTCATGCGTGGATATGCACACATTAGTTTAGACCCAAATGATCGGTATGGGCAATTGTCAAATATCATGCATGGATATGGCGTTGGAAGTTTGGATGTAATACCGATTTATAATTCTCTTTTCGGGAATGTGTTTAACGGATCAGAAATAATTAGTGTTTCTGATATTCTCAGCATAAATTGTAACAATTTGGATATTCTCAACGAGACACTCTTTCCGTTACTTGCTGACACGCTTGAACAGACACTTGTTTATTATCATCTTCGTATGAAAGTAGAAAAAGAACTGGTAGATATTTTCTCCATTCATACAAATGATACGACAATGTTGAATCAAATAATTCAACGTGCATTCAGGTGTCAAAATGCAGCTCCAAACTATGAACAGATGAGAGAATTTAGAGTGTTTTTTACAAGTAGGAAAACACTCCTTAATGAATTCAACCATTTCGAGGGGAATATGAACATATTCCAACCTGCCATTGATATTACAAAATCAGCTCTGCAAAAAGAAATTGATGAAATTGAAGCTAAACTGACAGAAGTCAGATCGTCTGTGTCAGTATAATATTGGAATTTGTGAAACCAGATGTTACTTTTTATTTTTGTCATCAAATACGATAGCCCTTCTCCGTAAAAAGAAAAGGGCTATCGCCATACTTATTCGTTCACTTCCGGTATCTCTCCCACAAAATTATAAACAATCCTAACTTCTTGGACTTTTTGTCCATCAACCTTCTTGACCTCGCCCACCAGAATGCGGCTGATGAGCCGGTTCAGCACCGTTTCATCCAACTCCTGAAGGTGGCATACTGCCGGATCTCCCGGATAAAAGTACGGACTTCACTTTCCTGAGCATCGGACTGCTGAAGCATTCGCAACAGTTCCTGCAAACGGCGCTGATTTTCTTCCTGCTCCTGTTCCATGGTGGCTGTCAGCTTCACGAATCGCTGTTCGGAAAGGATACCCTTTGCTTTATCGGTATAAAGGTTCAGGAACATCTCATCAATTTCACGGTTTCTGGCTTCCAGTCGCTCACGCTCTTTCTGCATCTGAAAAGCATCTGCCATATATCTGCATTCCATTCGGCTGCTCAATCTCTGATAAAATGCGTCAGCATCTTTGAGTGCCTGTGTTGCCAATTCCTGAATATCCTTTAGAACTAAGTCATACAAATCTCTTGCCTCGATCTTATGGCTGGTGCAGGCGTTCTTACCCAACCGATTATAGGTCTGGCAGATATAATAGGCTTTATCAATCGGCTCTCGCATTTCGCCGGTAAAACGGTTCTTACCGGTTCTTCCAACCTTTTCATATCGAACCTGCATAGATTTTCCGCAGGTAGCACAGTAAATGATACCGTGGAACAGGTTGTAAAAGGGGCAGGCATTTCCCTGCATAATTGGTGGTCTGCGGTCAATCAGCTCCTGAATCTTATCCCATTCTTCCGGGGACACGATGGCTTCATGACAGTTTTCAATGATTTCCCATTCCTCACGGGGAACGATGTCATAGGTGTTGGAGCGAATGCCTTTCTGGTGCGTCCGAAAAACCAGATGAGCACCTTTATAAAAGGGATTTCTCAGGATGTGGCTAATTCGGGAACCAGCCCAATAATAATAATTTTCTTGACGCTCTGTGTTGGACTTCACATGGGTGACGGGGATTTTTTCTTCCATCAGCTTTTTGGAAATTCTCATGTAGCCCAGCCCATCCAGCGCATAGTCATAAATCTTGCGGATAATCGGTGATGTCTTTGGATCGATGATGAGATGCCCTTTATCCTCCGGATCACGCATCAAGCCCAACGGCGGTGTTCCTCCGCAGAATTTTCCCTGTCTGGAACGGATCGTGATACCACTCAAAACCTTCTTGGATATATCCCGGCTATACATGTCATTTAGGATATTCTTAAATGGCGTGATGTCCATTTCCTGACGGGTCAGACTGTCCACTCCATCCGTAATGGCGAGAATGTGGATATGGGAACCAAATCGCCGTTCAAACTCCTCGTAAAATTCGCTGACAATGAGTGCCAGAGTACCCGGTGGAATGGATTCTTCCATGGTGCCGATCTGGTAGATACTTTCCTCTGGGCAGGTCTTGTTATTTTTCAAGAGATCATCTACAGTGCGGTTGCGCTCAATGTGCCGGGTTTTCTCGTTCCGGGCATTCTGGGCATCCACATGGTCGGAATAATGCTCATAGTAATACATCCTCTCAATTTCCTCAAAGCTGAAATCCGGTTGCTCAGGGCTTTCCCGAAAGTCGTGGGTTGTAAAGCCCCGGTAACAGTCCCAGTACACATTTTGTCTGGCACGCTCAGCGTCAATGTGTTCGCTGTTTTCCACATCGAACCGCCGGTCATTGTGCCGGGGATTGTAAGTGCCATGCTTCCCAGATCGTCCATTGTGTCTTGTTAATTTCAAACATTTTTCCTCCTTCCTGCATAGATGTTCCGGGCTGGGGAGGGCGGCAAAGCCGCCAGACCTGCGAAGTTTTGCGTCAGGTAATATACCCAGTACAAGTTGACGCAGGCATCAACTTTCCCTGGGCAAGGCGTTTTACCCTTGACCCGATAGGGCGGCTGCCCTCAACCTGCCAATGGGCTCGTCTCCACTTCGTGTCGGTCGGTGCTTTTGCGGTGTTACCGCAAAGGTCGCCACCGGCGACCCGCACCCCTTGACCCCAACAGGGCGCTGCACCCCTGTACCCAGCGCAAAGGGATTGCATCCCTCTGTACTCCCGCCCGGAGAAGCTGACGGCAAAAAAGATGGCCAGTCAGCTTTTCCGGTTTTTGAAGAAAGCTCCTCAGTCACTTTCTTCAAAAAGAAAAACCGATGCATTTCTCTTTTACGAAAAACGCATCGGTTCTTTGCACTAATTTTTATAGCGTGGTTTTATTGTTGCATCATTCCGGCAGGCTCAGGAAACCTTGCAGCAATGCACCGGGGAACTGAAACTTTTTCTCCGTTTCTCCAAACAATACAATAATCAAACCGCCTTGGATTTCTTTGACCGTTCCCATGCCGAATGCTTTATGCCGAAGCTGACCGCCAACTACGACACGGGACAAATCCACCTGCTTTTGTGATGCAGGTTCTGCTGGTTTTGGCACTGGCGGGGTGTAGCGTGGCTTTTCCAAAGGCTGCCCATACACAGCCGTTTTTTCTGCAACCTGCTTTTCCTTTGGGGACGGATCCATATCCCTGACAGCTTCTGGAAAAGCCGGAAACGGTTTTTTCGGCAAATCATCTTCCGAAGGAATCGGCGTTTCCATCGAAGCCTGTTGCAGAGCAAACATACTGTTATAGTCAGCGTCCGTAATAACCGTATCCCAACCGCCACGGTTTTCACCTTCATGCCGGTCAATGCCTGTGTAGCTCAAGCTGGCATCTTCGTATCTCTTGAACTTGTAAACGGCATCGTTCATCAGCGAATCATTGAACACCCCGAGAGATACCAGCAACTCGAAATCTTTAACATCCAGACCCGTTACTTTCTTGAAAAGCCCCGATTCCAGCTGTGTGATGACATCCTTCAGGCATCGTTCTCTATAATCCGTCAGATACATGAAAACAGGAATACGGGTGGCAAACTTAATCAGCTTCTCCTGAATCTGTTTGCGCTTGGATTTGTACTCTTTTTCTTCCTCGCTCAGCTCCTTTTTCTTTTTGGAGGTTAGTTTTTCTGTGCCCTCTTTCTTTGCCTTTTTTACGGCTTCGGACTTGTTGATAATGGTCCGTATATCCTCATTCAGACTACGGAACCCTTCAATTTTCATCAGAGCATCCATCGCCGCCGGATTGGCCATCAAACGGGAAAGGGTATCATTATCCACATTGACAAGCAGCGCACTTTCCCAGCGTTTGGCAAGCAAGGTGGCCGATGTGCCTGCCATAGCGATGTCCAGTACCTCGCCTGCATCAATCTGCCGCATGGTGCTGCCATCGTAAGCGATGACCGGCAGAAAATTGATGAACTCCGCTACTTTCTTTTCCGGGTTTCCTTCGTCAATGTTCAGACGGCAGCTGTAATCGGAAATCTGCTTGAGCGCCCGATCAAGAGCAAAGTCAAACACATAACATTCCTGCTTGACAATTTCCTTTTTGCCGCCGTCTGTCGTGATCTCCCACGGGCTTTGCACGCGGAACGCCGCCTGAAAATAGGTCTCCGGACTGGACAAATTCCGAAGCATAAAAATGCCTGTCCAAGGCTTGACGGTAACACCCGTTGTCAGCTTGCCGCAAGATAGGGTGATCGTCTTGCTTTCTAGCGGGTCACGCATGGATTTTTGTACCGGCTCCAAAGCCGCTGCACCAATTCCAGCGCCCGTACCCGCACAGACATTGATGGTGTAATCGTGATAGAACGTATTCTGCTTCTGCATCAGCAGATTTTTCATCGCATAGCAGGAAGCTACATTGGGGAGAAACCAGAGTGTATGCTGCAATACATGCAGCAGGCGTACATCGGCATACGGCATAGCAGGCTTTTTGGCTCCCAGCTTCAAATCATCCACACTGGTTTCCAGATAAGCACCCCGAATGAGATCCAACCACTTCTGCACCTCATTTTCATAGACAAAGGAAGCCTCCGCCCCTTTGCCTTTGGCAGAGAAAAAGACATTCAGGTCAAACTCGTTGAACTCGCCCTGCATGGCGATCTGACGGATACTGTCTGGGATGCGGTAAGTCATCATCACCATGCGGGGCAGTGCAGCATAAGGATTATTGTCACCTTCCCAATTTTCCTTTGCCCGCTGTTCATCCGAGTATGTCCAGTTGTAAATCTGATCCTCGATAAATTCGCCGGAATTCAGCGCCCGAAACGGCGTACCGGACAGATAGAGATAATACATGGTTGTGATGGGGAGGAACGTTTCATCGTAGGCGTTGCCACGGTCATACGTATCCATATCCTTACTGTCGTAGCTGTCCTCGTCCTCCTGCTCAAACAGCTTTTTGGCGGTATCTTTCCATGCTCCGAAGTGGTACTCGTCAAAGATAACCAAATCCCAGTTGGTGGCATGTACCCACTCGTTTTTTGCCTTGATGCCACCGGTTTCCCTATTCACTCCCAGATAGTCCTGAAAAGAGCCAAAGCAGACAATGGGACGAGACTTGTCCGCCGTTTCATAGGTCAGCTCTGTGTTGCGGCTGATAAATTGCCAGCCCTCAAAATCAATATGGCTGTTCAAGTCCTCCTGCCATGCGCTGACCACAGCAGGTTTGAAGGTCAGAATCAGAATCCTCTTGAATCCCATTTTCTTTGCCAGCTGATAGGACGCAAAGGTTTTGCCGAAGCGCATTTTGCAGTTCCACAAAAACTTGGGGTAGCGTGTAGAGTCCTCCTCATAAGCACTCTGAAAATAAGTGGCGGTTTTGTCCACGGCTTCCTGCTGTTCCGGGCGCATGGTGAAGCTGTTGACCCGGTTCTCCACATTGGCAGTATGGTTTTTAACGGCCAGCACCGCCGCCCGCACATCGTCTACGGTACAGCGAAACCATTCGCCGCCCATGCCGGCAATCTGCTTGCGCTTCAGGGCACGATGAACATCATGGTCCGTGAACGAGGAGCCGTCCGGATACATGGCACTTTCCCTGTAGACGATGCGGTAAGGAACACTGCCGTCCGGTCGTTTGGTGGGGTACTGCTGGGCCACACGCTTGTCCACATCAATGGCGGTATAGCCTACCTTCAGAAGTCCTTGATACTGTGGATTGGTATCCTCGTAGGCGTAAATCATCGGGTGAGCATGTGGGCGTTGCGGGAAGAAATCAGTTGCCACTTGTATCACCGCCTAACTCCATTGGTCGAATTTTAGATTCAATATATAGTATTTCATCATTAGTTAATCCGAAATATTTATAAAGATCTTGATCTGTCCATTCTCTATCATAACCCATATTAGGCACAAACTGAAAATTACCTTTAACAATATGCATGGAAGAAATTGTAAGTGAAATTAGAAATCTCACAAACAGCGTGCATATATATTTTGCAAAGTTAGTTGCCCTCTGCTCATCATCGAAGGTATCAATAATGATGTATGTTTCCGTTACCACCTCATTCGGATTCAAAATACGCACTTTGGTTGTTACATTCATTTTTCCATCAGATGCATTATTAACACCTGCACGATCAGGGTTTAATGTCCCAATACTAATTTTATATTGTGGCACTTTATCTTGATTCTTTAATACTTTTGATGAATCAACATAACTGATACCCGCACTACTAATTAACGTGATACAGTTCGAAAATGGTTTTGACTGACCACGCGAAGAAGTTGTAAACCCAAAAGAGTTTCTTGTTAACACTCTGTCGGATATGAATGTAGCACATTTACTCTGAACCTTGTGAACAATATCTACGCCAATATTATCCGCAATTAAAATAGGAAATTCATTCAGTTCCCGTATTCTTACATTCTCGATATTGGCAATTCTTGAAGTAAAAATGCAATCGCTTTCTCGATCTCTCTCTCGCAAAAAATAACATACACCTCCGGCAATATCTACTCCTTGGAAACAATCCCTACTTTTCGGATAATGTACCATATGTGTAATATGCTTATCGTTTGCCATGCTTTTACGGAAGGTATCCAATCCTTTCCCACCTGCAAACCAACGGGCTGGAATAATCATTGTCAAATATCGAGGGCTTAACTTAATGGCTTGTTCTACAAACAAGTTATAAATAGGTTTGGCGCTGATGCCATTACTACCGCCTCCATCGCTCAACTGATAAGGCGGATTGCCGATTATTACATCAAATTTCATCTTAAATATCTCCTCCGGTTTAGTCGTATGTATCCATTCATAAGCATGGGTTTCCAGCTCGTCCCCTCGCTCGTATTCACTCTTGGATGCACCGCAGAACAGGCACTTGCCATTCTGCCAGCGGTGCGGTATCCGCTTGTACCGGATATTGCCGCTGGTGTCCTTAAAAAGCGTGATGGAATACTTGCTGTTGGGATACTTGGAGCAGTACACACTTCTCCGGGAGAGAAGGCTGGTCAGCTCGGTGATTGCGATGCCGTAGAGCTGCTTGTGGAAAATGTGGTCGATGCGTTCCTGCAAATCCGGGATTTCCTCTTGTAAGCCCTCAATCAGGCGTTTGGCAATTTCCCGCAGGAACACCCCGGACTTACAGGCCGGGTCGAGAAATGTTGCGCTGCTGTCATGCCACAGTGCTTCCGGCAGCATATCCAGCATCCGGTTTGCCACCTCCGGCGGCGTGAATACCTCGTCGTTGGACAGATTCGCCAGACAGGTGAGGACATCCGGGTTATACATACTGCTATAAAAATCACTCATAGTCCTGCACCCTCCTGTAATCGGTCAGCGGATATTCCCTGATGGGCGATGGGATGAATGCCTGCACTTCCTCGTCATACTCCCAGCCGATCATGAACAGATTCATCTCCTCCTCGTGTCCGCTCAGAAGCTCATCGAGTGCAAAATCACGGCGCTTCATCTGATGGCCTGTAACAAGGCTCCATTCTGCAAAAACAATAGGGGAACCGTCAGCTTGGAGCATGGTGAGCGCATCTCCGCACAGAATGTTTTTGCGCAGGATAAACCGCAGCGCTTCCCGGCACTGTTCATTGGCCTGGGCTTTGGCATTGGCGGTATATTCCTTGTTCCAGATGTCAAACAGCCGCTGACGGCATTCCTCTACGTTATCTTCCAAAATGTCAACTCCGTACAGGCTGGTCATTGCCAGTACCGAGTACCGTTCATAATCAAAGGGGCTTTTCCCATAACGACTTTTTACCACTGCCAGCTTCCGGCTGAGAACTTCCGCAAGAAAATTCCCATTTCCGCAGGCAGGCTCCAAAAATCGGCTTTCGATTCGCTCTGTTTCCTGTTTTACAAGGTCGCACATGGCTTTTACTTCACGCTCGGCAGTGAATACCTCGCCGTGATCCGCCACACGCTGCCTTGACTTTACCTGTCGTTCTGCCATTTCTTTACACCTCATATATCCATGCGCTGACAGAAAGGCAACCACCTACAAGATGGTGTACCTTTTCGCAGGTGTATTTTTAGGTGTTTGAGAAATGGCAAAAAGACTTTTATTCACAGATTTTATATGGAAAAAGCCAGTGTTCTGTGGTATCATTTTCTTATAGCTAAAAAGCAAACATTTTACAGAAAGGTACACATTCCTGTAAAAACACCTGCTTACAATAATTTGGCTTTTTCGTAGACCTCCGCACGATAGCGGAAGGTGGAAAGCGGCATCCCGCACAGCTTTGCGGCAGCTGTCCCAGTGATTTTTCCATTTTTCCATTGCTGATATAGATGATGGAAGTTTTCCGGTAAAGGCGCTGGGGGTCTGCCGAAGCGGACACCTCTTGCTTTGGCTGCGGCAATTCCTTCTGCTTGGCGCTGTCGGATATTGGTGCGCTCGTTTTCTGCCACAAAAGACAATACTTGCAGCACAATATCGCTGAGGAATGTCCCCATCAGATCTTTTCCCCGGCGTGTGTCCAACAGCGGCATATCCAGCACCACAATATCAATCCCTTTTTCCTTGGTCAAAATCCGCCATTGCTCCAGAATTTCAGAATAGTTACGCCCCAGACGGTCGATGCTCTTGATATAGAGCAGGTCGTCTTTTTTTAGTTTCCTGACCATTTTCCGATACTGAGGACGTTCAAAATCCTTACCGGATTGCTTATCAATAAACAAATGTTTCTCCGGGATAGAAAGTTCTTTCAGTGCAAGAATCTGCCTGTCCTCATTCTGTTCTCTGGTGCTGACACGGATATATCCATACAAATTTCCCATTGCTTTTTCCTCCTTTCTCCTGACCGGGAAAACAGCTTTCAAACCGGATATTTTTCATCTTCTATGGCGCTGGATACTTTTACCCCTGAATAAGCAGCCTGTGAAAATGCCGGGTGCAGACCCAGCATTTTGCAGTCACTTGCCCTGTAATCAGGCACTTTCCTTTTCTGCACGCAAAATCTGAAATCCATGTTGTTTGGCGTACTTTCTAGCAGCCGCCAGCCTTTCCTCACTGTATGGTGGAATCAAACGGACAGACAGCCGAGACTTTTCAATCACATAGGTCACGCTGCCCTCCGTTGTGCTGCGCTCCAACTGGCACAGTTGGGGATATTTCCGACTGAATTCTGCCAGTCTGCGTTTCAGATCGGCATTGAAGGTATAGATGCTGGCGGTGCTTTCCGCTTCGTTCCAGTTAATGATGGTTTCTTTCTCATACTTAGACAGCTTCATCATAAAAATCCTCCTCATATTCCATTTCACGGTTATGCTGTTTTCTCTTTTTCGTTCTCGTGGGAATTGCCGCCGCTGTCCAGACAATTAAAAAAGGCTTTCTTGCTGATTTTAATCAACCTGCCGCTGCGCACCACCGGAAACCCCGGTGTGTGTACCAGCTCATAAGCACTGGCTCTGGAAATTCCCATGATATGCTGAATATCCGTAACATCCAAAATCAGGGGCAGCGAGTCGTAATCATTCCACTTCATTTTTTCTTTTATATCGGTGTTCCTCCTTTATTTGAATTTTTTTGATATTTCATTTTCTGCATATTTGCCATTCTACCTGTTCCGTTTCCTTCATGCTGCCCTGCTCGACATACATGAGTCACCGATTTCTCGATGCGCTCGCCCTCCGTTTTAGGAAAGGTCATGGCGGTTTATCTTGGTTCAGACGGTCATTCAGTTGTCAATGTACATGATGGAATGAAATTACCATCTGACGCCATCATATCGTCACAAACTTGACAAAACAATAGTTTTGCAGTACCACGAGTGTAACTAATATAACTTAATTACAAAATTACCATAAAGCGAAGCGAGGAAATTGTATGGACTTTGAATTTGTGCGGCACGAACCGCTTTATGACCGTATTCTGCTGCTGGTGCTGACGCTGGACAGGCAGAAAATGAAAGAGCGTATTTTAATTGGAGAAGAACTGCAAATCCGGTTTCGTTTACAGGGATATGACGATGCCGAGGTGCTGTGTGATGTTACACGGCCTTTGGGAACTATGCTTTCAACCTTTGAACATGATCCAGACGGTGAATGGAATCGCCTCGGTTTAATACCACTGAGAGAATCGCTTCACTCTAACCGGTGGAAGCAACCAGAACTGGAACTGGTGTCCGGTGATTTTCTGGCAAAAAAATATCTCACCGGTGATCCGGTGAGAATGTATGTGGCACTTCGTATCTGGAATGAATATTTAAAGGCAAGAGAACCACGAGATCGGGAGTCTGCCTGTGAGCGTTTTATTGGGAAAATGAACGGCTTCACGGCCTTGTTTATGGGAAATCCACCCCTTGACTTTGATGAGGATACAGGGAAGCCAAAACGGATGAATATTTCCACGCACATTTATGGTTCTGTACCGCAGGAAGATACCCGGCTTGACCTCTGGTATCCGGACAGCAAACGGAAAAAGGAGTGTGTTGCTGCCTATTCATCCCTGTATCCGCTGATGATCTATTATCTGAATCGCCTGAATGATTGGGGGCTTTATTTCCGGAAATGCAAAATCTGTGGAAAAGTATTTCTTGCCAAAAGCCAGCGATATGAGCTGTGCAGCGATAAATGCCGTAAAAAGCAATCTCTTCAAAACAAGCGTGAGTTTGATGAACGAGCCAGAGAAAACAATTATGATCTGCTCTACAAAAATGAGTGCCAGAACTGGCGAAACAAAATCAATAAGTCAAAGAAAACCCCCGGCTTTCCTGCCGACCGTTTGGAAGAAATGCTGGCTGCTTTTGAATCCTTCAAAAAGGAAGCCTTGCAGCGGAAACAGGCTGTGAAAAAGAAAGAAGCCAGCCCAAAGGAATTTTCAGGCTGGCTTCTCCGGCAGAGCAATATTATTGTGGAACTGGCTGAATCAAAAAACTGACACTTCAGCAGTAAATCATTTCAGAACGAATAATTTCTTCTGCCCGGTTGCGAATGCTGTTCATAGCTCCGACCCATGCCATCTGATCGGCTGCTTTCAGCTCCTCAGTCACACCCTCGGATACCTTCATCTGCTTGATAATCAGGGACAAACGCTCCTGTGCCTGCTCATTCAGATCTGCCAGATATGTCCATAGTTTGCCGGACAAAATCAGGTCATTATACCGGGCTGGATGATACAGTTCCAGATAGGCTTTGTGCATACGCCCCCAAATCCCAATGAGGCGTTTTTCTTCCGGTAACTGTAAGTCCGGAATGTAATAGTCACCGACCAGCGTATAGCTGATGCCGTTTTGACAGGTTTTCTTCGGTAAGTGTTCCATAAGCGACCTCCTGTATTCGATTTCCTCCGAATCCAGCTGATCGTGTCCCTGTTCATGTCAAATTCAAGGCAGCTGAACTCTTCACCAACAAGTATGGCACATCTGTAATGAATTATGATGATTTCATTATGCCAAAGAAGTTCTTTCTTTTTTCTGTTATATAAACATACTATTCTTATAGAAACTTATGGTTTCAGTGTGTCTTCTATCCACTGATTTATATTTTTATATGCCATACGCTGTCGATTTATTTCAGGTCCATACGTCAAAGAAAGCAGCTGCCAGCAAGATTGGATGATTTCACTAGGATTCATACCGGTTCGCTTCATCACCGTTTCTTTGGTAACGTTGACTATTTCATGGGCTGCATTATTACGCAGTTTGCGTATATTATCAATATGATTTATCAAAGAATTCTTCATAAAATCAGTATGTCGTTCTAAATTTACAATAGCATTTTTCTGCCCAGCAAAAGCAAAAATCTGATAAAGAAGAATTAATGATAACTCACCATCCCGATACGGTGAGCCAAATTTTTCATCTAAAAATGATACTAATTCCGTTCCCAATGGCTTATGCAATAGTGTTTTTCGTCTTAAGATTCGTTTGCCGCCGATTTTTTCTCGGTAACTTAGGATAGGAATGGTTATATTCATTTTCAGATACGCCAAGAACAATTCATATAGGAACGGCGATAATTGTACCATAAGATTGGCATACTGGCTTTTTTCTTGGTGAATCTGCATCGTTAAAAGATATTCTGTTAACATTTCCGCATCCTTA
The DNA here is from genome assembly GCA_934202965.1 of uncultured Megasphaera sp. Classification (GTDB taxonomy): domain Bacteria; phylum Bacillota; class Negativicutes; order Veillonellales; family Megasphaeraceae; genus Megasphaera. The sequence goes on from CAKPYN010000003.1 coordinate 44,140, forward strand.
TCCATCGGAAAGAGTTGCTGTCCCTGATATTTTCGCATAATTTGCTGTGCTGCTTTAGTCTGTAAATCTGCCCGAAACATAGCAAAACGAATCAGTTTTTTGGTACCGTCAGGAATTCCCCTTTTACTGGTCATCAGTAAAAGGGGAATGTATTATGTACCTAAATTCATTTTTTAGCCACTACGTAGTATACGGGATTAGTATTCCGGTTCAATCAAGCCATATTTACCATGTTTCCGTTTGTATACGACATTAATCGTATCTGTTTCGGCATTGAGGAATACAAAGAAATCATGTCCTACGAGATTCATCTGTAAAATTGCTTCTTCGACATCCATGGGACGAGCAGCAAATTTTTTAGTACGTGCAACTTCAAACGTTTCTTCCGGAGCTGCCGGTCCTTCTACTAAAGCAGATTTGAATGCACCATCTTTCATGCGGCGGGCAATTTTAGTTTTATATTTATGAACCTGGCGAACCAGTTTATCATAGACTAAATCAATCGCTGCGTACATGTCTGTATTGGATTCTACACCACGGAGAACGACGCCGTCTACTTTTAATGTAATTTCAGCAATTTTTCGATCTTTTTCTACAGAAAGGAGAGCCTGTACATTTACTTCATTATCAAAATACTTTGTAACTTTCTTTTCTTGTTTTAATACATGATCTTTTAAAGCCGATGTAATTTCTAAATTTTTACCTCTAACGACGGTTGCCATAAAACATCCCTTCCTTTCGTGGGGGAGCTGAATAGAATTATTGTTTTCTATCTTCACTTCCCTTATATATATATTATTCCACAAAGAAATGGGATTTCCTTCTACGAATTTTAATTATTTGAAAAAATTATAGATTTTGTTAAAAAAGTACCTTTGATTAAGCATCTGATACGGTTGCTTTCCACAATCCATGTAGATTACAATAGGCATAAACTACACCCGTCTCCGTTGTCGTAAATGTTGCCTTCGGTTCTTCACCGGGTTTTAAATATCGTATATGTATTTGCGTATATGTATTTGCGTATCCGTAACTAACGCAATCCATTCAATGTAGTGTTTTTCTTCCATGGGGTGAATGACGGAACCTACTGTCACGCTTACTTCTTCCTGCTGTTTTGCTACTTCCGGCACATGTTTTTCTTTGGCCGCATCAACAGCACCGGCTTGCAGTGCTAACCAAGTCATACCATTCATTTGAATCGTATCAGGCATATCGCCTATTCCTATCCATATTCTCCGCTCTTCTTGACACTGATACACTGTTATCTTTTTCATCCCACATACCTCCTATTCGTTTCTGCATATACAACACGGTTTCTATATGTTTACTATACAAATTTTAGGCAAGCTGGTCAATATACATACCCCATCTATATCCTATTGTATACAAAAAAGTACTGCACTTTATAAAAGTGCAGTACGATCTCAGATACATCAGGAGTTACATATTGTTTTCCGGATTAAACTTCTGCATGTGAACAGCACGGTTGATATACTTGATTTTTCTTCCATAGAAGAAATAGTATAGGAAAAAGCAAACCAACGCGATAATAGCTGCTACAGCATACAGTTGCGGGAATGTCAAGAGGCCGTGCAGGCTGCCTAAGACATATGGACCTACGCCAATTCCCAAATCCAACGCAACAAAGTATGTCGAAAGTGCTACGCTAACACGATATGGCGGCGTCAATTTGATACAAACAGCTTGCCCATTGGACATGAACGTCCCATAACCAAGTCCGACAAATACACCAGCCAACAGCAATTGCCAAGAAGTGCCTGTGATATGAAGGAGATACAGGCCGGCAGCTAAGCAGAGATAGCACGGATACAACACATAGTTTTCTCCTTTTTTATCAAAGATAACGCCAGTCAATGGACGCGTCAATGTAATGACAACGGCATAGACGACGAAGAAAAAAGTACCAGCCTGGACGAGATGAATTTCTCGTGCATAGGCAGCTAAAAACGACAAGACACTCGAATAGGCAAAGCCCATCAAAAAGCCGATCGCGGAAATAGCAAATCCACGATATTCAACATAGTTATTAAGGGTTACGGCTTTCATCTTAGTGACTTGTTCTATAGTCAGATCCATTTCATCGATATGAAGGAATCCACAACCAATCATGCAAAGTACGACAAGAATGGAACAGAATGTAACAATAAAACGGAAGTTTGTTACCATAATGAGGAACATTCCTAAGAAAGGTCCTATAGCAGCAGCCAAGCTGGTGCTAAGTCCATAATAGTTGATTCCTTCCCCGCGTTTTTCTTGAGGAATACAGGAAGCAACAATCGTATTGGTAGCCGTCGATACAATCCCATAGGCCATACCATTAAAAAAACGAATTCCATAAAGGATGGATAAGCTTGGAATATAAAAATAGAATAAGGTCGTGATTAAATACATAACAATACCGCAATACAATGAGCGTTTCCGTCCATATAATTCAATCGCTTTTCCTAGCTGTAAACGAGCCAGCAGCGTACCTACAATAAAAATACCAGAAGCTAAGCCGGCTTCCCCTAATGAGGCATGTAATTCATCTTTCGCAACTACAGCAATAATAACCATCAATAAATAATAAATAAGGTATACAACAAAATTAATACCTGTGTCGAGTAAAAAATCTTTATTCCACAATGAAGATTGTTCCGACATCGTTTATCATGCTCCTTTCACTAGCAAAGCAAATTTTACACCTCGGAAACGAGTTTGTATAATGGAAAAAAACGATGTCTGTTATCGTTTAAAACGATAACACATTAAGATTGTTATTACTTTTTTAAATGATAAACGTTCCGCATATATTCAATAAATATTTGAAGCGTCTTATACTTAGGATTTTCTTTTTTATATACCAAACAACACGGAATTTTCATGGCCGGCCTAAGTGTTGCATAGCCGCTAGTAACCCCCATGGCAGCTAAAAAACGCTGCGGCAGCAACGCGCCAATATGATTCTGCTGACAATAATTCATCATCGCATAGGGAGTAGAAAACCACGCTTGTGTTTTGGCTGAAGGGCAATTATTTTTCATAAAATATTCATTAATATACGCATTCATGACATACTGCGGCGAATACTGCGCTAACGGCCGTGAAGCGGCAAATTGCGCAGTCACTGTATCACCAGGCAGTTCCATATTAGGTCCATAATAAATAAAGGTTTCTTCGCCAAAGAAAACTTTTTCATAGTCACTTAAATCTACCGTTGGCAGATAGAATAAGGATACAATATCTAGTTTGTCTTCTTTTAGCCATTGCAGTAGTTCACGAAATTCCAAATTATAAACGCGAAACGAAGCTTCTGTATGATGTTTTTGAAAATATGCAATGTGTCGATTCATATGCACATCACCTAAGGATAACATAATGCCTACTGCCAAAGACTGCACCTGCCCATGTCGTCCTTGCAAATCTAAAATACTTTCTTCTAAATCGCTCAATATATGGGATATTTTTTCATAAAATATCTCCCCATCCGGCGTAAGATGGCTGCCTTTATTAGATCGTTCAATCAGTTCAACTCCTACGATGTCTTCTAACTTTTTTATTTGAGCGCTAAACGCTGACTGCGTAATATTGGCCGCATTGGCAGCGGCTGTAAAATTACGATATTTGCTATAAATAATAAAATTTCTTAATTGTTGTATCGTTGGTAATTCCATCGTATCTTCTTTCCCCCAAAAGAAACAGCTGAATGCAGCCTGTCTCATTTCACATGCATTCTCACTCGTCAAACCTATCGTATTGGTTTTATACTATATGCTGCACAAAATATGCATATGAAAAAAATGATGTGAGCCCCTCTGATTCGACTTAACGTCTACTCTTGGGAGAACACATCATTTTTTCATACAGCAGACCTATTCGGCTACTGTCTTATTATTCTTCAGCCGCAGCAGCTGCTAATTCATCAAATTTCTGATTCGCTGCTTCAAATTCTTCATCTGTAGGAGCTACATATACATCTTCACCGTTTTCTTTATCAACACGGGCAATAATAGCATCTCCTTCGCAGTCACAATCATCTTCACATATTTCAACCAGAAGAGAGAATACCTTTCCATCCAGGTCAATACGTTGTACTTCCTGGTATTCTACTTCATTACCATTATCGTCAGTAGCTGTAACGACATATACTTCTTCTAATTCATTCATTTCGTCTGCCATGTGGAACCTCCTTGAGCGTCTAAATAATTTTGTAATATGAGTACAGCAGCCATTTTATCGACATACTGTTTTCTCTTTTCCCGCCGTACATTGCCTGCAATTAACACTTGCTGTGCCATGACGGTTGTCAGGCGTTCATCCCAATATACAAATTGCATCTTGGGCATGGTTTTACTTAAATCATTGACAAACTGTTCAATTTTAGCAATATTTTCGCTGTAATCGCCATTCATATGGCGTGGTTTGCCTACAACGATGCAATGCACTTCTTTTTCTGCTGCCAAGGCACGTATACGAGCGAAATCTTTCTTTTTGGAAGTACGCTGTATCGTTTCAATTCCTTGGGCTGTAATCAGCAATGCATCGCTGCATGCTACACCAATTGTTTTAGAGCCAACATCTAATCCTAAAATCCGCATATATCCTCTTATAACCCACGTTGTTTCACATAAGAACGGACTAATTCTTCGATTAATTCATCCCGCTCAATACGACGAATATTGCTGCGTGCATTATTATGACTTGTAATATAGGTGGGATCGCCAGAAAGCAGATACCCTACAATCTGATTTACCGGATTATACCCTTTTTCTTCCAATGCATGATACACGTCTTCCAAAATCATTGAGGCAACTGTCTGCTCTTCATTTCTGTTTTTTACGATCATCGTTTCATCGCTAATTGCCATATATAATCACATCCTTTGCGACCTTGCGGTCAAAATAAATCAGCCAAGTATATCTCGGACAGCTTCTTTACCGGCAGTGAGAGCATCGGCAAGTTTTTCAGGTTCTTTACCGCCAGCCTGTGCCATATCCGGACGACCGCCGCCATTACCGCCAGCTGCCTGCGCTGCTGCTTTGATAATTTTACCGGCATGGAGGCCTTTCTTGGTATCTGCTTTGGATACTTTGCAGACAAAGTTTACTTTATCGCCATTGGCAGTTCCCAGTAATACCACGCCATGTCCGATTTTATCCATAATCGTATCTGCCAAATCACGCAGGCTGTCCATAGAATCAGCTTGTGCAGCCGCAGCGATAACAGGGATAGAAGCAATATCTTCAACAGATGCTAAAATACCATCCACATCTGAAAGAGCGGCTTCTTTTTTAAGCTGCTGCAATTCTTTTTCTGTATCTTTCCATTGTGCCAATACTTGCTGCACTTTTTCCGGCAAATTAGCTGTTTTCGTTTTTAACAAAGCAGCCAACTGTTGTAATTCAGCGGTATCTTCTTTTGCTTTCTTCAATGCCGCTGCTCCGGTTACGGCTTCAATTCTGCGAACACCTGTTCCTGTACCGGATTCAGAAAGAATACGGAATGTGCCAATAACAGCTGTAGAAGATACGTGGGAGCCACCACATAATTCACAACTAAAATCATCAATAGATACAACACGGACAACATCGCCGTATTTTTCACCAAAGAGAGCCATAGCACCTTTTTCTTTTGCTGCGTCAATCGGCATTTCTTCTATGTTAACTGGTACATTTTTTAAGATTTCATCATTGACGATTGCTTCAACTTCTGCTAATTCTTCAGCTGTTACCGGCGAGAAATGGGTAAAGTCAAACCGTAAATGGTCGGGTGTAACAAGCGAACCAGCCTGATTTACGTGATTTCCCAACACACGGCGAAGCGCTGCTTGTAACAGATGGGTTGCCGTATGATTTCGTGCCAATGCCAAATTCCGTTCTTTATCAACAGCAATATCCAAAACATCGCCTGTATGGATTACGCCTTCTGTAATCACAGCAATCAAATATACCAATCCATTCGGAAGTGCTTTGGCATCCGTTACTTCGGCCTTGCCTTCACGGCCTGTTAATATACCTGTATCACCCAGTTGACCGCCGCCTTCTGCATGGAACGGATTCGCATCTAAAATAACTGTAATTTCTTCACCATCATGAGCTTCTTGAATTTCTACGCCATCTTTACCCAACATAGCGACTGTTGCCTTCACGGCACTTGCATCATTAACCAATTTGCTTTGGTCAAGTTTGGTCGTATCCGGTGTAGCAACTTTAGCCGATACATCAGCACGAGCAGCACGAGCCCGTTCTTGTTGTTCTTTCATGGCTGCATCAAAGCCGGCTTGGTCAATGGTCATCCCATTTTCCTGTGCAATTTCTTCCGTTAATTCTACAGGGAAGCCATACGTATCATATAATTTGAATACGTCTTTGCCAGCCAATTTCTTTTCAGAACCAGCATCTGCCATCAATTGATTGAGTAGTTCCATGCCTTGAGCCAATGTAGCACTGAATTGTTTTTCTTCTGTATCAATAACCTTCTTAATTAGTTCTTCGTGTTCACGAAGTTCCGGATATTCTTCACCTAAAATACCCATTACTGTATCTACCAAGCTGCTTAAAAAGAGATCGTTAATTCCCAAAAGACGTCCAAACCGAACAGCACGGCGCAAAATACGACGCAATACATATCCGCGTCCTTCATTGGATGGCAAAATACCATCAGAAATCATGACCGTAATAGCGCGAATATGATCAGCAATAACTTTCATGGCAATTTTTTGATGCGGATCATTGTAGTCGCCATGACAGATGGAAATAACTTTTTCGATAATCGGGAAAATTAAATCCGTTTCAAAGTTGGATTCTTTCTGCTGGATAACAGAAGCCAATCGTTCAAGACCGCATCCGGTATCAATATTTTTCTTTTCAAGGGGAACATACTTACCGTCTTTAGTACGATTATACTGAGTAAATACCAAGTTCCAAATTTCCAAATACCGATCGCAATCACAGCCAACGTTGCATGTCGGTTTGCCGCAGCCTCGTTCTGGTCCTAAATCATAGAAAATTTCACTATCCGGGCCGCATGGACCTTCACCAATTTCCCAGAAGTTATCTTCAAATTTAAAAATGCGTTCATCAGCCAAACCAATCATATTATGCCAGTAATCATAGGCTTCTTTATCATCTGGATAGATGGTAACATACAGTTTATCTGTATCTAATTCCAATACTTTTGTCAAAAATTCCCATGCCCAGGAAATGGCTTCTTTTTTAAAGTAATTCCCAAAAGAAAAATTACCCAGCATTTCAAAAAACGTATGATGACGAGCAGTACGACCGACATTGTCAATATCTCCGGTTCGAATACATTTCTGGCTTGTTGTCACACGGTACGATGGTGGTACTAACTTGCCTGTAAAATACGGTTTAAGCGGTGCCATACCTGCACCAATTAACAATAAGCTCGGATCATTCTTTGGAATCAAAGGAAAACTATGTAAAATCAAATGTTCCTTATTTTTAAAGAATTGTAAATACGCTTTGCGGATTTCATTACCCGTCATATACTTCATCAACTAACACTCCCTCTGTAGATCTTCTTTTATATGGGAAAATTATACACTCATTTACCATGGTGAAGCAACCTTTTTCTCACATTTTTTGGTATATCTGGCATACCATATGAAATGGCTAGCAAAGAACGGGTATGGTCCTTTCTTTACTAGCCACTATCTATACAACTGTTATCTGACTCGTTTAGCACCAATATACCGAGAACCCCAGTAGCCACTATTCAAACTATCTACCCGGATACCGCCACTGCTCGTCGCACTGATAAAATTGTCATCTCCTACATAAATTCCTGTGTGAGATACACCAGGTTCATAGGTTGTAAAAAATACTAAATCGCCAGGTATCAATTCGCTTCGAGATACTTTATTACCCAACATATATTGTTCATCTGCCATACGAGGCAAGTTAATACCATTATGTGAAAATACATATTTGGTAAATCCAGAACAATCAAAACCAGCTGGCGTATTGCCGCCAAATACATACGGTACGCCTAAATACTTATATGCTGAGGAAACCAGCTGATTGCCTATGCGATCTGTTCCGGGCAGTGTTTTCCACTTCGTATATTGCGCAGAGGATCCTGCCATTGGACGAGACAGCGTATTACCCATAGACTTAGCCGCTAAAGATTTATTTTTAGCTTTTGGTGTGTTTTTGGTAAGCATTGTCCGCTGCCCGGTCAGCAAATAATACGTCCAGCCGCCAACATTCCCACTGACTTGAATTTTTCTATCTGCCTGAAATCTAGCTACTGCTTTCGCTGTATCCTTGGAATATACACCATCCATTTTAACTTTATATCCTAATTTACGAAGCTGTTTTTGAATTAACAGCACATTATCACCTTTATTACCTACTGTATAATAACTAGCTGCACCTGCCGGAATCGCTGTTATTGTCAATAAGGCAGCTATACACATGACTTTACTTAGTTTATTCCACATAAAAGCTCCTCTCTGTCTTTGTATCCATCGTACTGCATAAAACAATGACTTATTTCTGTTTTGTGCCTAATTCTGCTTTTAACCAATACAAAGGCCTATTTTTCACTTCTTCAAAAATACGTCCGATATATTCGCCCATAATGCCAATAAAAATGAGCTGCAATCCGCCAAGAAGACAAACGATCACCATTGTCGTCGTCCATCCCGGTGCTGCTTCTCCCATGAATTTACAATATAGTACATGTATAATCATCAGAATACTAAAGATACCGCTTAGGAGTCCCGTATAAAATGATATGCGAAGGGGAAGCTGTGAATACGCCATAATTCCATCTAAAGCAAAACGAAGCATTTTTCTCATGGAAAATTTAGATTTTCCAGCAAATCGCTTGGGTGCAACAAAGGAAATGGTCGCTTGCGTATATCCAATATCTCCCATCATGCCACGAATAAAGCGATCATGTTCATGGAACAACTTAAACGTTTCTAATACTTTCTTATCAATAAGGCGAAAATCAGAACCGCCGGGTACAATGTGAACAGGAGATACGGCATTCAAAATGATATAATACCATTTTGACGTCTGTCGTTTGATAAATCCCGCATCATCTGTAGATTCACGCACCGTTTGTACTACATCAGCACCTCCCAGCCATTTTTGAACTAAGCTGGGAATCATAGCCGGAGGATGCTGCAAGTCACCATCCATCGTAATGACCGCATCACCACAAGCATGATCCATCCCACACGTAATGGCTAACTGATGTCCAAAATTACGAGCCAAAATTAATGCCCGAATATGCGAATCCTGCTGGGTCAACCGACTTAACATCAGCGGCGTCTGATCTTTAGATCCATCATCGACAAAAATAATTTCGTATTCCATGTCCAAGGTCTTCATTGCCTTGGTCGCTTCTTCATAAAATTTTTCAATATTGGGTTGTTCATTATATACAGGAACAACGATTGACAGCATCTTTTTTCTTTGCAAATTCTGCATGTCCATTACAATTATACCATCCTAACATTTTTACTGTCAAAATCACGCACACGGGCCTTCTATTTTATTATTTTCTTCTTCATCTTGTGATGCGCTTTGCAAAAATTTTTCTATTTCTTCTTGTGACGTATATCCGATCATACGTCGCAGTGGTTCGCCGTCTTTAAAAAACAGTAACGTCGGTACTGCCATAATATCATATTTTTCAGCAATCTCTTGCCGAACATCGACATTAATACATACGACATGTACCGTCGATGCCATTTTTTCAGCAATATTTTCAATTTCTGACCGTATCATTTTGCACGGCCCACACCACGATGCCCAAAAATATGCCATGACAATACCTTTTTTATGCAAAACCTGCAATGAAAAATCAGCATCACTTTCTATGGAAACAACTGCCATATTTATGTTCTACCTCCTATGGTCAGCTAAATACACCAAGCTTATTATAGCAAAAGTACGCTTTTTTTTCCAGTATTTGCCCAAAATCATCAGTTAGTGCTTACAAAAGCTAAAAAAATCACTCCGTATACACAAGCTGTATACGGAGTGATTTTATTTTATTTTTCCGCCAATGCATTCCATATATGAGAAAGCAGTGTATTTCGACCATCTTTTTTTAGGGAAGAATACGCAACTGCTCCATATACAGATGGAAATATTTTATTCAGTTGGGCAATATTTTTTCGTTTTTCATTGGAAGACAATTTATCTGCCTTGGTTCCAACAATTTGTATATGCACGCCCTGACGAGAAAGCCATTCATACGCCTGGCAGTCAATGGACAGGCCGGGATGGCGCAAATCAATGAGCAAGCAAAGCAAAATTAAATGTGGAGACTGTGTAACATATTCTCCAATAAAGTCACTCCACATTTGCTTTTTCTTGCCACCGGTTCTAGCAAAACCATATCCCGGCAAATCAATAAGAAAGAACGGTTTTCGTTCTTCCCTTTCCTCACCTCGGCTGCGCAGCATTGACTGAAAATAGTTAATGGTCTGGGTTTTCCCTGGCTCGCCGCTGACGCGAGCTAAATTACGCTGATTGCACAACGAATTAATTAAACTGGATTTTCCCACATTAGACCGGCCTAAAAAAGCGATTTCCGGCAATCCATCTGCAGGATATTGCTCGGCTCGCACAGCGGATGCAACGTATTTCGCATTGATAATCTGCAGTTCCTGTGGCATTATGCATTCACCAGTGCCTGAGCCAGCACTTCATCCATATGGTGTACAAAGACAAATTCTACATCATCTTTTACAGACTGCGGTACATCTACCATATCCCGTTTATTTTTTTCTGGTAAGAGAATTTTTTTAATGCCTGCGCGATGGGCTGCAATAACTTTTTCCTTGACACCGCCAATCGGAAGAACTGTGCCACGTAATGTAATTTCTCCCGTCATGGCTACATCATGACGAACCGGTTTCCCCGTCAATGCTGATACCAACGCCGTAGCCATGGTAATGCCTGCAGACGGTCCATCTTTAGGAATAGCACCTTCAGGAAGATGGATATGGAAATCATACTGTGTATAAAAATCTTCCGGCAGCCCCAATGCCTTTGCCCGGCTGCGAATATACGTAACTCCGGCTTCTGCCGATTCTTTCATGACGTCGCCAAGCTGACCGGTTAACATCAAATGACCTTTACCTTTGACTGCAACAGCTTCCGTTTCCAACACTTCGCCGCCTACTTGCGTCCAAGCAAGCCCCGTTACAAGTCCTATTTCGTCTTCTTTATTTAGCTGAGTCGGTAAGAACTTAATGGGTCCCAGCAAGGTTGCTAAATTTTTTACGGAAACAGTCATCGGTTTTTCTGTATTCAATAATAGAGATGTTCCGATTTTACGACATACGGCACCGATAGTCTTTTCCAGCGTACGTACACCGGATTCTCTCGTATATCCTTGAATAATTGTTTTCAACACAGCATCAGAGAAGCGTGCTTGACTTCCCTTTAAACCATTTTCCTTGAGTTGTTTGGGAACCAAATACTGTTTAGCAATTTGTACTTTTTCTTCTTCTGTGTAGCTAGTAAAATCAATGATTTCCATACGATCCAAAAGAGGCCGCGGAATATCCCCAATTACGTTAGCAGTCGTAATCCAAAACACTTTTGACAAATCAAAGGGTAGTTCCAAAAAATGGTCACTAAATGTACTATTTTGTTCCGGATCCAATACTTCCAACAAAGCGGCAGATGGATCTCCTCGCATATCGGAAGTCATTTTATCTACTTCATCAAGAAGAAATACGGGATTCTTGACGCCAGCCTGTTTCATTCCGGAAAGAATTCGACCTGGCAATGCACCGATGTAGGTACGACGATGGCCCCTAATTTCAGCTTCGTCCCGTACGCCGCCTAAGGAAACACGAACATATTTACGATTCATTGCTCTGGCAATAGAACGGGCAATACTCGTCTTACCTGTTCCCGGAGGACCTACAAAGCAAAGAATAGGGCCTTTTAAACTATGTGTCAGTTGTTTGACTGCCAAATATTCAATGATTCGTTCTTTAACTTTTTTCAAACCGTAATGGTCTTCATCCAAAACCTTTTGTGCTTCATTCAAATCGAGGCGATCTCTAGTTTCTTTTTTCCAAGGCAAAGCCAATGCCCAGTCTAAATACGTACGTATAATAGCTGATTCTGCCATCATCGGCGGCATAGAATCCAAGCGATCTACTTCTTTCAGCAGGGCTTCTTCTATCTTTTTCGTCAGCTTCATTTTGCAGATTTTTTCCCGCAGCTCCTGCATTTCTGTGTCTTTATCGACTTTGTCACCTAATTCTTCATGAATAGCTTTAATCTTTTCACGCAGATAGTATTCTTTTTGCTGCTGGTCAAGTTTTCCCCGAACTTCCGTATTTAATTTGGATTCAAGTGCAGTAATTTCTAGTTCCGTGTCCAACAAAGCTGAAATTCGTTCCAAGCGTGCTTTTATATCAATGGTTTCCAAAATCTGCTGACGCACAACGATGCGAATCGGCAGCTGCGAAGCGATATAATCTGCCAGTACACCCGGTTCTTCTATTCCCTTCGCTTTTTCTTGTATTTCTTCACTATTGCGGAGGTTATCCAACCAGCTAAGAACGCGTTTTAAGAGAACGCGCCGCATGGCTTCCTCATGAATAGTATCCGTACTTACTTCAGTGGCTTTTACACAAGCAACTTCTAAATACTCTTCTTTTTCAGAAAATCCCTGCAGCTGCACACGAGATATTCCGTCTACGAGAATACGGATTAATCCGCCAGGTAAACGGAGCAGCTGCTGTACCTTGACGAGCGTACCCATTTGATATACGTCATCAAACCCCGGATTTTCCACTTCTTCATCAACTTGAGTCGAAACGACTAACATGCGGTCATGTTCCATGGCATAATCGACAGCTGCCAATGATTTATCCCGACCTATATCAATATGGCTGACTAGTTTCGGATAAACAACAATACCCCGCAAGGGAATGAAGGGTACTGCTAAAATTGCGTTTTCATCCATAGTATTCACCTTCTTTAATCTAAAAATAAAACTCATTTCTGGCGAGGAGAAATGAGTTTTATTGTTTTATATCCTTCTTCTTATTTCAATACCAGTTCAGGTTCCGTTCCCTTTGTGACACAGTCTTCGGTAACGATACACTGTTTTACATCCGTACGGCTTGGTACATCAAACATAACATTCAGCATAATGCGTTCAATGATAGAGCGAAGACCACGAGCACCTGTATTGCGGCGCAATGCTTCTTTAGCAATCGCCTGCAAGGCTTCCGGTGTAAATGTCAGCTCTACATGATCCATATCCATCATTTTCTGATACTGTTTGACTAATGCATTCTTCGGCTCTGTCAAGATATGTATCATGGCTTCTTCATCCAGTGGGTTTAATGTAACCAACACAGGAAGACGACCAATCAATTCTGGAATCAGACCGAACTTTTGCAAGTCTGTCGGAATGATTTCCTTAAGCAGCGTTTCCATGGATTGTTCTGTTTTGGAATGAATATCAGCACCAAATCCCATGTTTTTATCCGTTGTCCGGTTCAAAATGGTTTTATCTATACCGTCAAAGGCACCGCCGCAAATGAACAGAATATTAGTCGTATCAATTTGCAGCATTTCTTGGTGCGGATGCTTCCGGCCGCCCTGAGGCGGTACGCCGGCTACAGTTCCTTCCAATATTTTCAGTAAAGCCTGTTGTACACCTTCCCCAGATACATCCCGTGTAATAGACGGATTTTCTGATTTTCGGGCAATTTTATCAATTTCATCAATATAAACGATACCGCGTTCTGCCTTGGCAATATCGTAATCTGCTGCCTGAATCAACTTAAGCAAACAGTTTTCTACGTCTTCGCCTACATATCCAGCTTCAGTCAAACTCGTCGCATCAGCGATCGCAAAAGGAACATCGAGCAGACGAGCCAATGTCTGAGCCAACAATGTTTTACCACTGCCAGTAGGACCAACCATGATGATGTTCGATTTCTGCAATTCTACATCTTCTACGACACTATTTGTCTGCAGCCGTTTGTAATGATTATAGACAGCGACAGATAATGTCTTTTTTGCTGCTTCCTGACCAATGACGTATTCATCCAGCGTTTCTTTTATCTGACGCGGTGTTGGCAGTTCTTTCAATTGGAATTCAGAAGAAGCCGTTTCCTGCTTTTCTTCTTCCATAATATGTTCTGCTACAGCAACGCATTCATCACAAATATACACGCCCGGACCGGCAATCAGTTTTTGTACTTCGCTTTGTGGACGGCCGCAAAAACTGCATCTTGGTTCATCATTTCTATCTTTCACTACGTCTTCCTCCTGTCCTTCCTATCATTTCGCGTCGTGAGGACGGATGAGAATTTCATCAATAAGGCCATATGCTTTTGCTTCTTCTGCTGTCATGAAATTATCCCGTTCCGTATCTTTTTGGATGACATCCAATGGCTGTCCCGTATGCGCTGACAAGATACCATTTAATTCTTTACGCATACGCAAAATTTCACGGGCATGAATTTCAATTTCTGTAGCCTGACCTTGTACACCGCCTAAAGGCTGATGAATCATTACTTGTGAATGAGGAAGGGCAAACCGTTTTCCCTTTGCACCGGAAGTCAGCAGCACGGAAGCCATGCTGGCTGCAGAACCAATACAAATCGTCGATACGTCAGGTTTTATGTACTGCATCGTATCGTAAATAGCCATACCGGCAGTAACGACACCGCCGGGGCTATTGATATATAGATGAATATCCTTGTCAGGATCCTCTGCTTCTAAAAACAAGAGTTGCGCTGTAACGATATTCGCTACGGTATCATCAATGGCGCCGCCTAAAAAGACGATACGGTCTTTGAGCAAACGGGAATAAATATCGTAGCTTCGTTCCCCTTGTGCCGTTTGTTCTACGACAATAGGAACATACATACTCATAACAAACACCTCCGGAGATTACGCTTCCGGTTTTTCTTCAGCCTTTACCTGTTCTACTTTAGGTTCGTCAGCTTTTTCATTTGTGTCAACAGCATTTTTCAAGATAAAGCTTGCTGCTTTTTTACGGCCAACAGACTGAACAAGCATCGGAACGCGATGTTCTTTCATAATAATTTTGTATACTTCTTTAGGATCAGCACCGAAATTCTGAGCCATTGTAATGATTTCAGCCTGTAAATCAATATCTTTTACTTCAATATTTTCAGCTTTAGCAATGGCTTCCAAAACGAGATCCATTTTAACGTTTTCTTTAGCCGGTTCAGCATATTGTTCTTTCAATTTGTCCATATCCTGACCCATGTATTTGAGGTAGTCATCAATATTCATGCGCTGTGTTTCCAATTTCATGGAAAGTTCTTCGATCATTTGATCGATTTTATCGTCAATCATGACCTGCGGAATATCTACTTCTGCATTATTTACGGCTGTTTTAAGAATTTCAGCGTTGTATTTTTCCAAAGCCTGGAACGATGCTTTAGATTCCAAACGTTTGCGGATATCTGCTTTTAATTCATCAACACTGTCAAATTTGCCTGCTTCTTTAGCAAATTCGTCGTTGATAGCCGGTAATTCGCTGCGTTTTACATCATTAATTTTAACAGCAAATACAGCTTCTTTGCCAGCCAAAGATTTTTCAAAGTAATCTTCCGGGAATGTTACCTTAACGTCTTTTTCATCGCCTGCTTTGCAGCCAATCAACTGATCTTCAAAGCCCGGGATAAAGCTGCCGGAACCAATCTGAAGCGGATAGGATTTGCCTTCGCCGCCTTCAAATGCTACACCATCAACCGTGCCTTTGAAGTCGATAACAGCAAAATCATCTTTTGCAATTTCAGTGCCTTCTGGTGCAACTACCATTTTAGCATGCTGTTTCTGAAGGTTAGCTAATTCTTTGGATACATCTTCATCGCTGACAGCAACTTCGTCTTTAGCTGCTTTAATGCCTTTGTATTCGCCGAGTTTTACTTCCGGTTTTTTAGTAATCGTTGCTTCAAATACAATGTCTTTACCTTTTTCATCGCAAATGACTTTGATTTCTGGTTCTGTTACAGGAACAATATTTTTTTCCTGTAATGCATCGCTGTATGCTTTATTGGCAATTGCTTCAAAAACTTCCTGTTTGACAGCATCTTTGCCTAAGAAGCTTTCCAACACCATGCGCGGTGCTTTGCCTTTACGGAAGCCCGGGATGTTTACTTTACCTGCCAAATTTTTGCATGCTGCTGCAGCTGCTTTGGAAGCATCCTTTGCAGGTACTTCAATGTGCAGGGTTACTTTGTGTTGGTCTACTTCATTAACTGTTACGTTCATTCTAAGTATGTCCTCCTTATGGGCCACAGCCCTAAATTATCTCTAAAATACCATATTACGCTCTACATCATACCACAAGTTTACATATTTTACAATAAATATTTAACATTGCAGCTGGGTAAAAAAACGACTTCCGAAGAAGCCGTTTTCTTAGGTGCTGATAAATTCCGTTCTATCGCAATTCACAACCCAGTTTTTCTTTTAAATCACTAACAATGGCATCAACAGGTGCTTGAATATCTGCATCCGTAAGGGTTCCTTCTTCAGAACGGAATACCAGTGAATATGCTAAACTCTTGAAACCCTGCGGTACTTGTTTGCCCGTATACATATCAAAGAGATGAACAGCTTCCAAATACTGTCCGCCATCAGCTTGGATAACATCAATGATAGATTCATTGGTAACAGCAAGGGGTGCTAAAAATGCAAGGTCGCGGCTGGAAGCCGGGAATTTAGCTACTTTGTGATAATCCGGAATCAAATTAATCAGCGGCAGGATTTCATCCATGTACATTTCAAATACATATACCGGTCCTGCAACATCATAGTTGTCAATCGCTTTGGGATGGAGTTCCCCAAAACGGCAAAGAACGTGTCCATCTTTCACATATTGCGCTGCTTTTCCCGGATGAAGGGGCGCATAATTTGTCGTTTCTAAATCAGCATGAATACCTAAGCCTTCTAGTACCGTTTCTACAATGCCTTTGACATCATAAAAATCATAGTTTGCAGCTTGAGCCGGCCATTGTGCTGCCGTGCGCTGTCCATAAAGCAGCCCGGCTACATGATATGACTGCTGTGGAAGTTCTGTAACCGGCAAAGATTTAGGCGCATATACCGGCGCAATTTCATAGATACCGACAGATGTATTTTTTACAGCCTGATTCCGAACCAATACATCCATAAGCGACGGAATCAACGTCGTACGCATCAACGGAAATTCTTCGGTAATTGGGTTTAGAATCGGTACTGCATTATATACGGGGTCCCCATCTTTAAAGAGCAGCTTTTTGAGAGAATCAGGATGAACAAAACTAAATGTTACGGTTTCATTCAAACCGCTGCCGCTAAGCAGTGCTGAAATTTTTTCGCCGACTTGATGGCGGAATCCTTCTTCCCCTTTGGAAATATTAGCCCATGGGCGCGTAGACGGAATGTTTTCATATCCATAAATACGAGCAACTTCTTCGGCAATATCCGGCATTTCCGTGCAGTCACCGCGATAAGACGGTACAACAGCCGTTATCGTTTCCTCATTCTTTTCAATGCCAAACTGCAATGTTTCAAGAATATGAATCATCTGTTCTTCCGGAATATCCGTACCCAAGAAATTGTTGACTTGTTTAGCCGTAAAGGAAATCTTCGTCGTTTCCTGCGGATGCGGATATACATCGACAATGCCTTTAGCAACATCACAAGCGTTCATCTGCTGCAGGAGCTGCGCGCAGCGGTCCAACGAATTCAAGCAGCTATGAGCATCCAATCCCCGTTCAAAACGGCCGGAAGCTTCCGAGCGCAGACCTAAGGAACGGCCTGTATGACGAATGCTGGAACCTTTAAAGGAAGCACATTCCAAAATAACCGTCTTAGTATCGGCCGCAACTTCTGAATCATAGCCACCCATAATGCCGGCAATACAGCATGGTTTCTGTGCATCAGCAATAACCAGCATATTGTCATTGAGTTTGCGATCTACACCATCCAATGTCTTCATCGCTTCATCTGCATGAGCACGGCGGGCAATCAGATGATGTTCTGCAACTTTATCATAATCATAAGCATGAAGAGGAATACCCAATTCAATCATGACATAGTTGGTAACGTCAACGACGTTATTAATCGGACGAACGCCGGATTTACGCAAACGCTGCTGCATCCAAAGCGGTGATTTGCCAATTTTAACATTTAAAAGTAGACGAGCCGCATACCGGCTGCACAAGTCTTCATCTTCGATCGAAACCGTAACTTTTCCATCAATCGGTTCATCACATTCCGTGACATGAATATCGGGATACGATGCCTGTTTATTGCTCAAAACAGCAAATTCACGGCTCAGTCCCACCATGGAGAAGCAGTCTGCACGGTTTGGCGTCAATTCATATTCATATACAACATCTCTGGCATCCAAATAGTCTGCTGCATCGACGCCAATCGGCGTGTCTTCCGGCAAAATCCAAATGCCATTGCGTTCTTCTGGCAATAATACGCTGTCATCAAATCCCAATTCATGAGCAGAGCACAGCATGCCATTGGACGGTACGCCGCGAAGTTTGGAGCGCTTAATTTTTACGCCGCCCGGCAAATGAGCACCATGTACTGCAACCGGAACGATTTGCCCTTCTCGAACATTTTTAGCCCCCGTAACAATTTGCAATTGTTCACTGCCAACATCGATTTGGCAGACAACTAATTTATCTGCATCAGGATGTTTATCAATTTTTAAAATTTTACCGGTAACTACTTTTTTAATTTCATTACCCCAATATTCTACTTGTTCTACAGGAATACCGGCAATAGTCAGTG
Source organism: uncultured Megasphaera sp. (assembly GCA_934202965.1). GTDB lineage: Bacteria > Bacillota > Negativicutes > Veillonellales > Megasphaeraceae > Megasphaera. Next base: position 62,940 of record CAKPYN010000003.1, read on the forward strand.
TATCAGCAAATTTCTGCAGATCTTGTGTCATATCGACATCTACATAATCCTGCATCCATTTTAAAGAACTTTTCATCGTTTATACCTCCTAGAACTGGTTCAAGAACCGCATGTCATTTTCATAGAACAACCGTAAATCATCAATGCCATATTTAAGCATAGCAATACGTTCAACGCCCATGCCAAATGCAAAAGCACTGACTTCATTGGGGTCATATCCATTCATGCGCAATACGTTAGGATTTGTCATACCACAGCCCAAGATTTCCAACCAGCCTGTATGCGAGCAAACACGGCAGCCTTTGCCACCGCACATGACACAGGAAATATCGACTTCAGCACTCGGTTCTGTAAATGGGAAATAACTGGCACGGAAACGGACTTTGGTTTTCGGTCCAAAAATATCGCGAAGAAAATCTTCCAATATGCCTTTTAAGTCGGAGAAACGAATATTTTTATCGACAATCATGCCTTCCATCTGATGGAATACCGGTGAATGAGTGGCATCATAGTCGCAGCGGTATACTTTGCCCGGTGCGATAATTTTAAACGGTTCATTCGGTTTATGTGCTTGAAGCGTACGTGCTTCCATACCGGACGTATGGGTACGAAGTAAAATATTATCTGTAATATACATGGAATCCTGCATGTCACGTGCCGGATGATCTTCTGGTAAATTTAAACATTGGAAATTGTAATAATCTGATTCAATATCCGGACCATCGACAATAGAAAATCCCATACGAAGGAATGATTCTTCCATCAGACGACGCGTCAAATGTAATGGATGTTCATGACCTAATACAGGTTTTCTGCCAGGCAGGGTAATATCAATCTTTTCAGACTGGATTTTTTGTTCCAATGCCTGTTCTTTTAATGCTTCCATTTTTGCTTTGACTTGTTCTTCAATCACGCTGCGTGCGGCATTAACCAGTTGTCCCACTTTAGGACGTTCTTCTTTAGAAAGATTTTTTAATTCTTTCATAATAGCCGTTAATTCGCCTTTTTTTCCCAAATATTTGACGCGGATATCTTGTACATCCTGTAAGGCTTGGCTGGCAGCAAGTTGATCGCTGACAGCTGATTTGATAGCCTCAATCTTATCATTAATCATCTGTGTAATCCTCCTCATCATAATAAAAACAAAAAGACTTTCGCCCCTCTAAGGGGCGAAAGTCTGATTTCGCGGTACCACCCTAATTGTATCTCATGTGTTCGTTAACGGGAACTCCCGTCCAGCCTACTCCGTTCAGCTGAAAGGCTCCAAAGTGAACCGTATATCTTATCTGATGCGCAGCTCTCAATCTGTGGCTGCGTTCCCTGTCTCCAGACATCCAGCATATACTCTCTTTTTCATCGCCAGCTATAGTATCACCATGCGTGACTGTTTATATTGTATCAGTATAATGTCTTATTTGCAATAACTAAACGTTGAATTTGGTTAGTGCCTTCATAAATCTGCATGATTTTAGCATCACGCATATATTTTTCAACGGGATATTCTTTAATATAGCCATAGCCACCCATAACCTGTACAGCATTTGTCGTTACCTGCATAGCTACATCAGACGCATTGCATTTAGCAATCGCCGCTTCACGGCTGAATTCCATTCCTTGATCTTTCATCCAGCAAGCACGATGTACTAAAAGACGAGCACCTTCTACTTGCATAGCCATATCAGCAATCATGCTCTGCACCATTTGGAACGATGCAATCGGTTTATCAAATTGGACACGAACTTTAGCATATTCACAGCAAGCACGAAAAGCGGCTTCAGCAATACCTACCGATACAGCACCTACAAAAGGACGTGCTGCATCCAATGTATTCATCGCAATACGGAACCCTTGTCCTTCACGGCCTAAACGGTTTTCCATCGGTACATAGCAATCCTGGAAAATAAGTTCCGTTGTGTTAGAAGCACGAATACCCATCTTGTTTTCTGCTTTGCCAACCGTAAAGCCCGGCGTGCCTTTACGAACAATAAATGCTGTTAAGCCGCGAATCCCGCCTGTTTTACGAGTATTGGCAAATACAACAAAGACTTCTGCTAACGCGCCATTCGTAATAAAGCATTTCGTACCATTTAATATGTAGCCCTTGCCATCTTCTGTTTTGACAGCGCGCGTAGAAACAGATCCAGCATCAGAACCTGTGCCCGGTTCTGTCAAGGCAAATGCTGCTAAATTATCTTGGTTTATAATATCAAAATATCGTTTTTTCTGGTCATCATTGCCTGCAATAATAACCGGATAGGATGCCAATGCATTGGCAGCTACTGTCGTAGCTACACCAGCACAGCCTTTTCCTAATTCTTCATAAATAGCGGCGATGGTGATTGCATCTAAGCCGGCACCGCCAAATTCTTCTGGAATGGCTACCCCCAAAAGACCTTGGGCTGCTAATTTTTCCAACAAGCCTTCATGAAGTTTTCCCGTTTCATCCATTTCACCGGCATACGGAACAATTTCTTTTTCTACTAAATCGCGAACAACCTTAATAATCTCTTTTTGTTCGTCATTATAAGCAAAATCCATATCTGCTAACCAACCTTCCGTTTAAATCATATCTCAACTAATCAAGTCGTCCCAATACATAAAAGGAAGAACGTCCTTTGACGACAACATTTCCCTCTTCATCAAAACATTCACATTCTACGACAATCGTTTTTCCTCCGTGATGAACTACTTGACCAATGCCAATCACCCGGTTCCCTACTTGTACGCGACGAACATAATTCATATTAATTTCCAACGTCGTTACTTGAAACCCAAGTGTTCGGCTGGCAATCCCCATCAGCGTATCACAAAACGCAGCCAACACGCCACCGGAAGCAATGCCCCGATAATTACACAAATTCGGCTTAATATCAAAGGATAACCGAATCCATCCTTCATCGGCATCTTCTATCTGGCAGGGAAGATTTTTAAAATACGGTGTCTTACTCATAATTCCCTGCTGAATGTGCAATAGTCTTTGTTTCATCATTTCATTCATGAGATGCCAGGCTCCCTTCTTCCCGGATATGATATGGTCCGGTTACAAAAAAAGTGCCTTTCCCATGTGCCAAATAGCGATCATTGTTATCATAAAAATCACATAAGGCTACCATCGTTGCGTGCCCATTATGAATTACTTTTGCTTCAGCCCGGATCGTCGTATTTGAAAAAGCCGGACGGAGAAAATTCATCGATAAATCCAATGTTAACACAGCTTTTCCACAAACCGCGCATGCCGCTTCCATTGCAGAATCAGACATGGAATACAACACGCCGCCATACATGGTGCCATTTGGATTATCCCATGACGTTCCCTTATTTTCAAAAACAAGGATTGTACTTTCTTCATCAGCTTTGCGTACATGAAAATCCATAAAACTATCAAACGGATTTTTCTGTATTTCTCTATCTACAGACTGTACATCCATATTCATCGGTCGTACCCACTCTCCTAAGCTTTTGAATATAAATACTTTTATATTTTACTATATCGTTTTAAAAACGTCAAATAAAATAACGAACTGCCTACCAAAAAAGGACTGCCGTATCACTACGACAATCCTTTTCGATATGCCTGACCTGGTTTTTACCCCCACACTCGCCTGCTGGGACGTTCGCTCATAGATGGTCCGCATCCCCCACTACTAGCCCTCTCGCTGTTTACGGCAGGTCTTACTTCTAGGGCGCACTATGATCAGAGCCGCTTTGGACTCCTTACGTGGATCGCTTAGCCTGCGCCTGGCATCGACTTGCAACCACAGCACATATCTTGTTCATTATACGAAATGCTACCGACAGCTGTCAACTAGCTGTGAGCATATCTAAAAATTAAAATTTATATCCCATACCTACTTGCCAGCCTTTGACATTGTCATCATAGTTATCAACATCTACTTTGCTGTCACGATATTTAATGTGAGCATCCCAGTCACTGGTAATGTCATACCCTACACCAATTTCATACGTATTAATGTCATCGCCAACACCAACAGATGCAAATCCCTGCAGTCTATCTGTAAGCGGCAATTGACCTTTAAGACCTACCTGATAGCCGTAGCTTTTCTTATTATTATACGTTTCTGTTTTGACGTATGAACCGCCGCCATAGACAGAAAGATATGGCGTAAAGTGATAATTACCCAATACGTAATGTTCATTTACTTTTGCAATATCACTTTTGGTTTTATTATTCGCATACTGAATATCCCATTTATCAGTCAATGAATACGTAACATCTCCACCGGTAAAACGGCTGGATGCATCACGGCTTCCTTCTTTTTGTGAAAAGCCATAATTTACGTTCGCTTTTAAATCGCCCTGCTGCGGATTTTTCAAGGGGGCTGCTAAAGAAACAGCACTAACAGAAACTAACGCAGCCAATACGCTGGCTAATACTATTTTCTTCATAGAGAACACCTCCATTATGCACACAAAAAACATATGTTATATATTATAACATACATCTTTCAAAAAATGAAATCATGGCTAATCAGCAGAGGCTGCCAGTAATTCTTCGCCTGCTGCAATAACCTGACTCATCGGAATGACAGAAATGCCTTTGTAATGTCCTTCTTTAATAATCTTTTTCATGCTCTTGCCAATCTCATAATGATTTGTCGATTCCAGTACAATGGCTTTATCCGTATAGGGACCATAAAACTTAGGATTACTAGGACCATATAAAGCTACAAGAGGTACATGCTGACTAACTGCGATATGCATAGGCCCACTATCATTTGTAATAAAAAGTGTACACCGCCGAATCGCCGCAGCTAATTCACCAATAGAAAATTTTCCTGTTCCAATCAATGGCTTTTGTTTCATAAACGAAACCGCTTCATTTACCATATCTGTATCCATGGAACCGCCGAAAAATACGCAGTGACAGCCTTTTTCAGCAAAATAATCTGCAACAGCAGCAAATCGCTGGGTCGGCCATCTTTTTTGCGGTACAGCACTGCCTATATTAAAACCAACTACTTTATCTTGCGGTTTTACCCCAGCTTCTTCATAAAATACACGTGCCTTTTCATCCCATTCCGGCGAGGTAAATAACTGCAAGCCTTCACTGCGATAGTCATCAATACCTAATTGTTCCAAGACGTTAATATACATATCAGCAGCATGTAAGTGCATTCGATCAAGCCGCGTATATCGGTCCATAAATGGACGAAACAAAAAATGGCTCATACCCATAAATTCTTTCGCATGAATAACGGTTGCTAAAAAAGAAGTTCGTTCATTAGGATGAAGATTAATCAATACATCATAATGATTTTTATGCAATTCTCTGCCAATATGCCACAATGCGCCGATAGAATTATCTTTCCCCTTTTTATCTACCGTTACGAGATGATCGATATTCGGATTATACCGAACGACATCCGCTACTTTTTCATCAACAACCAGGGTAATTTCCGATCCCTGGGCATGACGCCGCAGTACTTGCAAAAAAGGCGTAATTAATACTAAATCGCCTAAATGCATAAGAAACGTCACTATAATTTTTTTTTGTCGTAAATTAATCATCGTTCTTCACCTTCTTACATACCGTTGTATATACGTTCCAAAGCATATCCACCGTAATTTGCGCCATGCACTGGGGATCGTTGACAAGAGGCTGTTCCGGCGTTGCCTTGGAAGTCGGTGAAATAAGCATATGAATATACGAGCTATCTGCACCGCCATACGGGCCTGTTCTATCGGGACAAGTTGGCCCAAACAAAGCGATTAATTCTTTTTTTAACGCATTGGCAATATGCAGTGGCCCCGTATCGGCACTAATATATAGCTGGGCATTCGCAATAGCTGCCATTAATTCTTTGAGATTGGTTTTGCCTGTATAATCAAATACACGAGGAGACGACACGCCCGCTGCAATTTCTCGTCCTTTTACAACATCATCCCGGCTTCCCAACAACACTACATTCATGCCTGTATTCGTTACGCGCCGAATAAACTCCTGCCAGTACGTTAACGGCCATTCTTTTACTGCCCAGCGTGCTCCCGGCACAATAGCAATATAGTCGCCTTGCATCCCATCAGTATACACCCGCTGTTTCATTGCAGACTGCACTACTGAAATATCTGGCAGCGGAAATTCAATAGCATCTACCTTACCGCCCAAGACGCGAACCGTATCCAAGTACCGCTCAATAACATGATCATATTGGTGACTTCCTTTCAGCCCCTTGCTAACCAAAAAGCTGCCTTCACGCATTTCCCAATAGCCATATTTTTCTTTGGCACCACTGTTCCAAGCAACGATAGCACTTTTAGCCAATCCTTGCAGGTCAAAAGATACATCAAAATGATAGGCATGCAGCGTACGACGGAGTTCTCGCCAGTATGACAAGGATTTAAGTCTTTTTTTATCAATATATACAATATCATCAATATATGGTTTTCCCGGCAGAACAGCAGAAAAGTTTTCATGTACAGCCCAAACAATACGCGCTTTGGGACAATTTTCCCGCAGCGCGTATAATGTCGGCAGAGCATGAAGCACATCACCAAGAGAACTCATCTTGATAATTAATATGTTTTTATACTCTTTCACGACGTCTTCCTTTCTTCTATAATATGCCGAACAAACACATCTAATCGACCGCCTTGAAAAAGATATCCTTGTATGCCGGCACGTTCGCCGCATTCGACATCACGAGGCATATCTCCAATCATAAACGACTGCGACGCGTCAATATCATAGTCTTTCATAGCCTGCAGTACCATACCGGGTGCAGGTTTACGCCAATCACTTTTTTTATCATATGCTTTGACAGGAGCTCCCTCTAAATAAGGGCAATAATACACTGCCGTAATCAAACCGCCAGACAATGCAACATCTTGGCACATCCATGTATGCAATGTTTTCACATCGTCTTCCGTATAATATCCACGAGCTACACCACTTTGATTCGTCACAACAATAATCATATATCCTTGTTGCGTGAGCATTGCCAATGCTTCTTTTGCACCCGGTATCCATTGAAAATCTTCTCTACGGCTTAAATACCCTTTGTCGATATTTAATACGCCATCTCGATCAAAAAAAACGGCTTTTCTCATTCGTAATACCCATTGCTTTTATCAAGGACGCTGCAATATTCTTTGACAGCTTCACGAAGCAGTGTAAATCCGCGGTCATAGCCGGCTGCCATCAATTTCGTTGTATCAGCCTGCGTATAACTTTGGTATTTGCCCTTTAGTATTTCCGGGAATGGAATATATTCAATATAACCTTTGCCGCAGTAGTCGATGACGCCTTGGACAAATTCATTAAACGAATGGCCTACGCCGGTACCGCAGTTATAAATACCGGATAATTCTGGATGTTCCCAAAAATAAAAGATAACATTTACAACATCTTTTACATACACAAAATCCCGAATCTGCCCACCGTCTGCATATCCTGCCGTGCCTTTAAAAAGCGTAATTTTTCCGGTTTCCTGCAATTCATGAAATTTTTGATAAATTAATGAAGCCATACGATCTTTATGATTTTCCTGGGGGCCAAATACATTAAAATACCGGAATCCAACAATTTGACTTTTCGCTTTAGGCATCATACGGCGTACGTACCGATCAAACTGCAACTTGGAATACGCATACGGATTTAAGGCTTGTTCACATGCTGGTTCTTCCCGGAACCCTTGTTTGCCGCTTCCATACGTAGAAGCTGAGGAAGCATATAAAAATGGAATTTTACGCTGCATGCAATACCGCAAAATATTCTTGCTGCCTTCATAATTATTTTTCATCATATAACGGCCGTCATAATTCATGGTATCGGAGCAGGCTCCTTCATGAAAGACAACGTCAATATAACCGCAATCGAATGTATCATCGGCCATTTGTTCATCAAAATCTGCATAATCCATATAATCATAGAAATCAAGTCCCTGCAGATTTCGGCATTTACGGCCATCTGTTAAATCATCAACGATTAAAATATCATGAATGCCTCGATTATTTAATTGTTTAACAATATTGCTGCCGATAAAACCGGCACCACCTGTTACGATTTTCATAATTTCCCCTTCTTTGCTAAATTAGCTATTTTCTGTACCAATCCAGTTGTAGAGTACCCATCTTCAAATGGAATAATTTCGACTCGTCTTACATATTCCCTGCCAATAACTTCTTCTGGTTTATAGTCTCCGCCCTTGACAAGGATATCCGGACGCAAAACCTGCAGCAGTTCTGACGGCGTATCTTCTGTAAAAATGACAACTTCATCAACACAACCCAACGCACTTAACAATACCGCTCTATCTTCTTCATGAACGAATGGACGCGTTTCACCTTTTAAACGTCGTACAGAATCATCAGAATTCAGCCCAACGACAAGATGCTGTCCCAACATGGCCGCCTGCTGCAGATATAACACATGGCCACGATGCAGTATATCGAAACAGCCATTCGTAAAGACAACAGTTTCACCTTTTTGCTGCCATTGGCGAATTTTCTGTGCTGTATCTTCCCATGTCAATGCTTGATAGGGTGCCCAATGTCTAGGATGCCATTCTTTCCATAACGTGAGCAATTCACTGCGATGGATTGGGTATGTTCCTACCTTGGCTACTACAATTCCCGCAGCTGCATTCGCAATTTGTAGGCTGGTTCGGATAGATAAATGACCGGCAATAGCTGCCAAAAAAGCAGCCGCTACAGTATCTCCTGCGCCAGAAACATCAAATACTTCTTGAGCCGTAGCCGGATTATTCCAAATTTTTCCATCCTTTCCAATAACCGTAATGCCCTTTTCAGAACGCGTAACCATTAAATGGGCAAAATCATATTGCTGATGAAGCATGTTAGCTGCTTCTACGACTGCCTTTTCTTCATTCGGCACAGCCTGCCCCAGGCAATCTGAAAGTTCCTTCATATTTGGCGTAACAAAATCTGCGCCGTTATACTTTGTCCAATCACTGCCTTTAGGATCTACCAACACGGGAATGTGAGCTGCATGCGCTGCTGCAATGACCAAAGAAGCTGCCCGGTCTGTCAATACGCCTTTTTTATAATCAGATAAAATAATGCCATCCAGACCATGCTGAATTTGTGTCTGCACCCATGCGGCCAACGCATCTTCTTCTGACGTTGTCAATGGTGTAACTTCTTCAAAATCAAGTCGAACCATTTGCTGCCTTGAACCCAATACACGCATTTTAGTTGTCGTAGCATGCCCATGCCGCACAATTAACCCACTATCATCAATAGAAGATGCCTGCAAAAGATTTCGCAATAATACAGCATTATCATCGTCACCAACCAACCCGGCCGCCATGACATGGCAATCTAAATTCGCTAAATTTGCCGCTACATTGGCTGCACCCCCCAGCACAGATGAAATACGTTCTACTTTATTTACAGGAACCGGTGCTTCCGGGGATATGCGTTCTACGCGGCCAAATACATAGCGGTCTACCATCATGTCACCAATAACCGCAACCCGCAGGCCTGGCAGTACTGTATTTAAAAATACATCAATATAATTTTCTGTCATACGTCATTCTCCTATAGGCCTTTAGTCATCTTCTTCATGACTAGTTTCTTTTTTATGCCCCATCAAATGTTCCAATTCTGCCATGAAGCTATCCAAATCAGCAAATTGACGATATACAGAAGCAAAACGGATGTACGCTACTTCATCGACCGCTTTTAACTCATCTAAGACGATTTCTCCTATTCGTTCACTTGTAATTTCCTGAACCAGAGAATTACGGATAGTACGTTCAACTTTTGCAACAATACCATCAAGTTGTTGCCTTGTTACCATGCGTTTATTGCAGGCCCGCAACAAGCCATTCAGTATTTTATTGTGGTCAAACAATTCACGGCTGCCATCTCGTTTAATGACAACTAAAGGTACTTCTTCTACCATTTCATACGTTGTAAATCGTCGGCCGCAATGCTGGCATTCACGGCGGCGACGAATAGCGTTGCCATCATCTGTCGCCCGTGAATCTGTTACTTTTGTATCTTCACTTTTACAAAAAGGACATCTCATGGGTATTTCCTCCAAAAAGGTATGTATAGGAATTTTTGAAAAAAAGCGGGTCCGTCAGGATCCGCTTTTATAGGTATGTCTTATCTCATCCACGTAGGAATTTCTACACCGCTTGCATCTTTAGAATCGCCAACTTTAGGTGTTCCCGCATTCTGACCAAATGACGGAATTGAAGACGGTTCTTTACCAAAGCCCGTAGCAACCACCGTAATGCGAATCGAATCTTCCATATCCGGATCAATGACGGAACCGAAGATGATATTAGCATCCGGGTCAACAGCTTCTGCCACTTTTTCAGCAGCTTCGTTAATTTCATACAAGCTAATATCCGGGCCGCCTGTAACGTTAAGCAAAATGCTCTGTGCACCATCAATTCCAGTTTCCAACAAGGAGCTGTGAATAGCACCGTCAACAGCTTCAACAGCCCGGTTTTCACCAGAACCAACACCAATGCCCATAATAGCTTCACCCTGGTCAGACATAATGGTTTTTACATCAGCAAAGTCCAAGTTGATAAGACCTGTCGTTGTAATCAAATCTGAAATGCCTTGTACACCTTGACGAAGTACATCATCAGCCACTAAAAATGCATCTTTCAACGGTGTTTTTTTATCAATAATCTGGAGCAATTTATCATTTGGAATCGTGATGATTGTATCAACTTTTTCTTTTAAGTAGTCTGCCCCTTTTTCAGCCTGTTCTTTACGGCGTTTGCCTTCAAAAGAAAATGGCTTAGTAACAACAGCTACCGTAAGTGCTCCCATTTCTTTAGCACATTCAGCTACAATAGGAGCTGCACCTGTACCGGTACCGCCGCCCATGCCGGCTGTAACAAATACCATGTCTGCACCCTGCAAGGCTTTGATAATTTCTTCTTTACTTTCTAAAGCAGCTTGTTCGCCAATAGATGGATTGGCACCGGCTCCGAGACCACGAGTCAATTTTTCACCGATTTGGATTTTTACATCTGCTTTGGAAACTTCCAATACTTGATCTTCCGTGTTTACAGAAATAAATTGCACACCCTGCAAACCACTTTCTATCATACGGTTGACAGCATTGTTACCGCCGCCGCCGACACCAATTACTTTTATATTTGCAAACTCTGCCATTTTCATATTTCCTCCTTCAAAATCGTTAACACTGCTATGCAGATAGGATTCCCTATTATTTTACACTATCTTAGGAAAATTATCTACATATTTTTAAAATTCTTTCCGCATACTACAAAACAGACTCGCTTCAGCCAGCCTGTTTTGTTCTGCTATTTGCTTTTCACCAACGGTGATTTTATATCTGTATCAATATACTGCACAGCTAAATGATTATCCCGTACTTCCTGCAGCATTTCTTCCGTAATCTCAGCGCGTTCATCCGGATGATCTCCTTCACCCAAATGAATCGGTATGGAATCTGTCGTGTATACAGTAATGTTTTCCGGATTGCCTACATTGATTTCTGCTATTGTGCTTCTCAATTCTGGTGATACCTTTCTCATATATGCTAATGCGGCATATAGCGAACCGTCTGTAATAGTATCTCCCAATAATAAGGTATCCATCTTTTTACCGGTCATAATCGGTACAGACACATTTTTAATCTGCGGCTGTACATCAATTACCGTACCCTCAGCATCGACGTATGCAAACCCATACATTGTTGTAATAACAGCAGCGGCTTTTCGTTCTTTTAAATCCACATGAATCGTTGCTGGAAATTCACGTGTCACAACAACTCGTTCAATTCGCAGATCCTTGGTCAGCCGCTCCTGAATAGTATCAGGCGACAACTGAATTACATTGACATATCCCGGTACACCGCTGGCCCGATACACATCATCAAATGTCAATGTTTCGTTGCCATCTATAATCAATGCCCCAAAAGGTATTGGCAGCAACCGCAGCAACAGCCATACTAAAAATACACCTATAACCGTAAAAATAGCAAGCAACCGACGATTTCGTTTTTGACGCCGTCGCTGTATAGCCTTCTCTTTCTTGGTTCGCAGTACTTTACGCCGAATCATCCGGCGTTGTTTCTGTTTTTGTTTTTCTCTACGTTCTGCTGGTGACTGTAGCGGGTCGTTTTCCAATTGCGGCGGCACAAATACGTCATGCGTATGTGGGCGTATCGGCTTAACTGTTTGTGTATGATGTGAAATCATTCCATTTGCTGCTGCATCATGGTTTGTATGTTCGTTCTTCATCATAGTTTCCTAACCAGCTGCATACACAGCTATTAAAATTTTCCAACGGAAGCTTCCAACAAAATCTTTTCGCACAAATCTTCAAAGGAGAGATTCATAGCTCTGGCTGCATCCGGCACCAAGCTTGTAGCCGTCATACCAGGAACCGTATTGATTTCTAATACAAATGGATTGCCTTCTTTATCTGTCATAATATCCACACGAGCAACGCCGTTGCAATGACATAAATGAAAGACCTGTAGGGCTAAATTTTGCATTTTTTTAGTCAATTCTGCTGAAATAGGTGCCGGGCAAAGATGCTGTGTAATCCCTGGGGTATATTTGGAATAGTAATCATATTTACCTGTACTTGGAACGATTTTGATGATAGGAAATGCTAAATCATCCATGACAGCCACTGTAAATTCTTCTCCATCCAAAAAGGCTTCCACAATAATCGAATGGCTGTATTTAAATGCTTCTTCTAAAGCCGACTGTATTTCTTTTTCCTGTCGTACAATCACTGTGCCAATACTAGACCCTTGACCTGACGATTTAATGACAACAGGAAAAGAAAAATGTTGACAGATATCTGCAGCAATATCTTCAAATGTTTCATTGGAAAAATAATATGCAAATGGCGCAGTTGCAATTCCTGCTCCCTTAAAGGCACATTTGCTCATGACTTTATTCATACCAACTGCACTCGCCATGACACCTGGTCCGGTATAGGGAATACCCATCATTTCACACAATCCCTGTAATACGCCGTCTTCACCATATCGGCCGTGAAGCGCATTAAATACAACATCTATGTGTTTTTCTTTCAATTGATCTGCCAACATGTTCGGTACCAGCTCAATCGTTTCTGTCTGATATCCCTTACTTGCTAATGCTTCTGCAATCGCTACACCAGTTCTTCTGGATACAGCGGCTTCTGTCGAAGGGCCGCCAACAACAACGGCTATTTTCTTTTCTTTCATCGATTCACTCATTCTACTTTCCTTTCTTTGCTTCAGCCAGATATTGTTCACCAATCTTATAAATGTCGCCAGCACCCATTGTAATAACTAAATCAAAAGGCTGCGCATTTTCTTTAAGATATGCAACTAAATCTTCCTTATGGGGAATGTATGTAACATCTTGTCCTGTTTGTTCAGCTACTTTATCAGCAATCAATTTACCCGATACACCAGGAATGGGATCTTCACCAGCACTGTACACATCTGTAACAATCAGTTTATCCGCTTTTGCAAATGCCGTTCCATATTGATTCAGCAGTAATTTAGTCCGTGTATACCGATGTGGTTGAAACAAACAGACTACACGATGGGTTCCCATATCACGAGCTGCGGTTAATGTCGCATTAATTTCTGTTGGATGATGGGCATAATCATCAACTACCCACACATCTCCTACAAATCCTTTGGTTTGAAAACGTCGCTTAGCCCCATGGAAATGAGATAATGCTTGGGCAATATCTATAAATTTCAATCCACAGAGACGGGCCGTTGCAATCGTCGCCAATGCATTCAACGCATTATGACGTCCAGGAACACTTAAAACAATTTTGCCAAGCGCCTGCCCTTGATAGGATACATCAAAATGAAGTTTTCCTTTTACGTAATGTAAATTAGCTGCTTGATAATCTGCCTTTTGGTCAATACCATACGATACATACTGCCGCTGTAAAGAAGGTGCTAATGCACGAATTTTATCGTTTTCAAAGCAAAGAACGGCTGTACCGTTTTTTGCATCCAATTTTTGAATAAACGCTTTAAAGGCTGCAATGACGTTTTCCAGCGAGCCATAATGATCCATATGATCCGCGTCAATATTAGTAACAACAGCAATATATGGGTTTTGTTTTAAGAACGTTCCATCGCTTTCATCTGCTTCAGCAATAACGTATTCGCCCTTGCCCAAAATAGAATTGCTATGCAAATAATCTACTTCACCACCAATAACCAACGTAGGATCTGTACCGCATTCTTCAAATACTTGGCCTAACATCGAGGAGGTTGTTGTTTTGCCATGGGCACCGGCAACGGAAATTCCTTTACCCCAACTCATAATGTGAACCAGTGCATCTGACCGATGAATAACAGGGATATTTCGACGCCGTGCTTCCACTACTTCCGGATTCGTATCACGAATCGCGGAAGAAACGACAACAACCTGAGCATCCTGTAGATTTTCAGCACATTGGCCAATGCAAATACGCGCTCCCTTTTGAATAAACCGATCGGTAATGACGGATTGTTTAATATCAGAGCCAGACACATGATAGCCCTTTTCTATAAAAATATTAGCAATTGCCCGCATACCTGCGCCAGCAATGCCTATAAAATGAATATTCTGAATTGTATCTAAGTTAATCATGCTATTACGTCCCCTCCTACGTATTTCTCAGTGCCGATGGCGAGCAATAGATAATGCTAATTTAGCAATGTCATGGGCAGCCTGTGGCTTACCCAGTGCTTTACTAGCTTGCGCCATCGAAACCAAGGCACCAGGATCTTCTTTTAAATGTAAAATTTCTTCTAATAAATCGCGACCTGTCAGCATTTTATCCAAAATCATTTTAGCCGCACCGCACATCACAAGAGCTTGTGCATTATACCGTTGATGATCTTCTGCTGCATACGGATAGGGAATTAAAATAGATGGTACACCGCGTACAGTCAGCTCTGCCAAACCTACAGCACCGGCCCGATATACCGCCAAATCAGCGGCCGCAAGTGCTGACGGCATATGATGCAGATATGGAATAATACGACTTCCTTTGCCATACCGTCCCTTACCATCAATGCCATCTAATTGCTTAACAACACGATCATATTCATGATCACCAGTTACATGCAAAATTTGTATGGTATCATCATCTTTAAAATATTTATGAACTTCAATCATCGCTGTATTAATACTGCGAGCGCCACGACTGCCGCCAGCTACCAACAGCGTAAACTTATTCGCATCCAGCCCCAAATAATCTCGGCCAGCTTCTTTAGTAACTGTCAGTATATCTTTACGAACCGGATTGCCTGTATACACCAATATATCTTTTTTCTTAAACCGGCCGGCAGCTTCTCGATATCCCAAGGCTACACGATTTACAAATTTACTCAAAATTGTATTCGTTACACCGGGAATGACGTTTTGTTCCTGAATCAATGTCGGAATCCCACTAAGACTAGCTGCCAGCAACACAGGCCCGCAAACAAACCCGCCCGTCCCAATAACAACGTCCGGTTTAAAATGACGAATAATAGACTCTGCTCTAAACAAACTTCCTGCCGTTTTTCCCAATGTTACGAGGTTGCGAACTGAAATTTTCCGTTCCAATCCGCGTACATCCAACGTCACAAATGGCAATCCTTCTTTAGGAATTAATGTGTTTTCTAATCCGATTTTGGAGCCAACATATAGGAATTCAGTTGGTTCAATATCAGCAATAGCTCGTGCGATAGTAATTGCCGGATAGATATGGCCGCCTGTTCCGCCACCGGAAATAATGACTCGACGCATGGTTTTGCCCCCCACTTTTTACCTAGATTATATTGCATTGACGATGCCTTTAAAGACTCGTCCTCGTTGTTCATAATTATCATACATATCAAAGCTTGAGCAAGCTGGTGAAAGCAGTACCGCCTGTGGCGCCTTTGCTATTTTTCTAGCCAACATAATCGCATTTTCCATGCTGTACCCTGCACGCCGAATATCTGCTACACCGGCTTTTTTAGCAGCTTCTTCAAAACGATCAGCTGCCTTGCCAATCAAAATCAATGTGTCTACTCGTTTAGCAACTAATGCCATAAATTCATCCAATGGCGTCATCTTATCATACCCGCCGGCAATTAAAATCAAATGCCCTTGAGGAAATGCTTCAAGTGCCTTAATAGATGCATCTGTATTTGTACCTTTAGAATCATTATAATACGTTACACCATGAATAGTCCGTACTTTTTCCAGCCGGTGTTCTACCCCTTTAAATTGCTGTAATACCATACGAATCGTATCAAGCGGCACGCCTGCCGTATATGCCAGTAAAGCGGCTGCTAAACAATTTTGGATATTATGTTTGCCAAATAGGTGTAGTTCTTGTTCATCGCAAATAATCGTATCGCTTCCATTCATCCGCAGTATAAGCTGACCATGATCATAAAACGCGCCGGTCGGAACTTCACCTTGCGTTGAAAACCATACAACATTGCCTGTCATATCCGCTTCCATCGCTTTAACACGTTCATCATCATAGTTTAAAACCGCATAATCTGTTTTATCTTGATTGCGGAATATTCGTTCTTTCGCTGCAGCATACGCTTCCATCGTATGATGGCGGTCTAAATGATCTGGCGTAATATTTAAAATCGTGGCAGCTTTTACCTTCATTGTCTGCGTAAATTCTAATTGAAAACTCGACAATTCGGCTACAACTACAGCTTCTTTAGGTAATCCATCGGCTTGTTCAGAAAGACCGATACCGATATTGCCGCCAACAACGGTTTGCCGACCTGACGCTTTCATAATTTCCCCTAACAATGTCGTTGTAGTAGTTTTGCCATTCGTTCCCGTGACACCTAATATCGTTGCATCTGTTACACGACTGGCAACTTCTACTTCACTCCAAACAGGAAGTCCACGCTTTATCGCTTCTTTCATAATAGGAATTTCCGGAGAAATAACAGGAGATGGAACAACGATATCTACACCGTCCAGCAAAGATATATCTTGACTGCCAAACATGCACTGCACACCTGCTGCAGCCATATCAGGCCACGGTGCTTCACTAATATCAATATTTTTCATATCATTTAAAATAACGTTACCGCCATGATGAATCAATGCCATCGCCGCAGCCCGTCCACTGATTCCCGCTCCAATAACTAATACTTTCTTTCCGGAAAAATCCATTATGCTCATGATTTACACCTGCTTTATGTGAATGATAAACTTACCTTTACTTACAAGACAAAACAACAATAATCGCTAAAATAGCCATAATTGCCGAAAAACTCCAAAATACAGTGACAACTTTCACTTCGCTCCAGCCAGATAATTCAAAATGATGATGAATCGGACTCATCTTAAATACACGAACACCGCGCGTTTTGAATGAAACAACCTGAATAATAACAGACAATGCTTCTATTACATACAAACCACCGGCAAGAATAAGCAGCAATTCCGTCTTGGTCAAAATAGCCATAGCCGCTAAAGCTCCGCCTAATGCAAGCGATCCTGTATCTCCCATGAACATCTTAGCCGGATGCTGATTAAAGAACAAAAAGCCCAAACATGCCCCTGTCAATGCCGCACCAAATACAGCAAAACTAGCATACCCAAGAGCAACGGCAATGACAACATAGGCTACCGAGGTAATAGCACAAGAACCTGCTGCCAGTCCATCTAACCCATCCGTTAAATTAACGGCATTACTCGTACCAACAATCATAATAAATACAAAGACATAATATGCCCAACCTAAATCAATATTCCAAGATGTAAACGGAATCCATACGGTCGTTGGAAATTGAAGGAATACATCTAAAATATAACAAAATACAGCTGCCATAATAAATTGGCCTAATAGTTTTTGTTTCGCTGTTAATCCCAAATTCCGATGTTTAATCGCTTTGATGCTATCATCTAAAAAGCCAATGACACCATGTCCAAATGTTAAAAACAAAGCCAATCCTTTTCGCAAATCCCAGGGATTGCAGATAAAACATGATACAATCAAAGCAACTAAAATCAAAATACCGCCCATTGTCGGCGTACCGGCTTTATATTTGTGGCTTTGGGGGCCTTCTTCCCGTTCAGACTGACGAGCATGAAACTTTTTTAATTGAGAAATAACCGGGCGTCCCAGTACTAGTGCTATTACTAAGCTGACTGCAAATCCCAGCACCAGTGTATTTAACATTCACATGACTTCCTTTCAAAATATGGCAGTATCTTTTCCATTTCAAATGTTCTCGATCCTTTAAGAAGAATTGTATCAGACGGTTGAAGCAAAGTCTTTAACTGAGCCGCTGCTTCAGCATGTGTCTGTACTGTATACACATTCTTCATGCCATTCTTACGAGCTGCTTCGGCAATATATGCGCCTAAATCACCCAATGTAATTAATATATCTATCTTTTCATCAGCAATAAGTTTTCCAATGACAGCATGTTCTTTAGGAGCCCATGCTCCTAATTCTCCCATGCCTCCCAATATAGCAATTTTTCGACCTTGCGTTAGTGAAGCCAGTGTATGAACAGCGCTGCTCATAGACGCAGGATTTGCATTATATGAATCGTTAATAAATGTATACGAGCCAATATGAATCAATTCTTCACGCAATGGCACCCCTTTATACGATGCCAAGCCCCGCTGTATCTGTTCTACCGTTAAACCGGTAAGATGACCCACAGCAATAGCCGCCAATGCATTGTATACATGATGTCTGCCAATTACAGGGACCTGTACAGCAAAGGTTTTACCAAAACAATGGCAAGTAAAATGCAGGCCTGTTTCATTCATGCTAATATGTTCGGCTCGCACATCGGCCGTATCTGTCGTACCGTACCGGATGACACGGCCCTTGCAAAGGCTATCCATATGCCGTACAAATGTATCATCATCATTTAAAACAGCCGTTCCCTGTTCATTCAATGCTTGTACTAGTTCGCTTTTTGCCTTGGCAATGTTCTCCTGTGAACCTAACAATTCAATATGACTTTTACCCACATTGGTTACAACGCCCACTGTAGGTTCAGCAATAGCCGCTAACTCTTGAATTTGGCCCAAACCACGCATTCCCATTTCTACGACACATGCCTTATGTTCTGGTTTCAGCTGCAACAGTGTCTTTGGCAGGCCGATTTCATTATTAAAATTTTTTTCTGTCTGCAGTACAGCATAGTTTTGTTTTAATACAGTAGCTATCAAATTGCGTGTTGATGTTTTGCCGACAGAACCAGTAACAGCAATCACAGGAATATGAAAGCGGCGACGGTGAAAGCGTGCCAATTTTTGAAAGGCTTTTACCGTATCTTCAACAACAAAAATCGGAGCCTGAACTTGTCTATATTCATCACGGATTTCAGAGACAACAGCTCCTGCCGCTCCATCTTTTAGCGCTTGCAAAACAAAATTATGTCCATCAAAGCGTTCTCCTTTAAATGCAACAAATAACGCTCCTTTTGCAATAGAACGAGTATCTGTATTTACTTCAGAAAAAGAAATATCTTCTGCCCATGGCGCAAGCAATGTACCATGGGTCGCTTCTTTTACTTCGCGAACGGTAAACATTATTTATTATCTCCCTTATGCAATTTCTGTACTGCTTTACGTGCTTCTTCACGGTCATCAAAATGAATCGTGCCATTTTTTAAAATCTGATAGGTTTCATGTCCTTTCCCGGCAATTAAAACGATATCTCCCGGTTGTGCTAATTCAACAGCCCGGCAAATAGCCGTACGACGATCTACAATAACTTCATGATGCTGTCCCGGATTCAGTCCTTGTTTTACGCCAGCTTCAACTTCTGCCACAATGGTATCCGGATCTTCTGAGCGCGGATTGTCAGACGTAACAATAGGAATATCAGCCAATTGTGCACCAATTTTGCCCATAATCGGTCGTTTTGTCTTATCACGGTCACCGCCGCAGCCAAAGACAGCTAAAATACGGTTTGGTTTCATCGCGCGCGCCGTTTCCAATGCTTTCTGCAAACTATCCGGTGTATGAGAATAATCGACAACAATCGCAAAATCTTGCCCAGCTTCGACTAATTCAAAGCGTCCTGGTACAGAATGAAATGTTTGAATCGCTTTGTCAATCGTTGCTTCATCTACTCCTTCTGCATGAGCTGCACCAATAGCTGCCAACGTATTGTATACGTTAAAAAGTCCCGTAATATTCATATGCAGTTGTACATTGACAAAAGGTCCCACAACAGCAAATGAAGACTTTTTCAGTTCTACTTTTAAATCAGAACCTTTAAGATCGGCATCCTGTTCTACGCCATAGGTCATCACCTTGCACTGGCAGGCTTTTAGAATATCTTTCGCCCATGGATCATCAATATTGACAATCGCCGTTTTGTTATCTTTAACATGGTCTGCCAAGGTTAAGCTTTGGAATAGTTTCGCTTTAGCAGCTACATAATTTTCCATTGTCTTATGAAAATCCAAATGGTCCTGTGTCAAATTGGTAAAAACAGCTGTATCATATTCAATGCCCGCTACACGATTTAATGCCAATGCATGGCTGGATACTTCCATAACAACATGCGTCATACCTTTTTCATACATCAACGCCAAAAAACGCTGCAGTTCGACAACATCCGGCGTAGTATTATGGATAGGCAGTTCTTCATCATCAATCAACGCATGAATGGTACCAATGACACCGACATGATACCCTGCAGCTCGCAGAATATGCGCAATAATATGGGTTGTCGTTGTTTTACCGTTCGTGCCGGTAACACCAATCATACGCATTTTTTTACCGGGGTAATCATAAAAATATGGTACCATATCTTCTAATGCATGATGAATTTCCGGTACCAAAATCTGTACTGCACCATGGGGCAAATCCAAATGTCTAGTCGTCAAGACCGCTGCTGCTCCCTTTTCTACGGCCTGCGCAGCAAATTTTGCACCATCTACATGTACACCAGAAATGCAGACAAATAAGTATCCTTGCTGAATATCACGGGAATCTGAAGAAATACCTGTGATTTGGGTATTACTATTACCATCAATCGTATATATACCTTTGATTTGTTTACAAAGTTCTTGTACTGTTTTCATATCATATTCCTCCTCAAAATATCAAAATATATCTTATTATAAAGGAAACAACAATAGCAGCCTTTGCACAAGGCTGCTGAAGTTGTATATTATCGGCTTTTTGTAGCAGCATGATGAGTTTTAGATTGTGCATACAAAACATGAGTGGGTATAATCATCCCCAACTGACTTGTAGCTATCGTATGAATCCGTTCTGGAGATTCCAACTTAGCTACATCAATACGCAGACTATCATTCTCTTGCTGCAGCTGCTGAATTTTTTCTTCTTCTTGTATTAACTCATGGTTAAAATTAGATTGAACCGCTGTCAGATGAACATAGCCAAGCAAAAATCCGCCTAGCAGTACGCCTAAAAACAAGGTACGCAAAACCATCTTGCTAAACTGATGGTTCATACCTTTAATCTTATCTACGGCCATACTGTAATTTTCTTTGCTTTCCTGCATATATTCTGCTTTTCTGGCCAGCATATTATATCACATCCACTTAAATTCAAATAGTCATTTATATAAATTGCAGCCTTCGCATTCCTTATTTACGTATTCCTACACGCAGTTTAGCACTGCGGGCACGCGGATTCTGCTTCAATTCTTCTTCAGAAGGCACAATAGGCTGACGCTTTACCGTTAAAATCGCTTTATGGTGACATACGCATACCGGCATATCCGGAGGGCAAATGCAGTCCGTCGCCATTAGCTTAAACGTTTTTTTTGTAATGCGGTCTTCTAGGGAATGAAATGTAATAACACAAATATGACCGCCTGGTTTAAGGCGCTGTGCGGCATGTTCCAATGCATCATGGAGAATGCCTAATTCATCATTTACTTCAATACGAATTGCTTGAAATGTTCGTTTAGCAGGATGTGGGCCATCTTTACGGGCACCAGCTGGAATCGCTTTTTTTATAATCGATACAAGCTCGCTTGTTCGTTCAATAGACTTTTCCTGACGAGCATTTACGATAAATGCAGCAATCCGCTTCGCCCAGCGTTCTTCCCCATATTCTTTAATAACATGATACAGTTCTTCTTGCCCATATGTATTCACAACCTCATAGGCACTTTTCGTTCTGCTGTTATCCATCCGCATATCCAACGGACCATCCTGCATATACGAAAAGCCTCGTTCTGGTGTATCTAACTGATAGCTGGATACACCCAAATCGAACATGATACCATCCACAGCTTCAATTCCTAATTCATCCAGAACTTCATGTATATATCGAAAATTGCGCTGCACTAATATATGACGGCACGATATATCCGATAAGCGCTCAGTTGCTGCTGCAATCGCATCTTTATCCTGATCTAATCCAATAATCAAGGCATCTTTATTTAAGC
The DNA here is from genome assembly GCA_934202965.1 of uncultured Megasphaera sp. Lineage (GTDB taxonomy): Bacteria > Bacillota > Negativicutes > Veillonellales > Megasphaeraceae > Megasphaera. The sequence continues at coordinate 85,281 of CAKPYN010000003.1, forward strand.
GCTGTGCCAATGCATAGGTGTGTCCGCCACCGCCCAGCGTGCAGTCAACATATATACCGCTCGGATTGGTAACTATATTATCTATCGTCTCTTGACGCAACACGCTTACATGATGAAATTCCATCTTTCCTCCTAAAATTCCAGCTCTAGCGATTCATCCAAACTTTCAGCAATTGCTTCCATATCTGGAACAATTTTTGCTGCATACGCAGCGTAGGATTCGGCATCCCAAATTTCAATTTTATCGCCTGTTCCAATAACGGTCACTTCTTTTTTTAATTTGGCATACTCACGAAGTGTGCAGGGAATTAAAATTCGCCCTTGTTTATCAAACTCCACTTCCGCCGCACTGCCAAACAAAAAACGTTTAAATGCGCGAACATTTTCTTTGGAGGCTTTTAACTTTTTCATGCCATTTGCCAAATTCATCCACGCATCCATCGTGTATACGGAGAGACAACCTTCTAATCCACGAGTGACAACACAATGCGGCCCTAATTCATCTCTGAACCTGGCCGGTAAAATCACGCGTCCTTTCGCATCGATGGAATGCGAATATTCTCCCATGAACATTGACTCGTCATCTCCTCTCCGCATCATTCACTTTTCACCACATTTTACCACATTTTCACACTATCTGACAATAAATATCCTGTGATTATACAAAAGTATATAAAAAAATTCGCCTGGCTTAACATGAGATTTCTCAAGGGACCGTTAAAAAGCGCATATCAAGTAACCGTCTCAATAAAAGCTAGTATGAAAAAAACCTGTTCAATAGGGATTTTTTCTGTTTGTTACATAAAAAGAAGCTGTAACACAATATTTTTATTTATCATGCACTATCGTATTGCTTGAAACGTTTTTAGTTTTTTGTCTGAAAAAAATGAACGGTAATGCTGCAAATGATACACATAAAATGGCATGACAAAAGAACTGTAACAAAATAGATGAAATGTTCTCATTTTGTTACAGTCCTAATCATATATATTTTATTATGAATAGCTTAGTACAATTAATTTATTTATATCTCTATTCGTATGGTTTCATGGCAGGAATACCATAGCAACTAACAGCTGTCTGTACAGCTCTGCGCACTGCATGTTCTACTACATACGCTGCCATTGTCCCCGTCAGACTGACCTCAGCATGGACTTTACCGACACTCATAGCATACATAGAATCACCATCAGCGGTCGTATTCACAGGGCGTATGGTCCGGACAAGGCCATTGCTTGCCATCGCAGCTATTTTTTTCATATGGGCCTTATCAAACTTTCCATTCGTTACGACTATACCAAGGGTTGTATTCGTTGTTCCTGCATCGCGCTGTGAAAACAGCGTATCTGTTTGGCCATATTCTTCCAGCATAACCCGACGGGAATCAGCAAATCCCTTGCCGTCAGATTTGCGCATACCAGCAATAATTTGATTATTTTCTCCCAACACATCACCAACGGCATTTACAACTACAATGGCTCCTACTTGAAGATCGCCTGCTTGCACAGCATAGGCGCCTACGCCGGATTTCATCATGTACTCCGGTCCGCATAATTTTCCAACAGTTGCCCCTGTACCTACACCGTAACAACCTTCGGTAAATGTTTGGCATTCCGCTGCCATACAAGCTTCATATCCCATTTGCGCGTCAGGGCGAGCGTTTTTACCGCAGCCCAAATCATAAATACAGGAGGCTACAACAAGCGGAACTTTACAAATTCTTGTGTCAAAACCAATATCATGTTCTTCTAAATATTGCATGACGCCAGCTGCTGCATCCAACCCATAGGCACTGCCGCCACTGAGAAGAACAGCGTGAATTTTGTCAGCATTGGCTGCCGGATTCAGCAATTCTAACTCCCTGCTGGCCGGGCCGCCGCCACGCACGTCAACACCGCAAGGAGCACCTTGGGGACTCATAATCACTGTACAGCCTGTGCCGCCGTCTTTATCTTGTGCATTTCCAATGCGAATTCCCTGTATATCTGTTATTGCAATTGGGTTCATTCTGCTCGCCCTTTCTAGAGATTTCTATCAATTCACTAACCCTTTTTCTTATTATTTGTGATTTTTTGAAAATCTTTCCACAACATGCTCGGCTGTATGCCTGTATTATTTTGATATTTGCCATGTTGATACGTATCATATTCTCCGTCAATGTCATGATAATAAATCTGACAAATTTCTACATTGGGATAAATGCGAATCGGTTGTACACAAAAAATTTCCAATGTCCAGTATCCGGCAAAACCAACATCGCCAAATCCAGCCGTAACATGGATAAATACACCCAACCGACCTACAGAAGAACGTCCTTCCAGCATAGGAATATATCCTTCTGTCTTTGTATATTCATTAGTTCGTCCTAAATATAATTTATTCGGCTGCAAGATATATCCTTCTTCTGGAATGGTAATCGTAGAAGCCGGATTCGGTTTTGCCATATCCAGCTCATGATGGTCGTATGTCATCAGCTGATTATATAATGATAAATTATAACTATTGGGATTTACTCGTTCCGGGTGGAATGGAGTAATAACGATTTCTTTTCCGAGATGTTTAACGATTTCTTTACCTGATAATATCATACTGCCACTCACTTTCTGTTCGCATACTTATTTTTTATCTTTTATTATAATACACTTCCTCTAGTCAGGTAAAGGAATTAGTAATGGCTATCATACGTTTTTTCTTCGGCTTTAATAATATCAACAGCTCGTTTAGCAGATCCTTTCGGTCCCTTTCTTCCTTTCTGTATATAAAAACGTACATATAAGCCCTTTATTGCATCCATTAAATACAAGGAGTCAATTTTAAAATAATACGAATGGCCTTCGTACGTTTTGATAAATCCGCCAGTATGTCCAGGCAGAACCGTTTCAATCATCCCATATATCGGTTCTTCACCCGTATGTTTACAGGAAATCCAAAATGGGTACAGCATATCCAAAAGCATGTTCCATGATGGTATGGGCTGATGATAGGATGCAATTCGCTGCCGCAGCGCGACGGATATATACCAGCCGCGTTGTTCACGCAGTTTCCATATAAAGACATAATGGGCAAAAGCCATCATCTCTTTACCCAACTTTTGCAAGATATCTGCCAGTTGTGCAATAAAATGAATTTTTTCAGCAAACTGTGTCCCTGCCAGCATACCTGCTGCGCCATACTGCAGCATCGCCTGACAATCCTGTTTGGCCTCTGCTCCATAAAATAAACCGCGGTAAATAATCCAGTGTTCATGATACTGTAAGAGATGCTGCCATATTTGCATTGCCTCATCCACCTTTCCCATTCGCAGCTGGCACAAGGCAATCCGATAGGAAAACCATATTTCATTATCATGGTGAAGCTGCGGAAATACCCGCAGTGCTTCTTGACATAATGAAATGCAAGATTCATACCGTTCTTCTTTCACTAAAAAGCGGCTGCGCAACGAATACCATCGTTCTCTTTCAGATGCCATAGATACAGGTATTTCACCGTGTCTGCTTTCTCGTTCTTCAGCAGAAAGCAGATCAGGATCAAGTTTTTCTAAATATTGATTGATTTCTGCTGCCGTATGGCCCGCTCTGCCACGCATCGTATCTACTACTTTCCATACCGTTTTGGTATACGGTGAATACGGCTCCTGTCGACTGTACTGCAATATGGCATCTGCAGCCTTGCGAAAACGGCGAACATCATCGCGTTTTTCATTATATGGCTGAATATACAAATAATACAGACACCAGCAATAACTATAATGCAGTTGCGTACATTGTGGAAATGTCATCATGCCCAATCGGGAAATTTCATGTCCTTTAGCATATTGTTTCGTTTTCAGCAAGGCATATGCATAATAATAGTAATCCCAGCATGTCCACGAGGCATCGATATGTTTTTGTTGATACAACATCAATACAGCTTGATACTGCTGTTTACGACACAATTCTTTCGCATGAAATGAATCCATCGCGATTTCTCCTTTCTGCATACTGCCCATTGGCATCGCCATTTCAGCCATACCATCACAAGAACTACCGACTGTTTTTACTTTGCATACAAGCTTGGCTTGCCATTTACATCAGCACATTTTGTATTGCATCCTGTTGTACTGCATACCCAAAACGGGCCGTATGGACCATTGCGTTTTTGAAACCATCCTGTCTTGCAGCGAGGACATGCATACGTTGTATCCAGCGGTTTTGCATTCTGTTCGTTTTCTTCTTTTACTGGCTCTGTATGACGGCATGAAGGGAAATTACTGCACCCATAAAAATCGCCGTATTTGCCATGTCGTTTAACCATTACGCTTCCGCAAAGCGGACAAATTTTACCGCCTGCCAGGCGAATTACCGCTTTTTTAGCTGCTGTCAGTAACGTACCTAAAAAAGAAAATTGGTCATGCAAAAACGATGTAATATCATCCTGTCCCATGCTCATTTGATACAGTCGTTCTTCCCATACTGCAGTTTCATCGGGATAAAGCATCGATTCCGGCAAGGCGTCCACTAATAAATAGGCATTATCTGTAGGCCGTAAATATTTTTTTTTACCTTCTGTCACCAAGAATTTTCTCGTAATCAATTCATTGATTATGGTTGCCCGCGTCGCTTCCGTACCAATCCCCTGTACTTCTTTTAACTTTTTCTTTAAACTTTCATCTTTAACGTATTTGTAAATTTCTTTCATCGCCGCCAGCAGCGTAGACGGCGTAAATCGTGGTGGCGGCTTGGTCGCTTTTTTATCTACCTGCCCATTTTGATACTGAACTTGACTGCCTTTACGTACGACAGGGAGTTCTTTTTTTTCATCCTCTTCCATTTCTTTTTTATCACTTTGATATAATGCTTTCCATCCCATGACGGTAATCGTTTTCCCATGGGCAATAAACGTTTCATCGGCAGCCTGAATTCGAATTCGTGTCTGATCATATTCATGGACGGGATAAAACTGTGCTAAATAGGCCTGCGCAATCAGTTCATATATATGCTGCTGCATTGCGGAAAGTTTAGCAAATGGACAGGAAACCGTGGTAGGGATAATGGCATGATGCGCCGTAATTTTACTATCATTCCACGCCCGGCTCTTAATATGTATATTGGCCTCATCTGCCCATGATGACAAAGATTTCTCTGCAATTTGTTGTAAGTTCGCAACAATCTGACTACTGTCTTTACGCTGATTTAAAGGTAAATATTCACAATCAGACCGCGGATACGTTGTCAGTTTACGTTCATATAACTCTTGTGCTGTATCCAGCACTTGCTGTGGCGTATAGCCATATCGTTTTCCTGCCAACACTTGCAGTGCAGACAACGATAACGGTAACCGCTGAGCTTCCTTTTTCTTATTTTTTTTGCATTCTTCAATATATCCATAGGGATGGGCTCGCAGCCGATTCAAAATTTCTTGTGCAGCCCCTTCCTCCAAACATCGTCCTTCTGGGTCTAATCCTTGATATGTATCCTTAGGCTGCCATTGCGTCCATATTTCACCATGGTCATGCTGAAATAACGCTTTGACAATATAATACGTGACGGGTTTGAAATTATCTAGTTCTCGCTGTCTTCTAACAACAAGTGCCAGTGTCGGTGTTTTTACGCGGCCAATGGGAAATACAACGCGATGCCCCTGCCGACGGGCCGCCAGTGTATACGCCCGTGATAAATTCATGCCAATCAACCAATCTGCCCGGCTTCTAGCTAGTGCAGAATCTTTTAAATGACAAAAATCTCTATTATTCCGTAAATGCTGCAGCGATTCTCGAATACTTTTTTCATCCAATGCATTCAGCAATATACGTTCTACGGGTTTTGTATTCCCGACATATTCCAATATTTCATCAATAAGCAGTTGGCCTTCCCGATCGGGGTCACCGGCATTGACAATGATATCCGCTTTTTTAATCAGCCTGCAAATCAAATCAAACTGATCTTTACTATTGGGACTGACAAGCAATTTCCATTGCTTAGGAATAATCGGCAAATCCTCTTCTCGCCATTGTTTATATTTAGGGTCATAATCTTGCGGCTCTGCCTGCTGCAGCACATGACCATATGCCCAAGTTACGATGCCGCCGCCGGTTACAATATAGCCATTTTTCCGCTGTTGCGGCTGAGGCAGGCATTTTGCTAATTCTCTGGCCATACTTGGTTTTTCTGCAATAAAAAGTTTCATTCTATTTTGTACTCCTATATATACATAGAGCTGCCACAACAAACGGCAGCTCTATGACATGATATACTCATGTTGATAAAAAATTCAATGCGAACATGATAAAAAAGAATTCAAATGCCAATCTCTATACAATTAGACTTTTGCCAGCTGTCCTGCTGCCTGAATAACACGTACAAAAGCAGGCGGGATTTCCTTTTTCTGTAATGCCTGACCAATCAAGCGGCCTAAAATAACACCTTTGTTGCTATACAACCACGCAAAATAATAGACATACAATGCCTTTGTATTTCTTGCGTTGACATGCCACAATAATTTAGAAGGATATTCATGATAGTTGATATTCAGTTTCCGGCATGCTTTTTTCAGCATGTCTGACGTAGCTCGGGCATGATCGCCATTTGCTGTATCAATAATCCGATCCAGCTCACGCCGTTTTCCATTATCAATCATTGTCTTAGCTAAGTCCATTTCAAAGCAAATATGATCAGTAAAATATACGCCCCGTTCTCCCTGCCGGCTGGTTTTCACATCGGCATCAAATAAGGCAATCGTAGGGATTCTAAAATATTCCAATAATTTCTTAATCTTGGGAATAGAGCTTTCTCCCCTGGCATTAATCAAACAAATGCCATAGTAATCAAAGGGCAGAGACAGCGTATTGCCAAACCGTTGGAAACAACCATATTCCGTTTCTCCTTCGACAATTAATACACTGCGTGAATATAAAGCTTCTTTTACTTCGGGGAAATGCATAATCAAATGTTTTTCTATTTCTTCGCTGAAATGAATCATCGAGCCACAAGCTGCACATACATTGTGACGAGTATCCCGATACAACCGTATAATATTGCGATAGTCGTCAACCAATGAATCTGTCGAATGCGTTACAATAAATAGTTGCCCCCGCAACCCGTCAATATGGAATAAATCTTGAATCAGTTCGCAAAACCGACTGTCCTGATTATTCAGAAGACTTTTAAAATAAGTTAAAATAGACCGCTGCATATAGGGATGTAAATGGACTTCCGGTTCATCAATCGAAACGAACAGCGGCAAAAATCTTCGCTGCTGTTTATCAATAATTAATGTATGTTCCAATGGCATAGCATAGCTTTGGGTCATTCTATAGATTTGCGTAATAATCCGCAAGGCAACCAAAGAAATAAATTTCATGTTATCCGCTACAGCCCTATCTTCGCGACTTAAAATACGAGACAATAAAAATACGCATACATAATACGAAGAATCCAGCTTGCCAACTTGTACTTCATGTTGAATGTAAGAGCGAATTTCCGGTTTTAAATCGCCTATATGTGTTTGACTCCATCCAGCCAAGAGTTCTTCTAAGGCTCTGTACACTTGCGGCGACATATAGTTTTCTTCCGGATCGGCCGCAGCATTTCGAATATATCGAATACGCCGAATCAACGTCAGCGGCAGTTCTTCTCCTGTATCAACCTGGTATAATCGTGGATATATGTCAGATACATGCACTTCCATACGCACGCTAATATCTTGTATATGTCTGGAAGGACTGTCTGCAAAATACTCACTGTCACTATCCAGCATATGTAATTGTATCGTAATCATAATCGGTTTTTCCGGATCGGCATAGTCTTCTTCCTGAAACCCGCCGCCTTGACTCATCATCGAAAGAAGACGCAAAAAGCCGCTTTTGCCAATGGCATTTTCGCCCACCAAATAATTGGCTTTTTCATGAAATGTCATATATACATCGACTAAATTTCGATAATTTTCAATATGCATGCTTTTAATATACATAACGTCACCGCCTATACTCCGTTATCATTTCAACCGTGCCTGTTTCCTATTTGTTATATTCGACAAAAACAGCCTGCTCCCTTCTGGCATAGGCGAAAAATCCCATAAAAAAACAGGACTGCCGCATGAAAGCGACGGTCCCATTTATCGCAGCTAACGTATCTATTTCATTATAAGATTTTGGATAAAAACGCTTTAGTTCGTTCTTCTTTTGGATGGAAGAAAATATCATCCGGTTTTCCTTGTTCTAAAATAATGCCTTCATCAATAAAGAGAACCCGGTCTGCTACTTCACGAGCAAATCCCATTTCATGCGTTACAATCGCCATAGACATACCGTCTTTTGCCAAGTCTTTAATAACATCCAATACTTCACGAACCATTTCCGGATCTAATGCCGATGTCGGTTCATCAAACAGCATAAATTTCGGTTTCATCGCTAAAGCCCGAGCAATGGCAACACGCTGTTGCTGCCCACCGGACAATGTTTCAGGATAAGCGTCTTTTTTATCAGCCAATCCAACTTTTTCCAATAACTGCATCGCTGTCTTTTCAGCTTCTTCTTTGCAAATGCCGCGCGTTTTAATCGGAGACAGCGTAATATTCTGCAGTACCGTCATATGCGGAAACAAATTAAACCGCTGAAATACCATGCCGACTTCCTTGCGAATATCATTAATACTTTTGGCATCATTCATACTAATGCCGTCTACAATAATTTCACCGGCTGTAGGCTGTTCCAAATAATTGATACAGCGAAGAATTGTACTTTTGCCGGAACCGGACGGCCCAATAATAACGACAACTTCTTTATCATGAATGGTAAGGTCAATGCCTTTTAATACGTGATGATTGCCAAAACTTTTTTTTAATCCTTTAATTTCTATCATCTGTTGCAAACCTCCGTTCCAAATAGCTTACAAGACGCGCAATGCTCAAGGTCATTACCAAATAAATAGCAGCAACCGTAAGCCAGATTTCAAACGAACCATATGTCTTGGCAATAATTAACTGGCCGCGGCGAGTTAATTCTTCAAACCCGATAACAGAAACCAGCGACGTTTCTTTTGTCATGGAAATAAATTCATTGCCCAGCGGCGGAATAACATGTTTAAATGCTTGTGGCAAAATAATATACCGCATCGTCTGCATCCAAGATAACCCTAATGAACGACCAGCTTCCATTTGTCCTTTATCGACAGACTGAATGCCGGCACGAAAAATTTCAGATACATAAGCACCACTGTTAATCGAGCAGGCTGCAACCGCTGCCACAAACGGATTAATACGTTCACCGATAACCATAGGCAACGCAAAGTAAATCAAGAAAATTTGTACCAGCATAGGCGTACCGCGAATAATATTAACATAGCAAATGGCAATGCCGCGTAAAATTTTTACGCTGGACAATCGGCATACACTAGTAATCAGACCTAACACAAAGCCCAGTCCGACAGCAATGGCCGTGATTTCAATCGTCACGCCGGCACCAGCCAGCAGCAACGGCAATGAATTCCAAATCAGGCTAAAATCAAATGACATGAATAAACACTCCTCTAATGAATTAAAACGTTAGACGTCACTAAATATATATACCTTGCTATTATATTATACATGCAACAAAAAAGCAAAGAAAAAATATAAAAACGGATACGAACTACGCCAGCCGCTTCATCCGCATCCGTTTCTACTGTTAATTTTATTCACTATATTATAAGTCAGACCCTATTGTATCTTCTCGTCCCAGCATATAATGCTTATTGACAAATTGCGTGTGTAATAGCTTTTCTGCTACATCACTTAGAGGTTCTCCTAAGAAATGTGCGTATACATGCTGCAATTCCTGATTTTGCCAGCTCGAATGAATGATATTTTCCTTATCCAATTCGTAAACAGATTCAATCCGTGCCCGCTTAGCCGGTACTTCCTGAGGCAGCTTGGTTCTTGGCTGACCGCCGCCGCCAATGCAGCCTCCTGGGCAAGCCATCATTTCAATAAACGCATATTTTTTCCAAGAATGATTTTCTTTCAGGCGATTGATAAATTTTCGTACATTGCCCAGTCCACTGATAGCTGCGACATGCAGAATTTCATTATCAAAGGTAATAGCCGCTTCTTTAACGCCCTCTAAGCCGCGAATAGGCGTAAAGTTGAGGAACCCTTTTTCAGCAACACGTCCCGTTTCCAAATAAATCAGCGTCCGCAGAGCTGCTTCCATGACACCACCGCTGGCACCAAAAATCATACCCGCGCCAGAAGATTCTCCAAATACAGAATCATAAGTGCCATCTTCCAACGCATCAAAATCAATATTTTCTTCCCGAATCCAGTTTGCTAATTCCCGGGTTGTTATGCAGTAATCGGTATCACGAATTTCCGGTTTATTCCAATACACACCGGCAGCATTGCGTTCAGGTCGTTCTATTTCCGCTTTTTTCGATGTACAGGGGGTTACACAGACTGTCACAATATCTTCCGGATTCAGTTTCATCTTTTCAGCAAAATATGTTTTAATGAGCGGACTCAGCATGCTAATCGGACTTTTAGCCGTTGATAAATGGGGAATTAATTCGGGGAAAAAGATTTCTGTAAATTCGACCCACGATGGACAACAGCTGGTAAACTGCGGCAATAATTCTCGCTTATGTTTCAGCCGATACAGTAATTCTGATGCTTCTTCCATGATTGTCAAATCTGCGCCAAAATTAGTATCAAAAATATATTTGCCTCCCAGGGCCCGCAATGCAGCAATCATTTTGCCTTGGACGATAGAACCATAGGGCATGCCAAATTCTTCTCCCAAGGATACGCGTACTGCCGGCGCAGTCTGAAATATAACGACTTTCTTAGGATCTCGAATGGCTTCTTTAATTTTGTCTTCTTGCGACACACCCATTGTAGCCCCAAACATACAGGTCAGAGAACATTGGCCGCAATGCACACAAATCGGAATATCACCAGTACTTTCCAATGAATAATACCCGGTCATCGACATGACATCAGCACAACGGCGACGGCACAAGGTACAGTTCTTACATTTATCCGCATCAAAATGAATCGATACATTTCTATTTTCTACAGCTACCCGACGGTCTAACTTTTCAAACCGGCTCGTAAATTCAATGTCCCGTTTGCGTTCTTCATCCATATAAATCGCGTCGCTGCAGCATACGGCAACAATATCTTCAATATCATCGGGCGTACAGCCACGTGGCAAGTCCATCACTGGTTTTTTCAGGCCCTGCAGCATTGGTCCGACCGCCGTCGCGCCATATAACTGCTGCAGCATTTTATAACTGATATTGCTGGCAGACAAATTCGGGAAAATAAGTACATTCGCTTGACCGGCTACGGGAGATTCCGGGGCTTTATTATGGGCAATGCGCGGCACCAACGCCGTATCCAGCTGTAATTCGCCATCAAATGCAAAATCAACATTGCGGTCCCGCAGTAATTGTACCGCTTCCCGCACGCGATCTACCTCTTCCCCTTCACCACTGCCTAGCGTCGAATAAGACAGTAACGCTACTTTGGGATCTAATGTCTGCACCGTGCGTCTGGCTCTATCTACACAAGCCACGGCAATATCTGCCAGTTGCTGCGCCGTTGGCTCGATAATCACATCTGGATCGCCAATAACAAAAATACCGTCATCTCCAAACTGCGGTTTATCTGTAATTAAAATCAACGAACTGCATACAGTCGTTACCCCGGGGTGTACGCCAATCAATTGTAAAGACGCATGCAATACTTCCGATGAAGGATCTGTAATCCCAGCAACCATGCCATCGACAATATCAAAAGCTACTAAACACGCCGCAAACCGAATGGGATTTTTTATTAATATGTTCCGTGCTTCTGCTGCCGATACATTTTCCTTGGCATGCTCTATGTAATATTGGCTAAACGTCTCCAGCATTGGATAGGTTTCTGGATCAATAATTTCGATGCCATCTAAATCAATTTGATATTCTGCAGCAATTTCAACTAATTTCTGCGGTTTACCAATGAGAATTGGCCGAGCAAACATTTCCGACTGAATTTGTTCTACCGCTTGCAGGACGCGGCGACTGTGGGACTCTGGCAATACCACTTTTTTGGGATTTTTAGCCACACGCCGTTTTAAATTATTCATAAACCTAGACATACTATTCCCTTCTCTCTTTTTTATGCTATTGCTTATCATTACGTATTATCACATATCGTTATATATGTTATGTCTATTGTACTATAAATATGCTTGCATGAAAAGAATAAATACATATAGCTTTATCGCATAAAATGTGAATAGTATAATTTAAATCCATATTTTTGCCAAACAAAAATTTCCCACAGATTATCATACCTATGGGAAATTATATGATACTATTTTATCGTCCTAACCAATGAACGAGCTGGTACATGTTTTCATCAATCGAATACTTTAAATGTTCTGCCTCTGTATACGGAGTCGCTACGATACGACTGCCAATCAACCCAACTACGCAATTATAGGTTCCAGCAATTAAACTGTCTACCGCCTTTTGGGCAAACAATCCAGCCATAATCGCATCATATGCCGACGGTGAGCCGCCACGCTGTACATACCCTAATACGGTCAATGCCGGTTCTAAATAGGTGTGCTCTTTAATGTAATCTACGACATCGGCTCCTTTAGCAGCACCTTCTGCTACAATGACTATGCTGCTCAACTTTTTCATGCGATGCGATTCTGCCAAATGTTCACATAATCCCGGCAAATCCACTTCATGCTCCGGAATTAAAACCGCTTCTGCACCAGACGCCATACCAGCATGCAACGCAATAAACCCAGCATGTCGTCCCATAACTTCAATGACAGCTACTCGATCGTGCGAAAAGGCTGTATCACGAATTTTATTGACCGATTCCAATACCGTATTAATCGTTGTATCAAATCCCAGTGTATACTGCGTTCCCATCATATCATTATCAATCGTGCCGGGAATCACAATAGTCGGCACGCCAAACCGGCTCAATGCCTGCGCCCCGCGCATGGAGCCGTCACCACCAATAACAACAAGCGCATCAATTTCTAAGGATTTCAAATATTCCGCAGCTTTTTTCTGTGTTGATTTTTCCATAAAATCCAAGCAACGGGCTGTTTTTAGCATCGTACCGCCGCGGTGAATAATGGCACCTACATCACGGCGCTGCAATGGCATTGTTTCATGACTAAGAAGACCTTCATATCCACGGATAATACCTTCTACGACCAATCCTTTTTGGATAGCGTATCGCGTTACGCCGCGAATGGCTGCATTCATACCCGGCGCGTCGCCGCCACTGGTCAAAACACCTATTTTATGAATCATTTCCCTTCAGGCTCCTTTTTTCCCGTGCCATAAAATGCACGTTTTTTTCTTCAATTTTGTTGACAATATTTTCCACAATCTGCGCCGCTCCACCTCGCGTCGTATCAATGACACAATCACAATAGGGATAAATTTCTTCCCATTGATGCATCATATGATGAACAAATTCTCGCAAATGTTCGTAATCTACAGTCGGTCGCTTCCCAATATGCCGGCTTACTCGTTCTTCAACGCGGAATGGCTCAGATAAAAGGGCGATAATGAAACCATGCCGATGTAATATGCGATATGTTTCTACGCTCATAGGAAAATTGCCGCCAAAGGAAATCACTGCCTCATGATAACGGCTCACTTGCTGCAGCACATTAATTTCTCGTTCGCGAAAACATTTTTCTCCCGCCTGATTATAAAAATCAGCAATCGTCATACCCACAGCCCGTTCAATCCGTCGATCCGTGTCTACAAACTGCCAGCCCAATCGCTGCGCCAATTTGCGTCCGATATGGCTTTTTCCGCTTCCCATCATGCCTACAAGTACTATATTCCGTTTCATCGTCGCACCTCCTTACATGTTTATTTTCTTTTCATACAATTTCTATTATAACAAACTTTTTTCTTCTTGACATAAAATTTATACAAAAAAACAGTAAATTTTACATATTATGTGACAGATATGTAAAATTCACTGTTTTTAGGTCTTATCATATTTATCCAAGTTATAAACTAGCTGCTAACTTTGAATTTATTTCAACTTAGCATCCATAGCCGGCGCATGTTCCCTAACATACGCTTCTACACGAGCTAAATCTGGGTAAGCCTTAATTTTTTCTGTATCATACGTAATCAAAATAGAGCCGCTTACATGATTTAGCTGTACCCGTCCCACATCCGCAAAAGCTCGTAAATAGTTGGCAATATGTTCCTTATATTGTTCATTTCCTGTCAACTGCGAACAGTACAACCGCATACGTCCAGGCATATAAAACGCAATCTGTACACCGCGCATGAAAAAATCTGGCTGTGTATGCGGAAGACGAACATAGTCAGCAGCTGTATCTAATTTGTGTTTCAGGTTGCCAGCCAACGCTTTCCGATGCTGCAACGCATGTAAAATAGATGCGCCTGTCATCACAGCTCCGCAAATAATATGCCCTTTTTTAGAACCAAAGGCCAATGATCCGACTGTTCCTGCCAACGAAATAAGTAATGGAAAACCATATGAAATACGTGCCATTATATACCCTCCTAAATAAGCAGCAACTACCCTGCCTGTCTTATAGTAACAAATCTTCTCCTTTTTTGTCAAAACATAGCTATGTATCATGCCTTTTCGGCGCTCAAAAGAAACTGTATCATAATATGTTTGCTTATCATGCATTATAAAGAACATGAACGGTAATACTGTAAACGATACACGTAACACAGTATGACAAAAGGACTGTAACAAAATGGAGTAAACGTTCTCATTCTGTTACAGTCCCAAGATCTGCCGTTTTTTATTTTACGTATGCATTTTCCTTGTCTTTATAATTCATGATGATACAGAATGCCAAGATTCTATCTGATGGGGAGCAATGACAATGTCATCACGGCCAAGTTTCGTCAGATCACAGCTGTGTACTAATTCGTCCAGACTATACACCCTCTGTTCCGATACTAAGCCTCCTTGCCAAGCCAAGTATGATAAAATCGTTTCACTGGCAATACTTTCATCCCGCATCTGTCGAATTGTCAGGCCATGCTGCCGCTTGGACAGACGAAAACCGTTTTCATCCACCAGCATAGGCCCATGCGTATATACCGGAGGCACATATCCCAGCAAAGAAATAAGCCAAATTTGCTGCGCTGTCGAAGACAATAAATCTCGTCCCCGCAATACATGCGTAATTCCCATCATACCATCATCAACAGATACAGCCAGTTGATACGCATACATATCATCGGCGCGACGCACAACAAAATCGCCGCACGATGTTGGCAGATATGATTTCTGACTGCCATACACGCCATCTGTAAACGTAATCGTTTGCGCCGGTACATGAATGCGCCAAGACGGCTTCTTCGTCATGTGATGTCGTTCTTCCGGCGTCAAGGTATAACAATGCCCATCATATACGCTATGTTCTCCTGCATGCGGTGCGCCAATGGCCTGCAGTCTGGAACGGCTGCAATAACAAGGATACAAGTGTTCTTGACGCTGCAAGCGTTCTAACGCTGCGTCATACAAATCATACCGTTTCTGCTGACAGTATGGGCCATATGCACCACCAATATCCGGTCCTTCATCCCAGTGCAGTCCCAGCCAATGCAAATCTTCTAAAAGTGCCGACCGAAACACGGGCTTAGACCGTTGTTCGTCATTATCTTCAATGCGAAGCACCAACGTGCCACCTGCTTGCCGGATCTGCAGCCAGCAAAGGAATGCCGTCCAGGCATTGCCCAAATGCATGTATCCCGTTGGGCTCGGTGCAAAACGTCCTCTCATGCTGCTCACAACCTAATCCGGCAGCGAAATCAGCTTGCCAAATAAATCAGCTTCTTGACGAATTTTGGCTTCGTTCCCCATGACGCAAATATTATTGTCATCCATCACAGAACGAATTAAAGGAGCTAATGCCCGAATGTCGGCAGCAGTTGTCTGTAAGAGCTGATCCCGACGGAGTTGGGCATCTTCCTGCGTTGTTTTCGTGAAATACCGATTCATGGCTTTATCACCACGCAGTGACGGCGTCAACGGAATATCAATACGACTTAGGGTACCGATAACATATTTAGTCATTTCTCTATCTGACACGTCAAAAGTATCCAAATAATCTGCCAACGCATTATAGGCATCTATACTGTTTCCTAAATTAGGATCACGGTACGAACATAATACCATGTCGCCATTATCATAAAAGCGCGTAAAGGCACCGTAAGCACCACCCTGCACGCGTATTTTAGTCCATAAATAGCCGTATTGTAAAATCGTATCAAGCACCATCAAGGAACCAGTATATGTATATCCATGATCACGGAAATTGCCGCCTTTTGCAACATATTGCACTTTGCCGCTAGTCATGATACCTTCATTTTTTTGTGTCAGCGTAAATTGGCATCCAGACGATTGTTTTTCGCCAATAGGCAACTCTTTTGTCCATACCGGCAGCAGAGACAACGTCTTTTCTTTATCTTCTTCACTGCTCGTAATTTCCAATGTCATTGCTGCACGTGTAAAGACCTTCTGCATGATCTGATGCAGTTTTTCTGCAACAGACGTGCTGTTTTCACGAATCTGCGCAGCAATACGACTGATAAATTCATAATAAGACAATTCTCCGGCATCACAAAATGCTTCAACCGGTGATACATAGGATAAGACACGATGCATAACAATCGTATGTCCACGGCGGAATGCATCCATATCCCAACCGGCTTTGGTTTCTTCAATTAATTCAATCAACCGATCGGTATTCGTAAATACAGTATCTAAGGAAATTTCTTTAAGTAGCGAAATAGCCTTATCTACTTGTTGGCTTAATACTTTCGCTTTCAATTTAAATACAGGAATATACTTTTTATTATCTGTTCGATCTGAAAAAGCGGAAACACTGCTATCAATGCCGCCCGTATACAAATCAATTAACGAAGCAATTTCAGTATAGGAATGCTGTTTCGTATCTAAATCTCCAAGCAAATCGCTCAGCAAATAAACGTACATAATATCTTCCACAGTCATCCCGCGCAAGTCAAAATAAGCATTTAAATAGGTAATCCCATTTGTAAAATCAGGCACATGGCAAATATGAATACCTGCTGCATCTTCTTCATGCATGACAATGCTTTCCGCTTTATGTTCCAAGTCACTGCGTGACAGCGTTGGAATTGTCAGGAGAGCTTCCGGTGAATCTGGTGTGGCCTGGCGTTTTTTCAATGCTTTGGTAGCTGCCATAATCGTTTCAATATCATCAGCCGATAACGTTGCTTTATAGGCTGCCAATTTTTCTGCCATCGCCTTGTCATGTTCTTCTGTAAGGCCTGGCTGCGGTACCAACGATACTAAAGAAAAATAGGGATTGTCAAGAATATATTTCTGCAAAATATGTTCATAATAACCGTTTTTCATGCCTGCGCGCAAAGTTTTGAGAGTGTCTTCATAGCGAAGTGGTTCCAATGGGTCTTTATCATACAACCACGTATCCATGCAACGAATTCCGTATATTAATCCCTTAGGACGACCGGCAAAATCGGCTTCACGCAGTGTAAATTCAATACGGTTTAAAGCGCCCTCCAACATTGTCTTATCTATGCCGTGAGCCACCATTTCTTCCAATACCTGACGAACAACAGACAGGATTTTTTCCTGTTCTTCCGGTTCAGAACCATTTATAGATATACTCCACAACGGCTGCAGCAATCCATCTTGAAAATCTCCGGAAATATCTTTGCCTATCCCCGCATCAACAAGTGCTTTTTTCAAAGGAGCTGCCGGAGATTGGAGTAATACGTACGTCAATACCTTAAAGGCTAATCCCAGCGTCGTATCAATGGCATCATCGACAACGTATGTTAAACTATGTAATGTTTTATGTGCTTTTTTTTCATCTTTTGCGATGCCATATGGATAGGATTTGATGATGCTTCCTGTCGGAATCTGCCGTGTAATCGCAGAATCTACATCTTCTACCTGAAAATGGCTCAAGTATTCGTCATTGATAAAAGCCAACGTCTGATCAATATCCATATCGCCATACAAGAAAATGTAGCTGTTTGCCGGATGATAATATTTAGCATGAAACGCAGCAAAGGCTTCCTGCGTGAGCTGAGGAATGCAGTCCGGATCGCCGCCGGATTCTACACCATACGTCGTATCAGGGAATAGATTATCCATCACATGCCGTTCCAGCTGCGCATCAGGCGAAGAAAATACACCCTTCATTTCATTATATACGACACCGCTGTATGTCAGAGGGCTGTCTGTTGATTCCATTTCATAATGCCAGCCTTCCTGCATCAGTACTTCTTTATCTTTCAGCATGTTTGGAAAAAATACGGCATCCAAATAAACATCCATTAAATTTTTAAAGTCAATCGCATTACGGCTGGCTACAGGATACATCGTTTTATCCGGAAACGTCATGGCGTTAAGGAATGTATTCAACGACCCTTTAACCAATTCTACAAACGGTTCTTTCAATGGAAATTTTCGAGAGCCGCAAAGGGTGGAGTGTTCGCAAATATGGGGAACACCTGTACTATCTGTCGGCGTTGTCCGAAAAGAAATCGAAAATACTTTATTATCATCTTCATTTTTTATATACAAAAGCCGTGCTCCAGACTGAACATGACGCATTTCATAGGCTTGACTATCTAATTCTTTCACATATACGTCACGTGTAATTTGAAACCCATGAAGCAGTGTGCCTGTTTGTAACTCCATATATACCTCTCCTCTATTTATCTAGTATCATTTTCTGCAAATCAGCAACCGTTGGTACAAAAAAATCTGCAGGATATGCGTTTCGTTCCTGATCATTACCGTATCCATATCCCACGGCAATAACCGGAATACCGACAGTTCGCGCTCCGATAACGTCAAATTTTCTATCCCCAACCATAACCGTCTTATCTTGATATGCTGGTCCAATATACTGCAGAATTCGTTGTATAATAGATGCTTTCGTATCGGTACCGCCAACAGCCGGACCGGCAATTTTTTCTACATATGGTGCAATACCAAATTTTTCACAAATCGCCTGCGCATGCACCTGAGGTTTGGAAGTCGCTACAAATGAACGAATTCCTTTGTTTTTCATTGCTTGCAGCATGGGAACAATACCTTCAAATGCTCTATTTTCAAATTTGCCAACCGTGCTATACCGTTGCTGAAAATATGCATATGTCTTTTTCGCTTTTTCTTCGGAAAACCCATATACATGTTGAAACGTCTCAAGAAGCGGCGGACCTACTACCGTATGCTGATCCAGCCGTCCTTCTGTTGATTCTCCCATTTGAATCAACGCATATTCTACGGACTTAATGATTCCCTCTTGGGAATCCGTTAACGTCCCATCCAAATCAAATAGTACATAGTTGTACATATACAACCTCCTAATAAAACCATTTCAAACACGCTATAATCATACCATGTTTGTGGTATTCGGGCTAGTGGTGAGAATCAATATAAAAAAGCCAATCATGTGTTTCAAAACAGAAACCATGACTAGCTTTTATTTTTTTACTATCCTACAGCTTCTTAAGTATATGAGCCGGAACATGTTTTACATCGTGTACACCCGTAATCATCATGGCATCACATAATTCTCTTTTTAACGTATCTAAAAGCACGCAAACTCCTTCGGCGCCGCCGCCAATTGCTGCTACCGCAGCCGGACGTCCTATGAGTACTGCATCCGCTCCCAATGCCAATAGTTTTAATACATCTTCACCATGTCGAACACCTCCATCGGCAAAAATAGTTAGACGGCCTTTGACAGCTGCTGCAATACCCGGAAGTACATCTGCCGTTCCTGCCATACCATCTAAGACACGGCCGCCATGATTGCTGACTACAATGCCTTTTGCCCCAGCTTCGGCACAAATGACTGCTTCTTCTGCAGACATTACGCCTTTAACGATAAACGGAATATGCACGGCTGCCGCGATATTGGCAATACTTGCGGCACTCTTAGGGCCTACAGGCTGTCCAAAAATTCGCATGTTAATCAAAGTTGCTGCATCAATATCACTTGCCACCGCTGGAGCGCCGGATTGTTCTGCCAATATTGCTTTTTCTATAATTTTTTCATCTTCCCGCGGTTTAATTGTCGGAATAACATATCCCGGTCGTCTTTTACAGGATGCTATTCCCGATGCATACATGTACGGTGCGCCGCTATCTCCCGTAAAAGCTATCGTTCCTTTTTCCATTGCCCCTTGGGTAACAGCTTCATCATACTCTTGCTCTATCGTTGCCGGATCACCGTCTACTTGCGCATTGAGAACAATGCCGCCAACTGGAGCTATCAGAATTGGCATGCTTACGGTTTTACCAAACAACGAAATCGTCGTATCCGGTTCTTCTACGCCGGACATACTGCGCATAATCAGTCCATACTCCTGCAGTGACTCCAAATTTCGCATAAAAGAATGACCCGTACGCAAACCGCCAAAGCCAGGAATCAGTCCCACACAGGCTTTCCCATTGCAAATCGGACAGACATGACATCCTTTCATTTTCTTTCTTGCTGCATCAAGAATTTCTTTCATATCCATACCTATCCCTCCTTATACAAAAAAAGCTTACCACTGTGATTGTATCACATCATGGTAAGCTTTCCCAAGTTATCCAATTAATCCATTTTGACAAATGCATCTTTGCCAGCACCGCAGAGTGGACATACCCAATCGTCTGCTAAATCAGCAAATTTTGTACCTGCAGCTACGCCTGCATCTGCATCGCCTTCTGCTTCATCATAAATGTAGCCACAAATTGTGCATTCGTATTTATCCATGTGTATGACCTCCTAAACGAAATCCTAACAAATAATTTATATTAATTACCTGTAATTATTATATCATAAGAATTTCTATGCTGCAACTATTTTAGAACAAATATCCATTTTCCCATTTATTTTGACACGACATATTAGATATCTGCCTTTTATATACCCTTATCTTTTAGCTAAGGCTAGTTTTATTTTTTCTGATACTGCAATGCATCTTCGTAGGCAATCAGCGTTACAGGAAACGGTAACGATTGTAATATGCTTTTAGTCATTGCTGCCGTATCCGCCATTGTCCGCACAAATCCAATACCTTCTTTACCATCCAAAGCAGTGACAACCCCTAGATATTCATATCCTTCTATAATACGCGTCACAAACGTCATTTCACTAGGCGGAATACGAAAGTATACCCATTCCGGATCAAGCATGGTGCTTAGCCTCCCGACGCATCATACTGCACGGTTCCAGCGGGGTATCCATATATATGCCTACGAGCTGCTGCGGATGGCGCGCTGCATCCAGATCATGGCCTTTATCGTCAACAAGTCGCTGAATGGTATGCTGAACCAATGTCCCTTTAGGCTGTAAAAATTCAACAGTCTGACCCGGTTTAAAATAATTGCGTTGTTCAACCCAAGCAATATGCTGTGACGCATCATACGATTTTACAAACCCTATAAATTCATGGGTCTGTGTGTTACTGGAGTGACTATATACTTGATCTGCTTCGGTCGGGCGAGATACAGAAAATCCGCGCGTATACGGACGATGTGAAATTTTTTCCAATTCGGCAATCCATTCCGGTCTCACTTTAAAATGCTGTGGATCTTGTTCATACGCATCCAAGGCCTGCCGATATACTTTAACAACCGTTGCCACATAATGGACACTCTTCATACGCCCTTCAATTTTTAAACTATTCAGACCGGCCTGATACAAATCCGGTATATACGGCAACAAGCATAAATCTTTTGAATTAAAAATATACGTACCTCGTTCATCTTCCATGACCGGAAAATATTGACCAGGCCGTTTTTCTTCTACAACATTGTATTTAAACCGACAGCACTGTACACATTGCCCGCGGTTCGAATCCCTGTTCTGCGTAAAATAATTGCTGAGAAGACAACGACCCGAATAGGAAATACACATAGCCCCATGGACAAATCCTTCCAATTCAACAGGCACTTTGTCATGAATTTCTTTGATGTCTTTCATGCTGACTTCACGTGCCATAACAACTCGCTTAGCTCCATTTTCATACCAAAATTTTGCCGATGCCCAGTTAGTCGTATTCGCTTGCGTAGAAATATGAATGGGCAAATCAGGAACAACCTGTTGGGCAATACTAAAAATTCCCGGGTCTGCAATCAAAATAGCGTCTGCATGAATTTCATATAAATATCGTAAATAATCCGGCAATCCTTTTAAATCTACATTATGCGGAAAAATATTAACCGTTACATGAACTCGTTTTCCCAGCGAATGCGCATAATCAACAGCTTCTTTCAATTCTTCTTCAGAAAAATTGTCACTAAAAGCCCGTAGTCCAAATGATTTTCCACCCAAATAGACTGCATCTGCGCCATACAAAAAAGCTAATTTTAGTTTATCCATATTGCCGGCAGGTGCCAGCAGTTCCATTTTCTGCATATTTTAATTTCTATCCTTTCCACCGTGAAACAGTCAAACCGTCTCCATTTTCAAAAAATACTGATTCAAACCGACGTTCATCTTCAATCATCGTTAAAAATTCACGCAGCCGATTGACTGCCGTGCGATGTTTATGCGGCAGCAGTCCATCAATATATAACATATCATGATACCGAATGTTATCTGCAGCTATCATTGCTCCCGGCAGCAGTTTAGGGATTATTTTTTGCAGCTGCCTGGAATACTGTCCCTTAGGCCCATCTAAAAAGACAAAATCCCAAGGGCCATCCAATATATCCAATAAAACCGTGCCATCTCCTTCAAGCTGCCGAATTTGCTGTTGATATGGTGATTTTTCGATAAATGATCGAGCTGTCATAACACGCTGATGATCCAGCTCTACTGTCGTAATCATACTATCCGAAGCCAAACAAGAAGCGATTCGCAGCGTCGAATACCCAATAGCCGTTCCAATTTCCAATACTCGCGTCGGAGCTGCCTGACGCACTAAACTGCAAAATAATGGCAGTTCCGCATCACGCAGAATAGGAACATTATGCTGCATCGCATAGGTTTTCATTTCTTTCCACAATGCATCCATCATGGCATATGTTCCTGTACATTTTGCATATGTTCTTCATAGGTAGCTGCAAAATAATTGTGCCCATCGCCATCGGCCACAAAATATAAATACGGCGTCGTCGGTGCCTGTAAAATAGCATGCATGCAGGCCATGCCCGGATTGGCAATCGGTCCTGGCGGCAGACCTTCATACATATACGTATTATACGGCGAATCATATTGTGTTTCAGCAATGCTGTACGCTGCCTTATGCGAACCCATTGCATAGGAAATACTGGCATCGGACTGTAATTTCATATGTGTTGCCAGGCGATTGAGAAATACCGACGCAATCAGCGGACGATCTTCTTCATATTTAGCTTCCTTTTCCACCAGAGATGCCAAGGTAACAAATTGATAGATAGACATGTTTTTAGCCGCAATCTGTTGCTTCATATCAGCATCTAAGTGTTCATCAAAATTTTTCAGCATCATGCAGATAACATCCTCTGCCGTCGCATTATTAGGAACGAAATAGGTATCCGGAAACAAAAAACCTTCTGTCGGAAATGTAACATCCCGATTTCCATTCATATACGGATATAGCAATGTCGTATCGTTAGCTGCCGTCAAAAATTCGTCTTCTGAAATATGGCCCATTGCCGCGACGCGCTGTGCGATCTGCCGCACCGTATATCCTTCAGGAATAACTAAACGGGCTGCTTCTGACTTTCCACTGGTGAGTTTGCCCAATATCTGCTGCAAACTCATCGAAGAATCTACACTATATTCACCTTCTTTTAAGTTTCCCGCTTGTCCGGTTAATTGAGCTGTTATCCGAAACCACCATGAACTAGCAATATACCCATCATTTTTCATTTCTTCACCAACATCCGCAGCTGTCATATCACTGCGAACATGAACATATCCACGCTTAGCCGGCAAAAACATATTGGGTGCTGTATATCCTGCTACTGCTGCACCTGCCAAAACAAACATGCAAAAAACAGCCCCACCAACAGCCTTTTTCCAAAGGCCCTTACGAGCTGCCTCATTCTGTTCCTTCTCAGGTTCATTATGTTGTTTATGTAGTATATTTTTAATTTTCATATCCATATGTGTATTATACCGTACTTTCCCCTTGTTTTACAACCCATTGTGTCTCAGCCATGAGTTTGATTTTTACGTTTTTCCCATAGCACGTAAATCAAATCCATCAAAATGATAACCAAACTACTATGCGAAATTCGTATTAAAAAGAAACTACAAAAAAAAACGAGGATTCATATTCGCGCGTGTCAAGAAACGACACGCCATTGAATCATGAATCCTCGTTTAGTATAATCACCATTCCCGCCGTGTCTGCCAAACTGACAGTCTTTAATCCGTGCCCATATGCCTTCTGTTTGCGTACCACTCACACGCAGTTCTCCCATACGTTCATTCAGTTTATCCATATCATTGCGCCACGTATCGTAGCCAGCCATTATCGTAGAAAGCAGCGTGCTGACAGAAGTCGTCGGTTTTGCCGGTTCTTCTGGGTTTTCGGGATTTGTCGGTTTTTTTCTGCCTTTTTTAAATACCAATCCGTATGATATCCCGTTTCACTACTATCCTACGTTCCCAATTCATACGTTTTCCAATACAAGCGCCTTCCGAAGCAGGTGCCGTAAATGTCCCATCTCCTGACGCAACGCTGGCTAATACATTTCCAGCCCCATCTGTTGTACTACCAATATTGTTTAACCTTAACGTATGGGGGCCTTCTAATTCGCCCATGAATAAATGGGGATTGCCACTATTTTTGCCTGCGTCAATTTTATCAATAGTAAACTTATCATTGTACTTCATCGTTCCACTAAACGCTCTGATACCTTCTACATAATAAGTATAAGCTGTTGTTTTCACATTATTAATTGGGATCTTAGTATCTCCATTTATCTCAAAAGAATCGTTATTATTGAGCAAATTAATGGCTCTAGTATCATTTCTATTGGCATGATTTTGACAATCTATATTCAATTGTAAATTGCCATTAATTGTTATCTTTCCCTTAGCACTATGTATATCAGGTGTGTCATCACCATTATACATATCAATCAATGAATATGAACCTATACGATTAATTGTTGACCTAGTTACATTGTTATCATATCATTAATTTTTCAAAATAATCTGCATGAATTTTTTAAATTTTTAATTTCTTACTTTAAGTATATAATGTATTTGTAAATTTATCAAAGTCATACTCATCACATATGTCGAGCGTATCGGATTTCTATTTAATTATAGATATAGATTCCTTAAATAAATAATAATGGATTATAAAATATATACAAAAAAGGCTCCTAACTCGGAGCCTTTACTTACAATATGTAATTTTTATACATTTGCTATAATGTTGCGCATTATTTCAACGCATCCCGCAATTCTTGAACGGCTTCGGCAATGTTTTCTTTGCCAACAATGGCACTAATCATGGCAAAGGAACGGAATCCTTCGTCATAAAGACTGCGAATATTTGCCAAGCTGATACCGCCAATGGTTACGACTGGCAGGGAAAATTGATGCAAGGCAAAGTCTTTGGCTTCGTTCGTAACGACTGCGTCGGCGTCTTTTTTAGAAGATGTGGGAAACATGGGTCCAAAACCAACGTAATCGGCACCATCGTTTTTAGCTTCTTTCATTTCTTCTATGGTATTCGTTGATACGCCAATGAAAACATTGGGACCGGCGAGTTGACGCACGATATGGGCCGGAGCATCATCTTGGCCGACATGAATACCATCTGCACCGCAAGCAATAGCAAGATCTGTCGAATCGTTCATGATAAATGTCGCCCCTTTTTCATGGCAAAGACGAGCAATTTCACGGGCTTCTTCATATTTTTCACGCCACGTTTTGTGTTTTTCTCGATACTGGATAATGGTAACACCCGCTGCTAACGCCTCTTTGGCTATCGTTAGGGTATCGCGTCCTAACGATAATTCCGCATTGCCAATGATAGCATAGATAGGATCTTGTAATAACCGTTGTACGTGTTCTTCTTTCGTCATCATGATTCGCTCCTTTTATAGATACTGCAGCATATCGTCACTTGTCGGATCGATGAGACAAGCAATATTCCATTGTTTTTCCTGATTAACGTCGTCCAGTCGCTGACATATATCTGCTACAACAGGCGATTCGGTACCGAAATGGCCACCATCAGCCACAACTAACCCTAATTTAATTGCTTCTTGTGCATCATGATACTTTAAATCACCTGTCAAATATAACTGGGCACCTGCTTCTTTAGCTTGTTTCATAAACCCGGCACCTCCGCCACCTAAAAGGGCTACTTTGGATACCATCGTATCTGCATCGCCAGCATACGGCAGGACAGATCGGTTTAATAACCGTTTTATTTTCTGCATGACAATGCCCGCCGGTTCCGGTGTCGGCCAATCGCCTATGCGTCCCATGGTATATTGATGGCCTTTATTTGCTAATGGATAAATATCATACGCTGGTTCTTCATAGGGATGTACTGCCAATACAGCCTGTAAAGTTTTCGAAAGTAACGAGGCCGGTACAATAGTTTCAATTCGTTCTTCTGCTGTTTTTTCTACAACACCCGGTTTGCCAATAAAGGGATGTGTCCCTTCATGGGGTTTAAACCGTCCTTCGCCGGCAACGGTAAAGGAGCAATCACTATAGTTGCCAATAAAACCGGCACCGCTTTTTGCTAATGCCTGCCGTACGGCATCATTATGGCTGACCGGAACATAGATGGCCAATTTATACAGTTTATCTTCTTGAACCGGAATCAATCCCGTAAGATGCTGTAATCCCAAAATCCGCGCCAAGACATCGTTGACACCGCCATCTGCACTATCTAGATTCGTATGGGCACTATATACAGAAATATGGTGAGTTAATAATTTTTGATACATCTCTCCATCATACGTATCCGTACGCAGCATTTTGAGTCCATCAAAAATAACCGGATGATGACTGATAATCATATTGACATCATGGGCAATCGCATAATCTACGGTTCCCATCATGACATCCAATGTAACCAATACCTTATCTACGGTTTCATTGGGGTTGCCAATCAAAAATCCCGGATTATCCCACGATTCTTTGAGAGACAACGGGGCCCATTGTTTTAATACCTGAACAATTTCTCCTACTGTAGTTGACATGTTTTATCCTCCCAAGATGTAATTTCATCTTCTAGCATTCGGATTTGCTGAGATTTATCGTCACGGCTTTTCTTTAGCCCTTGGCAAATTCTCATCTTCTGTTCCACAAGCAACTGTATTTTACGTCGCAACAACGGATTTTTTCGTTGCCAGTTTATCGGGCCAACTTCATACATCCAATCCGGTAATAGCTCCGCCTTACCCGGTACGGCCCGCATCAACTCATAGAGACGCCCATCATCGACGAGTAATGTTTCTTCTTCTATATGCCATCCCTGCGTATATAAAAAGTGACGCAGTACGCCTGAATGACTCTGGGGCTGTAAAATCAAAAACTGCATCGATTTCCATACTGCCGGAGACTGTTGTAAAATGCGCACCATCAACGGCCCTCCCATCCCACAGATAACAGCACCATCTACTTCGCCTGGCTGAATGCAAGTCAACCCGTCTCCCAGTCGGCATTCGATTACATCAGCTAAACCTGCTCCTTGTACATGGGCAATGGCGGCCTGCAACGGTCCCGAAACAATATCAGCTGCAATGGCACGGGGAATTCGTTTTTGTTCACATGCATAGACAGGTAAATACCCATGATCCGTACCTATATCTGCGATGGTTCTGCCTTGCGGAATCAATGAGGCTGCTACCAACAGCCGGCCTGTTAAAATCATATTCACACATCCCTTATGACGTACTATTTACTACCCGTATTATACCATATATATAGTATTCTGGTTAGTCGTGATACCATAACTTAGTAAGGATATTATAGGATTTTTTTCACATATAATATATGTGTAACACGATATTGAATCCAAGTACTGACTGCTATAGATATAAATAAACCGGCTGCATGTCTTCTTATATCAGAGGCATGCAGCCGGTTAGACTATCTAATTATTTTAGGACTAAATTTTATATTATTTTTTCCAAAATTGTTCTGCTTTGGCAATATTGCCGCGAATGGCATCACAGCAGCGTTTAAATTCTGTTTTTTCATCTTCCGTCAACGTATATTCCATCACCTGTTCAATACCGTTGGCACCTACGACAGCAGGAATCCCACAATAAATACCGGTTTCACCATATTCTCCATCGAGGTATGCACTAACAGGCATAATCTTCTTTTCGTCATGAAGAATAGAACGAACAACAGTCGCACCTGTAGCAGCTACGCCATATTCCGTACATTTTTTGCCTTTAAATGTAGTCCAAGCACCGTTAATAACGCGTTTCGTCATTTCTTCGCGATCAAAATCAAAACGGGGATCGCCAGATAATTCAGATAACGGCTTGCCATGGAAAGAAATCAAGGACCACGGAACCATTTGGGCATTCCCATGTTCACCAATCATAAAGGCCGTAAACGAATGGTGTTCCAAATTCGTCTGTTGAGAAATGGCACTAATCAAGCGCGAGGAGTCCAAACCTGTACCGGTACCAAAAACACGATTTCGCGGTAATCCACTCAGTTTTTGTACCAAATCGGTAATGACGTCACAAGGATTTGTGATATTCACAAAAATCCCGTCAAAACCGCCTGCCATAATTTTATCCACAAAGCTAGCTACTTCTCGGACAGAATTTTCCATTTCACTATCGCGGTTTAAAGTTGCTAGCAATTCAATTTTACCAATCGCATTGACAATGACATCGCAATCAGCAAGATCCGCATAGTCTGCTACTTTATACACAACACGATGAGGCATAAAATACGCAGCATCCATAAGGTCATTGCATTCACTGACTACTTTATCCATATTTTTGTCACATACTTTTACTTCATCAGCTACACCCATCATTCCCAGATTATACGCAACATGGGCGCCAACGTGACCTAATCCGACAACTCCGACAATTCGTTTTTTGATACTCATAACAAATCCCTCTTTCTCAGAAAAACAAGTTATAAAATTCACGTTCTTATACGTATATAATAAGCTTGTTTTTTTTATTTGTAAATGAGTAATTAATCAATATATCATTCGAAGTAGGAATATATTTAAATACCCTAAAAGAAAGACGCTGCATTATATGAATGCGACGTCTCGGCATAGGTATACAACAGAGCCCTATTTTATTGTTTTTTCTTCATTAACTGCCATGGGTACTGTTTTATTGACATGGTGCGAAAGGTGTTCCTGATTGGCTTTAACCACTGCTTGTTGTTCATGCCATTCCTTCAAGCTTGGAAATTCTTTTACCACTTTCTTTTCTGCATACCCATGTCCATTACTTGCTTCTGTACCGGCAATACGCCAAATTTCCTGTCGTGTCTTTTCTACAGTTTGGACATAATTCATCGTTTCTGTATAATGCGGTACACCGCCAGCTGCATCGACTGCACCCGGTCCGGCATTATACGCTGCTTCGGCATATACAAATGGTTTATCCCATGTACGGTACCGATCTACCATCTGTCCCAAATATTTTACACCGCCATAAATATTTTCCCTGCGATCATAGGGATTGACATTCAGCTGCGCTGCTGTTTCCGGCATGAGTTGAGCAATACCTACAGCCCCTACTCCGGAAACGGCTGAATTATCAAAGTTACTTTCTGTCGTAAACACAGCGGCGACTAAAATTGGATCCACATGATATGTATACGATGCTTCACAAATATCCCGCGTAATATCTGCCGCGTCTTGTCCTGTAATATATTTACTAACTTGATCATACACTAATTCTTCCGGCGTAATCGCATGAACGGTAATTCCTATCATCATGGCCATCCAAACGACACAAATACATGATATTATTTTATTCCACACACTATCTAAACTCCTTTCATTACCATTTGTTATCGCATAAAAATTGATACACTGTACAATAAAAAGACGTGAGAAATATTCACTCACGTCCATCAACAGTAAATGGATTTAAAAGCCACTATAAAGTTAATAAAAAGTCTATCATATACAAACTTGTTTCACTATATTGAAAAACTCCGTCAGCATTCTGATGACGGAGTTTTTAGTATAAACGCGTAACATTCGCATTATACATCTATGGTGACCCAGTAGAGATTCGAACTCTAGACCCACAGCTTAGAAGGCTGTTGCTCTATCCAGCTGAGCTACTGAGTCATAAAAAAATGGAGCGGGTGATGGGAATCGAACCCACATAACCAGCTTGGAAGGCTGGCGCTCTACCACTGAGCTACACCCGCAAACTGTGGTCGGAGCAGCAAGATTCGAACTTGCGACCCCCTGGTCCCAAGCCAGGTGCGCTACCAAACTGCGCTATGCCCCGCCAACAAAAAATATTATACCTTAGGTCTGATATTTTGTCAAATGTTTTTTACTACTTTTTCACAATTCTTTTAATCAATGTTTACTCACACGTATCTTTTCAAAAAAAGAAGACTGAAACAGCCACAAGATTGCATGCCATTTCAGTCTTATCGTATTCTTTTAATGATTCTGTTTAATGTGGAACCATGCTGCATACATGGTCGGTAATACTAACAACGTCAATACGGTTGCCACAAATAACCCACTGGCAATGGCAACGGCCATAGGCCCCCAAAAGATGCTACGCATTAATGGTATCATACCGAGAATAGCTGCCGCTGCCGTCAACATAATCGGCCTAAATCGCAACACAGCAGAATCAATAATCGCATGCCAAGCATCTTCTCCTGCTGCCATATGTTTGTCAATTTGGTCAATCAAAATAACGGAATTACGGATAATCATACCGCCTAACGCCAATATTCCCAAATATGCCACAAATCCCAAGGACTTGCCAAACAGCAGCATACCAAAAGATACACCAATGATTCCCATGGGAGCTGTAATCAGCGTCAATATCATCAATGAAACACGGCGAAGCTGGAACATCAGCAACGTCATGATAATAAGGATCATAATAGGAACAGGGCCTAAGAGATATTTTAATGATTTTTGGCTGTTTTCTAGTGCTCCATCCACTTCTACAGAATAGCCAAAGGGCATGGCATCGCGAATATCTTGAATGGAATCGTAGGCTTTTTGCGTGGCATCATTAGCTGTACCCGATTTAATACTCCCTTCAACGGTAATTGTCGGTTTCAGATCGCGTCGCCAAATCAATGCATCTTCTGCTCCATAAGAAATCGTCGCTATCTGTTCCAAGGGGATATATCCACTGCCTGTATAAATAGGAATGTTTTTAATTTTAGATAAATCATTTCGATCCGCATCCTGCAGTCGAAGCTGAATTCCTATGGTTTTATCTGCTGCATAGTATTCCGCAATCGTCGCACCGGACAGTTCAGTATACATTGTTTTAGCTACATCTTGACCGGATATTCCCATCATCCGCAGTTTATTCTGATCCAATTGCAAATGCATGACTTTACTCTTTTGTTCCCAGTTGAGGAATACATTTTCTGTATTAGGGTCTTTGCTAATTCGATTTGCAATCTGCTGCGCATAGGCTTTCACTTTGTCTACATCATATCCGGATACGCGAAGCATAATAGGATAATCTGACGGCGGTCCTAAAGGAACGTTTTTAATATTACACCGCACGCCCGGTTGTTTATCAGCCATTTGTTGTTTAATTTTCTGGGTTAATGCTTCTCGCGAAGCTACATCCTTAGCAACAACAACGAACTGCGCATAATTGTTTTTAGGCAGTACCGGTTCCAACGTTAAGACAAAACGCGGTGCTCCTTCGCCGACATAATAGGAATAACTGTCTAGCTGTTCTTTTTGCGTATCCAAAAAAGCGGATAATGTCTTTGCTTCTTTTTCGGATGCCTGCATCGAAGAGCCTTCTGGTAAGGTCATTTCTACAATAATTTCCGGTCGGAGCGATGGCGGGAAAAATTCTTGTGGAATCCATTTCATCATCCCAACAGCAATGACAAACAGCCCTACTGTACCGCCAATAACGACCTTGCGATGCGCCAAGCACCATGTCAATACATGGCGGAATAATTGATAAAATTTACTCTGATACAATTTTTTTTCTGTTGTTTTCGGTTTGACTTTTATCAAATAATAGCCAAAAAGAGGCGCTACCATAACGGAAACAATCCAAGATAATAACAACGCTGCCAATATGACCGGAAATAATGATTTGCAAAATTCAGAAGCCGCACCATCAGCAAATGCAACA
Source organism: uncultured Megasphaera sp. (assembly GCA_934202965.1). Taxonomy (GTDB): domain Bacteria; phylum Bacillota; class Negativicutes; order Veillonellales; family Megasphaeraceae; genus Megasphaera. The sequence continues at coordinate 117,564 of CAKPYN010000003.1, forward strand.
GGTATAAATCCGGCACAAGTTACTAGTGTCCCAGTCAACATGGGTTTTGCCGTTGCTCTAAACGCATAACAAGCCGCGCTAAGCCGATCCATTCCCTTTTCTAGCTGTACACTCATCATTTCTACAGCAATAATCGCATCATCTACCAAAAGTCCTAAGGCAATAATCAAAGCACCTAATGACACTTTATGCAAATCAATGCCCGCTATTTCCATGACACAAAATACACCGGTCAATACTAAAGGGATACAAAACGCAACGACAAGGCCTGTTCGCAGGCCCAAACTGAGAAAACTAACGACAAGAACAATAATAATCGCTTCCCGCAGTGTATTGACGAAATCACTAATCGAATCTTTTACAACTTTCGGCTGGTCCGATACTTGATGAATTTCCATACCTGCCGGCAAATCTTGTTTTACACTAGCCTGCAGCTTTTCTAAATTGTCTCCTAACGTCAAAATATTGCCGCCTGTTTTCATAGATAAGGCAATACCTACAGCCGGTTTACCATTATAAAACATCTCGGGATCTGATGGCTGTGTATAGCGTCGTTCTACAACTGCAATATCGCCAAGACGAAATACACGACCATTGGCATTAATCGGTAAATTACGAATCGCTTCTATATCTTCAAAGACACCACTAATACGCAGATATACATTGTCTGATTTCGTGTCTATCATCCCAGACGGCGTCATAGCATTTTGCCCTTTTACAGCATTGGCAATCGTTGTTGGAGCAATACCTAAGGATGCTAGTTTGGAATTAGCGACTTCAATATATACTTTTTCCGATTGCTCACCTATAATTTCTACTTTGCTGACATCATCTATTCCCAACATGATGCGGCGTATCTTTTCAGCTTTCTGTCGCAGTTCTTCATACGAATAGCCATCACCGGTAATGGCATATACCGAGCCATATACATCATCAAAGCGATCATTATAATATGGCCCATATACCCCTTCCGGTAAATCTTTTTTCATATCTTCTGTCAAATTTCTCACTTCATGCCACGTACTGCGAATACTTGATGCCGGGGCCTGATCGGTTAGATTAACGTAAATAACGGCTTGTCCCGGACTAGAGTAACTTTTGATATAATCCAAATTAGGCGTATCTTGCAGTTTTTTTTCAATCTTATCTGTTACTTGATCCTGCATTTGCTGAGCTGAAGCGCCTGGCCAGGCAACAGTCACTACCATTTGCCGCACCGTATATGCCGGATCCTCCATACGTCCCAATTTCATATACGAAAATACACCAGCAATCGCAATGATGACTATAAAATACCAAACGAGAACTTTATTTTTTAATGCTAATTCGGACAAATTTCTCATGCATCATCACGCTCCGTCCGTACGGTTTCGCCTTCTGATAACATATGTACACCTGCCGTAACAACTACATCACCCTGCGACAATCCCGTTACTTTGACTGTATTATCACCAAAATCAGATACAGTAACGGCTTTTAGCGATAAGGTTTTATCCTTGCCAACAATCCATACATTCGGTGTATCACCAGTTTGGTAAATAGCCGATAACGGCAGTACACATTCTGCTGCATCTGCAGCTGTTTCACTAGTATTGGTAACACTAGCCGTCATCCCCAGCTGCATGCCTTCCGGCGGATTCGGCAACGTAACACAAACTTTATAGGTACGAGATGCTGCATCAGCCATCGGCGATACTTCACGAACAACACCACTAGTTTTTTGTCCCTGTAAAGCCCAAAATGATATACCTACTTCTTTTCCTATAGGGAAATCAGCCAGGCGATTTTCCGGTACATTAATTTGAACTTCTAAATCTCCGGCATGAACCAGTGTTAATATGGTTTGTCCGGCACCAACCACTTGTCCCACTTCACCACTAACATTGGATATAACGCCATCTGCATCGGCTGTCAACTGCGTATAGGATAACTGATTCTGCTGTGCCTGCTGCACTGCTACTGCCTGATTATATTGGGCTTGGGCCTGATTATACGACGTTTGGTATTGATCCAAAACAGCAGCGCTGACCGCATCTTCATTGAATAATTGCTGATACCGTGCTAAGTTAGATTGTGCCAGTTGCAGCTGCGCCTGAGCCGAACTGACTTGCGCCTGCGCTTGATTAACACTCTGTGCTATATCTTGCGGATTGATCGTCATCAGTACATCTCCATTATGTACAGTACTACCAAGTTGCACATTTCGTGTTGTAATCCGACCACCTACTTGAAAAGCTAAATTACTTTCATATCGTCCTTTAACGGTACCGGAATACGTTCCTGCCATACTATCTGCCTGTTCCGCTCCTACTTGTACCGTCTTGACAAGCTGTGGTTTTTCAGCAGATGGTTTTTGTTGCCCACAACCGCTAAGATTCACAGCGAGCAGTGCAGCAAGAATGGCATGCAGCCAATATACTTGGTGTTTCATTTTTTCTTTTCTCCTTTCTCATGTATCATGGTTTCAATAGAAAGACTAGCCGCATTGCGGGATACTATCTGCAGTCCCTGAATAGTTTGTTCAATCAGCACAGGATCCATCCCTTTTGTTACTTCATAAATCCAACACTGCAAAATATCCAACAATGCCTGTTGTATACGCTTTGCCTTTTCCGTTAAATACATATATTTAAATCGTCTGTCTGTTTTATCCTGTTGGCGGCGAATATATCCCTTCGTTTCCAATTTTTTGACATTGCGGGCAATCAACGCCTTATCTGCAGTCAATGACTTACAGAGAGCATCTTGACTGCATCCGTCACCTCGATATAATTCGACTAAGATAACATATTCAGGATAACTAATCTGCCATGGCTGACAGGCATAAGAAATAAACGCCTGGGAACGCCGATTGAGTATACCAAAATGATAGCCAATACTCGTGTAATCCATGGTTATCTCCCCCTTAACAAGTTGACTGAATCAACTATTTATTGTTAGTATAGCAAAAACTAAGCAATTCTGCAATATAAATACAATGGCACGACCATACTTTTTTAATCAAATTCTAATCTGATTCTCATCCAATTTTAATTTTCATCTGCTATAGTAATACTATATTCATTTTATGGAGGGATAACGCATGAATGATAAACAATTAGGTCGATGCGGCGAAGAAGCGGCTGCACAATATGTCTGTACACATAAGCACTATAAGCTTCTATCTCAAAATTACCGCAGTCAGCTAGGAGAAATTGATTTAATTGCCCAAGATGGCAGTGTCATTGTATTTATTGAAGTAAAAACCCGCAAGTCCCATCAGTACGGTCAGCCTGCTGAAGCCGTAGAAAAACATAAACAACATAAAATCATTCAAACAGCTAAATCATACCTATCTCGATACGGGTTATGGAACAGCCCTTGCCGTTTCGATGTCATTGAAGTAATGCCGTCGGCTACAGGATTTCGTATTCATCATATTCGTCACGCTTTTTTGAGCGTAGAATAGGAGCCGCCTATGTTTGCACGTATTTATGGAGCTACTATTTTAGGGCTGCACGGTAATATTATTACCGTAGAAACAGATATTTCCAATGGTCTGCCCGCATTTGAAATCGTTGGACTTGCTACTACCTCGGTCAAAGAATCCAAAGAACGAGTTCGCTCAGCAATAAAAAACAGCGGATATGAATTTCCCATGCGCCGTATTACAGTGAATCTAGCTCCTGCGGATCTCAAGAAAGACAGTGCCGGTCTAGATATAGCTATTGCTATCGGTATGATGGTATCAAGCGGACAAATTCCAGCAGAAGCATGTCAACAAACGCTGTTTATCGGTGAATTGGCATTAGACGGTGCTGTTCGTCCGGTTACAGGTATTTTACCTATGATTTTACAAGGTACCGAACAGGGATTTCACACTTGCTTTGTGAGTGCAGAGAATGCTAATGAAGCACTATTATGCAGGGATGTTACCATTTATTCCGTATCTTCTTTTTCAGATATTGTTGAACATCTATTAGGAACAACACGGCTCTCCCCTTCGATAGCTGTCGATTCACCGGCCAGTGCACCAGCCTACGCAGTTGATTTTTCTGAAGTACAAGGCCAATTCACAGCTAAACGTGCTTTAGAAATCGCAGCTGCCGGCGGTCATAATGTATTGATGATAGGTCCACCCGGTTCGGGAAAAACCATGCTTGCCAAACGCATTCCGACCATTCTGCCACCGATGAATCTGCAAGAATCGCTGGAAGTTACCAAAATCTACAGTGTTGCTGGATTATTTAAACAATCCCAAATGATGTCTGCCCGACCATTCCGCAGTCCTCATCATACGATTTCCACAGCAGGACTCATTGGTGGCGGTTCCATTCCCAAGCCTGGAGAAGTTACTCTTAGTCATAATGGTATTCTTTTTCTCGATGAACTGCCGGAATTTCCCCGTTCTGTCTTAGAGGTACTGCGACAGCCTTTAGAAGACGGTGTTGTTCATATTGCCCGCGTTCATGCCGCCTTATCCTATCCTGCCCGTTTTGTATTAATTGCAGCCATGAATCCTTGCCCGTGCGGATTTCTCGGTGACAAAGACCATCCTTGTACTTGCACGACAGGCGAAATCCGTCGTTATGCCCGTAAAATTTCCGGGCCGCTGTTAGACCGCATCGATTTACATGTTCCTGTAGAACGACCTAAATATGCCGAGCTAATTACCGAAATTCCGCAAGAATCTTCTGCAGCTATTCGTCAGCGCGTATGTGAAGCTCGTCAAATCCAAGAAAAACGACTGCAATCATATGGGCTTAGCTGCAATGCCCATATGGGACATCGGGAAATCAAAGAAACCTGTCCCCTTACACAAGAAGCGCGACTTCTCTTAGAACAAGTCTTCAATAAGCTAAAACTCAGTGCCCGCAGTTATGATCGTATTATCAAAGTATCTCGAACCATTGCTGACTTATGTCATTCAGAAGAAATTAAAGACACACACGTCGCAGAAGCTGTTAGTTACCGCAATCCACTGCAAAGGATGTGATACCATGCCAATACATTCACCAGAATCGGAACGTCTGTATACGGCAGCTCTTCTGTCTATTCCCTTTTTAGGTTCTCGCAGCATTCGTGCTCTTGTTGCATTGTTCGGCTCAGCTCAGACAGTCTGGGAAACATCATCAGCCACTTTGCAGGAAGCTGTCGGCCTATCAAATAAAACAACGCAATCGATTCAAAAACATCGTCCTATCTATGATTGGGATCATCAACTACATACTCTGCAATCACATCAAGCGCATCTTGTATCTTTGTGGGAAGATACCTATCCGGCCGCATTACAGCAAACATTTAATCCACCAGTTGTTTTATATTACCAAGGAGCGCTGCCGTCAACACATCGAACAGCAGCTATCGTCGGTGCCAGAAAAGCAACACCCTATGGTCTCAATGTAGCACAAACATTAGCAGCTGATATGGCTCATCACCATATTGCCATCGTCAGCGGCGGTGCGAGAGGTATTGATACCAAAGCGCATCGAGGTGCATTATCTGCAAAAGGACAAACCTTGGCTGTTATCGCAAATGGTCTGGATATGACATATCCAAGGGAAAATAAAAATCTTTTTGCCGAAATAGTAGATGCTGGTGGTGCTATTCTCACAGAATACTCGTTTGGCATGCAACCATTAGCAATTAATTTCCCTGCCCGTAACCGCATTATCGCCGGCCTTTGTCGCTGTACGATTGTTGTGGAAGCCGCTGTTCGCAGTGGGTCTTTAATTACGGCTGATTTTGCCTTGGAAGAAGGTCGCGACGTATTTGCTGTTCCCGGTAGTATTTATTCTGCTATGAGCAAGGGGACACATGAGCTGATTCGAAAAGGAGCTATCTTACTTACGCAGGCTGAAGATATTTTACAAGAATATGGGTGGGACCAAACACAACGTTCCCCGGTTTCTCGTCATTACACACACGCTCTAACGCTAGAAGAATCGGCCGTTTTAAATGCGCTTTCGTACGATGAAGCCATATCACGTGAAATGTTAACGCTTAAAACGCAATTTACGCCTGCTCAACTTAGTCCGATTTTATTAAAATTACAGCTTCAAGGACTTGTAGAAGAAATACATACGCTGTTTATAAAAAAAGATGGGTAGAACTATAGTAAATATGGTATAATGATATTTATTTCAACTAATACCATGTGTATACAGTGAGGAATCTGTTATGAAGTTTTATGCTATTAGTGCTGGCCGTAAAACCGGCATCTTTACAAAACAGCAAGAATACACACAATATACGGCTAATTTTAGCGGTGTTTGCGCCAAAGCTTTCTCCACCAAACGTGAAGCTCTTATTTGGCTTAACAACAAAAAAGAAGCCGGCCTTCTATCCACAACGCCGATGAAAACGCTTTCTACGCATACGATGTCTAAGCGGTACTATGCTATCAGTCATGGCCGTAAAACCGGCATTTTCACGAATGCGGCATGTTATTATTCATATACACAAGGATTTAAAGGCGCGCGTGCCAAAAGTTTTCACAGTTACCAAGCTGCTAAATCCTGGCTACATCAGGAACATGCCTGTCATACTGCGTTTACTAAAGATACTTCGTCCCTTTATTTTCATTCTTCTGCACAAAAAAAAGCACTCCAACAGCATATTCGCCTTTCTCATAAAGTAAAAAACCATATCAGCACGTTAGATGCTCGTCGGGTATTCGCATTAGATATCGAATTAACGAGTCTGCTTTCTACTGCAGAAATACTGCAGGTCTCTATCGTAAATGGATTGGGACAGGTACTATTCAACAACTATTTTCGTCCGGAAACCGTTACTTCCTGGGATGAAACAATTACGATTCACCATATTACACCTTCTATGGTAGCTAATAAACCGACATTTCATACCGCCGTTTCTACGTTAACGCAATTATTTGCCAATGCACAGTTAATTATTGGCTACAGTACCATGCAAGACATCGGTCATTTGCATAAATTTGGCGTACAATTTCCTCACGCTCCCATTTATTTTGATGCCGGAGATGCATATTCGTTTGTGCATATGGATACATTACATCCTCGTACATATGCTAAATTAAAAGCGTGTGCTGCCTATTACGGATATACCGATGAAAATTGGCATAACAGCCTTGCTGATACCCATGCTACGCTATATTGTTTTTACGCCATGTTAAATGACCGTAATGCCTTATTTCGTCTCCTGTCTTTTTAGTACCTTACAGAATCTATCAACCGCATATATACAGAAAAGGCCGCATCTTTCTCAAGACGCGGTCTTTTTGTATAATCTTAGTTAAGGGAAAACTTATTTGCCTTCAAATGTCGGTTTACGTTTTTCAATAAACGCTTTCATGCCTTCTTTTTGATCTGCTGTTGCAAAACAAAGACCAAATACTTCTGCTTCATAAGAAATACCAGTTACGACATCACAGTTAATACCACGGTTAATAGCTGCTTTAGCAAGCTGTACAGCGACAGGAGCTTTCTTCGTGATAGTCTTAGCAACTTTCATAACTACATCCATCAATTCAGCTTGTGGAACAACTTTATTAACCAAACCAATGCGAAGTGCTTCTTGTGCATCAATAATATTAGCCGTATAAATCAATTCTTTAGCATGACCACGACCAACAACACGAGTTAAACGCTGTGTGCCACCAAAGCCCGGTGTAATACCAAGACCAACTTCGGGCTGACCAAATTTAGCATTTTCAGATGCATAGCGAATATCACAAGCGCAGGCTAATTCGCAGCCACCGCCTAATGCGAAGCCATTTACAGCAGCGATAACCGGCTGCGGAAGGTTTTCAATTTCTGTGAAAATATTTTGACCTACCTGTCCCCATACACGACCTTCAACAGCATTTTTAGTAGACATTTCAACAATATCAGCACCCGCAACAAAAGATTTTTCACCGGCACCGGTAATAATAACGACTTGAACTGCTTTATCAACAGCAATTTTTTCTACAACATCTTTTAATTCCGTCAACGTTGCCAAATTCAGTGCATTTAATGCTTTAGGACGATTGATTGCAATCGTTGCAACACCATTTTCCACTGTATAATTGATATTTTCGTATGCCATAATAATAACCTCCTAAGATTGGACACTATTTGTAGTATGTTTGGACACATGCTGCATGCTTATGGCAAACAAGGGCGTGATTTCTCACGCCCACTGTCTGCGGAGCACATTTTGCTCAATATTATTTTGTATAATCGTAGAAGCCTTTACCTGTTTTGCGGCCAAGGTAGCCAGCGTTAACATATTTTTTGAGGAGTGGGCATGGACGATATTTCGGATCGCCGAAGCCATCATACAGAACTTCCATGATGTGAAGAACAACATCGTTACCAATCAAATCGCTCAAAGCCAATGGTCCCATTGGATGGTTGAATCCCAGTTTGCAAACGGTATCAATATCTTCTTTAGATGCAACACCTTCCATCAAAGCCTGAATAGCTTCATTAATCATCGGGATAACGACACGATTGCCAACGAAGCCTGGGAAGTCAGCAACTTTTACAGGAGATTTACCCAATTCCGTCGCTGTTTCCTGAACTTTTTTGAATGTGTCATCAGATGTTGCAATACCATTGATTAATTCGATCAATTTCATAACCGGAGCTGGGTTAAAGAAATGCATGCCAATAACTTTGTCCGGACGTTTTGTAGCTGCGCCGATCTGCGTAATAGCCAAAGAAGAAGTGTTACTTGCCAAAATAGTATGTTCCGGGCAAAGTTCATCTAATTCTTTAAAAATAGCAGATTTAATTTTCAAATCTTCAATAGCTGCTTCAACAACCAGATCAATGTCAGCCATGTTTTCTTTTGTACGAGTTACAAAGCCAGATACGCGAGCCATAGCTGCATCTTTATCTTCCTGTGTCATTTTTCCTTTAGCAACTAATTTTGTTAAAGATTTATCAATTTTAGCTTTGCCGCCAGCAACGAATTCATCTTTGATATCATTCAAAACAACTTCGCAACCATGTGTAGCAAAGACTTGCGCAATACCGGAACCCATTGTACCTGCACCAATTACCATTACTTTTTTACAAAACATGTTTAACTCCTCCTTAATCAGCGTGATTTTTTTCACGTTATTATTTTCAAAACCTCACGCTGTTTCAAATAAGATGCACTGCTTACATCCATAAGTATATCACATTTTATAAAAAAATCTACTAAAAAGCGCTGTTATTTTTAGTTTTTTTCATATTATATATATCTTTTACGCTATGATAGGCCAAGTCAAATGCGGTTTTTGCATTATTCGATACGTTTACATCATTAAACTTTGTTCTATTATGAACTTTTATCATGCAGTAAATGAAATTATACTGGTGTACCCATTGTAATTTCTGTATTCAACGCCTTTAGCATCTTATTTCGTTTCATATATAGTTCACGATATAACATGGTATGTTCTTGATTTGGTTTATACGTATCTTTTACCATAAATTGTCGCTGTAATGCCTGTTTTAAATCAGAAATATCTCCAATACTATAGGCTGCAACAAGACAATTCGTCGGCACAGCACCGCCGGCTACTTCCAACGTAACGACGTTTGTATCCAGCATGTCTGCCTTGATTTGGTTCCACAATGCATCATGACTGCCGCCTTCCGTAACAGTCAGTTGCGTTAAATCAATACCTGCATGACGATAACGATCCGTAATTTCCATATAATCATAACCAATGCCTTCTAAGACGCTGCGCCACATCGCTCCTTGATCAGAATCCAACGTAAGTCCCGTAAATGTACCTCGTACATGTGGAAATTCACCGTTTCCACCCGTTAAATACGGAATAAACAGAGTACCATTGCATCCCGCAGGATGGCGTGAAGCCAACTCATCCAACGTACTATAATAATTATCTTCTTCATGACGGCTAATACTATCTTTAAACCAGCGCAAGGCTAGCCCGCCTGTGCGCACCATTCCCCAATAAAAATACGTTCCCGGCAATGTCCCTGAATTAAAAATCAGACCGCTTCCCGGTACAGAAAGTTCTGGGATAATACCATCCGTTGCCGCACAAAACATGGCACACGTGCCAGCTACATCCACAGCCCGTCCTGCTTCTAAAATACCACTTCCCATCATAGATTCCATCGTATCACCCGCACCGGCACAAATAGGAATCCCTGCCGGAAAGCCCGTTTCCAAGGCATCTTCCTCACGTAATGTGCCAATAATATCCCAGGGTTTTACAATCTTGGGCAGATATGCTGCATCAATTCCTAAAAGATGAAGCTGTTCAGAAGACCAGCGTTTTTCCATAACATGATAGCCCAATCCCCAACCGGACATCATCCCCCAATCGATAAACGCATCTTCACCACGTAATCCAGCTAAATGCATCAAAACGTAGGGACAATTGTGAACAAACTTAACGCCTTTTTCACGCCATGCCGGAATATGTTTCATGAACCACCGTGCAAACATAGCCGGAAACATAACATTGGGCTCTGCATTTCCCGTTTCTTTTGCCCAAATAGAATACTGTTTGCGTTTTAATGCTTCTACATCTTCTGCTGTACGACTATCTAAATAGTTGATATATGGTGTAATCGCATTTCCCTCAGCATCAATCCCAGCTATGCCGCAAATAATGCCATCTCCCATAATTGCTCGTACTGCCGTAACATCTAATCCTTTTTCCCGCATTTGCCGGCTGCATGAATCCATACATTGTTTGATAAGCCGATAGTATTCATCAACATCCATCTGAACCCATCCCGGATGAGGATAATATAATGTCGTTTTAGCTGTATCCATAGCCACACACTGCATCGACTCATCATATACGGCAACTTTTACACTTTGCGTTCCTGCATCAAATCCCAAATAATAGTTTGTATTCATTCTTGTACCCGCCTTTCTATCTTGCGGCACAAAAAAAGACTGGCATGCCAGTCTTTTACTCATGAGAAATGCACAGCAAATACACTTGCTATGCTTGCGTCTTTTCCCATCCAGACTATACTGTCGGTTTCGGAATTACACCGAATCAGCTCCCAAATAAGGAGGTTGCGGACTATTACCACCGGTCAGGAATACGAAAGGATTTTCCCTTCTCACCATGCCTCAAAGACTAACTATGATATACAATTTGTTTATACATATATCATACTCCAAGCATATATAAAAAACAAGTGTGTCCTATTATAAAAACAGAACACACTATTGTCATATTTTTTATTTAATTGTGACAGTCCTTTACAAGACCACCCAATTTATTCATCAATCCTGTTGTTGATTTATCCGGCTTGGGAAACCGCCGCAATGTCGTCATCGCTTCTACATAACACAAATATGCATCTATCATTGTTTCTGCCTTTAGCAAGGTATCACGATTGATGTGTTCTATCAAAGATACATCATGCTGTTCAAATCGATGGATAATGTCATACAATTCTGTAAAATTCTGCGTTCGTTTCGTATACGTACAAAAAAAACAATATCCTAATACAGCGTCGCATTTTTCCTTTAAACTAGTCATACCCACATGCTGGTACTCTTGATACTCTTGTTGCAGGCGATGAATCCAATTATCCAACACACCTTCAAAAAAAGCAAATAACGCAAGCAATGCCACCCGCTGATACCGCCGACATAAATAGTTGCCCTTTTTCGTGTTTCGTTCTTCATGCATACGGGCACGTTTTTTTAATGAACAATAATCTTTCCATAACTCTTCATAAATAGAAGCATGGAGCATATCAATATCACCATTTTTAAAAATAGTAACATCTATTTTTGCTTTCATATAAAACTTCCAGCTGCCTTCCTTCATCGTTAATTATCTTTTAATTCACTGGTACAATGGGGACACCGTGTCGCATCATCAGCAATCGGCATACGGCAATACGGACAAAGCCGTGGTTCCGGAGCTGCTTCTTTCTTGGGAAATAACCGGTTAAGCTGTTTTATCACAATAAAAATCGCAAACGCAATAATCAGAAATTCAATCACTGTATTCAAAAACAGTCCATACGCAATAACGGGAACTCCTTGTGACTGTGCTTCAGCTAGTGACGATGGATGCTGTGTTGTACTCAGTGCAATAAAAAAATCAGAAAAATCAATTCCGCCAATCAATACGCCTAATGGCGGCATAATCACGTTACTAACCAATGAACTGACAATTTTCCCAAAGGCAGCTCCAATGACAACACCAACGGCCATATCAATGACATTGCCGCGCATAGCAAAATTTTTAAATTCTTCAAAGAAAGCTTTCATCGTATGGTTTCTCCTTTATTTTTTCTTTGGGTTTATGTTCAATAACTCTGGATTTTTTTCAGCCATGCGATCTAAAATTTTTCCATATCCACCGCTGCCATACATCAAACAGCGTTTAATACGGCTAATAGTTGCAGTACTTGCCCCAGTCTTTTTGACAATATCTTCATAAATATCGCCGGCTTTCAGCATGCGGGCAACTTCCAGTCGGGCAGCGATTGCCTTCATTTCCTGAATCGTGCATATATCTTCAAAGAACTCGTAGCATTCATCTAAATTCCGTAGTTCTAAAATAGCTTCAAAAAGCTGGTCATGAAGGTGATCTTTCAATTTTTCATTGGCACTCATTCGCTGCTTCACTCCTTTTTACTTTTATACGTTAGCGTATAAAACATACTTGTATTATATGACAGATTCAAGCGAATGTCGATAGCCGTACTACATGGCAAACAAGTCAATTTGTTCATCTTCCGGCAGATCACCTAAACAGCCTTCTTCCGCCATCAAATCTACGGTAGACTGATTTACTTTTCCTCGTATCTTAAGATCCGCTTTGGAACTAAATGGAGCATCTTGGCGAGCTGCTACAATTTGTTCAGCTACATTTTCTCCCAAGCCATCGACAGCTGTAAACGGTGGCAGAATCTTTCCATCACAAATCGTAAACTTTGTTGCCGCTGAACGACTAATATCTACATTCATGAAAGAATATCCGCGCAAACTCATTTCTACAGCCAGTTCCAATGAGGAATATAAATCCTGATCAATTTTAGTTGCGCTCTTGCCTTTAGCTAAAATATCTTTCATGGCTTTCCGTTGTCCTTCCAACCCATGAATCATCGCAGATAATTTAAACGCTTTGGCACGGATCGTAAAGTAAGCCGCATAATAAGCGAGCGGATAATTAATTTTAAACCAGGCAATCCGAAATGCCATCATGACATATGCAACGGCATGAGCTCTCGGGAATAAATAGCCAATCTTATGGCATGAATCAATAAACCATTGTGGAATATGACCTTCCTTTAATTCTCCTTCATAATCAGTCGTCTTCTGTCCCAGTTTATTCAGCTTATCAATCCCCTTCCCTTTACGGACATTTTCCATAACCTTAAAACTTGTTTTAGGTTTAATACCGTGCTGAATCAAATAGTTCATAATATCATCACGCGTCGAAACAGCTTCTTTCAATTGTACCGTTCCTGATGTAATCAAATCCTGCGCATTATTCAGCCATACATCTGTCCCATGTGAAAAGCCTGAAATACGTACTAATTCAGAAAAAGTCTTTGGTTTCGTATCCACAAGCATTTTACGAACAAATGTCGTACCAAATTCCGGAATACCCAAACTCCCGACCTTAGAACCTAATTCTTCTTCTGTTACGCCTAATGCTTTAGGTGAACAAAACAAGCTCATTGTTTCCGGATCGTCAAACGGGATCGTCTTAGCATCCACACCGGTCATATCTTCCAGCATACGAATAACCGTCGGATCATCATGGCCAAGAATATCCAGCTTGACCAAACGACCTTCAATGGAATGATAATCAAAATGAGTGGTAATAATGCCGCTGTCTTTTTTATTGGCCGGATACTGTACCGGTGTAAAATGATGCACATCCATATCACGAGGTATAACCATGACACCGCCCGGATGCTGGCCTGTCGTACTTTTGACACCCGTACAGCCACTGACCAGGCTATTTACATAGGCGTCATTGACACGAATACCTCGTGCTTCTGCCCATTTCATCACATACCCATAGGCCGTCTTATCTTTAACGGCGCCAATCGTGCCGGCACGAAAAACATTATCTTTACCAAATAATTCTTCCGTATACTTATGAGCCTTAGGATGATATTCGCCAGAAAAGTTCAAGTCAATATCCGGCACTTTATCACCATCAAATCCCAAGAAAATAGCAAACGGTATATTATGTCCGTCTTTATGCAGCGGTGTGCCGCATTTAGGACATACTTTATCTGGCAAATCAAATCCCCCGCCAACTTCTCCGTGTGTGAAAAATTCACTATATTGGCAATGTGGGCAAACATAATGCGGCGGCAACGGATTGACTTCGGTAATATCAGACATCGTAGCAACAAACGACGACCCAACGGAACCACGCGACCCTACCAGATACCCGTCATCATTAGAATGTTTTACGAGTTTATGTGCAATGTAATACAAGACACCAAATCCATGGCCGAGGATAGATGTAAACTCTTCTTCCAACCGATCTTCAACGATTTTTGGCAAGGGATCGCCGTAAATGCGGTGTGCCTTCTCGTAACACATATTTTTCAAGGCCTCTGAAGAACCGGCAATCTGCGGGAAATACAACGTTTCTTTTGGTACAGGCCGTACATCTTCAATCATGTCATTTACTTTATTGGGATTGGTAATAACAACTTCTCTGGCGCGTTCTTCACCTAGATAGGCAAATTCGTTAAGCATTTCATCCGTCGTCCGAAGATATAAATCTGGTTGGAACTGCGCATCTTTAAACCCTTTCCCAGTCATTAGAATTTCACGGTAAATCTTATCTTCCGGATTGAGGAAATGGGCATCGCATGTAGCAACCGTCATTTTTCCCAGTTCATCACCGAGTTTTAAAATCGTACGGTTAATATCCCGCAATCCTTCTTCATCAGCAACGAGTCCTTCACGCACCAAAAACTGGTTGTTTGTCAGCGGTTGAATTTCCAAATAATCATAGTACGAAGCAATTTTTTTCAATTCTTCATAGGGCAGCTTCTTTTGTACCATCGAACGAACCAATTCCCCAGCTTCACACGCCGAGCCCAAAATCAAACCTTCCCGGTATTCATTCAGTACAGCGCGAGGAATACGCGGCCGGCCACGATAAATGTATTTTAAATGCGATATGCTGACTAATTTATACAAATTACGAATGCCAACCTGATTTTTAGCTAAAATAATAATGTGATAGGACTGATCAATTTTTTCATCAAACAAATAGCCTTCCATACCGTAAATAACCTTGACATTGTTTGTCTTATCCGTGGAAATTTCCTGCAACAATGGAAAAGACTGTACGACACCATGATCGGTAACGGCAATAGCCGGATGATGCCATTTTTTTACAGTTTTAATCAATTTTTTTACCGTAATCAACGCATCCATATCACTCATCACGGTATGAAGGTGCAATTCTACACGCGGCGTTGGATTATTATCTTCCCGTTCAACCGTTTCTGCTTCTTCTTCCATAATGTCTTTCGCACTGAATACGTAGTCATTAACATAGGTATCATAAATGACATCACCATGAATGCGAACATAGGCTCCTACAGCCATACGTTTCGTAAGCAACTCGTACTCTTCAGACGAAAGTACACTTTTACGGCGATATTTACCAGTATTGCTATTACCGCTGACTTCCAAAAACTGACGGCCCGAAATCCCGTTACCCGTATCTGCGATTTGGAATGACATTAAAATTCGTTTCGATTTCAATTCACGAAATTCTATTTTAACAATTTTCCCCTTAATGACAACATCATTGCGTTCTTCACCAAGAATATCATTAATGGGAATTACGGCTCCGTTAAACGACTTTCCAAGCCAAATTTTACTGTCAACCAAAGCACCGTTACCTGTACCAGTGCTTTGGCTGCTGTTTTTCTTTATAAGGCCTTCTTCGGCTGCCTTGCAGGCTTTTCGGTATTCCTCATCATATAAGGAATCATCTTCCTCATAAATTAAGTCATAGCAATCTTCATGCGGTATTCCGTAACCATCCATATCATCTACTGATACATCAACAACACTGCGCAGTGGATCATCATCGCACAACGACAGTGGAATATCGCCGCCATGATGAATAGATATAACCTGATGTACTATATCAATCGTTCCTTCTAATGCGAACCGGCTGCGTACAGCCTGCTGCAATGTATTAATATCTGCAATTTCATATGCTGATTTAGTATGTATTTTCCATTTTTTTTCTGTTGGAAATGCACATATTTCTTCTATACCTACCTGATGCTGTTCATCCAGAGAAACGGTTATATCTTGCTTCGGAATAATATGCCATACTTTCAATGCTTCTTCTATCCTTTCAGAAACGCACAGGAATTATTCATCATCCTCATCATATCCATCGCTCACATCCGCACTGCTGTCATCTTCACTGCTTCCCGTATTTTCGTCAGGAGCCGCTACGGCCTGCATCATATCATGTAACGCATTGATCAGCGTATCTTGCGGTTCCAAATCAGAGGTTTTAACAACATCTTCAGAAGCCGGGCCATTGGTAACAATAATTTCTGCATTCGGTGCATAATGCGATGTAATATCATCTGCATAATGATCACCGTCTGTATAGGCGACAGTACGATGAATCGTAATATCATGCCCATCATAGCCTTCTTGTTCTCGCTTATCCGTTACGGCCTTATCATCATGTTTATACACAACACGATGCGGCAGATTCTGCAAATTTGTTGTCTGGAACGTAACCGTACATGTATCCGCATGGTTGCCTAAAATATACGTGGTAATTGAATTTTCTCCGGCAACCGTATACACATAGACAGGATGCTGGAACGGATTGGTAAATGCAAAATCAAGGGAATCATCTGCAACGGTTGCATCCATACCTACTGGTACATAAGCAGCCGGCGCAAAATGAGGCGACCGGCTGGCAATAAACAATCCAGCACGAAGTACGGCATTAAACAATGTCGTACTAACCTGGCAGACACCGCCGCCGGCATCCGGCACCAGTTTATTATCAAAATAGACTGGTGCATCTTTATAGCCATTTTCATGCGTTCGCGCACCTACATATTTATTAAAGGAAAAATCTTTTTGAGCCGGTACTAATGCATGATTCAATTTTTTCTGCGCCAACATAATATTTTCGTTGCGGTCTTTATTCGAGTCATCAAAGTGTGTCGTATAATACGATAATACGGTATCAATAGACTTTAAATCATCTTTTTTGATAGAAGCTTCTTCACGTGACTGTACAGGTGCTTCTACCACAGATGTTTTGCCGGCATGAAGCTGTTCGTCAATCTGACTGCGCAGTGCATCTGTATCAATAACAATACGGTCTTTTTCTTTATGAACAGTGACTGTCGCATTATCTGCGTTGGGTTCTGCATATGCATCTTTCGCTTCTTGATTATATGTGTTATAAATATCTGTAATCTTATTCTGCAATGCATCTTCATCTACTTTAATAGACAAAGGAACATCTTTGCTAAACCGCAGCGTCGTAATGACTTCAGCCACACGATGCACAGGTGACCCGCTTCGTCCTACCAAATACAATTCATTCTGAATGCGTTCTTCATCAAAATCAACATGTAAGGCATCTAACGAAATCGTTTCATCAATATCTTTGCCTGTAATTTCTATTTTTTGTCCTTTGATTTGATTTCTGTGAGCAGATAAATACTGCTGCAAGTCATCTGCTGTCCAACCTTGAATTGACTGTCCATCCAACGTTACCATAGCTTCTGCTTTATGTTGTGCAGCAAAAAAGCTGCCAAATCCAGCGATGCATAAAACAGCAACTGCACCGGCTACTTTCTTCCAACGATGGGGATGTTCCTTAATGCCGTGTTTAGCACGATACCGGCGACGGTAATCTTTCATTCGTTCTTTTCGAGCTTTTTCTTCTTCCTGCAATTTAAACCCTGCCTTTAGTGCTGCAATATAAACAAATAAGCGGCCCTATGTCTTCTACAGCAGCCGTTCCTCTGCGAATATTGCGCTGTAATATAAATATATTGCTAATAATAGTATGCAACTCTTTTATTGTCCAATACGATGTCACTTTTTGCAAGTGATATAACACATATTTTATGCTGCGTCCTTTGTTGATCTGCGTCATAATCTGTTCACACTGCCGCGTTCCCATATGGGTCTGCTTTAGTTCTTTATAAGCAAGCAGCAGCCGCAGTCTGGATAACATATATCCTGTATTTTTTAAAAACACATCCTGACGCCCAAATAGCCCATCAATAAACGGAATCGCATGCCTGCCATCACGGCGCAAAAAATAATCCATGAATGTAAACAAATTTTTTTCCATTGTACCAGCAAACAAGTTTTGTAAATCCGATACGTTCACATCCCGTGTTTCCTCTGGCAGTGTAATGCATAGTTTTTCCAATTCAGAAAACACGTACAGTAATGGAATTTCATTCCATGTCTGAAACAATCCCCGCAAATATTGCTGCGCGTTGAAAGTCAATTGTTTTCTCTTTTTTTGTAAAAACTGTTCAATATAGGGCATAATATTTTTTTCAGTAACCGGCTCTCCTTCAACGACATCTGCCATTTTCTTTACAGCTTTAAAAAAAGCACATCCCGTGTCCAGTTTACCCTTGGTATAAAAGAGCAGCCCATTTTCGTCACTCATCTGAGCCATTTTCTCCAAAAACCAAGTTTCCTCTTTAGAAAGCTTACTACGCGACCGGCCTCCACGTTTCACAGGTAAAAAGGGAGAATCATACCAAATACTTATCCCACCGCCGCCAAATAAACTGGTACCTTGAAAAGCCTCTGTGACCGCGGCGGCTGGCGCATCTTTATCAAAAGACTGTATATCTGCAGCACCTCGTTCACGGCAGGATGCCAAAAAAGCGGCTTTTCCCTGTTCCATCAGATACGGTTCTGTTCCATATATAATTGCTATTGCCTTCATTTTGCATCACCACCGTAGGTAGTAAACCGCCACACGCCCTGTCGATATGTGCCTATAATCTGGCCATCGCGATATGTTGCATAACAAGGAATGTCTTCATATGCAGCTCTTTCCAGCCATTCCGTATATACATCATCTCGTGTATGATTGCGATATATAATAAGGGCATCTGCCTGTTTGGGAAAAGGTATTGCCTGTTTAGCAGAAAGGTTGCGAATTTCCAAACAGCCTTGGCTTAAAAGTCCCTTTTGGGACACGACATCATATATGTAATAAGGAATATCATATAATTCTTTACCATACCACGCTGTACTAGTAGACTGAATACGACACGGGGTACAGAGGGTGACTGCCTGTTCAATCTGCGCCGCCGTTTTTTCTGCTTCATATCCGCTGACCACACATCCTGTTAAATAAAATATTCCCGCATATCGCAATGCCGGCACTAAAACACTCGCAGCTTGCATGGGGTTGGCCCACTGTGACTTATTATACCACAGATAGGCAGAACTATCACTATAGCGAATACATGTCGCTTTATCCTTTCCTACATCAAATATATATACTACTGCTTCTGGTTTTTGATATTGTACATATATTCCTGTTCCTAACAACCAAAGTCCCGTAGCAATAAAAAGATTTCGCCGTTGTGACGGCAAAAAAAAGATAGCACCAAGTACGATATACCAAGCAGCTATCCAAGGAAATGGCAGCGCACCGATCCAGCAACGGCTATATGGCAATGATGATAAAAAATAATTGCCTTTGACAGCTGCCATTAATAATGGTGAAAGTATCCACAGCACGATTTCCATCACGGGCGCACAAACAGCAAAACATATGGCTGCCACCAATCCCAACACGATAACGATATCTAAAACAGGCGCAACTAATATATTCGCTACCAATGCATAGACAGGCAAGGAAAAAAAATTTGCCAGCAAAACAGGCAGCAACAGTAATTGCGCACAAACGCAAACAGATATACTATCCCGAATAAACATCGGCAAAAAATCAAGATACTGTTTTAACTTAGGCTGCAGCAAAATAATTCCAGCTGAGGCACCACAGGATAAACGAAAACTTAAATCATATACAATAAACGGGCTGTACAATATCATAAGCAGTATCGCAATAGCCAACGCATGAGCACTCGTATATTCTCGCTTGGCAATCACGCTGTATGCACAAATAATCCCCATCACGGAAGCACGTATAACGGGAGACACAAATTCTGATAAGGCACTATACACGATGACGAAAGAAACAGACAGAAAAAACAACCCTTTTTCTCGTAATCCTATCGACTTGCCAACTAGCTGAATTACTGTTAATAACAAAGCAATATGCGATCCCGATACGGAAAGAATATGAATTAAGCCAGTCGTGCTAAAACTTTCAATGATTTCTGGGGGTAAATCTTCATAATGACCGCCAAATAACAAACTGCTCAATATATACGCATTATCTCGTGATAAAACGCGTTGAAACGCATTTGTCAGATTTTCTCGCAGCTGCTGTAATGTATATTGCCATCCTGCAGGTGCTGCCAATACTTGTATTTGTCGCAAGTCTTCTATATAAGTTTTCATGTAGATGGATTTTTCTTTATCCCGATGGAATGCATCATATGCACCGTAATTGCGATAATACGTAATAGGCTGCGTCGTTCCTCGAAATGCAATTCGAACTGTCGGCTGCCATGCTTCGTTTGTTGGCATTGTGACGTACACATTGCCTTTTCCTTGTCTTTTTATTGGGTTATCGGCATACGAAAATTGTTCTAATGCAACAACATACCGTGTCATGTTTCCTTTTTCCGTATCGTATGTATTTCCTTTTTCAAGGATAGTTCCTTCCATTCGCAAATCTGCACCCTGCAAATATGATGGCAGCTTATCATATGCCACGTCAGCCCAATCCATCCTCCCTGCTCCGATACAAAAAAAACATGCAAATACACACCACCAAAACAGCAATTTATGAGTACGCAGTATACCTGCGCTGACAATAAATATCAGACTGCCAATAACGCTATATATCCATGGTAATCCTATATATTCCTGGCTCAGCATACCCAAACAGCATGATATGGCAATTCCTAATCCCCAATGCGTCATACCGTCACCTTGTCCTGCAACTTTTTGAATTTACCCGCCCCTATTCCTTTAACGTTCTGCAATTCTTCTATGCTGGTAAAGAAGCCGTGTTCTGTCCGATAGGTCACAATATTTTTAGCCATTGCCGGACCAATTCCCGGAAGTTCTGCCAGCTTTTGTTCATCAGCTTCATTAATATTGATGCGTCCATCTTGTGCTGCTGAAGCGGCAGGAACGCCCTGGGTATCATACGGAATATGGATATGCATGCCGTCTTGTATTACTTCTGCATAATTAACCGCATTCGTATCAGCATATGGCAGTACATCCCCTGCGGCCTGAATCGCTTCTCCCAATCGCACTTCATTCGAAAATGCATAGAGTCCTGGCTTTTTTACAGCACCACTGATATACACATAACGTGATATAGGTTGCGGAGCTTCTAAAACAGGTTCCGCTGCTCCTGCGTAATTTTCTGTTTCCCAGGGTGTTAACGTATACAATCCCAAACATCCTGCAATCATTATTCCTGCGATAATCCATTTTCTTTTCATGTCTACATCCTCCTTATAGCTGCTTTTTTTATGAAGTTTCGCTGTATCGCAAAGGATTCCTGTTAAGATTCAGCAGTTTTAAGCAAATTCTAATTCTATACTAATTTTTCACCAATTATACTCAGAAAAATCCTTCAAAATCAGTCATTTCATCCATAATTCCTTTCAAAATCAACCAATTTATTTTTTTCTTCTCACTGCCATTATTTTGTGATATGATAAGAAAGGTAACGTCATATATTACTATATTGGAGGCCCAAACATGAAAGAATTCAAACCGTTCAAATCCGGAAAAGTGCGCGAAGTATACGATGCAGGTGACAGCATTATTATGGTCGCTACGGACCGTATTTCTGCATTTGACCACATCCTGAAAAACCAGATTACTAAAAAAGGTGCCATTTTAACGCAAATGTCCAAATTCTGGTTTGATTTGACGAAAGATATTATTCCGAACCACATGATTTCTGTCGACAATGCGGATATGCCAGAATTTTTCCAACAGCCGCAATTTATTGGCAACAGTATGAAATGTAAAAAACTCACAATGATTCCTATGGAATGCATTGTCCGTGGTTATATTACTGGCAGCGGTTGGGAAAGCTACAAAGAAAATGGTACGGTCTGCGGTATTCAGTTACCTGCCGGCCTGGTAGAATCACAAAAATTACCAGAACCAATCTTTACCCCAAGCACAAAAGCCGAATTGGGTGACCATGATGAAAACGTTTCTCTCGAAGAAGGCTCAAAAGTATTAGATAAAACCTTCCCGGGAAAAGGCAAAGAATATGCAGAAAAAATCCGTGATTACACAATTGCTTTATATAAAAAATGTGCGGATTACGCTCTTTCCCGCGGCATCATTATTGCAGATACCAAATTTGAATTCGGTTTAGATGAAAACGGCAACATTATTTTGGGTGATGAAATGCTTACACCGGACAGTTCCCGTTTTTGGCCATTAGAAGGATACAAACCGGGTCAATCTCAGCCTTCGTATGACAAACAGTTTGTTCGTAACTGGCTCAAAGCAAATCCGGACAGCGATTATCTCCTGCCACAGGATGTTATCGACAAAACGATCGAAAAATATAAAGAAGCATATGAAATGCTTACAGGAAAAAAATTTGATAAATAAGTATAACTAAAAAAGCCATTGTCTGACATATGCCAGACAATGGCTTTTTCTAATTCAATTAATTATTTGCTTTTGCTTCTACTTTAGCTAATACATCATTAGCCATACGGGCTCTTCCTTTAATAATGGAGTTGCCGTCTTTGATGGATTCTGGATAAAAACTGCTCTTATATTTGCTTTTTTTCGTTTTTGTAACCATTTCTTTCAGCTGAATCGTTTGGTCATCGACGTTATACACATATTTGCAGTAATCCGTTGTATCTCCTGCAGTTTCCACCGTTTTAAAAGTCAGTACTTTTCGTCCCATATCAAAAGTAATTTGAGCAGAACTCATATCAATAGCTATGTGCTTGTTGTACTGCCACATCGTATCTTTAGCTGCAAATGCTGTCGCAGAAATGGCCAAGGTCATGGCTACTGTCAATGCTATCTTCTTTACTTTCACGTCCATACACATCCTTTCTCTCTGTTGCCTTATTATATCATGAATAAAACAAAAAAAGAAGTTTCATCAAAAACAAAAGAGCCTTCTGCCTGCACAGAAAGCTCTTATATTCGTATGGTGAGTAATCAATAAGCCGAGTTTTGTACTGCAAACGCAGTGACAATCATCTATCTAGACATACCATTGCTGGTATGTTCAAGCGACACAACCCGGAAGATCAGCGGGCCGCCTCATCCCTCCCCTATTCGGTCTTGCTCCAGATGGGGTTTACCTAGCCAGCATGTTACCATACTGCTGGTGCGCTCTTACCGCACCGTTCCACCCTTACCACTTGCGTGGCGGTACACATTTCTGTGGCACTATCCCTAGAGTTGCCTCCGCCGGACGTTATCCGGCATCTTGCCCTACGGAGCTCGGACTTTCCTCTAATGCAATGCACTAGCGATTGTCTTTCATACTCACTATTTATATAGTATACGCTAACACACACACACTGTCAATAGATAATCACAACAGGATAGTGTTAAATTCCATTATATATTATATATCAGCAAAAAAACAGCACCGTCCACATTACAAAGAATTTGATAACGGCGCTGTTTTACTGGATCTATTCTTTGTCTTCCGGCAAGTCGGCATGATAAACGTAATGCGCAAGTTATAGATAAACGGCTATTTTATGCCATTTATAACGTATTTTATTTCTTAAAATGTAGCCCCTGTGTAGCCACCGTTTTAACTCCTATCCGTTCGCAAATAGAATTGCTAATGCTGCATCTAGTTAATCAACCTATTTCAGTTCCGGGCCATATAATCGTTCCATAGCCGCACAAGTTACGAGCCAAGTACCTCCCGATTTTCTCGCTTCTGCTTCCGTAAATCTTGGTGGAGACTTCTTATAGCCGGAACAAGCCTGACGGATTGTAATAGGCGCAACTCCCCAGCGTTCTGCCGCTTCCTTAGCCGTCATAATATCTTCCAATGAATTCATAAAATATCACCTCCTGACAAATCCTAAAATAGTCGCAATGGTTATGATGACTGCCGCAACTATAGTCAATGTATCTTGCGAACAAGTCAATCGCCACCAGCTAAGTACCGTTAAAATACACAATAAAATCATTTAGCATTTTCTTTTTCATTGTGGTATGATAGGTATGTAAGGAGCAGGGTAAAAGTCCCACTCCCCATTGCTTACTTGCCTTTCAAGAATTGGTAAATGGTAATAAATAGCACCGGTAACAACGGTTACTATATTAGCCAAATTTTGAAGGGCATTTTCTATACCTGTCATTTCTTCACCTCCTTTCTATGTTTTTATTACACATCTTTTTCGGTGTTTTATCAAACTTTTTAGATTGATTTTAACAAAAATAAGGTGCCAAGCTAGATTATCTCTAGCCTGACACCTTTTTTGTCGTTCCCGTATTACCTACGCCTGTGCCGGTGCTTTTTCGTTGGCATCAGCCTTTTCTAAAATTTTCGTAACGACTTTTTTAGTTACGCCCCATACCAAATCAATACCAGTGTTGATGAGTTTTGCGCGGATTTTTGCCCAGCCAGAGGCAGACTGTTCAGCGTCTGTGGTCTGCGCGGTTTCAAAATCTTTCACAGTTTCATCGACATACGGAAAAACTGTATTAGTAAGCCACTTCACATTCGGCTTTGATGCATGGAAATCACGGCCTAGCACATTCTCTGCCACATACTGCGGATTGGACGCATTGCGAGTACATCCGCAGTTTCGGTACTTAATAGTTGACTTAATCTTCTTTGCACGGCAGATCCGCAGAACGCGCTTGTCATTCACGTTAATACCAAAGTCGTGTTCCAAATCATCCCGGATACGGCGGTAGCCCTCGTCCGGATGCTGCATGTGTATCTGTTCTACCTTCTCCGCGAGCTGTTGGTTCTCTTTTCTGCGCTTGCTCAGCTTGCCGGAAAGCCATGTATAATAGGCTGAACGAGATACATGAAAATAGGAGTATCCAAATTCTAACGGGTCGCCATATTCTTCGTTACACTCTTTAATGCCATTGTACTGCCAAGCTTGTCTTACTTGCTCAAGGTCTCCCTCCTTTCTATTTCCTTCAGTTTTTTTAACAGGTGGTTCTCCATTTCTGCCATGCGGAGTTGGTGTTTTAACTGGGTAATTTCAATTTGCGCCTGCTCTAGCTCTGTCCGGGGCTCTTGCTCGTACTTGCGTTTGCCACGGCGGTCCTCCAGCCTGGCTTCACCCAGTTCCTTGTATTTCAACGTCCATGTGCGGGCTTGCTGGTAGCTTACTCCATACTTCTTTGCTACCTCTCCATAGTTGTTCCCGGATGCGTTCTTCTTTCGTGGCCTTGTGTGTACTTTTCATGCGGATGCCTCCTGACATTTGCTGGAACTCTTTACCGCTATTATAACCTTTAGACAAGTCCGCAGCTGCCATGTGCTACGTATTTTAAATATCTCACAGATTCTTTGTAAGGTGTATCGCCCTGTCAGGTAGGCTTCTACTGCTTGTTGTTTCGTCTGTATGGAATATATACGATTTTTGTTGTCACTCTCTAGGCCTGCATTCCCCTCACTTCGGTACCTTGACTGCCATTGCCGGATTGCTGACTTATCTACACCAAGTCTTTTAGCGGCTTCGCCCTGCGATAGTCTTCCGGATTCTATCTCTTTTATTACGTTTTGTTTGAATACAGATGATATTTTTTCTCTTCTCATATAAAAATGCTCCCTATATATCTTTCAGTGGTTTCATTTCACTGTTCGCTATATAGGGAGCATATCATACGGAATGAGCTTTATGTTATTAATAATCTAAAAACTAATTAAACAGGCAGTTACTGTGCCTTATTTATCCCTGTAATGTGAACCACACTGAACGATTTTAATCGTATCTCCGTCTATTCGATAAACAATACGATTAGCAGCATCAATTCTGCGGCTCCAATATGCAGATAAATCACCAAGTAATGGCTCTGGTTTTCCAATACCTTCATAGCCATTTCGTTCAATGTCTTTTAAGAGTAACAAAATTCTTTTTAATGTTTTCTTATCTTGCTTGAGCCAATACTCAAAATCTTCCCAAGCCTCATCCGACCAAGCTTTAATCATCTGTTGGTACCTCATGAATAGTACCGCCAGTCATTTCCATTTGAGCAATTGATTTTCTTAGACGATTCATATTTTCCGCTGAATAAAATGGGTCAATTGCTACCTCAAACGGGATACGTTTTTCGCGGGACATTTTTTTTGCAAGTATGGTAATGGCCGTTGTCATGGATAATCCTAAATCGTTGCAGACCGCATCAAAATTCTTTTTTAAATCAGAATCTATCCGAACGCTTATGGTAGTTTGTGCCATCATACACACCTCCTTATATGTTTATAATAATACATTGTATGCCTATAGTCAATACAATGTATTATTATTTGTCCTATTCTGTGGTTTTCTTATCTTCTTCAGGTGTAGACAACAGCTTCGATCGTAGGCATTTGGGATTGGTGCAAAGTTTATACAGTAATCCATCTTGCGGTTTCATTAGTCTGCCGCATAAAAACATTTTTGCTGCCACTATAATTCACTCCGTTTCTTTGTGTATTCATCTTGCAACTCTTGACGTTCTTTTCTTAACTGAGTTGCATATTTTTCATCTTAGTCGACCGTTGCTGCCACAATGATAGAGTTTTTATTATCGTCTAACTTAGCAGCATATTCGCTGTCCAATTCGGACAACTTTGCCGCCTGTGTTTCTTCGGCTGTCGGCACATATGCCGGTTTGGGAGAATACTAAACAATTAATTGACGCCGTCGATAAATTGCCCGTAAATTTCGTCGATTCCAGTGTAGCCACCGTAATAGAATTAGCTAAAATCAGCAAAAAAAATAGCACCGGCCACATTCCAAAGAATATGACAACGGTGCTATTTTACTGGGTTTATTCTTCGTCTTCCGGCAAGTCCGCATTATGATAAACATCCTGTACGTCATCGATTTCATCGAGAGCGTCTACAAAACGTTCCATTTTTGCTGCGTCTTCACCAGTCAATTTGATAGTATTTTCTGGTACCATCGTAATAGAAGCATGTTCGGTTTCAATGCCTGCATCTGCCAACGCTTTTTCTACATCATCAAAAGCTTCCGGTGTCGTAATAATTTCAAATTCTTCACCTTCGTCTTTTACATCATCAGCACCGGCATCTAAAGCGACTTCCATCAGCTTATCTTCGTCAGCTTGTTCTTTAGATACGACAAAAATACCCGTGCTGTGGAACATCCAGCCTACGCAGCCAGTTGCGCCAAGATTACCACCGCACTTGGAAAATTCATGACGTACAGCTGCTGCTGCACGATTTCGGTTATCTGTAAGAACATTGACCGTAACGGCAACACCTGCCGGGCCATAGCCTTCATATACGATTTCTTCATAATTTTGGCCTTCCGTAGCGCCAGCACCTTTTTGGATAGCACGTTTAATGTTATCTTTAGGAATGTTGTTTTCTTTCGCTTTCTGTAAAGCCAATTTTAAACGCATATTGCCGACGGGATCCGGGCCGCCCATACGAACAGCAATCGTAATTTCACGGCCGATTTTTGTCGTAATTTTGCCGCGGATAGCATCATTTTTACCTTTTTTACGTTTAATATTTGCCCATTTCGAATGTCCTGACATTCTAATGCCTCCCTTGTTATTTCCACCATTCTTCGCCAGCAAGGCGATCTAAAATAATCGCTGCAGCTGAGCGGACGGAAAGGTGATTATAATCCCCTGCACCATAAATCGGTTCCAGGATAAAATCGAATTGTTCCATCGTTTCCTTCGTCATACCATATCCCGTACCAAGGAGCAGCAGGATGGGCGTGTCGTCTTCTTCCCTCTTGCGACGCAGGTCCTTGTAGGAAATCGTATTGGCATAGACCCTGGCATCTGTCGTGACGACATAGGGACGCTTACCTTCTTGTTCTGTAACTGCTGTGACAGCCGCTTCGATGGAAGGGCGGATGTCTACAATGTCAAAGGCTTGCGTGCGATATGAATTATACTTCTTCCCTGCCGGGCTTTCCCAAAAACCAATAATTTTATGTACCATGTCCAGTTGTCCCGGCACATGATGAATAATAAAATATTTCTTTACGCCATAGGTTTTAGACGAACGTGAAATATCATGAAGATCATAATTCGTAATCGCCGTTGCTATAACGTTAAAGTTTTTGTCATAAATAGGATAATGTACTAATCCGACATATAATGCGGATTTCATCATTTCTTCTCCTCTTTCCAGCACCTTAGCAACTCTCTATCTTTTTCAGATAACGAAGCTGTCTGCAGTAAATCAGGCCGTTTTTTCCACGTTCGTTCCAACGCTTTTTTATGTCGCCATGCATCAATTTTAGCATGATCGCCATTGCGCAAAACATCCGGAACTGCTTGTTCTCGAAATACAGCAGGCTTAGTATATTGCGGATACTCCAACAAGGATGCATAAAATGAATCATCTGACGCACTACCCGCTGAGCCCAACACCCCCGGAATCATACGAGCCACCGCATCGGTAATCGTCATTGCTGGCAGTTCACCGCCAGTTAAAACGTAATCACCAACAGAAATTGTTTCATCGACCAAACCGGTTTCCACACGGTAATCAACACCTTCGTAATGTCCGCATAGCAAAATAAGCTGGTCATAGCCAGCAAGTTCACGGGCCTTCGCCTGGTCAAATGTCTGTCCAGCCGGTCCCATTAAGATAATGCGTCGTTTAGGTACATTACGGCGTACTGCTTCAACAGCTGCGTATAAAGGACCTGCCTTCATCAGCATGCCGCAACCACCTCCATAAATTG
The DNA here is from genome assembly GCA_934202965.1 of uncultured Megasphaera sp. Classification (GTDB taxonomy): domain Bacteria; phylum Bacillota; class Negativicutes; order Veillonellales; family Megasphaeraceae; genus Megasphaera. Next base: position 146,543 of record CAKPYN010000003.1, read on the forward strand.
TATCATCTACCATATGATGACGGTCATATGTAAAATTTCTAGGATTAGTTACGTCCAATTCCAAAAGTCCTGCTTTTCTAGCTCTGCCAATAATACTATGTGCAAAAAAAGCTTCGACAAACTCCGGAAAGAGTGAGATTATATCAATCCTCATTTGTCATCCACCCATTCCGGCGGATTGATGACCATGCGGTCAGCCTGTTCATCAATAGATTTAACGACATCAGGAATTGCAGCATACAACCATTCTTTTCCCTGTTCGTCTGTCACGACATATACATCGTTACTGCCAGTTTTTAAAACGTCTGTTACGTTACCCAATTTATGATCCTGTGTATCATATACAGACATACCGATAATGTCGAAAACATAGTGCTGTCCTTTTTTTAGGGGCACTAAATCTTCCCGTGGTACTTCCAAGGCTTTGCCAACAAGGAGTTCTGCTGCGTTTCTATCTTCTACGCCGACAAATTTCATGAGTACAACTCGCTTGTGAAGACGGGCCGAGCGTACTTCATATTTTTTACCACCGATATATCCATATTTCATATGCAGAAATCGTTTGGGAAAATCTGTATCGGGATAAATACGAACATCACCCCGCACGCCGTGCGGGGCAACTATTTGACCGATTGTAAAAAGTTCCAATCCAGCCATCGTATTTTATTGGCGAATGGCAACGATTTTGCCGTCTTCAAGCAAAATTTCCGTTCCCATCATCGTTTCTAAATCATCGCCGACCTTGACAATGACAGTCTGTTCGAGCGTGCCTTGTCTGATTTCGGAACCGATTGTCAACTGTTCAGCTTCGCTTCTGTCATGCTGTGCCTTGGCTTTAGCAACTTGCAGACGCTGTTTCTGTTCTTCTACTTTTGCCCGCAAAGAAATCAACCCTTGGGCATCAATTTTGGCCTGTTCGGTCATCATGCGTTTCGCCTGGAATTCCAAGTTTTGCATTTCCCGGTCAATATCACTCAAAGCTTGGTCTGTATTCTTAAGAATCTTATCCTTAAGCTCTTGAGTAACCTTTGCTTTTACAGCGACAGGAACGCGTAATGTGATCTGATCCATGGTTCCTCCTATACGATATCAACTGATACTTTCTTATTTGCCTTCACAGCCGCAGCCTTGACAACAAGGCGCAGTGCTTTCGCAATCTTTCCTTGTTTGCCAATGACTTTTCCCATATCTTCGGGTGCGACATGAAGTTCATAGACTTCGAGGCCTTTTTTCTGAATTTTAGTAACTGTAACTGCTTCAGGACGCTTTACAAGCGCTCTGGCAATACATGCAATTAACTCTTCCATAGGTATCAGCCTCACTTACTTTTTGGATGCTTCAAACTGAGCCATAATGCCAGCTTTTTTGAAAAGGGAGCGAATCGTGTCGGTAGGCTGTGCACCTTTACCAAGCCATGCTACTGCTGCTTCAGCATCAACAGTCAAACGATCAGCTGCTTCTTTAGCCGGGTCGTACATACCCAATGTAGCAACTGGACGGCCATTGTTACGAGCGTCACGAGAATCAGCAACGACTACACGATAAACCGGTTTCTTTTTAGCACCTAAACGAGCTAAACGAATTTTAATCATCAAAATCACCTCCTCTAATTGATATCTACCCATACGGGCCGATTAAAAGGGAAAACGTGGCAAAAAGCCGCGTCGTTTACTTTTTTGTGCTTTCTTTGCTTGTTTCATCATCTTTTGCATTTCTGTAAATTGTTTAATAAGACGATTTACATCTTGGACGCGAGTACCGCTGCCTTTAGCAATACGGCGCTTACGGCTGTCTTTGATAAGCATTTTCGGATTGGCACTGGCCCGTTCTTGTGCTGTCATGGATGTAATAATCGCTTCAATTTGTTTAAACTGCTTACCATCCATATCCACTTTATCCAGTTCTTTTTTATATTTGCCAATACCTGGAATTAAACTCATCAGGCTTCCCATATTACCCATTTTTTTTATCATGTTGAGCTGTTTGAGAAAATCATTAAAGGTAAACGTGCCGCTTTTCATGGATTTTTTCATATCTTCCATGGATTCTTCATCAAAAGCAGCCTGTGCCTTTTCGATGATGGTTTCTACATCTCCCAAATCCAAGATTCGGGAAGCATATCGATTCGGATGAAATTCTTCCAACCCATCTAATTTTTCACTAACACCAATAAATTTGATGGGCTTACCAGTTACCGCTTTGATAGATAATGCCGCGCCACCACGGGCATCTCCATCCAGTTTGGTCATAATCATGCCGTCTATTCCCAAGGCCTTATCAAAGGCAGATGCTGCTGTTACCGCATCCTGCCCAGTCATAGCATCGACAACCAAGAGAATTTCATGGGGATGAACTTCTTCTTTTATATGAATCAACTCATCCATGAGTGTTTCATTAATATGAAGACGACCGGCTGTATCAATAATGACAACATCCCGTAAATGGCTGATTGCATACGGAATTGCATGCTTAGCAATCTGCACAGGATCTTTGCTGCCTTCTTCTGTATAAACCGGCATGTCTAATTCTTGCCCAAGAACCTGCAATTGTGTAATAGCTGCCGGTCGATATACGTCACCAGCTACCATTAACGGGCTCTTTCCTTGGCTTTTTAGCTTTTTAGCAAGTTTTGCTGCCGTCGTCGTTTTCCCTGCGCCCTGCAACCCAACAAGCATGATAATCGTTGGTGGTTTTGGTGCAATCGTAATACGACTTTGCGTACCGCCCAATAATTCCGTTAATTCGTCACGGACGATTTTGATAACTGTCTGGGATGCGTTTAAGCTGCCGAATACTTCTTCACCAACAGCTTTTTCTCGTACGCATTTAATAAAATCTTTGGTTACGGCAAAATTCACATCTGCTTCAAGCAATGCGCGCCGCATCTCTTTGAGGGCTTCGCTTACATCTTCTTCTGAAAGCTTGCCCTTACCGCGAAGCTTTTTAAAGGCCGCCTGAAATCGTTCAGACAAACTTTCGAATGGCATAATGAGCCTCCTCTATAACTCGATAGTACGTAGTATATGTTTTACTTTTTCAACCGCATCCGGACTGCCTGTTTCTAGCAACCGGCCGGCTTGTTCCAGCTGATCCCGCACAACATCACTGCGAGCCAAAAGCTGTAGACGCTGTTCATAGTTTTCCAACGAATGGGATGCTCTGCGCAGCATATCATAGGCACCTTGCCGAGAAATCTGTAATTCTTCACCGATTTCTGATAACGACAAATCCATATCAAAATACATTTCCATGCATCGCCGTTGTCTGTCCGTCAAGAGCGGACCGTATATATCCAAAAGTCGCCCTTTCCGCATCATATCTTCCAGCATCTCATCACCGCCTTCGTAATCAGCGTACTGTGATAGTATACACAAAACAGGCATCTCTGTCAAGTATTTTTACTTGTCACGTTAAAAATATTTTTTAACAAAAAAACAACAGCCATATTGCCGAATAAACTAGGCAAAACAGCTGCTGTATACATATTAAAAGAGTACGTGCATATGCTGAAAAATTTGTTCATCCGTCATCACGGAAAACGCATCCAGCAATGCCATATGAAAGGTGCCCATACGAGGACCGGCAATGCGACTCGCTTCTTCACCGGCTAAACCCATCATAACGGCAGATAGTACAGCGGCCTCCCACGGCATTCGAGATGCGATATATACGCCGGCTAAGGCTCCTAGCATACACCCTGTACCGGTTAATCGAGCCAGCTGTGCTGTACCATTGGCAACACCGCATGTCCGTGTACCGTCCGTAATGACATCGACAGGACCGCTCATCAGTAATACGGTTCGTTGTGCCAATGCATAGGTTTGGATTTCTTGAGCGGCTTTCTTAAAATTATCAGCTGTGACTGTATCCGCTTCGCCGGCATCTACACCGACAGCATGCGACGGCAAACCGCAAATCGCGCGAATTTCCGAACTATTTCCCTTGATAACCTGGGGATGACACGTCGCAATAAACTGCTTCGCAAAATTTCGCCGCAACGTACTGCATGCTACACCGACCAAATCAATCAAAATCGGAATATTATCCTCATGCGCAGCCTGCCCGGCCAATAGCATGGCTTCCATGCGTTCACTGGAAATATTTCCCAAATTAACCACTAGCGAATTCGCTGCTTTTCCTACTTCCACGACTTCTTTAGGATGGGATGCCATATTGGGAACACCGCCAACAGCTAGAATAAGATTAGCACTATCATTCATGGTAATACCGTGCGTAATACAATGAACAAGAGGCCTATTCTCAGTAGTATCATGTCGTAGAACAGCCAGCTGTTGTATTAACTTATTGTTTCCGTCTATCATATATATTTACCCCTAATTTTTGTTGAAATTCACGCAGTGTGCCGTTACGAGACAAAGCCATAAGCAGACAAAAAGCGATAGAGCCGCCAATCAACGTACCACTGATAAACATAGGGACATAATACATCCAAGACAAACCGGTACGACCATAAAAAATTTCCATGACCGGATAGGAAACGATAGCCCCAATAATCCCGGTTCCAATGACTTCACCAATAACAGCAGCAATCAATCGGCCCTTGGATACCCGATACAATAATCCAGACAACGTTGCCCCAAATACCGCTCCCGTCAAAGCCAACGGCGGAATCCCCATCATGGTCATACGAATAATCCCAATCAGCGTAGCACAAAGCAAGGCATACCAAGGCCCCATCAAAACAGCACATGTAATATTAATTAAATGCGCCATTGGGCACATGCCTTCAATTCGCAAAATCGGGGAAATAACAACGCCTAATCCCACTAACATTGCCAATAATACTAACCGTAGTACTTTTTTATCCTTTTCCATAAAAAAACTTCACTCCCTCTGTATGGCGGCACTACCTGCCTATGCACAGCGGTCGTGAAGTTTATCGTATCATTACCATATTCATTATACATAGCGACCGGATAACAGATAGTTTCCACCTAATAACGGTCGATACTCACTAGTATCCTCTCAACTTGAAACACAAGCTCCCTCGCTATGTACCAAACAGATTCAGGGCGCTCCCCCTCAATCCAAGATTTAGTATATCAAACTTTTCTAAGATGTCAATTCTATTTTATTCATGCGTTCATAGCAAATATGTATATTCTGTCTTTCCCTGTATGTATAGGAAAAACTCTCTTTTTAGGCACATCCGTCCAAAGAGAGTTTTTTCTATATACATCTTATTTCCAATATTCTACATCTTCGTCGCGCAGTCCAATAGAAGCTGCTTTGAAAACCGGGTTCTTTCCCGCTGCTTTTTGTTCTTGGTAATCGTTTAATACGCCAACGGCTACCTTGCTCAGCATCAAGCAAGCCGGAATGTTGATCAGGCACATGAGGGCCATCAAAATATCTGCAATGTCCCAAACAGCCGCCATCGACATACCTGCACCTACAAAAACAGCCAACACGCATAAAATGCGGAATACAACCATAAATGCTTTCGTTGGAGTCCCTTTATGAATAAAGGCAATACAATTATCTACATAGTACAAATTACCAATCAGCGTAGAAAAGGCAAAAAGTACCATGCAAATAGTAATCAGCGTAGGGCCAAATTCTCCATATACAGATATTGCAGCCTGCTGTACATATACTGCACCGGCAACTTCTTTCGTAATCGGAACACCTGAACAAAGGCCAAAGAATGCTGTTGCACTGCAGACCAATAAGGTATCAATAAAAACAGAGAGCATTTGTACTAATCCCTGTTTTGCCGGATGGCTGACATCAGCAGCAGCGGCTGCGTTTGGTGCAGACCCAATCCCTGCTTCATTGGAATATAATCCGCGTTTGATACCATAAATCATGCAAGAGCCTGATACACCACCCAAAATAGACTGAAAATCAAAGGCATCTGCAAAAATCATAGAAAATACATGCGGAAGCATTGGCAGGTGAAACAAAATTACAATAACGGCTGCTAAAATATACACAGCTCCCATAATCGGTACCAACCAAGACGTAATTTTAATAATACGATGTCCGCCGCCAAAAATACAATAACCGACAAGAATTGCCAAAACAGCACCCAGCAGCCATGGAGTCGTATCTGGATGATAAAAACTATATACAGAAAAGGTAGACTGCAAATTAAAGGAGGCCAGCATATTAAAACCACCGGCATATGTTAAAATCAAACATACCGCAAAAATAACGCCTAATGTTCGGTTTTTCATTGCTGTTTCAATATAGTATGCCGGACCACCATAACTGTGTCCCAATGCGTTGCGGCGTTTATATACTTGAGCCAGCGTACTTTCAATAAACGCACTGGCACCGCCAATAATTGCCAACAGCCACATCCAAAATACCGAACCTGGGCCGCCTAAACAAACAGCTGTCGAAACACCAATAATATTGCCAGTTCCTACACGGGATGCCGTAGATACCATCAATGCCTGGAAAGAAGAAACTGCTCCTGCTGTAGCCGGTTTTTCCATGACAACACGAATGCTTTCAGCAAACATCCGCAGCTGCACACACCGCGTTTTCCATGAAAAGAATAAACCAGCCGCAATTAAAACAATAATTAAAATGGGATAATACAGAATACCGTCTAAATAATCGAGAATCGGCATCATCAGGTCAACACATCCTTCCCCAAAATAAAAAATAATTATACAATATATATTATTTATATTACTTCTTTTGTTTAGTCTCTGTCAATCATTCTGTACATCTCATCTATATATTGCATGCATATTCTTGATTACAAAAAACAAAAACGTACGTATAGACATATCTATGCGTACGTTTTGCATATATATGTCATTATGATTCTGTTGAAAAAACCAAATCTTTCTGATTAAGGCTATCCATCCTCAGCGTACATCCCGATTGAAGTGTTCCGCCTAACAGCATCTCGGAAATCGGGTCTTCTACCAGCTTTTGAATAGCCCGTTTAAGCGGTCTGGCACCATATGCAAAATCCGCTCCTTCCTTAATCAGTACAGCATCTGCCCGTTCTGTCCAGCTCATCCTTACCCCTTTATCTTCCAATCGTTTTGTCAAATCACGCAGTAAAATAGCTACAATCTGACGCAGGTCATCTTCTTCCAGTGGCTTAAACACTTGGATTTCATCAATACGATTCAGAAATTCCGGACGGAAAAATCGTTTGACATCCTGTAAAATATCTTTTTTTGCTTTACTAAACTGCTGTTGCTTTGTTGTTTTTTCATCAACTGCTGCCGCAAATCCCATTACCGATGTCGATGGTTTTAAATGTTGAGCACCTAAATTACTCGTCATAATAATGACCGTATTTCGAAAATCTACAGTTCTGCCCTTAGAATCTGTCAACCGGCCTTCATCTAGCACCTGTAATAATAAATTGAAAAAATCACTGTTTGCTTTTTCTACTTCGTCAAACAAAATAACACTATACGGATTCCTTCTGACTTTATCTGTCAATTCGCCGCCTTCTTCATAACCAACATAACCGGGAGGTGCCCCAATCAAACGGGATACACTATATTTTTCCATAAATTCGCTCATATCAATCCGAATGAGAGAATCTTTACTGCCAAACAATTGTGCCGCTAAGGTTCTTGCCAATTCTGTTTTTCCTACACCACTAGGACCGAGGAATAAAAAGGAACCAATCGGGCGATTCATATCTTTTAACCCTGCTCTAGCTCGGCGAATTGCACGGGCAACAGCTTGTACTGCTTCATGTTGACTAATAACTCGTTTATGCAATTCTTCTTCTAAATGCAGCAACCGTTGTGATTCCGTTATCGTCATCTGTTGTACAGGAATCCCTGTCCACATCGAAACAACGTCTGCCATATCTTGAGCTGTCACAACTAATTGATTATCATAGTAAAAAGCATTCTTTTTTTTCAAATCGGAAAGCGTATCCGCAATCTCTTTTCCTTTATCGCGCAATATGGCACACCGTTCAAAGTCTTCATTCGCCAGCGATGCTTCCTTTTCTTTTTGAATATCGGCCAGCTTCGTTTCCAATTCTTTCACTTCGCGTGAAGGTATCAACGCATTCATACGCACTTTTGCAGCAGCCTCATCCATGACATCAATCGCCTTATCCGGTAAATATCGATCCGAAACATAACGAGAAGATAAGGTAACGGCTGCATGAATGGCTTCATCTGTAATACGTGCATTATGATAGGCTTCATATCGATCGCGCAGACCAAGTAAAATCGCTTCGGCATCTTCTTTTGTCGGTTCTTCGACTAAAACAGTTTGAAACCGACGAGCTAACGCCGCATCTTTTTCTACATGTTTTTTATATTCATCCAATGTCGTCGCACCAATACACTGTAGTTCTCCGCGAGCTAAAGCGGGTTTCAAAATGTTTGCCGCATCCATACTACCTTCTACAGAGCCGGCTCCAATAAGCTGATGAATTTCATCAATAAATAAAATCAACGAATCATCATGACGAATCATATCCAATATTTTTTGAAGCCGTTCTTCAAATTCGCCCCGGTACTTCGTGCCAGCAACAATACTGGTCAAATCCAATGAAAAAATATGCTTATCTTTTAAGATAGGCGGTACTGTATTCGCCACAATCCGCTGTGCCAATCCTTCAGCAATAGCGGTTTTACCTACACCTGGGTCACCGAGCAGTATCGGATTGTTTTTAGTACGTCGGCAAAGAATTTGGATGACTCGGCTGATTTCTTTTTCTCGGCCAATCACAGGATCGATGACGCCTTTTTTTGCCAGTTCATTCAAATCACGGCCAAAGTTTTCTAAAGAAATCGGTTTCGCATTCGTTCCGTCTTCGGCATCTTCTACCTGCATGACACCGACTGCATTCAGCAAATCTGCTTCTATACTGCTGATAGTAATATCCATACTTTCCAAAATACGGACAGCCATACAGTTCGTTTCTTTTAACAATCCAAACAGCAATTCTTCTGTACCTACATACGTTTGTCCTAATTCATTCGCTTGATAAACAGCCCATTCAATCGTCTTTTTAGTCCGTGGGGTTAAAGACAGGGCATCATCCGTTGTTTCTTTACCTACATCTATCAGCGTTTCAATGGCTCGGTATACATTCCCCACGGTAACGCCCCATTGAGCCAATATCTGTCCGGCTATGCTATTTTTGCTGTGCGCCAAACCCAGTAAAATATGCTCTGTGCCTATATAGGTATGGTGAAACTTTTTAGCTGCATCATGGGCATATTGTATTACGTTCTTAGCCTCATTGGTAAATCGATTATTCATATGTATCACATCCCTACGCATACAGGCTTTGCGTAATCGTTCAATACGCGTTGTATCATGACGGCTCGCTGCCTGTTTAATTCCTGTTCTGTAAGTTCTTTTTCTTGAAAAAATTGTAAAAATGCTGGTGTAATACTCGTCGTTAACGCGTCGTAAACCTGCAGTTCATAGTCTGCTTCCTGTTGTATTACAGCTAAACGCAATTCACCGGCTAAACGCAAGGCTTCTTCTTCTCCCATGAGATAGGCATGCGTTAATATACCTTCTGCCCGATGAAATGTATCTTTCAGCATATCTTCTTGTCGTTGCTGCAAAAGGCTTCGACAAGCTTGCTCTTCTTTGACAACTTGCCGAACAATGTTATCTAACTGTTTCAGTACGTCTTCTTCTTTAACGCCCAATGTCACTTGGTTGGCAATCTGAAACACACTACCAATCGGTTCGTTACGATCTCCGTACACCCCGCAAACCGTAAAGCCAAACTGTATAATTCCCTGAACAATGCGATGTATTCTTTTCATGGAAACTAAAGCAGGCACATGCAGCGTAACGCCGGCAATCAATCCCGTTCCTGTCAAAAATGGGCTGGATGTTAAATAGCCAAATTCATCATGAAATGCCATATTTAATTGACTTTCCAAGGTGTCATCTATTTGACTTGCATCTTCCCATACGCGTTCTAAGTTTAGACCGGAAGTCACAGTCTGAATACAAAAGTGAGCTGTTTCATTGATCATAATCGATACGGCCCCGTCATCACGAACCATCAGCGCGCGATAGATTGGATTGGCAATACATGCTGCCGAGGCCATATGTCTAGCAACAAGTAATTCTCGCTCTTTTGAATCGATATTCGCCAACGAAATATAGCTGTATGTACCATGTCCCAACACATCCAGCGCTGCCAAACGAGATTTTCCAATCTGGCATACTGCTGCCAACTCGTTCTCTGACGCACGAAACGGAAATACATATTCTTTAAGATTGCGTACTAGACGAATTCGGCTGTCCAATACGACATCTGCACAAGGTCCCAGTTCCTGCTGCCAAGGGCTAAGCGGAGATTTCATCCACGTAATTGGCATAGATTATTCCTCCTTTTTCTTATCTGCCGCAGGCAAATGCTGCTGTAACGCTCTGATTTCATCTCGCACGTGTGCTGCTTCTTCATAGCGTTCTTCGTGTATCAGCTTGTCTAAATGCTGACGCAGCCGCCGTATATGTGTCAACGTACGAAATACACCGGTTCCTCGATTCGGTACTTTCCCTATATGCTTGCAGTGTCCATGTATACGGCGCAACAATGCCGGTATTTCGTCTTTAAATGCAGTATAACAATCAGGACAACCAAACTTACCCAGTCGGTTAAACTCACTGTATGTCATGCCGCAGCTGGTACACTGCGGTTCTTCTTTAGAAGGATCGTCATAGTCAGGATAGACCATCTTACGAAAAAAATCATTATCAATCATATTAAATCCACGAAATTCATTACTGCTGCGCTGCGCATTAGCACATTCAGCACATAAATGCATATCTGTCCGATGTCCATGTTCAAATGTCGTAATATGAACAACGGCTTCTCTCTTTTTGCAGACATCACATAACATGGCTATCACGCTCCTTTCGCTGCGTCAGCGCAAGTTGAGATGCTGAATAATATGACTGAGAACAGCCATTCGCTGCGTTTCATCACTCACTTCTTTATACAGCGCTTCAAACGTATGATGCATTAAAATCGCTTCGCGATTCGTCAGCTGACGCTGTTTGATCAGCTGATACAAAAAACCATCCAGATCTTCCATGGTAATTCGTACAGCCGGCAGCCGTTCTTGTATCAAAACCGGTGTTCGATCCTTTTTTTTCGGCGTAAGCTTAATAATACGCACAAATCCGCCGGAACCACGCCGAGATTCTACTAAAAATCCCTTATCACTGGAAAATCGAGTACTTAAGACATAGCTAATCTGTGATGGCGCACAATTTAATTCATCAGCCAATTCATTACGCCGTAATATAATATTTTCTTCCTCTTCTTCTAATAGTTTATGCAATATAAATTTTTCAATCTTATCAGCCAATACACTCATACAAATCACCCATCTTATATAGTAAAAAAGTGTCAAAGTCCGGCTTTCTTCTTTTTGACTTTCACCTCTTTACATTATATTCGTCTTTTTGACTTATTGCAAGAAAATGACTTTAAAATCACATAAAAGAACTCCCAAACTACCTGTAAATCATAAAGTCTGGGAGTACAATTTGCGTATAAAATTATATTCGTTACTGTTTTGGTGCTGCAATCGGATCATAATCAGCCGGTTTATCCACAATCATTGCTTCATCGATTGCCGACGGCACGGGAGAAAATCCTTCGCGGAACAACTGGCGTATTGCCGCTGCATACACAGGAACAATTTGATCCATCAGCAAATATCGCTTTCTAAAGAGATTTCGTTTCTGTGATTTTATTTCAGCATATTTACGGCGTTTTTCTTCAATGGGCAGGCGAAAATACCAGGATTCCTGTGGATCACAAACAGCACCTTCATCTTTCCAAAAACCATTGAAATTCGTCTTTTTAGAACGATTGCCCCGCAGGATATGACTATTGGTATAAAATCCTTCGTCACTGATAACATACATATCATGAATACCTAACGTCTGTACCAAAATACGCATGAGGTATAAAATAAAATTTTTGGGACGATAGCCAAATAATTTTTTAGTTAATATCTTGGTTGTATCCAATCCATGTTTAGATCCTTGGATCGTACCGATATACATAGACGGTTTGCCGTCTTTATTGTAATCAAAACGGAAATTAAAATGATAAATCATTTCTCCTTCATGATACAAATAGAGCGACATAAATCCTTCTTTACGCTGTCCTGTATCAAAAATAAGCCGTACTTCCAACGGCATAGATTCATCATTGGATTTCCACAAGGTATATCCTTGGCCCCAATAGATAGTATGAATCACTTCATCCGTAAAGAAAGTCCGCAAAATGGTGAAATGATGCAAAAGCGCATCCAGCCTTTGTGTCATCGTCGAATTTTTAAACAGAAAAACACGTGTCATTACTTCTTGAAAATCCGGATCCTGCTGTTCAAAGAATCCTTTCATCGGTTCATATGCATCAAAAAACGCATATAATTTTTCAAACAAATTTCGATTGGCAACCGCACGGAAAAAGAAGACAACAGCCCGCTTATTTTCCTGAAAATTTCGAGGACCATAAATACGACGGGATAATCGCCAAAAATAAGATATGCTATGCATGAAAGAGCCTCCTTCGCAGGCAATATCATAACCCGTAAAATAATATCAGCAACGTATATTATACGTTTTTTCTCATTTCCCTGTCAACATTGCAAATTTTTCCGCATACTAAAAACAAACAGCAACGCTTACGTTCTACTACTAGATACGCAACTTACAAACTCTTCACCTAAAAAACGAATTTACCTATACATATAAAATTTTGATATATGACAAACAAAAGAGGTCTACCCAACTCGATGGAGTCAAGAGACCTCTTTTGTTTATCATCTTCTTGTTGCGCAAATACTGCTGTTATTCAGTATACTCATTAGCTACATGCAAACGGCATAATGCCCTCTGCATTGCTAACTTAGCTCGTTCTACATCTATATCGCCATGATTGTCATTGAGTCTTTTTTCTGCTCGTTCTTTTGCAGACTGAGCGCGTTTGACATCAATGGAACGCGGCAATTCCGCAGCCGGTGAAATCACTGTCATCACATTATCATTGATTTCCAAAAAACCAGCGGCAACAGAAAGACATTTACGCTGACCATTTTTATCATAGAAAAGTGGTGCAATACGTAACGATGCAATAAGCGGTGCATGATTTGGCATAATCCCCAAATCGCCGTCTAATGCTCGAACTAAAACGAATTCTACATCTTCCTGAAGCACAGCAGCATCCGGCGTAATGACTTCCAAATGGATAGTCGTTCCTTTTTCTGCCATAGCCTATTCTCCTTTCAGAGTCTTGGCCTTTTCGTATGCTTCTTCGATATTGCCTACCATATAAAATGCCTGTTCCGGCATATCATCACATTTACCGGACAAGATTTCTTCAAAGCCTTTTATCGTATCTTTCAGCGGTACATACCGTCCCGGCTGACCTGTAAACTGTTCGGCAACAGCAAATGGCTGGCTCAGGAAACGCTGAATTTTACGAGCACGAGCAACAGTAAGTTTATCTTCTTCCGACAATTCATCAATACCCAGGATAGCAATAATATCCTGTAAATCATTATATTTCTGTAAAATAGCCTGTACTTCACGAGCTACTTTATAGTGTTCTTCGCCGATAATATGGGGATCAAGAATACGGGATGTCGAATCCAGCGGATCTACAGCCGGATAAATCCCTAATTCAGCAATTTGACGAGACAATACAGTCGTCGCATCCAAATGTGCGAATGTGGCAGCCGGAGCCGGGTCTGTCAAGTCATCGGCAGGAACATAAACAGCCTGTACGGAAGTAATAGAACCGTTTTTAGTTGATGTAATACGTTCCTGTAAGGCACCTACGTCCGTACCCAACGTCGGCTGATACCCAACGGCAGATGGAATACGCCCTAGCAATGCAGATACTTCAGACCCTGCCTGAATGAAACGGAAAATGTTGTCAATAAAGAGCAGTACGTCCTGATGTTCTTTATCACGGAAATATTCAGCCATGGTAAGCCCTGTCAAACCGACACGCATACGAGCTCCTGGCGGTTCATTCATCTGGCCGTATACCAAAGCGGTCTTGCTGATAACGCCGGATTCTTTCATTTCATTCCACAAGTCATTGCCTTCACGCGTACGTTCGCCTACGCCGGTAAATACGGAATAGCCGCCGTGTTCTGTCGCAACGTTGTGAATCAATTCCATAATAAGGACTGTCTTGCCAACACCGGCACCGCCAAACAAACCAATCTTACCGCCCTTAGCATATGGGGCAATGAGGTCAACGACCTTAATACCTGTTTCCAAGATTTCCGTACCAGTTGCCTGGTCTTCAAATTTTGGAGCTGGACGATGAATCGGCCAATAATCATCCGCCTGGACTTTATCATTTACTTTATCAACGGTTTGGCCCAAAACGTTGAAGATACGACCTAAAACGCCTTTCCCAACGGGGACCTTAATCGGTCCTCCTGTATTTTCTGCAGCCATACCGCGAACGAGGCCGTCCGTCGAGCTCATCGCAACGCAGCGTACTACGTCGTCGCCTAAGTGCTGCATAACTTCTGCTACCAAGTCAACGGCCTGATCGCCTTCACCGCCAGTGACGTGAATAGCGTTGTAAATTGCCGGCAAATCTGCTTCGGAAGCAAACCGCACGTCAATAACAGGGCCAATGACCTGTACTACTTTCCCAATGTTATTGCTCATGAAGAGGCTCTCCTCTCTTTCTTAGTTTTCCAATCCAATGCGCGATTATTGGAGGGCATTGGCACCGCTGACGATTTCCGTCAGTTCGTTTGTAATACCAGCCTGACGAACTTTGTTGTAATGAACCGTAAGTTTGTCAATGAGTTCACCTGCGTTGTCCGTAGCAGACGTCATAGCCGTCATACGGGCACCGAGTTCGCTCGCTGCTGACTGGAGCAGGCTGTTGTATACAACCATATCTAAGTACTGCGGCAAAATCGATTCCAGTACTTGCTGCGGATTTGGCGCAAACAAGTATTCTTCTTTCGGTCCTGTCGTTTTATCTTCGGCTTTTGGCGTAATAGGCAGCATTTTAACTGTCTGTACTTCTTGCGATAACGCAGATTTGAAGTGCGTATAGATAATATACACTTCATCTACTTCACCAGCCAGGAATTTTTCTACCGCCAAGTGGGCAATGCGCTGGGCATGAACGAGCTGTGGTTTATCGGAAAACCCGCTCCATTTTTTGTCCGGCACTATACGGAGATGTTTTAAATATTCAGCAGGCTTACGGCCTGTAACTAAAAGGCATGACGCATCGCGGGGTTTATCTTTGAGGACGGCTACCATTGCTTTATTGACATTGGAGTTAAATGCCCCGGCCAACCCTTTATCTGAACCTACAATGATATAACATACTTTTTTGACTTCATCATGCGGCTGAAACAACGCAATGCCATCTCCTGCTGCGGCTGCCGATAAGCGCTGCAGCATCCCTTCAATTTTTTCAGTATAAGGCGCCGTTGCCAACGCCCGGTCCTGTGCACGGCGCAGTCGTACGGAGGATACCATCTTCATGGCCTTAGTAATCTGCTGGGTATTTGTAACGGACTTTATCCGTCTATTGATTTCGCGTGCACTCGGCATAGGTTATTCCTCCTCTTTAATCAGTTCATGAGAAGCGCCATACTGCTTCGTATATTCACCAATTGCTTTCTGGAGGGTTGCTTCTGCATCTTTGCCGAGTTCCTTCATCGATTTAATGCTTTCGCCGACTTCCGGATAATTGGCATGCATAAATTTAATAAACCCATCAGCAAACTGCGTTACTTCGGCAACCTGAACCGGCATGAGGTAATTTTTAACAGCTAAGTAAATCTGCATAACCTGGTCTTCAACCGGCATCGGCTGATACTGCGGCTGAATCAACAGCTGCATAGTCCGTTCCCCTTTGTCGATTTGGGCTTTGGTGCTCTTATCGAGGTCTGAACCAAACTGCGCAAAGGCAGCCAATTCACGGTACTGTGCCAAGTCCAGACGCAATGTACCGGCAATCTTCTTCATGGCTTTAATCTGTGCGGACCCGCCAACACGGGAGACAGATAAGCCGACGTTGATAGCCGGACGAATGCCGGAGTTAAACGCTTCTGTTTCCAAGAAAATCTGACCGTCTGTAATAGAAATAACATTGGTCGGAATATATGCAGACAAGTCGCCAGCCAGCGTTTCAATAATCGGAAGAGCTGTAATGGAGCCGCCGCCTAATTCGTCGGACAGTTTGGCAGCACGTTCCAACAGACGGGAATGTAAGTAAAATACATCGCCCGGATATGCTTCACGTCCTGGTGGACGACGAAGAAGCAAACTCATAGCACGATATGCCTGTGCATGTTTGGACAAATCATCATATACGCAAAGTACGTCTTTGCCTTTGTGCATAAAATATTCACCCATGGATACACCGGAATACGGTGCCAAATACTGAAGCGGCGCACCGTCAGACGCAGTAGCTGCGACAACAATAGTATATGCCATAGCACCATGTTCTTCTAACGTACGTACAACCCGCGCAACCGTAGAGGCTTTCTGACCGATAGCTACGTATACACAAATAACGCCGCTGTCTTTCTGATTTAAAATCGTATCAATTGCAATAGCCGTTTTACCAGTGCCGCGGTCGCCAATGATTAATTCACGCTGCCCGCGTCCGATTGGTACCATGGAGTCAATGGATTTCAAACCTGTCTGCAGTGGTACTTTAACTGGCTGACGGTCAGCGATACCAGAAGCTTTAATTTCTACAAGGCGTGATTCTGTTGTCTTGATTTCGCCTTTTCCGTCAATCGGTGCCCCCAATGGATTTACAACACGGCCGATAATATTGTCACCTACAGGCACACGCATAACACGTCCTGTACGGCGGACCGTATCGCCTTCTTTAATTAATGAATCGTTGCCGAGCAATACAGCACCTACATTATCTTCTTCCAAGTTCAAGGCCAGTCCATATACACCATGGGGCAATTCCAGCAATTCCCCAGCCATGGCCTTGTCCAAACCGTAAATGTGGGCAATGCCGTCCCCGACTTCCAGAACGGTGCCAACATCATCGACATTCATTTCCACATTATAATCTTCGATTTGTTTTTTGATTATAGCCGTAATTTCTTCTGGCTTCATTTTCATTATTCGTCCGTCACCCCATTCATTGCGTCATTTTGCAGCAGCGTATGCTGCATATCCTGCAGCTGTCGTTTCAGACTGCCATCAATTAATCGATCACCAATCTGAATTACCATGCCACCAATAATAGACGGATCTACATAGTAGAGCAGTTCTATTTTTTTACCTGTCATTTTTTCCAAATTAGCACGCAACTTGGTTTCTTCATCTTCTGTTAGCTTTTTGACAACACGCACTTTGGCCACTTCAATATGCTGTGCCCGGCGTGCTAAATCGATAAAGCCATCAATTGCCAAGAGCAGAGCCGCTTCACGGCGCCGATCAATCATGACATATATAAACTGCCGTACTAATGGTGACACGTCTTCTGCAAAGACTTTTTGTATTGTTTCTTTTTTAGACTGAGGCGGTACAAGCGGATGATTCAAAAATTTCCAAAAATCCGGATTTTCTTGAAATGCATCCCGTACTTTTTTCAGTTCTGTCCCAAATTCAGTAAGCTTTTTCTGTTCGCTGGCAATATCAAACATTGCCTGGCTGTATTTGCTGTAAATCGTTTCGGGTATCATAGGATCAGTTCCCCTTCATGCGATTGTTCGTTTGGAGCTGATTAATGCATTCCGCAACCAGTTTTGCATTCATGTCTGTATCCATGTTCTTTTTAAGTAGTTTTTCTGCTACAGCCATAGACAGTGTGACTACTTCTTTACGCATTTCTCTGATAGCGGCTTCCCGTTCATTCGCAATTTCTGTCTGGGCAATTTGTTTTTCTCTAGCAATTTGTGTGCGAATTGCATCCAGCTGTGCCTGTGCTTCTTTATCAGCCTGTTTGACAGCCTTATCCACAATCGCCTGTGCTTTTGCCTGGGCTTCACGAATTTGCGCTTCATAATCAGCTTTTAATTTATCAGCATCCTGACGAGCTTTTGCAGCTTCATCCAAATCACTGGCAATTTTATTACGCCGTTCTTCCAAGACCTTCAGTAACGGTTTATACGCAAATTTTGCTAAAATAGCTACCAATATAAAGAAGTTGATAAATTGGAACAGTAAGGTACCATTTAAACTAACCAATATACGTCCCTCCCCTGCTGTAATGGATTATCCATTGAAATAATTAAAGCAGGCTGACGAACGGATTGGCAAATACCAATACAATAGCAATAACAGCTGCAATAATAGGCATAGATTCAATCAAGCCGATGGAGATAAGCATATTAACCAACAGTTTGCCGCCCATTTCCGGCTGACGTGCTGTGCCTTCCAACATTTTAGATGCTGCATGACCATCACCAATTGCAGCGCCGAGAGCTGCCAAACCAACGCCTAAGCAGGCACCAAAGGCCGATAATGCTAATACGAGTGCTTTTTCCATAATAAATAACCTCCTAAGTGTACATGACTACTATTTCCATCTCTTATTCTTCCGCAAAAGACGGAGCCAAGTATGATGTTGTCAAAATGGTGAAAATAAACGCCTGAATCAAACCAATAACCAAGCTGAAAATAAGCCAGATAATAGGAATGCCTGCCGGTACAAGAAAGTATAATACTTCCAACAAAATTTCGCCAGCTAAGATATTACCAAAAAGACGAAATGCTAATGTCAGCGGCTTGGTAATTTCTTCCATCAAGTTAATAATAACAAATGGCGCAAATGGTTTGAAAAAGTGCTTAAAGTGCTTTTTGAATCCTTGGTTCTTTAGAGCCATAAAGTGGACCATAAAAGAAGAAACCAGAGCTAATGCAACAGTCGTATTCAAATCATTAGTTGGCGAAGCCAATACGTGAGGGCTAGGCAACAACCCTAATTCATTTGCAAATAAAATGAACAAGAACATTGACAAAAGGACTGATACTACTTGGCCGTATTTAGGCCCGAGTGTTTCCTTAAACTGATCCAGCAGGGATTCAATAATCATTTCCATGGCATTTTGCAGTCCCGATGGTACTAAAGACCGCTTCCGCGTAGCTGCAACCGTCACAATAATGACTAATGCACATACCAGCCATGTCATCATCATCGTATCCCAGTTAACGTTCATTCCCAGGATTTGAACGACCAGATGATGCCCTGCATGTAACTCCATATAGTGTACCTCCTTTCCTACCTATCCCGAATCAACTTCCCGATCCCATCCGCAAAAATGATCATGCGATATGAAAAAATTCCTGCAACAGCAGCTCCAAAATGAATGATAGGAAACTGCAATATAATAATACACATCAGGCATATCATTACTAAACGGAAAATAGCTCCGCCGCGGATAAAAGAAGCGGCTTGTTCAGGCGGTAAATATATAGCCCGTGCCGACCGGCTGCTGAGCATCAGAAAATACAAGATATTCAGGCCGCTGCCAACACACCAGCCAATTATGTACTGCTGGCAGCCTATGACGCCTAATACTGCCATTACAATACAAGTGAGCACAATTAGCTTAATGATTGTTGTCTTTACATACTTCGCTAGTTCTTCCATGAGTTGGTCCTCGATGTTTTTTCTTGTACAGCCGACTGATGATTCATATACACAATTGCTTTTTTATACAATGACCAAAAGCCGCTAACCGTTCCCAATAAAGAAAAAATAATAATTCCCCACGGAGACGTTGCAAAAAAATCATCTATCATCCGTCCCAAAAAAACACCTATAAAAATACAGACAAACAGTGTCAGTCCCAACGAGCCTGCAATGACAATCAGATTCATAAGCTCCATGCGGTTTAATGAACTACCAGACGAATTCGTGTGCTGTCTTCTCTCCTCCATAAAGACACCTCCTCATTCATGCTGATAGACTTTTTATTACCAAAGACGAATAGTACCTATACATAACATTCATCTTTGATAGTGCTATCTTAGCACACTAAAATCGCAAAATCAATGCTTGACTTTTACAAATATTTGTATCGAAATATCTATTTTTCAGGTGTATTTTTTCACAATAATTCTTATGATTTTCTGTGAAAATTATCTCAAACTTTACTTTTATTTTAGCCTCCTGATGCATAATTCGCAATAGATATCCCATAAAAAAATACAACCCATGCTAAAATAACATGGATTGTATTTTATACTCTATATTTAGGTATAGCATAATCTACATATTAATAAATTTATATTAGCTTAAAGAAAATTCTTCAGGAGCTTCTTCTTTTTCGTGAAATACATGCAAAATAGTTTGTACAATACGTTGCGAAGCTTTACCATCACCGTACGGATTAACAGCCATACTCATGGCATGATACGCATCTGCATCCGTAAGAAGACGTTTAGTTTCTTTATATACAACATCCTTATCCGTGCCAATTAATCGTACCGTTCCGGCAACTACCGCTTCGGGCCGTTCTGTCGTATCCCGTAACACTAATACTGGTTTTCCCAATGAAGGTGCTTCTTCTTGAATACCGCCGGAATCTGTCAGTACTAAACTGCTCAAACTCATTAAATTGGCAAATGGTTCATATTCCATCGGATCAATTAAGTGAATGCGATCTACACCTGCTAATTCTTCTTCTACTACTTTACGTACCAATGGATTACGATGTACAGGGAAAACGATTTCAGTGTCCGGAATTTCATCAACAATCTGCCGCAGTGCTTTATAAATATGACGCATCGGTTCGCCTAAGTTTTCCCGGCGATGGGTCGTTAATAAAATAATGCGATGATGTTTAAAATCTACTGTGCGCAGCGCATCATCTTCAAAATCATAGTCACCATCTACGGTATTCATAAGCGCATCAATAACCGTGTTACCTGTAACATAAATATTTTCTGAATTAATATGTTCCTGCAGCAAATTTTGCTTTGCTGTAGAAGTCGGGGCAAAATGAATCGCCGCAATAGAACCTGTCAATTTGCGATTCATTTCTTCTGGAAATGGAGAATATATATTACCCGTACGCAAACCTGCTTCTACATGTCCCACGGGAATCTGCTGATAATACGCGGCTAACGCGCCGGCAAACGTTGTTGTCGTATCACCATGAACCAATACCAAGTCAGGTTTTTCTTTTTCTAACACATTTTTCAGTCCCAACAGTGCCTTGGTTGTAATATCATATAACGTTTGTCCCTGCGACATGATATCCAAATCATAATCTGGTTTAATATGAAATAACTGCAGAACCTGATCGAGCATTTGCCGGTGCTGTGCCGTAACAGCAACAATCGTCTGTATTTTATCGCTGTGTTTTTGCAGCTCTAACACAACAGGTGCCATTTTGATAGCTTCCGGCCGTGTGCCAAAAACAGTCATAACTTTTATCATACCTATTCCTCCTAAGAAAAAACGGCACTACTCACATTATTTTTTGTGAGTAGTATCCGTTGTTGTCTTTCGTAATATACCAATGCGTTTCGCTGAATAAATAATAACAGCCAGTACGATTACGACTGTTACGATTCCCGTCTTATAGCCTACATTAGCTACAAAAAGTGCAACAATTCCCAATAAAATGCTAACGCAGTACATTACTAATACAGCTTGTTTCTGTGTCATTCCCAACGCCAACAAGCGATGATGCAAATGGCCTTTGTCGGGTTGAAAAATAGGCACACCACTCATCTTACGGCGAATAATCGCAAATAATGTATCCAAAATAGGAAGTCCCAATGCGATAACCGGTACGACAAGAGCTACCGTTGCCGCAGTTTTTACTAATCCCAGTACAGCTGCTACAGACAACGTATACCCTAACAGCATACTACCTGTATCACCCATAAAAATTTTAGCCGGATTAAAGTTATACTGCAAAAATCCCAAAGCAGCACCTGCCATAGAAACAATAATCATAGCAGGCAGTACCTGACTCATATTATAGGCCATTAAAAACATGGAAATAGACGCAATGAAGGCAACACCTGCAGCCAAACCATCCAATCCATCGATAAGATTCACCGTATTGGTAAAGCCAATAATCCAGAAAATAGTAATCGGCACGGCAATAATTTCCGGCAAAACAACCAGCGTTCCAAAGGGATTTGTCAGCCATTCAATCTGAATGCCAAATGCAACAGGAATTGCTGCTGCAATAATTTGTCCCACTAATTTTACCTTGGCTGGAATATTGCAAATATCGTCCCAAATTCCCAGGGCAACAATCGCTGTACATCCTAACAACAATCCCAGCAAATCATGACGAATTGGCACATTGCAAAATAAAGCCGTTCCTATTACTGCCGAAATAAATCCAATATAAATTGCCAGCCCGCCTAATCGCGGAATGACATGAGTATGTACCTTTCTGGCATTTGGTCTATCAATAGCTCCTACTTTGATAGCCAGCTTTTTAACGCTGGGTGTCAACGCATAGGATACGATCAATGCGATCACAAATGGTACAAGATATTCAAGCACAACACACGCCTACTTTCCATTAAAAGTAACCAAATGCCGATTAGTTGGTCAAGCTGCGCATTGGTGCTGGAATACGGCCACCACGCGCAATAAAGGCATCTGATTTATATGTATTGACGTTGATGATAGGACAATATCCCAGCAACCCGCCAAATTCAACCGTATCGCCTACATCTTTTCCCGGAACCGGAATCACACGAACGGCTGTCGTTTTATTGTTAATCATACCAATTGCTGCTTCATCTGCAATAATGGCAGAAATCGTTGCAGCTGATGTATTCCCCGGAATAGCAATCATATCCAAGCCTACCGAGCAAACACAAGTCATTGCTTCTAATTTTTCCAAACTCAAACTACCGCGTCCAACAGCTTCCAGCATTCCCTTATCTTCACTAACAGGAATAAATGCACCGGATAAACCGCCAACACGAGACGATGCCATTAAGCCACCTTTTTTAACCGCATCATTTAGCAATGCCAAAGCTGCCGTTGTACCATGGGCACCACAGCTTTCCAGCCCCATTTCTTCCAAAATAGCAGCTACACTGTCACCTACTGCCGGTGTCGGCGCTAAAGACAAATCAATAATACCAAACGGAACATGAAGTCGTTTAGAAGCTTCCATCGCTACCAGTTGTCCTACACGAGTAATCTTAAATGCGGTCTTCTTAATCGTTTCTGCAACAACGTCAAATGGCTGCCCTTGTACGTTTTCTAACGCTTTTTTTACAACACCTGGGCCGCTGACACCAACACTGACACACGAATCCCCATTGGTTACGCCATGAAAAGCCCCTGCCATAAAGGGATTATCTTCTACAGCATTCGAAAATACGACCAATTTAGCACAGCCCAAAGCATCCTGTTCTTTCGTAAGTTCAGCTAACTCTTTATAAACACGGCCCATTTCAGCAACGGCATCCATATTAATGCCCGCTTTTGTCGAACCGACAGCAACGGAACTGCATACCAAATCGGTACATGCTAAACTTTCAGCAATCGAATCAATTAAGCGGCGATCACCATCAGTAAATCCCCGTTCTACCAATGCAGAAAATCCGCCAATAAAATCAATACCGATTTCCTTAGCTGCCTTATCCAGCGTTTTAGCAACTTCAACATAATTTTTTAAATCACTGGCTCCGGCAACTAAGCTAATCGGTGTTACCGATACACGTTTATTAATAATAGGAACGCCAAATTCTGAGCCAATGGCATTTCCCGTTTCTACGAGATGTTCTCCATATGATGTGATTTTATCGTAAATATTACGGCATAATGTCTTGCCGTCACTGGAACAGCAGTCAAGAAGACTAATCCCCATCGTAATGGTGCGGACGTCCAGATTATTTTTTTGAATCATTTGATTCGTTTCCAGTACATCTTGGATTGTCAGCATACTATGTCTCCTTATCCTATACGATGCATTGCATCAAAGATTTTACGGTTTTGTGCTCTGATTTCTACCCCCAGGGCATCTCCTTTTTCTTTCAGCAATTCTTGCAGTTTGTCCAAGCCGATAGACGCTTCTTCCAAATCCACAATCATAGCCATATTAAAAATTCCATCCAAAATAACCTGATTAATCGTTAAAATGTTAACTTTGTGTTCAGCCATAATCTGACTAACCGCAGCAATAATACCCGTACGGTCTACGCCAACTACTGTAATGACAACTTTCATGGATACTAACACCCCTTCATATTTAAATTCCATGCTTGTTTATTATACCATAGGTTATATGAAAAATTCCACTGCTTGTATATAAATTCTAAAACGAATGGCTGGGACAGGTAACCTATTCCCAGCCATCTCTTTCTTTATTTGGCAAGTGCTTTAGAAATCAAGGCTTTGCCTTCTTCCAACAACATGCCTGCCTGTTCCGCCGATACAAAACTTTCTGCATATAACTTGTATAAATCTTCGGTTCCGGACGGCCTAGCTGCTACCCATCCTGTTTCAGTAGAAATTTTCACACCGCCAATCGCAAATGAGCCGTATGGAGACTGTGATAATACAGCAGTAATCGGACTGCCGCATAATGTTGTTTCCGTTACATCTTCTGCTGTCAAGGAGCTTATCTTTGATTTTTCTTCCAATGTGGCCGGCGCATCACTGCGCATTGTATAAGGTCTGCCTAAGGTTTCACATAAATCATTATAATAATCAATCGGTGATTTACCAGTAACCGCTTTAATTTCCGCAGCCAACAAACACATAATCATGCCATCTTTATCCGTCGTCCAAACGCTGCCGTCTTTAGCAACAAATGCTCCGCCGGCACTTTCTTCACCAGCAAATGCAATTTTTCCTTCGGTATACAAGGAACCAAAATATTTAAATCCTACGGGTACTTCATAGCAAGGAATGTCCAGCATCTTTGCCGAACGAGCCAGCATATCCGTCGTAACAACGGTCTTGGCAATGCCGCGGCCTTTGAAATTACGATGCGTCATTAAATAATGAGACGCTACCGTCAAATATGCGTTCGCCGAAATCATTCCCTGGTTGCCGGATACAATGCCAAACCGATCATAGTCCGGATCATTCGCCAATATCAAATCATAACGGTCTTTACTGCTTGTTACAGAAGACATGACATAAGCAGATGAACAATCCATCCGTACTTTACCATCATGATCATAATTCATAAACGTAAACTGCGGATCATAGGTATCATTCACAAAATCAATATCAATATGATAAACTTCGGCAATACGATGCCAGTAATTCATGCCCGAACCGCCTAATGCATTCACCATAATTCGCAGTTTGGCATCGCGAATAACATCCATATCAATGATAGAATCCAATTCTGCTACATACATCTCTTTATAATCATACGGAACAACAAACGGGCCTGCCTCAGCATCCTTGCAGGCAACTTGTTTGACATCCCGATTACCATCAGCCAGCAGTCGGTTTGCTTCTATTTCAATCGCTTTGGTAATATCCGATTCAGCCGGGCCGCCTGTAATCGGATTGTATTTGATTCCCCCATGTTCAGGAGGATTATGAGATGGCGTAATAATCAACCCATCGGCTAACTTTTCTGTACGGCCTTCGTTATACCGCAAAATCGCCCGTGATACGGACGGCGTCGGGACAAAATCGTGTTCTTTATCAACATATGCCGTTACACCATTCGCCGCCAACACACCTAATACCGTTTCATATGCCAATTTGGATAAATAATGTGTATCTTCACCAACAAACAATGGGCCGCTCGCACCAAACTGTTTACGGAAATTGCAGACAGCCTGCGCAATCGCCGCTACATGGTCTGCTGTAAAACTGCTGTTTCCAGCCTGACCACGATGTCCTGACGTCCCAAACCGTACTTGCTGCTGTGGATTACGGACATCGGGATGATTATTTCTATACTGTGCAGCGATTGCCTGTAAATCAATATAATCCTCTTTTCTCACTTTCGTTCCTGCTAATTCATGTACTGCCATTCGTATCACCTGTTTCTGTTTTGACAAGCACAACTCGTTCCTATACAATAAAAACGTCTCATGCGCAAAAATTATGTTATACTATATCAAAATCATATTTTGACTTTATTATAGCAAAATTTTTATCATTATAACAGTAAATACCTAAAGAAAGAGGCTGATACTTATGAAATGTATTTCCTGGAACGTTAACGGGCTCCGTGCTGCTATGAAAAAAGGATTTATGGACACGTTTCATGCGCTCGATGCCGATATATTTTGCCTTCAAGAAACCAAACTCCAAAAAGGGCAAATTACAATGGATTTACCTGGCTATGAACAATATTGGAATTACGCTGATAAAAAAGGCTACAGCGGTACAGCCATCTTCACGCGTCAGCATCCGCTTGACGTATCATATGGCATGGGTATTGACGCTCACGACCATGAAGGACGCCTGATTACGTTGGAATTTGCCGATTTTTATTTTATCACTTGCTATACGCCAAACAGCCAAAACGAACTGGCCCGTCTTCCCTATCGCATGCAGTGGGAAGATGATTTTCGTGCCTATTTACAAGCATTAAACAAAAAAAAGCCCGTCATTCTCTGCGGCGATCTCAATGTAGCCCATGAAGAAATTGATTTAAAAAATCCAAAAACCAATCGCAAAAATGCCGGATTTTCTGACGAAGAACGACAAAAAATGACCCAGCTTCTACAGGCAGGATTCACCGATACATGGCGGTATTTCTATCCGGATACGACCGGTGTATATTCCTGGTGGAGTTATCGTTTTAAAGCACGCCAAAACAACGCCGGATGGCGCATTGACTATTTCATTACCTCCGCATCCCTCGATAACAAACTCGCCGAAGCCCATATATATACAAATATTATGGGCAGCGATCATTGCCCTGTTGGTTTGGTAGTAAAATAATAAGATAAATCGTAGATTACAGCAATGCTTGCAATACTACAAAAGGACGTCTGATGTATTTGAATCAGACGTCCTTTGCATTTGTAGGATAACGGTTATTTTTATAGAATTTTTACTGCCTATGCGGCAGATAACGTAGAATCTTCCTTGTCGTCGATTATACAAAATTTCTAAACTGCCTATGCGGCAGATAACAATAAAAGCAGGCATATCATACGGCTTAAGAATTTCTAAACTGCCTATGCGGCAGATAACCAATGGGCATCCCAGTACGTACTATAGAAAATTTTTCTAAACTGCCTATGCGGCAGATAACAGCTTCCGCTAGGTCAGACTGCTACTATTACCTTTCTAAACTGCCTATGCGGCAGATAACTCTCAAGAAGCACAAAAGTCTCGTGATTGGCATTTCTAAACTGCCTATGCGGCAGATAACATAGACGGATACACCAAAAGCACAATAGACCGTTTCTAAACTGCCTATGCGGCAGATAACGCACGACGATAGCTCCCAATCTGATAAAGCAATTTCTAAACTGCCTATGCGGCAGATAACGATTATATTGGCATTACATTAGATGAGTTAAATTTCTAAACTGCCTATGCGGCAGATAACACTACATCCGGAATCCGCCTCTCATCGGAATATTTCTAAACTGCCTATGCGGCAGATAACCTTCATCCTTAAATTGCTGTTGCGTCATGGAATTTCTAAACTGCCTATGCGGCAGATAACGTTCTCAATAAAGAAATTTTTGCTCAAGGTACTTTCTAAACTGCCTATGCGGCAGATAACATAATTTACAAGCGAGCGCGAATTTTACAAGATTTCTAAACTGCCTATGCGGCAGATAACTAGCGTCTAATCCTGTCATTCAAAATGCTAGTTTTCTAAACTGCCTATGCGGCAGATAACTATGTCACGTATGCCCGGCCTCGGTCATGATTTTTCTAAACTGCCTATGCGGCAGATAACATACTGGTAAACGTCCTTTGACTACAAATTATTTTCTAAACTGCCTATGCGGCAGATAACCGGCCAATTCTTCCGGCTGAATCAATTCATTACTTTCTAAACTGCCTATGCGGCAGATAACATGGTACTATCTATTATTTTTAGCGTTTTGGATTTCTAAACTGCCTATGCGGCAGATAACCAGAGTGTCGTTATCACCCGTCTATCATTACTTTTCTAAACTGCCTATGCGGCAGATAACGAAATTCTTCTTTATGAATCTTACCGTCTTTCTTTCTAAACTGCCTATGCGGCAGATAACGCCTTGACTGATGTTTTGATTGGTAATGGAAATTTCTAAACTGCCTATGCGGCAGATAACCTTCCGGTGTGATGCCAACATTTCATGGCGATTTTCTAAACTGCCTATGCGGCAGATAACGTGACAATTTTCTAAGAAAATGTCTATTCAGTTTTCTAAACTGCCTATGCGGCAGATAACTCCATGGATTTAATAAGTCATTTACTGAACATTTTCTAAACTGCCTATGCGGCAGATAACTACTTCCCTCAAGTATGTTGCTCGTATTGACCTTTCTAAACTGCCTATGCGGCAGATAACCCGTTTGGGCTGTTGTTTTGACGGCCTTTATGTTTCTAAACTGCCTATGCGGCAGATAACACAATTTGAAAGCAAGTGCTGATTTTACTAGATTTCTAAACTGCCTATGCGGCAGATAACACCTAAGCAACTATTTTCCCCTCTCGTAAGGATTTCTAAACTGCCTATGCGGCAGATAACAGGCGATGGAGATACGCTCTAGATATAACGCCTTTCTAAACTGCCTATGCGGCAGATAACATTCTCGCCAATGTTTCCATAATAGCCGATATTTTCTAAACTGCCTATGCGGCAGATAACCTGACTTGGCTAATGCGCAAACTACAAATCTTTTTCTAAACTGCCTATGCGGCAGATAACAAATGTACAACATCAAACCAACGGCTACATCCTTTCTAAACTGCCTATGCGGCAGATAACTGACGAGTTTTTTTAACTTGTTCATACAAATCTTTCTAAACTGCCTATGCGGCAGATAACTCACAGGTGGTAATGGTGCATCTACGCCATCTTTTCTAAACTGCCTATGCGGCAGATAACGCATCGTGCCATGCTATCACCCGATACCTATGTTTTCTAAACTGCCTATGCGGCAGATAACCCTATTATTCTTTGGGTTTACCGTCATGCCACTTTCTAAACTGCCTATGCGGCAGATAACATTTGAATCCGCTCAACGGGTTGTTGAAGTTATTTCTAAACTGCCTATGCGGCAGATAACTGTATCATCACGCAACTTTATCCGCATGACATCTTGCTTTATAGCGATTATACCCATTTTACCCAAAATTTTCAAGCCCATGTTAAAAGCCGCTTATTTCCTTGCTTTTTGGTGTGTGTCAAAAATTTGGGTCAAAATTCGGGTACTGTTGAATCATTGCTTAATCCATAAGCAGAAAAGCTTTGGATATGTTTTTCGTCAACTGTTGTTTTTTGAATAAACAAGCTGAAGGTTTGTCTGTTGGATGCGCTGTGTAAGGGTATGTATGGAAGTGTTTCTTTCTTTTTTGATTTCATGAGACTGCATGCTTCTTCGTACGTCACATCATGCCGTTTGGAATAGCGTTTTGCTTTTTGATGTACCGAGCTGTCCGGCTGATAGCGTTTGTATATCGCCCAGCCGTGATTTTTTCTGACGGGTCTGACACCTGTTATATGTACATACTCTTGAAAACGCTGCAGTACATTCGCAAGATGCAGGTCTTCTAACGCTGTCTCATTTTCCGCAAAAACACGCAGTTTGTTTCCCAATCCTTCTTTTTGGTATTGAGGAAAGGACACGGCAAAGATGCCTTTTCCCCGTTTTTCTTTCTCAGCAGCCAATACGAGGTGCAGTTGGAAAAATACTTTAGACCACAAAAAAGCAGTCGATATACCCATATCATCAGGAAGGAGTGTTATTTCTTGATAGTATTTCATACTCATCAATCCTTTCCGCTTTCTCCGAAAACGCCGCCGCGGACAAGCATTGCCATGACATAATCGGCTTCGTCTTGGCTGGCAAATGGTTCATCGCCCTGGGAATACTTGTCAAACAACGTATAAAAATCTTTCTTTTCTTTCGGTGAACGATAGCCTCGACCGATCGTTGTCACGGCTCCATAAGGTTCTATGGCAATTGCTCTGCCTGTTTCTTCGTATTCCGGATACCATGTATCAATCGTCCGCAGGGCATTATTGATTTTTTGGGAATGCATAGCAGCTACGTCATGGACTTGATACAAAATCTTGCTTTTCTTATTGGTATTATCGTTCTTGTCCAAAACCAGTTCTTCACTGGGGTATACTTCTTGTCCGTTGCCCAAAAGTGCATAGGCTGTAATTGTTATAAAGAAGTATGGCGTTTTACCACATAAGGCATCGGCAATGCAGGCTGCCAATTCTTCGACTTGCGCATCTGTTTTTTCAAATGTGTTCATAGCATACTCGTACCCATCAAAGGTCCATGTTTTTTGGTTTTCTTTGTTATGTACGACAATTTCTAATTTTTCTGCTCCTACTCGGTTTCTCCAAAGAAAACGGCCATTAGCGATATTCAAGGCATACCGTTGGGCTACTTCTTTAAACCCATATGTATCTATATATTTCTGAACCATATTGCCAATTTTTTTGTAATGTTCCTCATTATTGCATGCTGACGGATAAGCCACACCAGATAAAAATTTTAATGTAAAACAAAGTTTTAATGTATCATGCTGCAAATCCAATGAAGCACTATCCACTGTTTGTGGATTAGGATTTGCAATTTTAGCATCCAACTTTAAAGGATCATTTCCTTCTTTTTTGGTCAGGCGATTAGAAATCGTTCCTCGCACAGATTTTTCCTTAAGTTCTATGCTCTGCGCATTTTCAGTTCGCGTATCCCATCGTACTTGATACATATATCCGTCAGATGCTACCAATTTCTTTTCAAAAGCAAGTACTGTTGTTTTTCTTTCTGTCGTTTTAGCCATGCTGCATTCCTCCTGCTTGATTTTTACATATATATAATTGATTTGCGGCATCGTATTCATAGTGCCACATCATGTCTTCTACGGATTGAAAGCGATAGGTCATCCTAAATTCTCCCAAGGTGACTACACTTTCTACAAAACAATGGTCTGCTGTTTCGTCTCGTTGATTCGCTACCTTGCCTATAGGCGATATGCCCTTAAAACCAATGGTAATAGGAACCAGCCAACCCGGTTCTCTTTTTTTAGCATGCCAAGTTTTGGTATTTTTTCCATTCTCTGTCTCACTGTATACATGTATACTCAAAAAATCTAACAAAGCATCCAACTTGTCTGCTTTTGCATTATCTTGGGATTGAAGCAGTTCGCTTCGTTCGATAAGGGCATAGCCCGGCATCAGACTGCAAATCATGTTTCTTTCTTCTGTACGCGTGTTTTCTGGTATATACTTGATTTCTATATTTTCATCATAGCCTACGACATCACCGGACGCCAATTTTGTCTGCCAAAGGATGGTCTGCAAATTTGCTTTGCATAGCTTTTCGTTATCACCGGATACACCATGAGCTTCTATAACTAAGGACACATCCAGATGGATACGCGCTTCTTCAATAAAAGGAGGGCGTTCAAAATTGCCTGTCCGTTTATTTTTTTTCAAGGGATTCGCCGTACCAATAATACTACTAAAATGTCCTTTTTTATATGTCTGCAGTTGGCATTGATGACTGATAACCGCGGTCTGAGTCAATTCTAGTTGTTCCAATCCCGGTATCATCTGCAGCTTGCGCTGCCACGCATGCACGGCGCCCAGCCAAGCTGTCATGGCTGGAAATCCTATGGTATAACAGCTGCTCATGGCATTGGCGTTTTGAATGTGGATATGGTGCAATACAATATATGTTTTGTTCAATGTTCTCTCACATCCTTTCGTATGGCATCTCGCATGATCTTCTTGACATATGCCAGTTCGTCATCCCCTAAAAGGACTTTATCTTTTCCCAGGATACGAAAATATTTGTTGATAACCCAGCGGCCAAACTGCGTTTGTAATTCGCGTTCCCACGTTTCATTGTCTTTTCGCTGCAGGGCATATGCTTCATCCAGCCATATTTTCTGTGCCTGCGGCAGTGATTCATAGTCTTTTTGCAGGCTCCATCCTGCAGTTTTTTCCCGCAGCATATAGCAATAGGTCCATGCCAGCTGCATGATACAACCTATGATTTCTTCCCGTTTCCTGCGTACGTGCCTATTATTTATGCCGTTTGTCAAGATATCGGTATGCAGGGTTCTAAATAACGTCACATATTCTTTATATGGCAAGGTTTCCTGGAAAAAGTCTTTTTTAGGAATTCGTATATCTTTCTTTTGTATGACAGGCGGCAGGGATGACAACGCCCAAAAGCTGCCGCCATGTGCTGAATTCAGAGCACTGATATTCTGCGGCTTAGTACCGCCAAAATGAATATCCGTTATATCCGCCCAGGTTCGATAGGATTCCCCATAGTGACTGTTTTCGGCATCACGGCATGCTTTTCTCCGGCGGTTTTCTTCCATCATTCTTCTTTTTATTTCTACCATGATGCTCGACGACGGCAATACACTCACTAGGTGATATGCTGCAGGCGATATAGGAAAATACACTTGCTTGATATATCCATTAGTCTGCGTCGGCTGACTGGGACGGCATATGTCAGTAACCATAGAAGATATCTGGGTGAATGAAACACCTAGTTGTTCTATTTCCTGCTGTAGCTGCACATCAACTTTCTGCAAATGCTGCAGTATGGTTTTCCCGTCTTCCAACTCATACAATAGAAATTTTGCCGTTCCCATATATGCCGCATTGACAACGATATCTACGGGATGTTGTGTAGTAGCTGTCACTACGTAAGGCAAATTAGTCTGCTTGTTTGTATCATTGATATCCACGTTTTTACTGCTGGGATGGGTAAATTTGCTGGCATGGGTAGCCAGTGTGCAATCCGGTATATGTTTGATTATTCCTTCCAGCCATGCAGCCGATGTTTTTTCTTTGGCTGCTGCCTGATTTTTGACATATTCCATAAACATGCTCACTGTATATTCGCCTCCTTATTGTTTAAAAAAGCCAAAATCATCTGTATAATACCACTGGACATTACTATTCTTATCTCCATAATCAGGAATTGTAACTTCCCCCCATTTCTTAGAAATTCGTTCTAATTCTTTCTCTTCATCCTCTGTATCCGATAAATATTTCCGTAATAAATGTATATAATTTCGCGATAACCAAAGTCGTTGTTTCATCATATCATCAGCTTCATACGGTTGTATTCCTAAATCTTTGTTTCTCGATTCATAAATTTTTTTGCGCTCGTCATACTCCTGAAAAGTTATATCTCCTTGACAATATACTGCATACAACGTTAGGTTATCCACTATTTGTTCACGAAAACGATTGCATTGCTGTGGCAATGCTGTCATCCACCACCACTCATTTTGCCATCCATTGCACGTTGCTGGGCCAATCCCTTTTTTATCATTGAAATCAGCCATCGTCTGCTGTTCCAAGTCGATGAGCTTTTGCATCGGATGTAATATGGCTGCTTTTTGAATGCGGGGTATGGCATCAATTCGTGCGGCAAATGCATCCACATCAATGAGCTGTGTCAAATCATGACTCTGTAGCCGATACGTTTGACTTTCATAACCAGGACGTATAAAAGCAAGCCCATTTTTACCGTTGAGTCCGCGAATATTAAACTGCATCACTGCTACATTGGGTACCGCTCTATCTGTCAAACAGATCCGATGCCGCAGTACACGCCCGGCTAACTGAATGATGGATCGATAGGAAGACGGCTCGATGACTGCCCAGTCAAAATCATGATCTCGGCCTACTTCTTCTACCGGCGTCGCCACGACCATAAACAAGACATTCTCTGCTGTCGTCGTATCTAATACGCGCCGCACTATGGTGTCCTGCAGACACGCCTTGGCATCTTTGCGTTTGAGTACGCGGTCCAAATATTTCTCCTGCATATGACGCAACAGCAAAATCTGTCGGCTGTGATACGTCATAATCCGTGCCGTATAGCCTTCACGCCAGTTGCAGGTCAGCAAATATTGGCTTACCTGCACGCAAGGGTCAATATTGGCAGTGCGAATGATACCAAATGACACATTTTTTCCTGTTTTATCGTCTACGATATGATTATTGCCATGTAGTGTTTCCGCAGCCTGGCGTATGGCATCCCAATACGTCGTCATGTCATTTGACGGTTTCACAGACACAATCATCCCTTTTCGTTTGACCGGCTGTTTCAACAATCTAGCCACTCGTTTGGCAACAAACGAAGCGTGCACTTTCTTATAGGCTTCGTTGTCACTTGCATTCAGCCGCTGTACTGTCGTTTTAAATTCATCGCAAAGCACGAGACTGCATCGGTTCTTCTCTGCAAAAAACGCGTTGCAGCAAGCCAACCCGGCCGTGTATGCCCGATACATGCCTTCTGCCAAATCAGGCGGAATCGTCGCTGAGGAAATAGCTACATTACGACCCATCATGCCTGCTAAATGCACTAATCTAGCAATAGCAATTAAATCTTTTTTCGTAAAATCATCAATTTCGTCAATGACCAAATCTGATGACATCAATCGCAAAAAAGGAAGCATATATCGGCCGCCGCGAATTGTTTCTGTCGCACCAATCATGTGGTCAATCGTTGCGACCAAAACGGGTTTATACAATAACGCCTTGTGCTTGGCCGCCTGCGGACCTTGAAAGAAAATAGAAAGAAATTGTTGATTTTCATTGGTTGTATCCATATATTCTATTTTCTCTTGTATGGGTTCAGGACCGTATACAGCCGGTTCTTCTACCTTGTCTGTCTCATACAGCTCCCGTACTGCAGTAGAACCAATCAATACGGCTAAATCTGATGAATCCAAGCCCAATCGTTGTCGATACTCGTCACCGGTCTGTAGGGTCAACGACCGCAAACCCAAAGCCAACACATAGCGGAGAGATTTTTCATCGGCCGATACAGCCTGCATGATTTTCGCATTGGCAATCGTTTTGCCACAGCCAGTACTTGCCATATTGACAATAAAAAATGTCTGGTCGTCTTCTGTCTTTTTACGAAATTCCCGAATTTTTTCCATTGCCGTATCCTGCCAGCGGTACCATTTGGGACTTTTCCGGCGTAATGCCGGAACGTCATATACAGTTTCCATTTCTTTGGCAAACCGCGGAAGCTGTTGTGCTATTCTGACCGCCTGGCTTGTAACTCCTGTAATATGATCTTCCAACGTTTGCTTTAACTGGCCATGGTCGGTATTGGCCCAAAGTGTTTTGGAGGAGGCCTTCGCAGAGTCCGTCTCCTTAGCAGGCAGTGAAGAGTAATAATAATCACCAATCATCAAGCATAAACGGGCATCATGTAATACGTGGCGCAGTGCAGGTTTATTCTCAAACAGCTGTAACAATTTTTTCTGGTTTTGCAGTACCTTGCGGGCCCAGCGCTTGATTTGTTTTTGCCAGATGCTAGAATGTTCTATCAACATTCCTTTAGGAAAACGAAAACATTGGCTTTGTTCATCTGAATCAGTACATGCTTCATTTTTATATCCCCATGAGGCATCTATACGCTCCATAATGGAATCAAAATCAAGTGCTGTCGTGTCGTCATATTTATCTTTATCATGCGAATTGATTTGCGGCATTTTATGATGTGACAAGATTAACCAAATGACCAGGCGTGCGATAGGCGGAAGCTGTTTTATCTGTATGGTATCGTATGGCTGCTGTAGCGCAGCCTTTAGTTTTCTTTCCTTGACAGTACCTGCTGCCAAGGCCTGCAGCCATATACTGTCATCCTCTGCGGCCTGCGTGTAATGCACCAAGGCTTCCAGTATCTTGCAAGAAACCCACTCATGACGGAATGGATCTGGGTTGGCTTTGAAAGAGCTATCATTTTTGTGTTTTAAAAACTGTTTTAATTTCACCTGGAAACACTGAGAAACCTTACCACTGTCGTGCCATAAACTTGCTATCGCTGCCAGCATCTTTATTTCTGGCAAATACTGCCAATCGCTTTCCCACTCGCTGTGATTGAGGTTCCGACGTGTTGTGCTGATGGGGACAACGCCAACATCATTAAATTTGCTGCGATTTCCTACAATCCAGCGTACTTCACTGCGGCTGCGAGAACGAATCCAATGGCAGGCCACAGCCATATTTTTAGTAGCATTCCGTTGCAGCAATACTTTTACGGTTTGCAAGCCATCTTCCGTGATGACTGTTTTCCACATATCGCTGCCAATACGATCTGCGAAATTATCTAAAATTTTTCGTACCGTATAGATGCTTTTCTTTTCACTGCGGCTAATAAATAAGACCATCATAGGCAACAGCTCCTATACCATTACAGATTTTGTACACTAAGTATATGTGCAGTATATCATTGTTAATATTAAATTACAATGGTACTTATTATATATTCTAAAAAATCTTATTCTATTTCATCATGTTAGAAAACTGCTTATGCAGCAGGTGATATATAATACTAAATTACAATATTCTAAACTGTTTATGCAACAGATATTATTATAGTACATCTACGAATAAAAAATGTAAATACATAATGCTGTTTTATTCGTCTTTCTCTTTTTTATCAGGCGTTTCTTTAAAAAATTCGCTGCATTTCTTTACTTCGTCAAACATAAAATCCAACACATGATGGGCTGTAAAGGCCTGCAGACAGATTTGTCTAAATTCTTTATCTTTTGCGCCTTCGTATGCACAAATAAAGGCCCACGGCAACACGATACTGTCCTTGATTAAATCGGCTACATCAAATACTAACGCCCCGCGCCGCGTCTTTCCATGCATGACAGCAAAGCCGTGCGGAATTCCTAAAACCCAGAGCGTACAAGCAGCCAAGCCATATGCCAGGTAATTTCCATGATTTAAGAAAATATTGGCATCATCGCTGCCCGTATGTTCTCTGGAAAATTCACCCCAGTTGCTTCTTGCAGCAGCATACTTATATAAATTTTTGGTAAAAGCAGCTTCACTCGTCAGCAATTCTGTCACTGTAGCTGCTTTTGAGATAGCCATCCTAAACGTTTTCAGGGCTTTTTCCACTTCTGCATCATCACTGTAAAAATTATAATTGTGCAGTTCTTTATCCGTACTCCATACAGTTTCTAAAAAACGAGTTCGCTGCAATTGAAATTCTTTGGCGATGGTCAATCGTTTCGCTTCATCAAACCAAAACGAAAGCCATCCTTGTACATATGCAGTAGGCCGATATTCCGATTGTGGACATAACCATTCTATATCTGTTCCAGCAAATAAAGGCGTTCCTCCGCCACCACAAAATCCTACTAAAACTCCAGCTTGAGCCAACAACCGCATCGCCGCTTGCGTAATAGATGTCCCTGTTCCCAATAAAATAACCGTAGTATTAGCAATCGGTATATTCCAATATAAATTTTCTTTTTTAGCTTCTGTTAAATATACAACACATCCATCTTTTTGCATAACACGGCAATGTTCTATGTAGTATATATTCGCTCTTTTAGAATGAAGAATGGTTTTATACTTAGATGAATCCATATCTAATTGCATACGCTTTCACCTCAAATTATTTTTATTTTTCATATTTGTGATCATTCATAATTAATTATATCTATAATTTTATTATATACCAGCAAGTTATTTTATGCGAATAAAATACGCCCCCTTGATTTTCCCTATGTTTTTTTTACAAAATATGCTACACTAATTGATAGACTTGCTCAAAATAAAAAACAAAGTTGGTGAAAATAGATGGCATGGATTCCGCATCCACATAGACCACATAGACGTTATTTTTATGTAGTTATTTTGACAGGATTATTTCTTGTATGCATGGGCGAGATACTTCATTCTCCCATAGATGTATTGGGCGGTGCAACTCCCAAACATGCATCTGCCGCGAATGAAAAACTTACAGGCGAGTATATTGTTCTCGTTTCTCCGTCCCTACAACCTACCTCACAGGCACAACAGCAGTTTTTTGATTCATTTATTCATCGCTCAATTTCTCTTTCTGATTGGAATTATTCATCATTTCGTATCTACGTCCCTTCCGATAATGAGGCATTATGTACATATGCACAGCACTGGGCAAACAAACTTACGGCACAGCATATTGCCGTGCGAGTCATTCCGATGAATGAAGTCATGCTTCGCTCTCGCCTGCTTGCCGGCAAATATGAAACAACCATTGTACCTGTCGCATTTTTATCTGATCATGCTGTTTCGGCACAGCAGTTTCACATAAAAAGTTATGAAATGAGGTAAAAGTAATCGTATGCGAAGATTGTTTACTATATTCACAACTGCGCTGGTAATACTTTGTCTTTGGCATGCCGCTATGGGCAGTTTTATGCTGCTAGGTATTAGTACGCGTCCCGCAGCTTTTATGGGATATCTAGCTGGTATTCTAGCTGTTTTTCATATGCTCTTAGGCTGTCGTTATTGGCTGCGTACGTTAAAACATGCACAATGTTTTCGATATATCTATGCCAATCGTCTGTTTTGGCTTCGCCGACTCAGCGGCATTGCCGTTTTACTGTTATTCATTTTTCACTGGCAAGTATTTGGCAGCATGCAGGGAACGCACTATATTTTATTTGAATTTACCATATGTAAGCTTATAACACAGTTTCTTTTTGTCAGTATGTTATTTCTCCATATTGGACTCAATATACGTTCGTTGCTTTTAACATTAGGAATGCAGCATGTATCTGCACATGCCTATGATATATACGGCATTCTTGCTGTGTTCTATTTGTTTATAACAGGCAGTCTTATCTATTATTATGCAGGATGGCAATATCTATGAGTAAAAAAATCATCATCATTGGTGCTGGATTGGCCGGTATGGCCGCTGCGTTAACAGCTGCTAAAAAAAATCACATCGTATATCTCGTTTCTACACTGCCTTCCGAGCAATCCCAGTCCGTCATGGCAGAAGGTGGTATTAACGGCGCGCTGAATACAAAAGGCGAAAACGATAGTCCCCTAGAACATTACCATGACACCATGCAAGCGGGATGCGAACTGGCAGATCCCAACGCCGTATGGAATATGACACAAGCCGCACCATCCCTCATTAATCGGTTAGCCGCTATGGGCGTTCCCTTTAATCGCATTAATAATTCATACGATATAGATCTGCGAAATTTCGGCGGGCAGAAAAAAAAACGAACTGCCTTTGTACAAAGCGATACAGGAAAACAGTTAGTGACTGCTTTTATCGATGCACTCCGCCGTGAAGAAGAACGCAACCAAGTGTATCGATTTTCCCACCACCAATTTGTCACATTATATCATGCCGGCACGGTATGCGGTGGTTGTATCATTCAAGACACCTATACGGGACGGCAGCAAACACTGCTTGGCGATGCCGTTATCATCGCAACCGGCGGTATGCATGGATTATTTCCATATACGACAGGTTCCCTTGCCAATACAGGAGCCGTAACTGCCGAACTATTTCGGTTAGGTCTTCCCCTTGCCAACGGTGAATTTATTCAATGCCATCCCACGACGGTAGTAAGCAATGGTAAACGCATGCTGCTCAGCGAAGCTGCTCGTGGTGAAGGCGGCCGTCTATATACGCTTCGTCAAGGAAAACCCTATTATTTCATGGAAGAAAAATATCCTACCTTAGGCAATTTAATGCCCCGTGACATTACGGCCCGCGAAATAGAAGCCACGAGCGAACAATACGGTACGGTTTACTTGGATATGCGGCATCTTTCTCAGGATGTAATTGAACACAAATTACAAGGTCTTCTCGACGATTGCCAAACCTATTTAGGCCTATCCATTCGCACCTCTCCGATTCCGGTCGCACCGGGGATTCATTATTTTATGGGCGGTTTATACGTAGATGCCGCACATCGTACACCCTGGCAAAATCTCTATGCTGCTGGTGAATGCGCCTGCCAGTATCATGGTGCTAATCGGTTAGGCGGCAACTCTCTTTTAGGTACTATCTATGGCGGCATAACGGCCGCCAGCACAGCTTGTGCCGAAGGAAATAGCTCTGCTTGTCAGGCATATTGTCATGCTGCATCTGTACCCCCATCTCCTTCTCCGCAAGAATGGCAACTGTTACGTCAGTCATTACATCATGCATTAGGGCTGCGTCACTGTCAATCGTTATTGATACAGGGATTGAAAGAAATAAACGATTTTCAACAGCCGCCATTTCTATTGGGAAAAACACTGCTATATAGTGCACTCGCCCGCAAAGAAAGCCGAGGTGCTCATTGGCGCATAGATTACCCTGCCCGCAATGATGCCGTATATAAAAAAACAACAATTGCTACTTATAATGGCTCTTCTATCCAAATTCAATTTATGCCAATTCCCACAAAGAGGTGATATTCACATGTATACATTACGCATTCAACGACAAAATGCACCTAACACACCCCCGTATTGGCAAGAATTTCTCTATGACGGCACACGTGATGACTCAATTGCAGCCGCACTCCGTGTCCTTAATGATCACGCGCCGCTGCAAACAAAAGATGGTCACGAAGTTTCTCCTATTGGCTGGCAATGCAGCTGCATGGTTCGCAAATGCGGGGCCTGTGCTATGGTTATTAATGGATTGCCACGTCTTGCCTGCGCAACATTCTTTCGTGAATTTCGCCATGCTACGATTACCATTACACCATTGCGTAAATTTCCTGTCATTCATCTAAAATGCGGGCAGGATACTCCGACCTCTTAGGTCGGGGAAGAATGCCCGCCTCACCTCACTTTCTAAAAATACTATGATATCAGCAAAATATATTGTATAATATTTTTGATGAAAGTAATATAACTTTAGAAAGGCAGGTGATAAAAATGTCCAACCTAACCAAAACTATAAAACTTCGCATCAATATTTCTCC